>NZ_JBEPPL010000019.1:0-91056 GCF_040547305.1 Pedobacter sp. UYP1 | reverse complement strand
TTTGCTCGGCTTGACTCAAAATGAAAATTCTTGTTTGATTTAAAAATGCAAAAGAAAGAATTTATTTTATTCCCCCCAAATTTTCCGCTTGATCCATTAAAAGTAGCACGTCATAGGAATATCTTTAATGCAAAAAGCCCCAATTTGCATTGAGGCTTTCGTGATCCCGCTGGGATTCGAACCCAGGACCACTACATTAAAAGTGTAATGCTCTACCAGCTGAGCTACGGAATCATCATTCTTTTCAGGACAATACTCTAAGCGTTTCCGTTTAAAGTGATGCAAATATAGGAGTAGGATACGTATAGTGCAAATAAATATTGCCCTTATCTTATAGTAGCCTGATTCTAAGCCTGATTAATTGTATTTGATGTTAAAAAACTGTTAAATTAACCTGATAAAGGAGGTTTTAATAGTCATAAACCTCCTTTACGAACCTCTATTTTATTATATCTTCAGCTTCGTTTTTCTTTTTCGAGATGTTATACAATACAAATCCCATGAAAAGGAAGATCAATACACCCAGTAACTCATAACCACCAGCACCAAACCAGCGGGTAAATAACGGCTGAACATCTACTTTACTCAAATTACTCCGTACAGAAGGGATAACCATCAGAATTGCGACGACAACCCCCGCCAATGCACCACCAGCAACCAGTCCTGTTGCAAAAAGATTTCCAGGGCCTAATTCTTCTTCCTCCGGAGTTTTTACTTTTTTGCGTTCTTTCCAGTCTACAATTCCTTTGATTGCACCACCTACAAAAATTGGAAGGGTAGTAGATAAAGGTAAATAAGCTCCTACAGCAAATGATAAGGAATTGATACCACATAACTCGATAGTAATTGCGATAAATACACCAACCAGCACATATTGCCAATCCAGGTTAAAAGAAAGCATACCCTTAATCAGCGTTGCCATCAAAGTAGCCTGTGGAGCAGAATATAATTCAGTACCAATAGCATGTTTAATACCTTGTGCAAGCATTTCTGGAGTAGGGGTGTCCAGAATACGAACAGTCAGTCCAATTACAATAGAAGATACGATTACACCTATAAATAAAGCGATCTGCTGATATCTTGGTGTTGCACCAATGATGTAACCCGTTTTCAGATCCTGAGAGGTTGCACCCGCGTTAGCTGCTGCAATACAAATCATACCACCCACAACTAATGCCATAGGCTCATAAACCTTACCAGTCCATCCAACTGCGATGAAAACAAGACAGGTTCCCATGATAGTTGCGATAGTCATACCCGAAATAGGGTTGTTACTTGACCCGATTAAACCAACAATACGACTGGACACCGTCACGAAGAATGCACCAAACATTACGACAAGTACACCAATCAATAAATTGCTTAAAATCCCGTTACTTGGAATTTGTGGTAATACAGCAACAAGAATAATCAAGGCTAAACTTCCTACACCAACAACTTTCAGAGAAAGATCGCGGTCTGTTCTTTTAGTTTCTGCTACTGTTTTTCCTTCCTTAATAGAACCAAGACTGTCTTTGAAGGAAGATATAATGGTAGGGATTGTTTTTAATAAAGTGATAAATCCTCCGGCAGCTACTGCGCCAGCACCGATTTGTTTCACATAAGCCTGATAAATTGCTAATGGATAATCTGAAAATGTCTGTGTGGCAGGATTCCAGCCTACAGAACCACCTGCTTTGGTAATATCAGCAAGTAATCCAAGCTTTACCAATTGATGTGCTGCTAATGCAGGATCAATTAATGTCGCTAGTAAAGGAATAAGTCCAAGCCAGGCAAGAACACCACCAGCTACCAGTACTCCGGCAATTTTTGGCCCGATAATATAACCAACACCCATATACTCTGGTGTGATCTCTCCGCTAACCTGTGCAGAAGGGAGAAATTTGTTAGCTTGTGTAGTTACCCAGGTCGGCGCTTCAGAAATCACATGGAAAACTTTCTGCAGCATGGCATAAATCATGGCAAAACCTAAGCCCCAAAAAGCTGTACGTGCAAATGTTCCGCCTCTTTCTCCGGCTTTCAGTACTGATGCACAGGCTGTTCCTTCAGGATAAGGCAGTGTGTCGTGTTCTTTAACGATTAATGATCTTCTTAATGGAATCATCATCATTGTTCCTAAAACTCCCCCAAGAATGGCGAGAATCAGAATCGTCATATAGTTGAAAAATGCCTCTCCTGAACTTTGTCCGCCAATATCTGTACTTAGGAACAGGAATCCCGGAAGAGTAAATACCACACCGGCAGCTATGGATTCACCAGCGGATCCTGTAGTCTGAATAATGTTATTTTCCAGTATTGTTGTTTTAAAAAACTTCTTGCCCAGTGTGATAGCCAGTACGGCTATAGGTATTGAGGCTGAAACGGTTAATCCTGCTTTTAAAGCGAGATAAACTGTGGCGGCACCAAATATGATCCCGGCAATACATCCCAGTAAAATGGACTTGATTGTAAATTCTGCTACATTACTTTCTGCAGGTATGAAAGGCTTAAATTCTTCTTTAATCATTATAAAAAAATATGGTTTAAAGATATCTTTTTTTGTCCACCTGACAAGCCTAAATAGTAATAAACCATGTATTTTAGTGTTTTAATGAGTGTATTTAGAACACAATGATGCATAGATGAGCGAGAATAAAACCCATGAAATACTATGTATCCACTGTAAAAAAGTCAAAATAATTAACCAGTAGTTCAATAGAAAGTGATAAGTTGCGTGTCCAAAAAGCATCAGTTATTTAAATATTGACAATGAATCACCGCAAAATCCTTCTATTATCTTTTTTAATCTTCAGTACCTTCTTGATTACTAATGCACAAAGCAAAGTCGTGTTTAAAGAAACATTCGGAAAAAACAAGCTTCAGAAAAATTGGCTGACCGTAAATGGAGACTGGGAAGTTAAAGATCATATGATCCATGGAAGCAGAGATGTTAACTGGGCTATTTTGCTTTGTAACAAATCAGTTCCAGACAACTATATCCTGACTTTTTCATCCTTAGTAGAGCCAGAATCTAATTTGTTTGAAGTAATTCTCAACCTGAATGGCCCTAAATTCCTCGGAATTCTGCTCAACCAGTTAGAAGACCGGGTTGCTATTGAAGACCGTTCTTTAATGCTTAATCTCGATCAGAGAGGTAGCTTAATCCAAAGTACCGGGCATATTGGTATAATGCCTAAAGTAGACAGGCCTAAACAATATACCTGGCAGAACTGGAAAATTCAAAGAGCCGGCAATCAATTTTTTATCTGGATAAATGACGAACAGGTAATTTCTTTTACAGATACCAAAAACTTTGTGAAGCCTGATGGGCAGTTTGGTTTTGCAGTGAGTGGAAAGGCTTTTATTAAAGAAGTACAGCTCTTGAGCATAAAAGGAGAAGATGCGCTGCCGCCACAAAATTTTAAAGGTAAACCACCAGTGAAAAAAGTTCCATTTCACTTTGAATAATCAGATCAGACAGTTAAATAACTCTATATGTACGTGTTAAAAATATCAATATTTTTTGTCTTGTTTTTTAGTAGCCTGAGTTCCCATTCGCAGGTAAAATCAGTATACAATTGGAAGGGGGGCGAACTTCCTTTATATGAAAAACCGGATACCGGGAGCCGTGTGCTGCTCAAAATTCCTAAAGGAGCTGGATTACAGCAAAATGTTAGTCAGGCAGTATTGCCAGTGTTCAATGTCATATTAAGCTACTATGGCATTACGGAATTACCGGGAAAAGAAGAACTGACCAGTAACGGAGGTACTTGGTATAGTATGCCTGGAACCTGGACTAAAGTAAAGTATCAGGATAAAACCGGTTACGTGCCGCAGTTGTTCTTATCTTGTTTACCCGATTTGCAGGTAGCTAAAAACAGTAAGGATGATTTTGAAGAATTAACAACTGGTTATCTGACCAGGTTCTTTGGTACTCCAGTTTCCAGGAGTAAAAAGGAGTTGCCAAAAGGAAGCAAAGACGAGATTAATTATCAAAAGACTTACCGGTTTAAGAATGGTAACTACCAGGTTTCAGCGTATCAGTATTTTGAGAAAGATGGGCCGGGAGGTGAAACACATACGCTCTTTTTAAAAGGTTTAAAGAAGCATGAAGCTATATTATTATTGTTAAAGCTGACTTCATATAATGATTCAATAGATCTTGACTTTCATGATGTTAAGAAACGGGTAGTGACCAATAGCTTATATGATAAATTCTGCTGGTGGTATAATAAAGATCTGGATAAGCGTACGATGAAAGAGCGGAACATTGATATGGAATTCTTTTTTTATCAGGAGGGTGGTTCAGCAAGTATAACGCTGAAAGAAACAAAAGAGGGAGTCATTATTACCCATAGTTTCGGAGGCTGTTAAGTTCAAAAATAATCAATTAAAATTATTATAATTACTCCTGATGAATAAGTATTTAGCGTTTTCAATGATTGCTTTTATATTGACTGGATGCTCAGCTGAGCAAACTGACAAGTTACTATTGGAAAAAGACCGTCTTGGATTAGTGAAAAGCCTGACATCGGATAAAATCATATTCTGGAAATTCGCCAAGCTCGGTGTACGTGCATCCGCTGTAAAAGATACAACGATGCCTGAATATCGCGAACACGCTAAAGAGTTACGGGCGGTATCGGGGATTATTGATAAAATGGGTACCGGGAAAAACAATCTTTCCCTGGTCGATGCGGCGCTATTGTATCGGGATTATAGTAAAATCAAGAGTTTTGTGATCAAGACGGATGAAGATATTTTTCCTCCATTGTTAGATGGGATACAACCAAAGACAGCACCCCTTCATCGTTCTGAAGCTGATAAAATTGTATTACAAAACGGTGAACATGCTATTTTGAGTATGCTGGCGTTGGCAGCGAAAGATTTAGGGATGGAAATCTCTCTTTATGAATGCAGTAAGACACAGCCCGATAAACTTCCTGATAGTGAAATAAAGACGCTGCTTCGATTTGTAAGGGGCTTATTATTTTTCACCAACAAGTTTTATTATTTATCGGAGGATGAAATTGGTAATAATATCAAATGGCTTGACAAGCAACAAAAAGTTGATCTGCCTTATACTCGGGCATTTTTCAAGTGGGGTAGGCTTAACAATGAGCAGACACACATTGCTTTTCATGGTTTAAATCATGTTTTCAGAGGTCTGGACCGTTTAATGATGAAGCGTGATATTGATGAAACAAGGGCCTTGGATGACTTTGAGGTTTTCCTGGCCGATGCGCATCAATTAGGCATTCAAAATGAGACGGTATGGAGTATTGAGAGTTTTGTATATATCAAAAGAGGTAAAAATGAACAGGCCATAGCCTCTCTGAATAAGTTAAAGACAAGCCCTTTATTGAGTGATAGCGAGCGTGAATCTATACAGCAATCTATTGAATATCTGAATGAAAGGGAGCCTGATGCAAAACTTAATAGTGTTTATGACAAATTCTTTATTGGTAAAATAGCGACCCGGCAAATGCTGGTTGTTTTGGCTAAAATTGACTGGAGAACATTCCTTAAAGAACATAACATCGTGCAAACTGATAAAATGTTTGAGACTATAGACCGTTTTGAGGTAGTGAATGCCGAGTTTCAAAAGATGAGTGATCCTAAATCCATTATCCAAAAAGGCAATGAGCTGAAAGATAAAAGCAAGAAGTTGCTGAATAATATCCCTGACTTATTTTAGTAAATAGTTGTTTTTGAGCTTTAAATGGGCATTGAAGGAATTATTTAACATCATATCTTGTAAGTAAACGTTTATTTACTTATGTTTGTCTTATGATTTATCCTTTTATACAGAAAGGAAATCTTTAATTATGAGACCAAAAAATTTAGAAAAAGAGGAAGCGATCCGTACAATAGCGCTGCAGATAATTGCAGAGGAAGGGCTGGAGAATCTAAGCATGCAGAAATTGGCGAAAGCCGCTAATGTTTCTCCGCGCACCATTTATATCAAATACGAGAATAAGGAAGATTTGCTGATTACACTTTTTATTGAAGATGTATTAGGAGGTTATGAGAAAGCAGTATTAGAAAATTTTAATCCTGAGGTGGATTTTAATCAGGGGGTTAAAAAGATCTGGCTAAACGCTTTTCATTATCTGAAAGAGAACAGAAACTCATTTGCTTTACTTCAGTATGGTAAGTCATCGCCTTTGCTGAATAAAGCGTTCCAAAAAGCAAATATTAAACAAGGCCATTTTTTTGCACCTATACACGATTTTTTGCAATTGAATGTTGCTAAAAATATCATCAGAGATTTCCCGCATGACGTACACCGTGCTATGCTATTCTCCCCGCTTTTAGATCTGGTTAATGAATATTTTGATTACAAAGAGCGGCCGGAACAAATTATTACAGAGCAGATAATTCTGGAATGTTGTGAGGCTGTGACTAAAGGAATGCTTAAATAAATAGATTATGAATACGATTGAAAACAAAAAAATTGCAATAGTTGGAGCTGGCCCGGGTGGATTAACATTGGCCAGAATCTTACAAAATACAGGTGCAGAGGTCAAAGTTTATGAAAGGGATGCTAATAGTGAGACAAGGCCTAAGGGTGCTACTTTAGATCTGCATTATGAATCTGGTTTAAAGGCTATTAATGCAGCTGGATTGATGGAAGAGTTTAATGCTAATTATCGTCCGGGTGCAGATAAATTACGTATAGTGGATCAAAATGCCAATATTATATTTGACGATCAGGGAAATAGAGAAGCAGCCGAAGCACCAGAAACATTCCGTCCTGAAATTGACCGTGGACCTTTACAACAAATTTTACTGGACTCCTTAGTCCCGGAAACCGTAGTATGGGGCAGTCATTTTATTTCGCTTTCTCCACAGGGTGAGGGTTGGAACCTGGAATTTCAAAATGGCAATGCTGTCTATGCAGATCTGGTGATTGCTGCGGATGGTGCAAATTCGAAGATCCGTCCTTATTTGACGCCTATCAAATCCATGTATTCGGGAGTTACGATTGTTGAAGGAGCAGTGTATCACAGTGAAATTGCATGCCCTGAAGTACATGCACTGCTAAATGGCGGAAAGATATTTGTCATGGGAAACGAAAGAACTCTGATTGTAAGCTCTAAAGGAGACGGTAGCCTGGTTTTTTATACGGGTATGAATGCAAAGGAGGGATGGAGCCAGGAATGCGGAATTGATTTTTCTGATAAAGCTCAGGTAATAGATTGGTTTAAAAAAGAATATGAAGGTTGGGATAAAGTATGGCTTGAGTTATTTGAAAACGCAAGTTCAGGATTTATACCTCGTCCGCAGTATTATATGCCGCTGGATCAGAACTGGGAAACTTTACCTAATTTGACTATGCTGGGAGATGCTGCACATTTGATGCCTCCTTATGCAGGTGAAGGCGTAAATATGGCGATGCTTGATGCGTTGGAGTTGAGTAATTGTCTGACTAAAGGTGATTTTACCGATACCAGATCTGCAATTGCTGGCTATGAAGAAAACATGCGTTTAAGAGCTGTGGAAGTCACTGAAGCAACACTTGAATCAACGGCTGCATTACATTCTCCGAATGCGATTTCTTATTTGATTAATATTATTAGCTAAAGAAAAACTGATTTTAATTTCTGAATTAATTTCCTATATTAGAAATCTCTAGAGCAGAGTGCTCATAGTCAGAATGTTTAGCTAAGTTTTATTGATAGCATGTATAATTTACCAGGACTAGGAATACTGAAAAGTAAACATAGTCCTCCTAAGATTTTTGTATTTTTTGCTGTCGGTATTTTTCTTTTTTTATCGGGGCTTGCCTGGCTGATCTATGTGAAAACTATTATTCCGGCAGAAAAGCAAAATCATCTCAGTTTTTCGAGTGTTAATTACAATACAAACCTTTCGGGAGAAATTGATTGGCCTTATTGGGTGATTATTTTTATTATGATGATTGCGGTAGCTATATTGCTGACAGCTGTAAGTTTTACACTCGGAAAGTCTTATTATATTTATGAAAGGGGCATCGTAACAGAAAATAGCGGGCAGTTCAAAACAATACTTTTTGAAGATATAGATGACCTTGGGTTATTTAGTTCGGGAAATAGCTTTAATCCCAACAATATAGCATTCCGCAATAGAAAGGAAGGCCAATGGGAAATTATAACTGCCAGGAACAGGCATATATTTAAAGCAATAGATTTGATTTCAAGCTATCACAAAGTACTGTATACTGCTAAAGTATTTAAAGAACTTGAAGTAGGTAAATGTACTATTTTTAATTACATAAGCTATCCATCTTTAAATGACATTACAGCAAATGGAGAGCCTTTTACAAGGTCAGGAAACTCTTTTTTAAATTTAACTCCAAAAGAGATCAGGGTCTATCGGCATTACCTGATTATTGATGAGTTAAAACTTCGTATTGTAGACATCAGCCGTTTTATTACAGACGATGACAGTATCAGTCTGTACAACAAGGATAATAAGATTGCTTTTACTACTTCTCTAATGGGGTTTTTTAGCAGCGAAAGTTTTATTACTGTGTTGCACAGACTAATCAGAATGTCAAGAGAACTATAGTTCTGCTTTGTCGTTATTTTCCCTATGCTGTTTTCTGAGTTTGCTATTCTTTTTTCCGTAAAGGAAGTAAAAAACAATTCCTGCTGCCATCCAGATAAATAAACGTTCCCAGCTTTCAATAGGTAAGCCAGCCATTAAGCAGACGCAAACTAAAATACCCAGAATTGGAATAAGCGGGACAAAAGGTACTTTGAATGATCTTGGGATTTCTGGGTTTGTACGTCTTAAAATAATTACACCCAATGCTACCAGTGAAAAAGCAAATAGCGTTCCGATACTCACCATGTGGCCCAAATCTGAAATTGGAACAAGGCCAGCTAAAAGTCCCACGAATACCAGGAAGAACAGATTACTTTTCCAGGGTGTTTTAAAACGGGGATGAATATTACTGAAGAATCCTGGTAACAGTCCGTCCTTTGACATGCTGTAAAAGACGCGTGATTGCCCTAATAACATGACTAAAATTACTGAAGTATAACCTGCCAGAATAGCGATAATCAGCGCGCTGTTTAGAAAATGATAGCCTGTTACCGCAAAAGCTGTAGCTGCAGGGCTTGCATCACCTTTAAATACTGTATAAGGAGCAAGGCCAGTCATTACATAAGAGAAAGCGACATAAAGTACGGTTGCCACCAATAGGGAACCAATAATACCAATAGGCATATCTTTTTGCGGGTTTTTAGCTTCTTGAGCAGCTGTGGATACGGCATCAAAACCGATAAATCCAAAAAATACAACAGCCGCCCCTCTGACAATTCCAGACCAGCCGAAATGCCCAAATTCTCCTGTGTTTTCAGGAATAAACGGACTATAGTTAGCGGTGTTGATGAAAGACCAGCCAAGAGCGATGAAAAGCAGGATCACGCCGATTTTTAAAATCACCAGTAAATTATTGATGGTCGCAGATTCTTGGGTCCCTCTAACTAAAACAAGGGAGAGCACAACAACGATAAAAACAGCTGGAAGATTGATAATCCCTCCCTGTAAAAGCGTCCCGTCGGCTAATTTGACTGGATCGAATGGTGAACTGGTTAACTCAGGCGGCAAATGAATTTGTAATTGTGCTAATAGTTTGACAGCATAACTGGACCAGCTTACTGCAACTGTAGCGGAGGCCAATGCATATTCCAGCACTAGATCCCACCCGATAATCCAGGCCATGAATTCGCCTAGTGTAGCATAGGTATAAGTATAAGCAGAGCCCGCTACGGGTATCATAGAGGCATATTCTGCATAGCAAAGTGCACAAAATGCACAGGCTACACCGGCCAGGATGAATGACAGGATTACTGCCGGGCCTGCATTTTCAGAAGCCACTATTCCGGTGAGTGAAAAGATACCAGCTCCAACGATTGCTCCTATACCCAACGCGATCAGGTTATAGGGACCTAATGTTCTGGTAAGCCCATTCTCGCCATTATTATTTTGTTCTTCTATGAGCAGTTTTATTGGTTTCTTGAAAAGCATATGTAATTTTTGATGGATTGACGCTAATAGGTTATCATTGGATCAGGATTGAAGCTAGTTGGTAGTTATTGGCTTTCTGGCTGCAAATGTATAAATAATATATTTAAACTACTAAAATGATAGTCTTTATTCTGGCGTTAAAATTGAGTGAGAAAGCAGGAGCAGGGGGCTGATTATTTCAGGCCTGTTGTGAATCTGGTTAAGGCTACAAAGCTATGATGGAAAATCAAAAGAGAAAACTCAAAAGAACGGCATCGCTCGTTAAAATATTGGCGAAGTACGGGTTTGAGGAACTATTAAATAATACAAGCGGTGAGGCTAGTTTGAATAATTCATCGCTGAGTGTTTATGAGCGCATCAGGATGGCTTTGGAAGAGTTGGGGCCAACCTATGTGAAATTTGGACAGGCTTTTAGCAGCAGAGAGGATTTGTTGCCTAAGGAAATGATTGTAGAATTACAGAAGCTACAGGATAAAGTGGAATCCAAACCTATGGATGTGAGGGAATTGCTCAAAACTGGTCTGGGCATCGATCCCGACGAGTTTTTTACCTCTATTGCGGAAGAGCCTTTTGCTTCTGCTTCTATATCACAGGTTTATAAGGCAGAATTAAAAAACGGTCAGCCTGTAATCCTGAAAATTAAACGTCCGGGGATACGGGAAATTGTCGCCTCAGACATGTTGATTATGAAAGATATTGCTGGGTTCTTAACCAGTTATAGTGATGCGTTCCGCAGGATAAATCTGGTTGAGGTATTGGAGGCATTTGAGAAGTCTATTTTTCAGGAGCTCTCTTTTCTGAATGAACTAGCTAACATTGAACGCTTTTCCAGAAACTTTAAAGGTAATGAGGCGATTTACCTGGCGAGCGCTTATCCTGAACTATCTAATGATAGTATCTTGTGCATGGAGTTTATAGCGGGAGCTAAAATAACAGATAAAGAAGCTATCGTTTCAATGGGATTGAGTCCTGAGAAAATTACGCATACTGGTCTTGATCTTTATTTAATACAGGTATTAGAACATGGGTTTTTTCATGCAGATCCGCATCCTGGAAATTTGCTGGTGCTGCAAAGTGGCCAGATTGCCTTTATAGATTTTGGTTCTATGGGCAGTATGATGCCTACAGAAAAGGTGATGCTGGAAGATTTTGTCTCTTATTTTATGGCAGAGGATGCCAGAAGATTAATCGCCACCATGAAAAAAATGGCGATACGTTTCAATGTAGCAGATGAAAGTAAATTGGAAAGAGATATCCATGAGTTTTTCAACTTGCTGGATGGGGTTTCTCTGGAACAAATGGATATCAAGGAAGTGCTGACTAAGTTTTCTGCGATTCTGAATAACAATGAAATACTGATGCCCGATCATCTTTACCTGTTGGTTCGTGGGATTGTATTAATTGAAGGAATTGGCAGAGCGCTCGTTCCGGATTTGAATATTCTGGATGGCTTACGCCCTTATATATTAAAGATTGCATTGAGGAGGCTTAGTCCTGAGGAATTGAAGAAGAGCGGTTTAAAACTTTTAAGGACGCTTACTGAGGCCTTGAAAACCATGCCCGACGATGTACAGTCAATTATTAGCAAACTGAATAACGGAGATTTAAAGGTTGTACAGGAAGTGAAGGATTTGCCTGCGCTTAAAACAATGGTAGAACGTAGTCTGTCCAACCTTAGTTTGAGTGTCTTCCTATCGGGGTTATTGATCACTTCTGCTATCCTGATCCTGGCAGATAAACCTCCTAAATTTAATGGGATACCGATTTTAGCTTTATCAGGATTGGTGATCAGTCTTCTTGTTGGAATAGTGATCCTGGTGCAGGCAATTTTTAAAAAGAAATAAAATGCTTCTGAGCGACAGTCCATTTTTCAAAAATGAACTGTCGCCGGGTAAATTATTCGTTAATGAACTGTGAATGAGCTTTTTGTTTATCGATGAACTACAGGTGGGTACGTTCTCCAGCAATGAAACTAGTGGTAGAAAATTTCGAAGTCTTTTTCAGCATAATGCCCAGGTAGTTTCCTATGAGTGATCAGATGAGCTGCTACCCCTCCAATTGCATCAGAACACATGGCTGAATAACCATTACAGCCACTAGCCACATACAACCCAGACTGATTAGTTTCCCCGATATAGGGTCTGCCATGTACGGAACGATTAATAATACAGCGTTTAGTCAGGTATTCAACAGGTTCAATATTTGGTAATATCTTTAATAATGCTTGTTTTAATCTATTGATAAACTGGTCACTGTTTCCTTTCCTAAACCAATCCTGTACCTGGCTAATGTGATCAAAGTAAATGTCTTCGGGCATGTTACAGCCCATTTTTATATAATAATGGCCGTCGGGATATTGAACTGGCTGAATCAGATATATCCCTTCAGTGATGGTGTTATCAATTTCATAGAGTAAAGAAGGAAGTTTTGCCAATTCTGATGCTTGTCCGGGTGTTAGTCTGGCTAACAGGATAATTTCATTTTTCACTTGTAAATCTAGCTTCTGAGCAATCAGGTTATGGAAATTTACAAATGATCCGGCCGCCAGCAGTATTTTAGGCGCCTGATAGGAATGACCTTCTTCTGAGGTCACTATATATCCACGTTTATGGTAGGTGATATCTAAAACGGTCTCCTTTAAATTTGTTCCATTATGCTGCTCAAATATTGATAATTGTGCTTTTAGCAATAACCTGGGATTAATGAGACCTGAAGGTGAGGGTTCTAGCAGACCTTGTGAACTTTCAGGAAATCTGTAATCGCTAAAATCTGCAGTAAGCGCTGCACCATTAGCATAGGCTGTATAATCGAGGTTGAATTGGCTGGCCAGATAAGCTGCTTTATTTAAATATTCATCTCTCCCTGCTGGATTTACGTATAAACAGCCGATAGGATTGTGAAAATGTATGTCGCTTTGTTCCTGTATGGTACGGTATTGTTTAACGGAATCCAGATTTAAGCGTGTCCATACTTTATCTTTTCCGATGATGCGCTGTACACGAGCCTGATCATAATGACTCGCAAACACTGTAGATTTATCATAATCAGAAGGCTCATCGGGCCCTATGACGGCAATTCTTTTCTTTGTGATCGACAGGTATTTAGAGGCTGCAGATCCAACTAATCCTTTACCAATAACAATAATATCGAAGTCTTTCATGCTGTTTGATTTTTATTGCCATCGGTTTGAACAAATAGCTATGGAATATAGGAATTTAGAAACTACAAAAGAAAAATTATCAGCCAGGTAAAAACAATATAATCTAACCTGGTGTTATGTTTAGCGATGAAAAATTCAGAGATGTTTTTTTATTAAACAATTTGCTATGAATATAATATCGGGTGCATCAGGACAGGTTGGGTCGGCTATTGTGGCTCATTTGATTCAAAAGGGTTTACCGGTTAAGGGATTGGTCAGAGATGAAAAGAAAGCGGTGAAAATTAGAGAAACAGGGGCGGTTGCTGCAATTGGTGATGTGCATGATGAATCTTTTTTAACTCAGTCTTTTCAGGATGGAGAAACGGTTTTTATCTTGACTCCTGAAAATGGGGAGATTGAAGATGTTTTGGGCGATACTAAAGCTATACTCAGGAGTTTTAGAAAAGCGATTATAAATTCGCCCGTTCAAAAGCTTGTTGGTCTATCATCTATGGGAGCTCAGATTGAACACCATAGTGGAAATCTAAAAATGTCTTATCTGCTGGAACATGAGTTCCTGGATCTTCCTGTCAAACAAATTTTTGTACGTCCGGCTTATTATTATAGCAATTGGTTATTGTATCTGGAACAAGCTGATCGTACGGGTGTTTTACCCACGTTTTACCCGGTTGATTTGTCTATACCCATGGTGTCACCTGGTGATGTCGCTGAATTTCTGGCAGAAGTTATCGCAAATGATTCTGATGAGCATCAGATATATGAGCTCGAAGGCCCTGCCTGGTTAAGTTCTGCAGAAGTAGCAGTTGTTTTTTCAGAGGCACTTGGGAAAGAAATTAAGGCTGCTCAAATACCCCGTGAAGATTGGGCAAAGACAATGGATGGTCTGAAATTCTCAAAAGATGCCGTAAAGAATTTTATAGAAATGACAGAGACTGTAGTGGCTGGGAAATCTAAACCTGAAGGAAAGGGGGCGATGGCAGTGAAGGGGAAAACGACGCTCACAGAGTTCATAGCAGGGGCTTTATAATTTATACTTTCGTTTGTTAAAGTAAGCTTATCTTTGACAGATTATCCAAACCTACCTTTTTTGATGATTCCTTCTAATGAACAGCTTTTTCAGTCTGTATTTAATTATGCCACTCTTCCAATGTTTGTGGTAAATACGGATTTTGTAATAATCGCGCATAACAAACAGCATAAAATAATCAGTAATACACTTGATCAGGATATTATAGGTGTTAATGTAGGTGCAGCTTTTGAATCTTTAACGGCAGCTGAAGCATTGACTCTACTCGTTGATAATTTGATGTTATCAAAGAATAATAAAGAGGTTACGCAATTGCCTTCTTTTCAATTTATATCTCTTGCACCTGTAAATGACGAAACTGAGAATATCTGGCGGATAGAAATTGTTCCAGTCTTAAATAATACACAGGAGGTAGATTATTTATTAACGATCTGGCATGCCGTTCCACTGACTACAGAAATTATTCCCGTTACTCAAAGCCAGCTAGTAGAGGAACTTGCGGTAACAAGCGAACAAATTGAAGCTGGTACTGAACAGCTTGAAGAAGCTGTTGAGGAGTTAGAGATGATTAGCGATGAATTAACGCAGACACAGGAAGAGCTGAATAAGCTGAGTCAGGAACTGGAAGAAAAGGAAAACCTGGATGCCGGCGAGCATTCAGATAAAAAACAGGAAGTGGAGAGTCAGCGGGACCGGCTTAAAAGGTTCTTAATGCAAGCCCCGGCGGGGATATGTATACTTGATGGGCCTGAATTCGTTTTCGAACTGATTAATCCTTCTTTTCAGGAGTTATTTCCTAACCGCAATCTTCTGGGGAAAACTTTTGTAGCTGCTTTACCAGAAATTAAAGGGCAGCTGATGTGGGAAATTTTGCAGGAAGTTTATGCTACCGGAGAAACTTTCCAGGGAAGTGAAATGCTTATTCCCCTTGCAAATGAGGAGACTGGAAATGCTGAGGAACGTTATTTCAATTTTATTTACCAGGCACGTTTTGATTCGACCGGGAAAATAGATGGTATATTATTATTTGTATATGAGGTGACGGATATGGTTTTAGTGCGGCTTGAAGTAGAAGAAAATGAGCAGAGGTTCCGTTTATTATTAAATGGGATCCCACAAATTGCCTGGACGAATACTGTAGAGGGTGAAATCAATTTCTATAACGAACAGTGGTATAGTTATACTGGAATGGGGCCCGATGAAGATCAAAGCATGGCTTTAAGGCAGATGATGCACCCTGAGGATCTTAAAAATCATAATGAAAAGTTTAAAGCGATTCTGGCCAGCGAAGATAGCGGACATTATGAAACGCGTTTAAAGGATGAAAATGGGGGATACAAATGGTACCTGATCCGGATGCAGCCTATTAAAGATGATGAAGGTGATATTTTGCTCTGGATAGGAACAGCTACTGATATTAATGACCTTAAAATCTTACAGCAGCAAAAAGATGACTTTATCAGCATTGCGAGTCATGAATTGAAAACTCCTGTAGCTTCTTTGAAGGCTTCTATGCAGTTATTGGACCGGATGAAACATAATTCTTCTGAAAAGATGCAGAGTCTGATCGGTTTGGCAGGTAAAAGTGTAGATAAAGTGAGTGGCTTGATAGATACTTTGTTAGATTCAAATCAGCTGGCTGAAGGGGGGATCCCGCTTCATAAAACCTTATTTAATTTATCTGAACTGATCGAAAGCTGTGCCGTACAGGTATTCAGGGATGATCAAAGTCAGCTCGTGATTACCGGAGATAAAGATCTTTCAGTGAATGCAGATCCGGAAAGGATAGAGCAGGTGATCATTAATATGTTAACGAATGCGGTTAAATATGCTCCGGGTTCAAAAGAGATTACTATAAATATTGAAAAGATAACTAATACGGTTAAGGTGTCAGTTACCGATAAAGGGCCCGGTATTCCTGCTGAAAAGACTCCTTATTTGTTTGATCGTTATTATCGGGTAGAAGATTCCAGACAACCCGGTTTAGGATTAGGCCTCTATATTTGCGCGGAGATTATCGCTAAACATGAAGGGAAAATAGGCGCAGATAGTGAAGTAGGTGTGGGTAGCACTTTTTGGTTTATCCTGCCTCTTTAGTTATCAAATTCTGGCTAAGATATAAAAATAATTTACCCGGTAATTATTCAAGGAGAAAAATTAGTTCTTAAATATCAAAAATATCTTTCAAAACAGGGCCAAAACTTCTGCTGGAATTGAGCTTGGTATTCTCGGCATCGTTCATGATAAAAAAGAAGGCGCCATTAAAACCTCTTTTTATTTCTTTGATTAAATCAGAATTGATAATTGTACTTCTGTTAATCCTGACAAAGTGATCGGGTAGTTTTTCAGCGAGTGCTGTGATTGTAAAATCTGTGAGACTTCTTTTTCCATCTATAGTATTTAAAAAGACATACTTTTCTTCTGCATCAATATAAACCAGATCCTGGATTTTGACTAACAGAATTCTATCGCCAATTTTAACAGTCAGCGTTTTAACCTCTTTTTTTATCTTCAACTGGCGCATCAATAAGTCCAGAGGTATAGTATAATCAGGTTCTTGCTGTTGTGTTTGCAATCTATTTACAGCTTTTGCCAATCTTTCGTCTTCAATGGGCTTTAACAAATAATCGACAGATTCTTCTTCAAAAGCCTTGACCGCATATTGGTCGTAAGCCGTTGTGAAGATTACTTTGGGTGGTTTGGCCAGACGGCTTAACATTTCAAAGCCATTCAGGACTGGCATTTCGATGTCAAGAAATACCAGTTCTGGATTAAGCTTTTCTATTTGTTGTAAACCTTCAGCTCCATTGGCTGCTTCTCCAACAATATGAATGCAATCATGGATAGCAAGAAGCCGTTTAAGCCTTTTTCTTGCCAATTCTTCATCGTCTATAATAATGGTAGTCCAGAGCTTACCCATGTGTAAAAGGAATGATAATTTTTATTTGTTTAATTGGTTGATTCAGGATTTGCACCTCGTAATCGTTGCCATAAAGCAGCTGTAATTTTTCATAAGTACTTTGCAAACCGTATCCGGTTTCAAGTTCTTCGGGAAATGGAATACCGTTATCGATCACAGCAATTGTAATTTTATCTGTTTTTTGTATTTCAACGCGTAAAAGGGCATGGTCAGCTACATTTTTCAGTCCATGCTTCAGCGCATTTTCTACCAGCGGCTGAATCAGAAACCGGGGGATTTTATCATTTGAAAGTTCTTCATCAACTGCAATTATAAAGTCAATCCGGTCACCGAATCTTACTCTTTCAATATCGAGATAAGTACTTACAATCTCCATTTCTTCCTGAACAGTAACCAGGCTTTCCTGATTTTGATTGATGCTATACCTGAATAATTTAGAAAGCTGAATAGTCATGCGCTCCGCCTTATCAGGATTTTCATGTATTAAACTGGCAATAGCATTCAAAGAGTTATATAGAAAGTGTGGATTGATTTTAGATTGAAGTGTAGCCAGCTCTGCCTCAGTTTTCATTTGATTCAGCTTCAGAAGATTTATGTTTTTCTCCCTTAGCTTCGCATTCATATTACTTTTTTGCGAAGTATAGACTTTAATAACCGTGCACACAATGACCACTATAACAATGCTGAACCGGGCATCTTCCAGGTGTAAGAAATGATATACCTCATGAAATAGCCATGCTTTAATGAGGTATATCATTTCTATAGCGATCAGCATCCCCAGGATACTGGACAGATAATATACAACCAGGAACAGCCATCCTTTTCCACTGCCCAGCCTCATGATTTTCTGAGAAACGAATATGGTATTGACGATGCAAAAGGCAATGACTGTGCTAAATAAAACCTGGTAAATAAGGCCTCTTGTGCCAATCCATTGCCCTTTGAATGCGCTGATCAGTAAGCAAAGTGCAATGCCTACCCCAATTCCAACGGGGATATTATAAAGGTTTAATCTCAGCCAGCTTATAGAGCTGAAATTATTCAGACTTTTTTCCTGGTGCTGATCCTGATCGCAGTTATCTGATATTCTCATCTTATTTACATTGTGCTAATAATGCTTTGGCAGATTCTGCTCCCCAGTTAGGGTCTATAGTATTTGCGGGCTTAAATATAGCAAATTTTGCTGCTGCTGATTCTAAAAGTGATTTAGCTTTTGCTTTTCCTCCACCGAAAGCTTCGGGCGTGTAAAAGATGTCCTGACCTCTGATCAAATCGATACGTGGGTTTTCGGGATTAAGTGCTGCTGCTTTTTCCAGTGATTCAGCAGATTCGCCCATCAGGTACATTCTTGTCCGGGGATCAACAGACATCTTCATAAATTGAAGCGCACCTTTTAAGGCATAAATTTCACTGTTATTAGCAGATAGGGCATCAGCTTTGTCAATTTCCTGCAGCGCTTTATCCCAATATTGATCTTTCAGTTCTTTATCTGCTGTCATGTATCCTGCATAAAGGTTACAATAGGCAGCATAATAAGAAGGAAGCCATTCTTTAGTTTCAACTGCAGCAATGCGTTCAAATTGGTTTTCGGCTTTGAGGTAATCTTCGGCTCCTTTAGCACTGGCAATTAGCTCTAAGCCACTTTTTGTAGCTTGTATAAATTTAGGACCGGCATTTTGTGCAAAGCTATTTAAGCTGATCAGGACAAAAAGTAAGGTGATTGATTTCATTAAAGTTTTCATGATGGTTTGTTTTTAATTAGGATTAAAATTTATAGGTGTTTAAAGTTTAGCTGTTTTATTTGAACAATTCGTTTATCTGACAAAGGTGTTATCACCGATAGTGATCATCATACCGATCAGAAAATCTCTTTTTGCGGCAGGTACAACAGCTTGTCTGTTAAGTCCGTTGGCGCTGTATTGATAGCCATAAACCTGGTTGAATCCTGGTACATTATTGATGTTCAGGTACAAGACTGAAAATTGCTTTAAGACGTGTGTTAAGTAACTTACGTTAAGGCTAAGACTATTAAAATTCTGAGTCTTATCGGCCAGGTAAACCGGGCTGTTTGGGTTGACATAGGGCCGGCCTGAAGCGAAGGTATAGGTTCCGCCAAATTGGGTGTTTAAGGATTCAATGAAGTGTTTGTAAACTACAGAAACGGTATGTTTTGCTGCGAACGATGGAGTAGCCATCATTGGAAAATCCCTGAAATCTCTTTTGGTGTCCAGGAAGGAATAGGATAACCAGTAATCTGCATTTTTGATGCTTTTTTTATCTCTCCAGAATAGCTCGAAACCTTTCGCATAACCACTGCCTGAATTGTTCGGATCGCCATTGGTTATCTTAGTCAGCCGGTTATAGTCTTTATAATATCCTTCGATTCTGAAGTTCCGGTCTGGTGTATTGATCTCATATTTAAGAATATAATGATCCGCATGTTCAAAGTCCGTTGGTTTAATAATCAGATATTCGTCTTCTGGGTTTTGGTAAAAGCGTCCGTAAGCAAAGGATAGCTGTGCATGTGTACTCGTTTTGAAACCCAAAGATGATCTTGGAGCCAGGTTATATTTTTTGAGGTAGGAAGAGTATTCACCTCTCAGGCCCAGGCGGACAACAATTTTCTGGGTTAAAAACAGATCTGTTTCTGCAAATCCTGAACTGATCTGATCATTATATGCTCTGGCTAATCCATTTAAACTTTCCAACCTGCCAGTATGGAATGTTTCTGTACCGAATTTAAAATTGGAGAGTTGTCCGAATGATTTAGTTACTGTCGCTTTCCCTTCCAGCAAATGATCGTGACGGCTGTAATCGTTAACAGTCATCAAGCCTGAATCTTTGTCTTTATTATAAGCGATGCCTGTTTCCAGCTTCCAGTTGTTGCCAAAATATTCTTTATAAGTAGAATTGAGATAAATATTAAAATTGTGATTGCTAAAGTAATTTGGTGTTGCTGGTGTATCGATATTGGCGCTGTACAGGGCGAGATTAGTTCTGCTGTAAGAGGCATAGATTTTAAACATACCTGTTGAGGATGTTTTTAGCTTATACTGAAAGTTGCCTCCTAGCTGTTCTGGTGCTTTGACGTAATCATGATGCTGTTTGATGATACTGTAAGCCGGAGATAGGTTATAATAATAACCTCCTACAGTAATTGCGCTATTCTTGAACCTGATGTTTTGATCCACTCCGCCGCCAACTGATAATAAAGAAATACCTGTGGTTGTTTTTTCAGGAAGATCGGTACTTTCTAAAACCAATGCTGAGGATAGCGCCTGGCCATATTGTGCAGAATATCCGCCAGCAGAAAAAGAAGTGCCTTTGAATAAAAATGCAGATAAGCGGCCTCTGGATGCCTGGTCTGGAACGGTTGCGTTGAACGGACTTTTAACCAGCATTCCATCAAAATAAGTCTTGGTTTCTGAGGCTGTGCCACCTCTGACAAATAATCCGCTTTCTGAAAAAGAGGTTTGTGCACCTGGTAAGGTTTGCAGGGCCGCAAATATGTCGGCACGTGAACCGGCTATGGTGGCAATGTCCAGTGAGCTTAATATTGCGCCTTTCTTTCCGTCACCGGCGATGAAAGAACCAGCACTGATACTTACAGTCTGTAATTGATTCATAGCTTCTTTGATGTTCAGGTTAAGAGTTAAGTTTCCCTGGCCAAGATTGAGCTGGATAGAATCTTTTTCAAAGTTTAAAGCTGAATATATTAATGTTGCAGGGCCTGATGTGGTAGTTGTAAAAGCGAATTTTCCTGTACTATCTGTAGAGGCACCGTCATAGCTGTTTTTTAAACTGATATTGGCATTGGCCACGGTTATTCCCCTGGTGGTTTTGAGCACGCCGGATATTTTAGTCTGTGCTTTGGCCAGGGTAAAAGAAAAAACGAAAAGGAGCGATAATTTAAGAGGTTGCATAGCGTTCTGTATTTAATTATAGAACGAATATGGCAGGTAATTGGGCAGCTGCAAGGGCAAAGCCGATGAGTGGTCGTATTGGCAGGATGAGTGGTCGTTTTATAGGAAAAATTATTACATTCCGCCACAATTAAAGACACATAAACACACCAAATGGAATTTACTAAAACCTACACGGTAAAGGATGAACATATAGATGTTCAGGAAATAATGGATGGCTTATATTATCCGTTTTATATGGAGTATTGCCGCCACGGTTATATTAGAGAAGTACTGGGATTCGATTTCGAGGAACAAGCTGGAAAAGGAGTATTCATGGTATTATCTGGTTATAAAATCAGCTTTTTAAGATCGCTTAAAAAGGGTGATAATTTTTCGGTGACTTGTACTTTATATACTGATAAAGCTGGTTTGCCGCGTTTGCACTTTAAACAGGCAATTATGATGAATGGAAAAGTGATGACAAAAGCAACTTTTACAGGAACTTGTATACCAGCATCGGGAGGCAGACCTTATTTGCCAGCATCGATCACTGAAAAAATTGCTGATGCACCAGTATTGGAAGAGGAAGTATAATTACGGCTTTGCTGCATTTGGTTCAGAAGGATAGTATTTCTTTCTGAACCAAAAAGCGAGGTTGACCAGAGCTATTAGTGCTGGCACTTCTACCAGCGGGCCAATGACCCCGGTAAAAGCCTGACCTGAATTAATTCCGAAGACGCCTATGGCAACGGCAATAGCCAGTTCAAAATTATTACCTGTAGCGGTAAAGGCAATTGCTGTGCTTCTTGAATAGTCGGCTCCGAAATATTTACCTGCAAAAAAGCTTAAGGTGAACATGATAGTGAAGTAGATGACCAGTGGTATCGCAATGCGAATTACATCAAATGGGATCTGAACAATCAAACTGCCTTTAAGACTAAACATAATGACGATTGTAAAGAGCAGTGCAATTAGTGTAACGGGCGATATCATCGGGATAAATTTAGTCTGAAACCATTCTTGTCCTTTTAAACGGATCAGGGCATATCTGCTGATTACACCCATGGCAAAGGGAATTCCGAGATAGATTGCGACACTTTTTGAGATTTCGGCAATTGTGATATTAACTTCTAAACCTTTAAGGCCAAAATAGGGAGGGAGTACCGTGATAAATACATAAGCGAAGACGCTGTACAACAAGACCTGGAAAATACTGTTTAGGGCAATCAGGCCTGCTGCATATTCACGGTTTCCATCTGCCAGCTCATTCCAGACCACAACCATGGCGATACACCTGGCCAGACCAATCAGAATTAATCCGATCATATATTCAGGATAATCTCGTAGAAAAGTAATCGCTAAAAAGAACATGAGAAAGGGGCCGATAACCCAGTTCAAAATAAGAGAGATACTTAATACTTTGGTGTCTTTAAATACTTCTCCCATTTTTTCGTATTTCACTTTCGCTAAGGGTGGGTACATCATCAGGATGAGGCCGATAGCTAGCGGAATATTTGTTGTTCCGCTGGAAAACGAATTGATAAAACCAGCGGAAGAGGGTATAAAATAGCCAATTCCAACTCCTGCAGCCATGGCAAGAAAGATCCAGAGGGTTAAATACCGGTCTAAGAAACTTAGTTTCTTCCTGTCATTTGCCGGGGCACAATGGTTCGCACTCATTTCTGTGATTTTTAAGGATTGAGGTTTTCTTTAACAAATGTTGAAGCGTAATCTTTGATGAGGTCGCGGACTCTTCTGAATTCCTGCATAATCTCGTGGTCAGTTCCTTTGGCTTTTGCGGGATCAGGAAAGTTATAATGAAATTTTAATGCCTGAGCGGGGAAGCAGGGGCAGCTTTCTTTTGCGTTATCGCAAACGGTGATTACATAATCAAAATCAATGTGGCTATACTCATCCACATGATTTGAGGTGTGAGCGGATATATCTATTCCAATCTCGCTCATAACCTGAATTGCTTTTGGATTTACACCATGAATTTCAATTCCTGCACTGTAAATTTCGGCCTGATTGCCTGCAAATTGTCTGAGAAAACCTTCTGCTAATTGACTGCGGCAACTATTGCCGGTACACAATACTAATACTTTTTTCATTTGAATATTATTTGTTTTTAGCAGCAGCCTGAGCCTGGTGTGCAGGATTGGCCTGAACCTTCAGGGTTGAAAAGTTGGATTTTGATTTTTTATCCTGGATAGGTGTTGGGTTATTGTCCTTTGTTTCTGTAGTGCAGCATTCTTCTCCGGTATCAGTTGTGCCACAGCTTCCACCTCTTCCAATAGCTTTACACTGGGTGAAATCAGGACTAAGGTTAACAACCAGGTTTTCATCTTCAACAGTTATGCTTCCCGGGTACATTTGCCTGGTGTCAAATGCGGAGTTACCAAATTCTATTTTCACTACGCCCAAAGGGTTCAACGGGAGTGATTTTTCAACCAGGTCTACTATGGATAGTGCTTTGTGTACTTGCATTGCTCTTTCACTATCCTTTAAGGCTGGTTCCCAGAGCTGAACAATAATTTCTGTCCAGGAATTCATAACTCCACCACAGTCTACAGAAACAATAGGAGCCTGCTTGATTTCCGTAATGTGATAAGAAGCATCTACCCATTGGCCGGCTGCATATTGAAACTGCAGGGTCAGATCCGGATGTTGTTGTAACGTTGTTTTAAAGTCACTCCATTTGGTTAATTCTGTTGTATTCATATATTGCAATTTAACGATTGATATAGATAAAAAAAAGGTTAACAGCAGTTCGGTTCGCCTTTGTATGAACCTAGAAAAGCACCTAATTGTAATTCTAATTGTTTCCAAACGGTAGGGTTGATGCAATAGCAGACACTAACACCTTCAATTGTACCCTGGATGATTCCTGCGTTTTTAAGTTCTTTCAAATGTTGAGAAATTGTAGCCTGTGCTAAACCAAGTTCTTCAACCAGGTCACCACAAATACAGGTGTTTGATTTTAAGATTCTTTGCAGAATAGCTATACGAGCCGGATGTGCCATTGCTTTTAACAATTGTGCCAGCTGATTTTGCTCATCTGTAAATATTTCTGTTTTTGTAAGTCCCATATATTATATTGCAATATTACGATGTATTGTGTTAATTTCCAAATAATTTTACGTTTTTAATCAATAATATAAGGATTGCAGGCAGGGGGAAGAGGCAGGTAAGCAAGACAAACAAGTAAACAGGCAGGCAGGTAAACAGGCAAATAGACAAACAGGCAGGCACGAAAGCATGAAGCCTGGCAAAGCAAGGATTTAATAATTCAGGTAATAAGCTGTTTCGCGTTTAATTTCTTTTAAGACAAAACTGCTGCTCAGGGTAGATATGTTTGATAAAGAGGATAGATGCGTCACGACAAAAGTATGGTAGTCATCCACATCATCAACCACAATTTTTAATAGATAATCCTGTCCGCCGGCAATACACAATACTTCCAGTACTTCTTTAAAACAGATCACTGATTCTTCAAAATTCTTCAGCGTTTCTATAGACTGTTCTTTCAGAGTAACTGTACAGAGCACCAGTAAATGTTTACCGAGTCTTTCGCGGTTAACCAATGCCACGTATTTTTCAATATATCCTTCTGTTTTTAATCTTTTGATCCGTTCATGAGTGGGAGAAACACTGAGTCCAATCTGCTGTGCGATGTCTTTAGTGCTTAGTGAGGAGTCTTTTTGAAGGATATTTAATATACGGGTATCCAGCTTATCTAATTTATCAATCATTGCATTTTACTGAAATAGGATTCAGCAAGGTGCAAATATGATATTTTTTACTGTGAAAAGATTCCAGAACAGTATTTTTTATTGAATATCAATTAATCAAAGAAAATAATATGGCAGGTACATAATTTTGAAGAATTAAATACCATACACAGACAACCCCAATGAAAACACAATTGAACACTCAGGATAATGATCGTCTGAGTACTTATATGAAAATGGCAGAGGAACGCTCAAAATATTTTATCGGGTATCCTATTGCGCAAGACTTTGATTATTCGGAGTTATATCCGCTATTGAAACTGCCTTTAAACAATGTAGGTGATCCATGGGTTGAATCTACTTATGATTTGAATTCCCGCTCGCTGGAGCTGGAAGTATTGGAATTTTTTGCTGAACTGTTCAATGCGCCGGCAAAGAACTGGTGGGGTTATGTAACTAACGGTGGATCTGAAGGGAATCTTTATGGTTTATATGTAGCAAGAGAATTGTATCCAAATGGAATTGTGTATTATTCTGAAGCAACTCACTATAGTGTACAGAAGAATATCCAGTTACTCAACCTGCGCAGTATTGTTATCAGAACGCAGGAAAACGGAGAAATGGATTATGAAGATTTGAATGCGATGGTACAAATGCATCGTGACCAGCCCGTAATTATCCTGGCCAATATCGGAACAACAATGATGGAAGCTAAAGATGATTTAAAACAGATTCAGTTAATTTTACGCAAACAGGCGATAAAAAACCATTATATCCATTGTGATGCAGCCCTGGCTGGTACCTATAGTGCACTGTTAGATCTTAAACCGGGATTTGATTTTGCGAACGGAACAGACAGTATGGCGATTAGTGGACATAAGTTTATTGGCTCGCCAATTCCTTGTGGATTGGTCCTGGTTAAAAAGAATTATAAGGATAGAATCGGTAAAGCAATTCCTTATATCGGTACAGTTGATACCACAATTACAGGTAGCCGTAATGGTCACAGCCCTATTTTTATGTGGTATGCGATTAAGAAACTGGGTAAAGAAGGATTAAAGCAGCGCGCATTGGAATGTCTGGAAATTGCGGCTTATACAGTTAAAACTCTGAATGCTATTGGTGTGAAAGCATGGACCAATCCTTCTGCATTGACGGTCGTATTTCCTGCGCCTTCAATCGCATTGAGACAAAAATGGCAGATTGCAACAGAAGACGGTAACAGCCACGTCATTTGTATGCCTGGTGTAAGTAAGGAACAAATTGATCATTTTGTTGCTGATTTAAAAGAAGACCTGGTTGCAAATGCTACTGTTATTGGTTAATAATAAGGTGTTTATTGAACATATTCATTAAAAAAACAGTCATTAAAAAGGCAGAACGTTTTATGTTCTGCCTTTTTTGCTACTGAAATGTTACTTTTTTTATAGTATTAGTTAGGCTAACAATGTCCTTCCAGGTTGCTGATTCCCCATTATGATTTGTATTTTTGGGTTTTCCTGTAATCTTGTATAAATTGATAGACACCGCAACTGTAAATAGAAAAAGATTTGTAACCTGGTTTTTAATAACTCTGTGTTCCGGGTTTATATTTTTATCCTTCATTGTCGCCTTTTTTCCGCCCTCGGTCCTCGATTTAAAAGTTTCTGCACTCATACAATCAACGCAGAATCCTGAGTTGGACAGGATAATGGAATTTATTAGTTGGTTTGGCGCTTTTCCTGTTCCGATGTTTATGGGATTTGTAGTGGCCATCATCTTTTATGTCTTTAAATTTCGTACAGAAGCACTTTTTGTTATCCTCACTTTTGTTTCCGGGCTAATTAGTACAGTTATCAAAATACTGGTGAACAGGCCAAGACCTACTGTAAACCTGGTCAGAATCGTAGAAATAGCTAAACAGCAAAGCTTTCCAAGTGGACACACCCTATTCTACACCATATTTTTTGGTTTTCTGCTGTTCTTAATGTGGAATCTTAAGCAGATTAACCTGGTTTTAAGGATAGTGGTAGCTTTGCTGTCTGCAGTATTGATCATCACGATACCTTTTTCACGTATATATCTGGGTGCTCACTGGGCTACAGATGTATTGGGTGGATTTATGCTCGGTCTGATCTGTTTATACTTTATCGTAATTCTTTACCTGAAAAAAGCACAGTAATTATATACTCTTTTCTAAGATTAACAGGTGTTTGCAACGAATTCCATTTTCAATAATCGGATGAGGATAATGATCGATAAAGAAGTTGTGGTTCATACCAACGAGTTCAAATCCTCCTTTTTGATATAAAGCCAACTGACCAATACTTGAATTCCCTGTTGCGATCCTCAATGTTTTAAATCCCTTGGCTACAGAAGCAGTGGCAGCTTTTTCCAGTAAGCGTTTACCAAGACCAATACCCTGATACTGAGTTTTAACAGCAATATTCTTAATTTCAATAGTGCTTTTATTCAAAGGTAACAGTACAAAAGCACCGACGATCTTTGTCCGGTATAGAGCAACAAAAATCTGGTTATTATGTGTATATGAATTGATAACTTCTATAGACGGGTCTGCAGATAAAAGCAGGTCATAAAGGGTACGGTTGATTTCGTTTTTTTCTGTAAATGCCAATTCCTGGTGGATAGACAGGTGCTCAATTTTTTCATTCACCAGCCGCAATCTTTCTTCAATTGTAATATCACTTTCGAGCTTGAGCGTTGGCGTCTGTAATTTATTGAGCCACTGCGTATGCAGTTCAAAACTTCTGCTGGGAAAGCCTGGCTGATCATAACCTGATGCCCATTTAATAAATTCAGTATACTTTTTTTTATGGTATTCATCTGTGATCAGTAACTCTCCGTAGCGTTCCTCTTCTCTTTTAATTAAGCGTGTTATTCTGACCGCAGGAGGAATCCATAAGAATACAACCAGGTCAAAGTAATTATTGAATTGCGCATTCCAATTTAAGATTGAGCCAGAAACAACAATGTTTTCATATTGCTTAAAATCATTGCTAAATAATTCGTCGCGTTCTTTCGGCTCGCGTTTTAGTTCAAAAGGTATTTCGCTTTTGAGCCAGTAATAGTCATCAGTATCCAGGTGACTAAAACCCCGCTCAATAGAGAGCCTTTGGGCTAAAGTGGTTGTACCAGAGCCTGATGCTCCAAAAATCATGATTTTCATCGAGTAGTTAGTTATAGTAGATTAAACGAAAATATGAAAAGAATCGTTTATTTTTATCATTTACTAATTATTTTAGTAAAATAGAATCGCTATTATTTACTGGTAACATCGGATGATCTTATTTGGGAAGTATCTGAATAGTTAATCCTTGTGGTAAAACAAAAGCCTGAATTTCCAGATTTTAAATTGTTTTGAATTCTATAATTCCTGGCGAAACTTTTAATGTAAGAATAAGATATATAGGTTTAATATATTTACTGTTTTTAGAATTGACTTATTTAAGGGATAATTATGCTGACTGATGCCCTTTTTCAAGCCTTATTCAATGGCTCTGTACAGGATTTAGTATCAGCATAGCTGGGAAAGACAAGAAGTGGCTTTTGGAAGGTATTACAGCGCTGATGGCAACGCCATGAGGTTTGAAGGACTTGGCCTTGGTCTTTTTATATCTTCCGAAATTCTCAGAAGAAATAAGGGGGATTTCTGGATCGAAAGCGAGCTTGGTGCTGGCTCTGCTTTCTTTTTTAGGTTACCAATTAATTGAGCTGACTTTATGGATTTGGTATAGGAAATTCTTTATAAGATAAGCCGCCAACTATCCCTAACCCGTTTTGTATATTGCTGTGGATAATTACTTTTTCTGCAAAAAGGCTATTGTTGCTATCCTCTGCTTTAGCTACACTTTTTAAATATTTATAACTGGTTTCAGTAAGCAGGGTAACCTCTATATACCTATGCTTTGATGCTGGTTTATCATCGGTACTGAAAGCATAAAAGATAGTTTCTCCGGCTGGTTGAGCTTTTTCTACAAACCACTCTTTTTTGCTGGAGTTTCCATTTCCGAAAATATCAGGAGTATTTACCGGACGGATATAAAATGGCGTCTTTTTGATCGTTTTACCGGAGTTATTTTCTTCATATAAGATTCTGAAGCGGTAGTATTGCTTTTCTTTGCTGGTATTCTTCAACAAAAAATTGAACTTTAGTTTATACTGATCGATGTTTGATTCGATAACGGCCTGATTGTTGATTTCTATGGTGCTGATATCCGGAATAATATCGCTGCCTTCTATCGGGCTAAAACCTGGTGCAGCAGCCGTAACTCTATATTTTTTATCTTTAAGTACTCCAATAGTGCTTAAATAATATTTTGTACCATCTATGGTCCGAGGCTTCAAAGACTCTTTAAAAACATCATTTTCATATAATTTGGTTTCTGCATTTTCAGGATCTTTAAAAGACTGTCCTTCTGCTAACCGGCCAGATAAGGTAAAACGTGCTTTTAAAGGGGCATTTTCATTCATCAGTACATTCAGTACGGGGCGGTCTGCATCCTGAGGTAAACCGGTCAATAATCTTTTCTCACAAGAAGTCAATGATAAAATAGCGAATATGAGTAAGAAAGGTTTTTTCATTTGTATTTTAAATTCACAGCTAAGACGCATCTGTTTAAACATACCCCTATAGCCTGGAAAATATTGTTGCAAAACACTGTAGCATTCTATAGTTATCATACGTTTTACTTCTTGATAACTATTTTTTACTATTAATCTTATTCGACTATAAAATGAGGATATGTTTTCACTTACTTAAATTTATGCTCCTGTGTTGCAGGGGTAAACTCAGATCATAACAGCGCTGGTTTGCTGATTTCTTTTAAGCTCACTTCTCAACTAATTGCAATATTTATGAAAAGCAGTTCATTTATCTTGTGGTTTTTTAAGTATTTAAAATTAAAATAGTATTTTGAGCAAAAAACGAAATTGATGAAGAAATATATTGGAATAGCAGTTTTGTCAACTTTGATGGCTTGTACCGGTGCTGTTAAAAATGAAACTGCTGTAACAGACAGCACAGCTACTGCTGATCAGGCGGCAGAGGTGAATGATGTTAAGCTGGCCGATCCTAAATCGGAAAGTATATATAAAGGTTACATTAGCCTTAAAAATTCGCTGGTTGCCAGCAATGCCGCAGCTGCTCACCAGACCGCACTGGACCTGGCTGCTTCACTTAAAGCTTTTGAAGGTTGCGAAAATACAGCCCTGATTGCAGAGAAAATTGCAGGCACTGAGGATATTAAGGTCCAGCGTAAAGAATTCACTGCGTTGAGTTCTGATGTAATCGCACTTTTTAAACATGCTGATGTTAAACAAGGATCTATTTATGTACAACATTGCCCAATGGCCAATAATGGCGATGGGGGAGATTGGTTGTCTTCAGAAAAAAAGATCAGCAATCCATATTATGGAAAAGAAATGTTGACTTGCGGCGCAGTGCTTGAAGTGATTAAAGCAAAGAAATAAGCTCAATTCTTACTTAATGATGACCCGCGGTTAACAATTATTTAACAGCTTTGTTATCATTGTATGTAGGCTATTTCATTAGAATAGTTAAATTTGTTATTTATAAATTAGAAGATATATGTCAGATATTGCAGAAATTAAGATCGATGGTAAAGTATATGAATTTCCCATTGTAACTGGTACCGAGGGTGAAAAGTCAATTGATATTTCAAAATTAAGGGATTTAACAGGGCACATTACCCTGGACTTAGGCTACAAAAACACAGGATCTACAAAAAGTGCAATTACCTTTTTAGATGGTGAAAAGGGAGTCTTGAAATACAGAGGTTATTCGATTGAGGAACTGGCAGAGAAATCTACTTTCCTGGAAGTTGCTTTTCTACTGATCTACGGAGATCTGCCAACAGCAAAAGCGCTTGAAGATTTTCAGTCTCAGATCACCAAGCATACGCTGATCCATGAGGATATGAAAAAATTCCTGGATGGCTATCCTTCAAAATCTCATCCAATGGCTCAGCTGGCTTCATTGGTATGTTCTTTGTCTACATTCTATCCGGAATCGTTGAACGCGAACTCTTCACCTGAAACAATGAACCTTACGATGATCAAATTGCTGGCAAAGTTCCCAACAATTGTATCATTTATCTATAAAAAATCTTTAGGTCATCCACTGATCTATCCTAAAAATAAATATGATTATGTAAGTAACTATCTGAACATGACTTTCGGTCAGCGTACAGAAGAGGTTGAAATTGACCCGGTAGTAGTGAAAGCAATGAACACTTTATTGATTTTACATGCGGATCATGAGCAAAACTGCTCTGCATCTACTGTAAGAATGGTAGGTTCTTCAGATTGTAATTTATATGCTTCAGTTTCTGCTGGTATTGATGCTTTATGGGGCCCGCTTCATGGTGGTGCTAACCAGGCTGTAATTGAAATGCTTGAATTAATCAAAGAAGATGGTGGAGACACTGAGAAATGGATTAATAAAGCAAAAGATAAAAATGATCCATTCCGTATGATGGGATTTGGTCACAGGGTCTATAAAAACTTTGATCCGCGTGCTAAAATTATCAAAAAAGCATGTGATGATATCCTGGAGAAATTAGGTATCAATGATCCTGTTCTTGAAATCGCTAAAAAACTGGAAGAAGCAGCTTTAAGCGATCCTTATTTTGTGGAACGTAAATTATATCCTAATGTTGATTTTTACTCAGGTATTATTTACAGAGCTTTAGGTTTCCCTACAGATATGTTTACTGTATTATTTGCGCTTGGCCGTTTACCAGGATGGATTGCACAGTGGAAAGAAATGCACGAAAATAAAGAGCCTATCGGCCGTCCGCGTCAGATTTATGTTGGGCACACGAACAGAGCTTTTGTTGAAATAGAAAAACGATAGTACTGATATCCTGGTCTGAAAAATACCTTAAGTTTCAGAAAAGGATAGAATTAAATAAAAAACCGCGTCATAATTCATTTATGACGCGGTTTTTTTATTGAGGTGGGAAACAGTAAAGTCCTTTTTAACGGTAATTGACCGGAATTTAATAATGCACTTTACTGATCTGTATTTTCTGTAAGTCTCCATGCTCGTCTTTTACAGTGATCGTGGCGGTTTCTTTGCCGGCTAATATATGCGGACGGTTCAACATGTCACATAGCGTTACTTTAGAATAATCAATTTCATCAATAGCCAGAATCTGCTGTCCGGGTTTGACTTCATTTTTATATTTGTCCCAGACTACACCGATAGCAAGCCGGTCATTAATTACCGTGGGTACAAATGGCCATTGTTTCTCTCTCACTTCATTGTCTTTTTTTATACTGTTGAAGTAGAATTTGCTGTGAATAAAATCAAGGGTGATGATTCCATACTTCAGGATTTTTGAGCCTATAGCTGAAGTACCACTTTTGTTAGTTTCTACAATAGTATTGTTAAACAGTCCATTGCCTATTTTTATTTGGGGAAACCTCAATAAATATTTTTCAGCACTTTGTTGTAATCCCAACCCGCCTATAGTATTGGCTCCGTACCCTTTGGCCAGGATTTCATAAGCACCAGAATCGGGGAGCTGACTCACCAGGTCTTCAGAGATCCGGAGAAATTCATTGTCACCGGTATCGAACCCCAGGTCGATTGTAATGTTATCTTTCAATACGATTTTAATCACCGGATTACTTTGATAACTTGTATTGGTAATCATGGGGGAACTATATTGCTCATTCAGTTTTAACTTTTCCAGCTGATCGGTCAGGATGATCACCTGTTTTGTTCCGTTGATACTGACAATAGAATTGCGAAGAATATTGCTTCCTATTACTCCGTCTATACCCCAGCACCTGTAAAAATCAGGGAATAGCGTAATGGCTGGAATATGATTGAAGAGCACTTTACCTATTTTGATCTCAGGAATCTGTACAACACCCATGGTATCGGTCACGCCGTTGACATCCGAAAGCGTGTCTTCATCAAGGAACTTAGCCTTCAGCTGCTTAACCAGCTCCGGACTAATGGCAACCGGTGCACCAGTATCAAATAAGAATTTATGCTTTTTGCCACGCAGTTCTACCTGAATGAACATCTTGCCATTTATCGTTTGATAAGGAATTTCTTCATAATAGTTTCTGGATGTAGTTCCTCCCTGATTGTAGGTAAATTCTTGTGCATTGACCTGCAGACAAACGGCCAGTAGTAAACAGAGGTTGAAAATGAGTTTCATTGCGTCGTATTAACGCAGCAATTTAAACGTTTTTAATTAATTTTCAACCAGCCGGTTATACTTAATCTCGGTTTATGCGTCATTAAAACTTCGTGTACAAGTTCACTGCTTTTAAAGAAAACACTTTTACCATTATCGGGCGATATTTTTTGCAAACTATCCGGATGATGAATACAAAGTTCTCCGCCATCATTTTCCTGCCAGTCTGCATTTAAATAAATGATCATTGAATATTGTCTGCTATCATTGTTCTTGAACTGATCGAGATGTTTTTTATAAAAACTTCCCTCTTCGTATAACGTATAATGGAATTCATAACCAGTAATCCCGGTATAACAAGTACTGTTCAGATAACTGACAAAGCTATCCATCAGATCGAAAAAGCTATTTTCGTGAATATTATCATGTTTTCTGTCTAACCAGTAGATCTTGTCACTTCTTACCAGCTGATCATGCGAAACAATAGTTTCGTTTCCTGTCCCTGCGGATAGTAGCAATTTATCCTGATAAAGGCCATACAGATTTTCTTTGAGTTGTGCGGCTAAAACCACGCTTAAGAAATTTTCTGTAATGCCTACCTTATTGTCTATAAAACTATCGATTAGCGTGTTGAAGGTGTTTTGCAAGGAGCGGGGTGGGAAAATATATGGCAAATCGCCAGCATGTTGGTGAAGGTAGGTTTAATTAATCAATAAAATGCTAATTTTGCAACCCTAACGAGCATCTCAATTTTAACCAATGAATTTATTAGACGCAAGAGTACTATGGAGTTATGATTATGAACTGGAATCAAAAACAGGAATTAATAATATTGCTGCCCAGTTTACAGGTGTTCCTCCGGTACATGATCACACCGGGGTTTTAGTTTTAACCGAACAAGGATTATTGGTTCAGGGTGATGATCAGGATATAGATTTGAAGATCTCACTGGGAGATATAGCAGAAGTTTATGTAGGTTTTGATGAAAGTTATCAGCGTAATTTTGTGAAAAACCTGGGTTTGTTATGCCAGCCACTTAGAATTGTAACCAATGATGGAATTTCGAAAAAGACGATTTACCTGATTTTGGATCATAATTATTTTGGTTGTGCCAAAAATCTGACGCTATTTGATATGCTGCAGGAAATGCTGGCCTAAAAAGAAGAGATTCCAACAGGAAATCTCTTCTTTTTTGAATTTCACTATCTTCCTTTTGAATTTCACCACCAGGCTGGTGAAAAAAATATTAAACTTATACTTTTTTAAAAATAACTATGGCAGATTTCTTTAAAAAGAATGGAATTAAAATCGTCTCAATTTTACTACTTATTCTTATCCTTGGTGATGCCTGGCTTTTATTAACCAAAGGCTTTTCATCTACCGTACTTTCTGGTTTAATAGGTTGCTCACTAACCTTATTTGGCCTGAATTATTTCAAAAATAAAAGCTAAACCAGCATTCCGTTTTTGATTTCATTATAAATGTCAGTAGTTTCCGGAACAGGGATGCCCAGCTCTTTTCCATAGGCTATAATTGCGCCGGCAAATAGTTCAAGTTCCGTATTTTCTTTTCCTGATTGTACATCCAGCTGTAAAGAAGTCGGTGTTTGGAAAGGGAAAGTGGCTGCTTTCTGAAAAGTCTGTTCAATAATGTTTTCAGGAAGAGCTATCTTTTTTCTGACTGCGATTGCCTGTATTTCCTGCATTACTGCTAAAGCTCTCTGGTGTAATTCTTCCTCCTCGTTAACTTGTCCAATTGATTTGTTATATCTGGCAGAAACCAGTCCAAAACTTGCAATGAAGAAGTATTTGGACCAGATAGCCGGAAATGAATCTTCTTTGTAATCGATATCGATTGAAGCATTCATAAACAGGTCAACAATACCCTGAGGATCGAATTCCTGATGCTCAGGATCTTTGCCTGCAATGATTTTACCAGGATTTCCTTTGTGCTCAACAATCCCTTTTTCTTTGATATGTGAGGCTACATAAACGCAGGAAGGCAGTACAATTCCATTGGTGATTATTTTCCGTATTCTTTCATAAATATCAACTCCATTCATTAATGGAAGAATGACAGTATCACTTTTGATTTTATCTTTTAATTGATTACAGATGTTTTCCAGATCGTACTCTTTTACACAGATTACGAATACATCGGTATGACCTAGTTCAGCTAATGCTTTTAAAATTTGATGGGGTCTGGCAATTGGATTTTCGTTTTCGGCAGAAAGCAGCGTAAGGCCTTTTTCTTTGACAATTTCGTAAGTTTTTTCACGGGCAATAAAAGTAATATTGGCTGCGCTGTCTGTCGCGTATTTCTGAGCTAGTTTAAACCCAAAATAACCACCAACACCACCTAATCCGATTATAGCAAATTCTGTTGTTTTCATTTTCTGTTAAAATTTTAACTGATATATTAATAATTCACAAGACAGGCAAATTACAGGTTAACAGCTATAAATCCTAATAAAGAAATGGAAAGATGACGGGATGATGAACAGGTGACCGGGGAGGTCACGGTTGTTATAGGAATATTATATCCTGCTCAAAAAAGCAGGATATAATATCAATAAGATTACATTAATACACCTGCAATAGAAGCAGAAAGATAAGAAGCTAATGTTCCGCACATTAACGCTTTCAAGCCTAGTTTAGCCAGGTCTGCACGGCGTTCTGGTGCCAACTCTCCAATTCCACCAATCTGCATACCAACGCTGCTGAAGTTAGCAAAACCGCAAATCGCAATACTGATAATCAATACGCCTTTTTCAGTCACAATCGGAACAGCTTTAGTCGTCAGGTTTTTGAAGGCAAGAAACTCATTTACAGTTAATTTCTGACCAAGTAAAGTAGCTGCATTACTCACATCCACATCAGGAATACCCATTGACCAGGCAAATGGATAGAATAGTCTGCCAAAAATCCAGTCCAGGGATAAATTAAAGTTTGGATTGAAAAGGTGTCCGATGTTAACTAAAGTATAATCTACTAAAGCGATTAAGGCAATAAAGCCGATTAACATTGCAATTACGTTCATGGCTATTTTAAAACCTTCTCCTGCACCATGAGAAATCGCATCGATCAGGTTTGTATATTCACTTTTAACTTCAAGCTTTACTTTACCCATAGTTTGTGAAACTTCTGTTTCAGGGAAAACTATCTTAGAAATTATCAGTGCTCCCGGAGCTGCCATTAAACTGGCCATAATTAGTTTCGGGGCAAGATTCATTCCGGCCTGAGCACCCATGTTTGCATAAACAATCAGGATACCGCCAGCAATACAAGCTAAACTACCGCTCATAGAAGCCAGCAGTTCACTTTTTGTCATTCCCTTAAGATAAGGTTTGATCATCACCTGAGCTTCAACCTGGCCAACAAAAGCACTGGCTACGTTACTCAGGGCTTCAGCACCACTCACACGCATAATAAAGTTCATTCCTTTAGCAATGACAGATACAATACGCTGCATAATACCAAAATGGTAAAATATAGCAACCAGCACACAAACCAGGATGATTGTGGCCGTTACATTAAAGGCAAAAATGAAACTTTCAGGGGCGGCATAAGCATGTGTTTTACCATCGAAACCAATAACAGCAACACCACCATAAACGAAATCAACACCTACTTTAGCAAATTGCTCGATTTTCTGCATTCCTTTACCAAGGAATTCAAAGAAGTGTTGAACGGGGGCAACTCTTAACACAAGAATTGCAATGACTATCTGGAGCGTAAGCCCACTTGCTACAAGTCTAAAATTAATCTTCTTCTTGTTGTTAGAACAAAGATAAGCTAGGCCCAGTATAAAAATGACGCCAATTACTCCGTGAAAACGCTCCATAAAAAATATTCAAATAAAAAAATTTGGGTAGAAAAAATAAAGATGTGTATAAACTTGCAAATAATAACTATTGGGATGAATTTCTTTTGTTGAGTTCATCTCTGATACGGGCCGCTTTTTCATAGGCCTCCTCAGCAATAGCTTCCTGAAGTTTTTGATTAAGCTCCTCAACACTAAGGCTTCCAAAGCCAGTTCCGGGAATTGAAGTATCAATATCGTCCTGTCCTTGTTCCTTGTTCAGGTTGTCCATGTTTTCGAGAAAAACAAAGTCGTTACCTTCGATAACGATACCTGCAGAGGATAAAATAAATTCGTAGGTGTAAATTGATGAGTTGAAACGAACAGCCAGTGCAATTGCATCTGATGTCCTGGCATCGATTTCTTCTGTTCTTTCACCGTCTGTACAGATCAGCTTAGCGAAGAAGACACCATCTACAAGATTGTAGATTAAAATTTCTTTGATCTCAATTTTATAAGTCTGCGCAAATGTTTTGAATAGATCATGTGTCAACGGCCTGCTTGGGGTCATTTTTTCAATCTCAATTGCAATAGCCTGAGCTTCGAATGCACCTATGATGATAGGCAAACGTCTTCTGCCGTTTACTTCTCCAAGTACCAGTGCGTAGGCTCCGGATTGGGTTTGGCTATAGGATAAGCCAACAATATCTAGTTTTACTTTTTTCATATTTATGAATATCCGGCGGAAACTTTCATCTCCGCCTGATATTAATATTAAGCTTGATGTGCTTTTAGAGCCTCAATTAATTTAGGAACAACCTCAAAGGCATCTCCAACGATTCCATAATCAGCAACTTTAAAGAAAGGAGCTTCCGGATCTTTATTGATGACTACAATTACTTTAGATGAACTTACTCCGGCTAAATGCTGGATAGCTCCTGATATACCTATAGCAATATACAAATTTGGACTGATCGCAATACCTGTCTGACCAACGTGTTCTGAGTGTGGTCTCCAGTCTGCATCCGAAACTGGTTTAGAGCAAGCTGTAGCTGCACCTAATAATCCAGCTAATTCTTCGATCATACCCCAGTTTTCAGGTCCTTTAAGACCTCTTCCTGCAGAAACAACCAATTCAGCATCTGGTAAAGAAACTTTATCAGTAGCTCTCACGATTTCTTTAACTATTGCAGTAAGGTCAGCAGGTTGAACAGCAGGAGAGAAGGCCTCGATTGTTGCCGTAACTGCTGATTCTTTCACGCCAAAAGCGTTCGGGTTCAATGCGATTACTTTATTTGCTGAAATCAGCTCAGTAACAGCAAATGCTTTTCCGGAGAAAGCACCCTTTTTTACCAAAAATTTACCGCCATCTAATTGTGGAAGCTCAATAGCACCATCAACTAGACCTGCTTTTAATTTAACCGCTACACGCGGAGCAAGGCCTTTTCCTGAAAAGGAGTTAGAAAGCACAACAATTTCAGCACCTTCTTTCTGAGCAGCTTCTGCGATTACTGCAGCATATGCCTGGTTTACGAAATTCTTTAATTCTGCGCTGGCTACATTTAATACTTTAGCAGCACCATATTTACCTAATTCTTGTAATTCGTTATCTGCAACGTTACCGATAGATACAGCGGTAAGGCTAGTCCCTGTTTTATCTGCGATGGCTTTTGCATAAGAAACCGCTTCAAATACGGATTTCTTAAACTTACCTTCGACTTGTTCTACATATACTAAAACTGACATATTTTTTCGCTTAGATTTTTATAATTAATTTTTTAAAACAGACCTTAGATTACTTTAGCTTCGGTATGCAGCAGGCTGATCAGGTTAGCCGCTTCTTCTGCAGGAATCAATTTAACGGTTCCGCGTGCAGGAGGAGTTTCAAACTGTACTACTTTAATTACTTCTTCGATTGGCTGTGCAGCAACCACAACTAATGGTTTTGACCTTGCTGACATAATACCTCTCATGGTTGGGATAGTTGGAACCGCAACGCCTTCTGCACAGCTGGCTACAAATTTACCCGTTACCGTTACTACTTCTTTACCACCTTCAATTTCTCTTTCAAGAGTTGCAGTAGTTCCGTCGTAGTCTAATTTTTTAATAATAGAAATGGATGGAATATCTAAAAACCCACCAACCATTGCAGCTACCTGCGCGCCGTTATAATCAATTGATTCACGACCGGTAAGGATTATATCAAAATCACCTTCTTTAGCGTATTCAGCGATTTGAAAAGCTGTGAAATAAGCATCACGCGGAGCTGCATCAATTCTGACAGCATCATCAGCACCAATGGCCAATGCTTTTCTGATAGTTGGTTCAGTAGCACTTTCGCCAACATTAATTACTGTTACTGTTCCTTTTCCGCCAGCACAAAGTTCAATCGCTCTTGACAATGCAATTTCATCATACGGATTCACGATAAACGTAACTCCCGCAGTATTGAATTGGGTATTATCATTAGTAAAAGTTATTTTTGTCGTTGTGTCGGGCACGTTACTGATACAAACTAATATTTTCATATGAATAAGTTGTTTTTTAAATTGATGAAGCCATTATCTAACTGTTATTGGTTTTTATCAGTGTCTAAATATAACGATTTCAAAAAAATGTCTTTTTGCAAATCTAATTAAAAAAGCAGGGATTTAAAATGCAAAGTACCCGATTAAACAAGTTATTATCTTTTTTGGCAACAGAACCGAATGATCCATTTATCCTATATGCACTGGCAACAGAGTATAACTCCTTAAATGATACTGAACAAGCCTTTCATTATTATCATAAATTAGTAGAAGACCACCCGTCTTATGTTGGAACTTATTATCATTTAGGTAAATTATATCAAAAACAAGAGCAGACCGATAAGGCCGTTGAGATTTATCAGCTTGGCATGAAAAGGGCCAGAGAAAAAGGCGATGGACATGCTTTTTCAGAATTACAAGGTGCTTATAATATGGCAGCAGGTCTGGATTATGAAGACGATTAATGAAAGGGATGGAAAAACGACAACTCCTGTTTGTTAAAGATGTCTTTCTTTTTACTTTTACAGCATTCGGTGGTGCTCAGGCACATATCTCACTGCTGTTAAAGTATTTTGTTAAGCAAACTCATTATATCTCAGAAGAAGATTTACTGGAATTGAATGCGCTGGCCCAGATATTACCAGGGCCGGCTTCTACACAAACGCTGGTTGGAATAGGGCATAAGGTGGGCGGATTAAAACTAGCCCTCATTACTTTCCTGATCTGGATTATTCCATCGGCAGCGATTATGACTTTTGCAGCGATTAGTTTCGCGCAACTTGACCATAAAGTGCAGTTTGTATTGATCTTAAAGTATATTCAGCCTATTGCCCTTGGCATTGTGGCCTTTGGTGCTTACACGCTTTCCAGGAAAGTTTTGATCACACAGACGGCTGTTTTTTTAGCTATTTCTGCTGTTATTGTGACATTGGTATTAAGAAACGCCTACGTTTTTCCACTCGCTATCCTGGTTGGAGGAATGATTTCTTCTGCTTTGGAAACTCCAAAAGAAGAAAGTGAGATCAGAGTAAAGCTATTTGCAAACATTAACCCGAAAAAGTTGGCCTATTTTTTCGGCGTATTGCTTTTCCTTGCTGCTTTGGGTGCAATTATTAACCGTACCTCTCCCTTTAGTTTGCCGATCAGGTTATTTGAAAACTTTTACCGTAACGGGATCTTTATTTTTGGTGGCGGACAAGTATTAGTCCCGCTCATGTTCACGGAATTTGTACAAATGAAGCATTATCTGGGATCTTCAGAATTCTTGTCAGGTTTTGCCTTACAACAAGCACTACCTGGGCCGACCTTCTCTTTTACGAGCTACCTGGGGTCTATGAGTATGAAGAATTTTGGTTATGGTACTTATGGACAAGTAATGGGCGGAATAGTTGGTGTTCTGGGCATTAACCTTCCTGGATTGATCCTGGTGCTGTTTATTGTTCCGTTTTGGGAAGATCTGAAAAAAATAACCAGGATCAAACATTCTTTGTCTGGAATCAATGCAGTAAGTGTAGGCTTTATTATCGCAGCATTTGTCTTACTGGTGAAGCCAGTTGGCTTTGATGTGCTATCGATTGTAATCATCGCGGTTACTTTCCTGATCCTTAATTTTACCAGGATCAGTCCTCCGCTGATTGTATTGGCAGGAATATTACTGGGCTACTTTATGTAGCCCGGTAATCAATTATATTTTAGAAAGGTGCGTCGTCGTCATTGAAATCGTCCATGCGGGATGGTTTGATGATCACATTACCCGCCGGACGGTCAAAATCAGCCGAAGGCAGCATACCTGCAGCCGGACTATCCATAGAGAATGAGTTAGGTGGCATAAAGTCTTCTTCAAGATCAGTGAACTTCACATACTTACCGATAAATCTTAGTGGTACAATACCAGTTTCACCATTCCTGTGTTTCGCGATAATAACTTCACCAACGCCAGCCTGAGATCTTCCGCTCTCATCTTCAGTGATTCCGTAATACTCCGGACGATAAAGGAAAAGTACCATATCCGCATCCTGCTCAATAGAGCCAGATTCCCTCAAATCGGATAAGAGTGGACGTTTACCATTTACTCCCGGTCTGGTCTCTACCGCACGACTTAACTGTGAAAGTGCAAGAACCGGAACGTTTAATTCTTTAGCAACCGATTTCAGGGCTCTGGATATACTACCAATTTCCTGCTCACGGTTACCTCCACCACTTTGTCCTTCTCCTTTACCATGCATCAACTGTAAATAATCGATGATGATCATCTGGATATCGTATTGTGATTTTAATCTTCTGCATTTTGCTCTGAATTCAAAAATATTCAGGGCAGGGGTATCATCAATCAAAAGAGGAGCTTCTGTCAGCGTACCAATTTTACTGTGGAGCTGTTGCCATTCCCATTCTGCTAAATTTCCTTTACGAATTTTTTCCTGTTCAATTTCTGTTTCTCCGGATATTAAACGATTCACTAACTGTACAGACGACATCTCCAGGGAAAATACCACTACAGGACGTTTAAATTCAACAGCTGCATTTCTCGCACAAGTTAGTACGAAAGCGGTTTTACCCATCGCCGGACGTGCTGCAATAATCACTAAATCTGAAGGCTGCCACCCGCCGGTAATTCTGTCCAATGCGGTAAAGCCAGATGGAACACCAGTTAAACCGTCAGATTTCGTCCTTAATTCTTCCAGTGTAGCCAGAGATTGTTTAATAATCTCGTCCATTTTCTGGGTATCCCTGCGCAGGTTGTTCTGAGCGATATCAAACAGACCTTTCTCTGCATTATCCAGCAGGTCAAATATATCAGTGGTATCTTCGTAAGCGTTTTGGATAATCTCTGACGAAATCCTGATCAGTTCACGCTGAATGTATTTTTGTGAAATAATACGGGCGTGATACTCAATGTTTGCTGCTGAGGCAACACGGTTAGTCAGATTGGTAATATAATAAGCACCACCAACCATTTCCAGCGTACCCAATGTTCTGAGTTCGGAGGTCACGGTTAAAATATCTACTGGTTTAGATTTCTGAAATAAAATAGCGATAGCTTCAAATATCTTTTTGTGCGCTTCTGCATAAAAAACATCAGGCTTCAGGATATCGATAACGGTAGAAAGGGCATCTTTTTCAAGCATGAGTGCACCAAGCACTGCTTCTTCTAAATCTATAGCTTGCGGGGGTATTTTACCCATATTACTCATTGGGGTACCGACTCTGTTTTTTCTGGAAGAGGTAAAGTTCTGTCTGTCCTGACCTTGTGTTCCGTTATCCGTATTCATAGCCCAAAAATAGCGAAAAATTTACTCCTGTAAAGATTTCTTTATGAACATTCTAACACCTGAATATCATAGTTTTTTGCGCAACGAATAAAAATTATGCTATTTACTAACAGAATATTGTTGATAAGGGACTGTGTATCAGGCGAAAAAACCTGTATAATTTTTCGTGCAGGCTTCATGACCGCTGAAAGCAATAAGTAACCGATGAAATCGATTCCTCAATTCTCATTATTTCAGCTATTTTTGCAGGTAAAATATAATCAATGGAAAACTTTAGAAGGTCACCCAGGCCTAAAGAAAACAACGAGTTTGTTTTCGGTATACGTGCTGTTATTGAAGCAATTAAAGCTGGTAAAGATATAGAAAGCATTTACATGCAACGTGGTCTTACAGGAGAAATCATTCCTGAGCTTAAAGGCTTACTGAGAGACACTGATATTCCTGTACACAATGTTCCTGTAGAAAAGTTAAACAGAATGACACAAAAGAACCACCAGGGAGTGGTTGCTGTAATTTCTGCCATTACTTTTCAAAAAATAGAAGATATCATTCCTTTGATCTATGAAAAAGGAGAAGTTCCTTTAATTCTGATTCTGGATGGGATTACTGATGTAAGAAATATGGGGGCTATTGCGAGAACAGCAGCTTGTACAGGCGTACATGCCATTGTTGTTCCAGCAAAAAACTCTGCACAAATTAATGCAGATGCGATTAAAACTTCTGCTGGCGCATTGTTTACGATCCCGGTATGCCGTCAGCAAAATTTACATAAAACTGCCTTATTTCTGCAAGAATGTGGTTTGCAGATTGTGGCCTGTACTGAAAAAACAAATGATTTGATTTATGCACCGGATTATACTGCTCCAACAGCAATTGTAATGGGAGCGGAGGACGAAGGAATATCAAATGATATTATGCGTATGGCCAACCATTTAGCGAAGATCCCTATGTTTGGAGAGATCGGTTCACTAAATGTTTCGGTTTCTACCGGCGTTATCCTGTACGAAGCGATCAGACAGCGCGGTACTAATTAAGAACCTGTAAATAACAGGTTCTAGATAAATTTCTGTCCAAAATTAGACTTTACATCTGCTACGATTTGTTTCACGCTCTGTTCTTCAGATCTGGGACAAATCAACAGTGTATTGTTGGATTCCACTACAATATAGTCATGTAAGCCCTGCAGGATAACCAGTTTGTCCTCAGGTACATTGACCATACAGTTTGACGAGTTAAACATCATCACCTGCTCAGAAGGGATCACTGCGTTGCCTACATAATCTTTCTCTGCCATATCATAAATAGACGCCCATGTTCCAAGGTCTGACCATCCGAAATCGGTAGGCAGCACATAAACATTATCCGCTTTTTCCATAATGGCGAAGTCAATCGAAATATTGGTGCATTGCAAATACGCGTTGCCAATAAATGCTTTTTCTTCTGGTGTATTGTATAAAGAGGCGCCCAGGTGGAAAATGTCGTACATATCCGGCAGATGTTTACTGAAAGCATCATTGATTGCTTTGGCAGACCAGATAAAAATACCTGCATTCCATAAGAAATCACCGCTTTGTAAAAATGACTTTGCCAGTTCCAGGTTAGGCTTCTCCGTGAAAATCTTCACTTTGTTGATTTGCGGATCTGTAGGTAAAGTGGTTTCTACATATTGTATGTAGCCATATCCTGTGTCAGGACGGCTCGGCTTGATCCCTAAAGTGATCAGGCAGTTGTTTTCTTTGGCAGCCTTTAAAGATTGCTCTATAGCGGCTATAAACGCGTCCAGATTGGATATGGTGTGGTCTGACGGAGCAACAACAATAGTTGCATTGGGATTAATCTCAGCAATCTTCATAGAGCCATAAGCAATACAAGGTGCTGTATTTCTCATAACAGGTTCTGCAAGGATCTGATTATCCGGAAGGTCCGGAAGCTGTGATTTTACCTTATCTATATAAATTTCATTGGTCACAATGAAAATGTTTTCGGGCGGACATATCTTTAAAAAACGATCATATGTACTTTGAATAAGCGTTTTCCCTATACCAAAAAAATCAATAAACTGTTTCGGATGCTCGATTCTGCTTACAGGCCAAAAACGGCTGCCAACGCCACCGGCCATAATTAGGGCGTAATTATCTTTGTTCATATTAGGATTAAACTATAATAAACCTTCATGAAGAAGGTCGTGCAAATGTACAATACCAAAGTAACCATTGGCATCAGTAATTAATAATTGTGTAATATTAGATTCTCTGATCAATTCGAACGCGGTTACTGCTAAAGTGTCTTTATCTATCATTTTAGGTTTGCTATTCATAATGTCTTTTGCTGTCAGACCGGTAAGGTCTGAATATTTTTCCAGCATTCTTCTGATATCACCGTCTGTAATGATACCAATTATTTGGCTACCATCAACAACAACAACAGCACCTAAACGGTTTTTACTAATTGTAATTATGACATCTTTTACAGTAGCATCACCCAGAATACTTGGTTTAGCATTGCGTTCTGCCAGATCAGAAACTTTAAGGTACAATTTTTTTCCTAAAGACCCTCCCGGATGGAAACGGGCAAAATCCTGTGCACTGAATTCTCTGGCTAAAAGCAGGCTTACTGCGAGTGCATCTCCCATAGCCAGCTGTGCAGTTGTACTTGTAGTAGGCGCCAGATTATTAGGGCAAGCTTCTTTTTCTACGGTGGTATTGAGAATCAGATCTGCTTGTCTGGCAAGCTCAGATCCGAGTTGACCGACCATCCCGATCAGTAACGCTCCGCACTGTTTTAACAAGGGAGCAAGAACCTTGATTTCGGGGGTATTTCCGCTCTTGGAAATGCAGATTACAATGTCTGTTTTCTGTATCATTCCGAGGTCTCCATGCACTGCATCTGAGGCATGCATATAACTCGATGGCGTGCCGGTAGAATTCAAAGTAGCGACAATTTTCTGCGCAATAATGGCGCTTTTACCGATTCCAGTAACAATTACACGACCGTTTCCGGCTATAATTCGCTCCACAATCTCTGCAAAATCGTCATTTATATGTTTTACGAGCCCAAGTATAGCCTGCGCTTCCGCTTGTAAAGTGTTGATCCCCGCTGTGATAATAGATTTTTTACTTTTCAAAGAGAAATATTTAGTATATTGATGCTTTAATTGGTGCAAAATTATGTTATTTTGAATCAAAAATAGCACTGAATATTTTATACACAAAATGGATGTGAAAAAGTCGTTGTTTGACAACTTACAAACCTTTTTTGGTTTCGACAATTTTAAGGGGGATCAGGAATCAATTATTACCAATGTTCTTGAGCGGAAAAATACCTTTGTAATTATGCCAACGGGTGGAGGGAAATCTATCTGTTACCAATTACCAGCTTTAATGTCAGAAGGTACTGCCATCGTGATATCACCGCTTATTGCGCTGATGAAAAATCAGGTGGATCAGCTGAGAGCTTTTGGTGGAAGTGACAGTATTGCACATTTCCTGAATTCTTCTTTAAATAAATCGGAAATTGCCCAGGTAAAAAGCGATTTGTTAAGTGGTCAGACTAAATTATTATACGTAGCACCAGAATCATTATCCAAGCCGGATAATATTGAATTTCTGAAGCTTATTACTATCTCTTTTGTTGCGGTTGATGAAGCCCATTGTATTTCAGAATGGGGACATGATTTTCGTCCGGAGTACCGGAGGATCCGCCAGGTGATTAGCGGCCTGGGACCAGACATCCCGATTATTGCATTAACTGCAACGGCGACACCTAAGGTGCAGCAGGATATTATTAAGAACTTGCAGATGGCTGATGCTACCTTGTTTAAGTCCTCGTTTAACAGGCCCAACTTATTTTATGAGATACGCCCTAAAAGAGATGTGATCAAAGAAATCATCAGGTACATTAAATACAATACTGGTAAATCCGGTATTATTTACTGCCTGAGCAGGAAAAAGGTGGAAGAAGTTGCTGAAGCATTAAACCTGAATGGTATCAAAGCTTTACCTTACCATGCCGGATTAGAACCTAAAGTCAGAGCCGATACACAAGACAAATTCCTGATGGAAGATGTGGAGGTTATTGTGGCTACCATTGCCTTCGGGATGGGAATTGACAAACCTGATGTTCGTTTTGTAATTCACCACGACATTCCTAAAAGTATGGAAGGTTACTACCAGGAAACTGGAAGAGCCGGACGTGATGGCGGAGAAGGTGTTTGTATTGCCTTTTATGCACAGAAGGATGTAGATAAGCTGGCTAAATTCATGAAAGACAAGCCGGTGGCTGAACGTGAAATTGGTACACAAATCTTAAAAGAAGTTATTGATTATGCGGAATCAGGTGTATGCCGCAGAAAGCAGATCCTGCATTATTTCGGTGAAAACTTCAATGAGACAGGCTGTAACTGTATGTGCGATAACTGTAAAAAACCTAAAACTTATTTTGAAGCCGAAGAGCACTTAAAGGTTGCGCTGACGCTGATAAAAAATATCGGAGAGAAGTTTGACGATGCACATATCCTATGTGTTTTATTGGGAATGGAGACCGCGCAGACTATCGCTTATGAGCATAGTAAACTGCAGGAATTTGGACTGGGTAAAGTAGAAGGTGAAAATCTTTGGAAATCTTTAATCAGACAGGCTGTATTGAATAACTTTTTATCAAAAGATATTGATAACTATGGTTTATTAAGACTGACCAATTCGGGAAATGACTTTATCAAAAACCCATACAGTCTTAAATTTATTCTGAATGTGCCTATCGAAAGTTCGGCAGATGATGATGAAGATGATGTAAAACATGGCAGTGGAACACTGGATACGCAATTACTTCAATTGCTGAAAGATCTGAGAAAGAAGATCGCGAAACAGAAAAATGTTCCTCCTTTCGTAGTTTTCCAGGATCCTTCACTGGAAGAAATGTGTACACATTATCCGATTGCTATGGATGAGCTGAAACAGATTTCGGGTGTTGGAAATGGTAAGGCCATGAAATTTGGTACACCTTTCATTGAACTGATCAAAAAATACGTGACAGACAATGATATTGAGCGTCCTATAGATTTAATTATTAAAACACAGGCAAATAAATCACAATTAAAAGTTTCCATTATACAAAATGTAGACAGACAGATTGGACTGGAAGATATTGCTAAATCTAAAGGAATCACTTATGGTGAAATCCTGAAAGAAATAGAAGCGATTGTAAACTCCGGAACCAAGCTGAACCTCAATTACTTTGTAGATGAAATGCTGGATGACGATCGTCAGGACGAAGTATTTGATTACTTCCGTGCGGCCGAGAATGATTCAATTGATGAAGCCTTGAAAGATTTGGGGGAAACGGATTATACGCGTGAAGAGATACAATTAATGAGAATCAAGTTCATGTCAGAACTTGGAAATTAAGCTACAGCATGGTCAATTTTGAATTAGATAAATTAAAACATACTACTTCCGGTAATTTCTTTTTGATGGCCGGCCCTTGCGCAATTGAAGGAGAAGAAATCGCGATGAGAATTGCGGAAAAAATTGTAACACTTACTGATCGATTAGAGATCCCTTTTATTTTTAAAGGCTCTTACAGGAAAGCAAACCGTTCTAAAGGTGATTCTTTTACTGGTATTGGCGACGAAAAAGCATTAAAGATCTTAGAGAAGGTTGGAAAGACTTTTGGTGTGCCAACTGTAACTGATATTCATGAGAGTGCTGAGGCTGCAATGGCTGCTGCTTATGTAGACGTATTACAAATTCCGGCATTTTTATGCAGACAAACGGATTTGCTGATTGCTGCTGCTAAAACTGGAAAAGTAGTGAATGTAAAGAAAGGTCAGTTCCTTTCTGCAGGATCTATGAGATTTGCAGTTGATAAGGTTTACGAGGCTGGAAATAAAAGGGTTATATTGACGGATAGAGGGAATACATTCGGTTATCAGGACTTAATTGTCGATTACCGTGGCTTACCTGAAATGCAGTCTTTTGGTGTGCCTGTGGTAATGGATGTGACGCATTCTTTACAGCAGCCGAATCAAAGCTCTGGTGTAACAGGTGGTAAACCTCAGTTAATTGAGACGATTGCGAAGGCAGCTATTGCTGTTGGAGCAGATGGTTTGTTCATTGAGACACACCCTGATCCTGCACATGCAAAATCTGATGGTGCGAATATGCTTCATCTTGATTTATTAGAGCAGTTATTAGTAAAGTTAATTAAGATCAGAAAAGCGGTAGTTTAGTATTGCCCTATTTAAATAAGAAACAGGCTGTGTCGTTGACACGGCCTGTTTTTTTATATACCAGTAATAATAAATGAAGTTCTGCGGTTTTGCTGCCGGCCGGCAGCTGTATCATTTGATGAAACTGGTTTAGTCGCGCCGAATCCCTTAAATGTCAATCTTTCCGGGTTTACTTTATTTGCAGTCAAATAATCATAAACTGCTTTGGAGCGCTGTAAAGATAATTTCTGATTCGCTTCTGCATTGCCTTCATTGTCAGTGTGACCTTGAATTTCAATGCTTACAGAAGTGTTAGCCTGGAGTAATTGCAAAAGATTGGTTAACTCTGTAATTGATGGCGGAAGCAGTTCCGCTTTATTGGTATCAAAGAATATATTCTTTAAAACCACATTTGCACCAGGTTTAAGTTTTTCAAGATAAATTTCCAATACATAAGGCTGACCTGATTTCGCCTGATTCAATTCGAAATTCTCTGAATAAAACAGGTAACCATCAGCCACTGCATTAAAAGCATATGTACTGCCCAGTGGCATCACTGCCAGAAATTCGCCATTATCTTTTGAGGTAAAGTCATTAAATTTAGTTTCTTTCGTTTTCAGATTCACTACTTGTACTTTGGCTTCCAGATATCCACGGGTTTCTTTATCTCTGACAATCCCTTTAACATAAGTAATCGGTAGTGGCCTTGCTGCTTCAGGTAATTTAAACCTGTAAATATCCATATCACCTAAACCATCTTTAAGTATAGAAGAGAAATATCCCTCAGTACCATCCGGGCTTACCATTAATCCACTTTCTTCATTGAAGGTATTGATAGGATAACCGATGTTCACAGGTTTGCCCCATTTGCCATCTGCTTGTGCGCGGCTGTAAAAAATATCCATGCTGCCCATGCCTGGCCATCCATTAGAAGAGAAGTATAAGGTTTTTCCATCAGGATGTATAAATGGGGTATTCTCATCGTAGATAGTATTGATACCAGGTCCAAGGTTTTCTGGTTTACTCCATTCACCTTCACTATTTAAAGTGGTTTTCCAAATATCATATCCACCAATTCCTCCGGGCCGGTTACTTACAAAATAAAGGGTATTTCCATCCGGTGTAACTGCAGGCTGGGAATCCCAGGCCGAGGAGTTGACTACAGATCCAAGGTTAAAAGGGGCATCCCATTGATTTCCATTTTTATGGCTCACATACAAATCACAACTTCCAAGTCCATCCGGTCGGTTACAACCAGTAAAAAAGAGATACATTCCATCTGGTGAAATTGACTGGGCACCTTCATTGAACCTGGTGTTAATTTTATCACTTAGCGGAATTGCGGTTTTCCATTCTTTATTTACTTTACGGGAGATATAAAAATCCTCGTTACCATCAACTGTACGGCTAAAGATGAGTGTTAAGCCATCTGCAGTGAGTGTGGGTAAATATTCTCTGTCTTTGGTATTTATTGCGGGGCCCAAATTAACAGGAATATATTTTTCAGGTGTTTTGATTGCAACAGCTGCAAAATCACAATCCCGGATATATTTTTCCGCTTTCAAAACCATTTCCCGGTCTTTCCCTTTATAAGCTGTCTTAAATAAGGAGAAGTGTTTCCCTGCATCAGCATATTGCCCACTATTCAGTTCTGCTTCACCTAAAGAGTAATAAACTCTCGGTACTACGGGAAATGTTTGAATGTCGATAGCTTTTAAATAATTAGTTTTGGCTTTTTCAAAAGATCTTTTCAGTTTGTAAATATCTGCCAATTGAACAAAAGCAAACTGAAAAGATGGGTCTGCAGCTATTGCATCTTCTAAAAATTTAGTTGCCCCATCATAATCTTTGGCTAATAGCGATTTTTGTGCATACTCAAAATTCTGTTGTGCTTTTTTTACAACAGACTCTTGTGCCCGGACAAAACTATTAGTTATAAATAACAGATAAAAAAATGCTATTGTAATCTTCTTCATGTTTTTTCTATTAAATCGGGCATGGAGAGCCGTATAAATTAAAATTACAAATTTATAGGACTCTTTAGCAAGAGAGATGCACTTAATAAAAAAACAGGAGTTAACTGCCTAAGGAATATTTAAGTATTTATGTGTTTGTAAGGAAATTTCCCATTTAGGATTGGCCATCACATAATCAATAATCATCGGCGTGATTTCTTTTGATTTAGACCATTCCGGCTGAAGATAAAGTTTGCAGGAAGGAGATACCGTTTCTGCATATTTCTCTGCCCATTCAAAATCACTTTTATTAAAAACAATCACTTTTAATTCGTTGGCGAAAGGAGTAATGTCCGGACGTGGTGCCTTGAATTTTTTTGGAGATAAACAGATCCAGTCCCAGCTGCCTGACAATGGATAAGCTCCTGAAGTCTCAATAAAAGTAAGGATGTTTTTTTCCTGCAGTTTTTTGGTCAGGTAATCCATGTTATAGATCAATGGCTCACCACCGGTAATCACAACTGCTTTACCAGGAAATGTATCTGCTTTTTCAGCAATATCATCAGCTGAAGTTAAGGGGTGAAGTTCAGCATCCCAGCTTTCCTTCACATCACACCAGTGACAACCTACATCGCAACCTCCAAGACGAATAAAATAGGCAGCTTTGCCTGTGTTAAAACCTTCACCCTGAATCGTGTAAAACTCTTCCATTAATGGAAGCAATGTGCCGTCTGCTGGAATATTATGTGCCATATATCAATTGGCAAAGTTAAATAAATATGGCTGGAAAATAGGAATATATGTATATTGACCGCATTTAAATGACTAATCTATGAATAAGTAACAGCAACAATGGCTGATTTACGCTGGTATAAAATTGAGGAAGAAATCCCAGACGGAGATTTTATCAGGCAAATTAGCCTGGCTGGTAAAAAATTGTGTCTGCTCAGGCATCAGAACGAAATTCACCTGGTGCAAAACTCTTGTCCGCATGCGGGTGGGATACTTAGTGGCGGGTGGTGTGAACATGGAAAACTAATCTGTCCGATCCACCGGTATGCTTATGATTTGTCAAACGGAAGAGGAGCAGAGGGGCAAGGGGATTACATAGATTTATATCCGGTAAAGGAAGAGCCGGACGGTTTATATGCCGGATTTAAACAAAGTTTGTTCAGCAGGTTTTTCGGCAAAAAGTAAGTTTAAAAAGAAAACGGACTGTATTTCTACAAGCCGTTTTTATTAAATGAACTAAAAATAAAATTAAGTTTTAATGTTATTTTTCCTATTCCTCAGTTAAGAATAGATTTCTTTTTTAGCTGAAGCCAATGTATTTTTCAATAAGCCAACGATAGTCATCAAACCAACTCCACCCGGAACAGGTGTAATCCATGAAGCTAAAGGAGCTACGTTCTCAAAATCAACATCACCATATAATTTATAACCAGACTTTGTAGTCTCAGAAGTTTCTCTGTTAATACCAACGTCAATAATGATTGCACCAGGTTTAACCATGTCCGCAGTTACAAAGTTCTTTTTACCGATAGCGGCAACAATAATATCTGCCTGCAAAGCAATCTCTTTCAGATTCGTAGTTTTGCTATGTGTAAGAGTTACCGTACAATTTCCAGGATTTGCATTCCTGGCCATTAAAATACTCATCGGGCTACCTACAATATTGCTTCGACCTACAACAACACAATGTTTTCCTGCGGTATCAATTTCGTAAGCTTTTAATAAGAGTAAAATTCCATAAGGAGTAGCAGGAATGAAACAAGGCAAATTACGCATCATACGGCCTAAATTTACCGGGTGAAATCCGTCTACATCTTTACGATGGTCTATAGCTTCGGTGACTTTTTCCGGATCAATATGTTTTGGAAGAGGAAGCTGAACAATCAGTCCATCTACACCTGCATCACTATTAATCTCATGAATTTTTTGAAGTAACTCTTCTTCAGTTACATCTGTGTCATATCTGATCAGTGAAGATTGAAAGCCTACTTTTTCGCAATTTTTCATCTTACTGGCCACGTAAGTCTCACTTCCACCGTCATTACCAACCAATATGGCTAATAAATGAGGTTTACGTCCACTTTGTGCTAAAAATTCTGCCGCTTCTGCTGCTATTTCTAATTTAATCTTTTCTGATGCGAATTTTCCGTCCAGTAACTGCATATCAAGCGTTATGTTTTGTGTGTTAAACGATTAATCTAATTTAAGTACCGCCATAAATGCAGTTTGTGGAATTTCCACATTACCTACCTGGCGCATACGTTTTTTACCTTTTTTCTGTTTCTCCAACAGTTTACGCTTACGTGAAATATCACCACCGTAACATTTAGCGGTTACATCCTTACGTAAAGCTTTCACAGTTTCTCTGGCGATAATTTTAGCACCAATAGAAGCCTGGATAATAATCTCGAACTGCTGACGTGGAATTAATTCTCTCAGTTTCTCGCAAATTCTTTTTCCGAAATCGTAAGAATTACTGCGGTGAATTAACGAAGATAAAGCATCAACTGGCTCTGCATTTAACAGGATGTCTAATCTAACCAGATCAGACTTGCGGTAACCGATCTGATGATAATCAAAAGAAGCGTATCCCTTAGAGATAGTTTTCAAACGATCATAAAAATCAAATACAATTTCTCCCATAGGAATCTCAAAAACAAGCTCCACACGGTCTGAAGTCAGGTAAGACTGATTCACGATAATTCCTCTTTTCTGAATACAAAGAGACATTACCGGGCCAACAAACTCAGATTTGGTAATGATATTTGCTTTGATATAAGGTTCTTCAACATACTCCATTTTACTTGGATCAGGAAGATCAGATGGATTATTTACAATGATCAACTCACCTTTGGTGGTCATTGCCTGATAAGACACGTTGGGAACAGTAGTAATTACTGTCATGTCAAATTCACGCTCTAAACGCTCCTGGATGATCTCCATGTGTAACATGCCCAGGAATCCGCAACGGAAACCAAAGCCTAATGCTGCTGAAGATTCAGGTTCAAATACGATAGAAGCATCATTCAGCTGCAATTTGTGCATTGCTTCCCTTAAGTCTTCAAACTCATCTGTGTCTACCGGATAAATACCGGCAAATACCATTGGTTTAACCTCTTCAAAACCTTTGATCGGCTCAGAACTTGGTCTGTCTTTATGTGTAATTGTATCACCTACTTTTACCTCTCTGGCTTCTTTAATACCAGAAATGATATAACCCACATCACCAGTTTTGATGACATCTTTAGGAGATTGTTTTAATTTTAAAGTACCTACTTCCTCAGCAATATATTCCTTGCCGGTAGCTACAAATTTCACTTTGTCTTTTTTACGGATTTCTCCGTTCAATACTTTGAAATAAGCAACGATACCACGGAATGAATCAAAAACAGAGTCAAAGATCAACGCTTGTAATTCACCTTCAGGATTTCCTTTAGGTGCAGGTACACGTTCAACGATCGCACGAAGTATATCGTGAACACCCTGACCAGTTTTACCTGAAGCAGGAATGATTTCTTCTCTCTTACAGCCAATCAGTTCAATAATCTGATCTTTAACCTCTTCTGGCATTGCACCAGGCAAGTCCATTTTATTTAAGATAGGGATGATCTCTAAATCATGCTCCAGTGCTAAATAAAGGTTGGAAATAGTCTGGGCCTGAATTCCCTGTGAAGCATCAACGATCAATAAAGCACCTTCGCAGGCTGCAATTGAACGGGAAACTTCATAAGAAAAATCTACGTGTCCGGGAGTGTCAATTAAATTTAATATATAAGGTTGTCCATCCTGGATATAGTCCATCTGGATGGCATGACTTTTAATGGTAATACCGCGTTCGCGCTCCAAATCCATGTCATCCAGTAATTGAGCCTGAGACTCTCTCTGGGTGATTGTATTCGTGTATTCAAGTAAACGGTCGGCCAAGGTACTTTTACCGTGGTCAATGTGTGCAATTATGCAAAAATTACGTATGTGCTTCATCAGTGCCGCAAATATAGAATATTAGCTTGATTATTCCGCACTGTTTGCCAGTTCCAGTAATTTTTTGACCAGTTCTGCGTCTGTAAAGGAAGAACTATATTCATCTGCTTCATTTCCCATGCTTAATTCACTGTTCCTGAACAGCATTTTACTTACCTGGTTTTTTCGGGCCGAAGCATGGAAAACTTTTGCCCCGGTTTTAAAAATCAACTGTTTGATATTTGAACTGCTGACACCAGCGCCGGGCATGATCGTAATCCGGCCAGCAGCTTGTTTTATGAGGTCAGTTAATTGCTCAGCACCCGCCATGGCAGTCGCTTTACCTCCTGAAGTCAGTACACGGATCACGCCAAGGGAAATCAGATCTTCTAGCGCTTCTTTCCTGTCAATAACCATATCAAATGCCCGGTGGAAAGCTACCCGCATCGGTTTCGCCAATTCAATCAGCTCAGTACAGCGCTCCTTATCTATCTTGCCTTCTGCAGTCAGGATACCAGTCACGATGCCTTCACACTGCAGCTCCTTACAGATTTTGATATCCTCTTTCATGAGTTCAAATTCCAGTGCTGAATACAGAAAATCCCCGCCACGTGGCCTGATGATTGGAAAAACTTCTATAGCAAGCATTTGTTTGGCTAGCTTAATTTCTGCATAACTAGGCGTAGTGCCGCCCTCAGTCAGGCTGGCACATAACTCTACCCGTTTTGCCCCTCCAATTTGTGCTTCCAGTGCAGAACTTACCGAGTTGGCGCAAACTTCCATTTCAATCATAGCTGCCCATTTTAATAATAACTTTTTCCAGGAACTAACAGGTCTTTGTTTTCAGCGTTACAAATTGCATAGCTGAATCCCTTTTGAATTGCATAAGCTCCGTATTGTCCTTTTTTATTCAACGCTAAAAATCCCACCTGAATTTCTTTAGCTTTTGCCGGTTTCTTTTTAATAATGCGCATTACTGCTTCTTTACAAGCTTCTTCTGGTGGATAACCCTGACGCATCAATTCTACGACAAGGAAACTGCCCACGTTACGGATCACTTCTTCTCCTACACCAGTCGAAGTGGCTCCGCCAACTTCATTGTCTACATACAAGCCCGCGCCAATAATAGGACTGTCACCTACACGGCCATGTAATTTAAAGGCCATTCCACTCGTGGTACATGCACCTGATAAATTACCATTGGCATCAAGAGCAAGCATTCCGATGGTATCATGGTTATATTGATTTCCTGGTAATCTGGTTGGTGAGGCTTTATCGTATAGTTTATTTTCAATATTCATGATCGGCTCATACTTTTCAGTTTTAAGCCATTCTTTCCATACTTTTTCACTTTCTGGTGTCAACAGGTTTATTTTTTTGAAACCATTTTCTAACGCAAATTGCAAGGCACCATCGCCAGCGAGCATCACATGAGGCGTTTTTTCCATGACCTGTCTGGCTACAGAGATAGGATGCATGATATGTTCCAAGGCAGCTACAGAACCGCAGTTCCCTAGCTCGTCCATAATACAAGCATCTAAAGTTACTTTTCCATCTCTGTCTGGTAAACCACCATAACCTACACTTTGGTTTTTAGGGTCTGCTTCGGGAACCTGCACGCCTTTTTCTACGGCATCAAGTGCGCGGCCGCCTGTTGATAATACTTCCCATGCTGCATGGTTAGCAGCAATCCCAAAATCCCAGGTCGAAATAACAATTGGTTTTCCTGCAGCAGTTACAGCGGAGGGGGGAAGAATGTTAGCCATTCCACTTTTATCAATAGCCAGAAGAGAGGCTGATAATGCGGAACATTTAATGAATTTTCTACGGTCAAACATAAAAACGGTTTAGGTGATTGAGTTACAAGATTACATTAAAAATGTTATTTGTAAAAGGTCTGTAAACAGAAAAATCCAGCCTGAGCCGGATTTAAATAAGAAATTGTAAGTGATTAATTGATCAGCTTAAATTGATCAGCATCCTTCAGGAAAGGGAAGTCATTGCGTATTTTAACCAGATCGTCATAATTGATACTAAAAGTATAAAGATCTTCATCTTCTGGTTTATAATAGATCGTATTTCCAAAAGCATCAATGCACATGGAATGACCGCTATGGTAAACTTCTTTACCGTCATGACCCACGCGGTTAACAGCTACCACATAACTCTGGTTTTCTATCGCTCTTGCCGGGATCAGCGCTTTCCAGTGCGGAATACGTTTGTCCGGCCAGCTTGCCACAATCAGCAATACATCATATGAAGGATCATTATTTCTTAACCAGATTGGAAATCTAAGGTCGTAACATACAGCAAGCCTGATTTTCCAGCCTTTTAATTCTACAACAATTTTATCTTTTCCTGAGGTATATGTTTTGTCTTCTTCGCCCATACCAAACAGGTGTCTTTTATCATAATGCTGATATTCGCCGGTTGGCAGCATCCAGATCATCCTGTTATAGTAATTGTTGTTTTCTTTGATAATGAGACTTCCTGTCACTACACAGTCGTATTTGGCTGCAGAAGCCGCCATCCAGGTCATTGTTTTACCATCCATTTCTTCAGCAAGCTCTTTAGCATTCATGCTAAAACCTGTATTGAACATTTCTGGTAATACAATAAGATCTGTTTTTTCCTTTACGCCTGAAGACAAACGCAGGGATATATTCTGCAGGTTTTTATCTATATTTTCCCAAAATAAATAAGCTTGAAAAATGGTGATTTTTAGATTATTTATTTTGAGATAGTTTGTGTTCTCCATATCTTGATAAAGTAATAGGCACGTGAAAATTATAGTTTCATTAATCTTTCAACGGATTTTTCAAGCGTATCTTGCCTTTTAGCGAAACAAAAGCGCAGTACCTGGTGATCCGTGTTCCGGATATAAAATGCGGAAACGGGGATGGATGCCACACCAAAATCTGTAATTAACCTTTTTGCTAAAACAGTATCTTCCTCGTCACTAAAATGACCGTAGCTCACGCATTGAAAGTAGGAACCTTTACAAGGTAGTAATTTAAACTTGGTTTGCTCCAGCAATGAACGGAAAAAATCACGCTTTTCCTGGAAAAAATCAGCTAATCCAAGGTAAACAGCCGGATCTTTTAAATAATTGGCAATTCCAACTTGCATCGGTGTGTTCACACTGAATACATTGAACTGATGTATTTTCCTGAATTCTTTCATTAATTGTTCAGGTGCAATACAATAGCCAGCTTTCCAGCCTGTTGTGTGTAATAACTTGCCGAATGACGCGGCGATAAAAGTCCGGTCGCGCAACTCTGGGTAAGAAGCTAAAGAGTTATGCTTTACGCCATCATAAACCAGGTGTTCATACACCTCATCACTCAATATCAATACATCAGTACCTTTTGTCAGTTTAATCAGCGCTTTAATATCTTTATCTGTAAGCACCGTTCCAGTTGGATTATGCGGGCTATTCAGAATAATCATTTTTGTGCTGGCAGTAAATAGTTTTTTAACCATTTCCCAATCAATTGCATAATCGGGAGGTGCCATTTCATAAGATTTAACCAGGCCACCCAGCATTTTTATAGTGGGTGCATAACAGTCATAAGCAGGTTCAAAAATAATAACCTCATCACCAGCCTGGATACAAGCCGTTAGCGCGGTGAAAATTGCTTGTGTGCCACCAGCGGTAATCGTTACTTCAGTGTCAGGGTGGTAGTTTGATCCATACTGAAGGTTTACTTTGTCGGCAACCAGTTCTCTTAAAGATTGAATACCGGCCATCGGTGCATACTGATTGTGTCCATTTTTCATGGCGTCAGCAACAAATTCAATTAATTTAGGGTCGCAATCGTAATCAGGGAATCCCTGAGAAAGGTTAATGGCGTTGTGTTCAGCCGCTAACTGGGACATCACTGAAAAAATACTGTTGGATGTTCCCGGAAGTTTCGAGTATGTAGCTATCATGTGACGGCAAAATTATAAAATAAATTAAGAGCCCGTTTAAAATTCATCTATATTTATAATTTTAGCAGGTATGACTTTTAAAACAAAAGAGAGCAGATTATTACTCGTATTAGGTAGTTTTTTTGTAGCTAACACTATTCTGTCAGAGTTTATTGGCGTTAAAATATTTAGTGTGGAAGCCACGCTTGGGATCAAACATTTTAATATCAATTTATTAGGCGTTCCCAATTTATCATTTCATATGTCCGCTGGTGTGCTCACCTGGCCATTGATATTTATCATGACCGATATTATCAATGAGTATTTCGGGATGAAGCAAGTGCGTTTTCTTTCGGTGTTGACTGCGGTTCTCATCGGTTATGCTTTTTTTATTGTCTGGGGCGCGATGAACCTGAGCTCTTCAGATTTCTGGGTAGATCAGCAAATCAATGGACAGCAGGTAAACATGGACAATGCGTTTGCAGGTATATTTGGGCAGGGAATGTGGATTATTGTCGGGTCTATTGTCGCCTTTCTGGTGGGACAGTTTGCAGACGTACTGATCTTTCATAAGATTAAAAAAATAACCGGAGAGCGTGCCTTATGGCTCAGGTCTACTGGTTCTACACTGGTATCTCAATTGATAGATAGTTTTGTAGTCATATTTATTGCCTTTTACCTGAACCCCCAATATCACTGGAGCTGGCAAATGGTAGCAGCAATCGGGTTGGTGAATTATACTTATAAGTTTTTGGTAGCTATTCTGATGACCCCTATACTTTACCTGGTGCATCATATTATTGATAATTACCTGGGAAAAGACCTCGCACATAAACTGATTAAAATGGCCGGAAGGTAGAATGAGAGGCTGTTGTTCAAGTTTTTTAAAACATTGCAGATAAATTTGTTGTTGTGTAGATAATATCAGGTATTTTGAATGATAGCTTAATGATAACAGATGAAAACGGTAACTTTTTCTTTCGATCATCCGGTAGCCGTAAAAGTGTTTTTCAATTGCATTTCGGACCCTCAGCTTAAACTAGACATTAAATTCTTGCGTAGTGATGAGTGGGGATTGCTGCATATTCCAATCGATGACATTCCTGAAGGCATATGGAAGTTAATGCTCGAATGGAATTATGAAGGCCGGGACTTTTGCATGGAAAGAACAATTGAATCAAGCGGCGCTGTTTTATAGCCCATGTTTACGGACTCTAAACAATTAAATAATTATTTTATCGATTACTTACAATCTGATTGCAAATAAAAGGTATGGTTTTTGTACCTTTGAGGAAATTTTTAGACATTAATGAAGATATTTATTACAGGCCTTCCGTTAGAAGTAGGGGAAGATGAATTAACAGCCGTATTTGGTGATTTCGGTCAGGTAAAATCACTTAGAATTATCAAAGATCGTGAAACTGGTCAGAGTCGTGGTTTTGGTTTCGTAGAGATGCCAGTAGACGAAGAGGCTAAAGAAGCGATCAAGAGAATGAACGGTGGTGATTACAATGGTAACCGTATCAAAGTTGCTGAAGCACAGGAAAAACCTAATACTGGCGGTGCTGGTGGTGGTGGCGGTGGTTTCAAACGCAACAACAACAACAGAGAAAGAAGCTATTAATTAGCTTTTTTCTATTGGATCGATTTTTCTATCATCACATAGAGAACCAGGGTTTAGTACAATAACTCCTGGTTCTTATTTCGGGTGATTCTTACAATTATCCTGAATATATGTGGTTGATGAAAAAATACCTGCTATTTAACCTGGCTTATGCACTGCTATTTATATTAGTGCTGGCCTCCGGATACAAGCAATATACGCTTTTAAACTACGGTCTGATACCCTGCATTACGCTGGTATTAATCGTGTTTTTCTGCTCGGCTACACATTTGAGCGGCCGTTTCCACCAAAGGTTATTTACAGGTTTGGTTTTCGCCCTTACCGGCAGTACTTTGTTTCTGCTGAGGGGGTATGATCCGTCCTGGTTTTCTTATGGGCTCATAGCCTTTCTGATTTGCCATCTGTTTTATATTGGTGCTTTTTACCTCGATTTCCGTTCTGCACAAGAGCTGGATAAAAAAGGGGCAAGGATCGCCATATTCAGCAGTGCAATCACTTTTACTGCTTTTTATTTCTATCTCAGACCACATTTAGGTACCTTAAGGTTACCTGTGTTAGCTTGTATTTTTATTGTTGCTTTACTCATTATGATGGCAGCCTTTAGAAATCAGCGTGTCAATCCACCTAGCTTTAAGCTAATTCTTACAGGTGTCCTGTTTTTTATTGGGGCAGATGCACTTCTGGCGCATACTTACTTTATCAGCCCTTTTGAGTTTTCTGATTTGCTGATCAGTATCTTTTATATGATCGCTCAATACCTGATTGTAATAGGTGGAGCAGAGCGGAAATTGGTTAGGCCTTTAACAGCTGATTAGTGTTTTTCCCGGTCCAGAATCGTAAACTGCTGGACGAATCTTTCTCCTTGATTATCAACTAGTGTTAAGGTATGTTTTCCTGGTGCCGGACTCAGACTGAGCTGATGTGTGTGTGCGGTTGTCGCTACATATTCGTTATCTATATGCCAGTAAATCTGTGCATCAGCATTTTTATGAGTCGCAGTAAAAACAACTTTGCCTCTTTTTCCATCAAGCTCCAGTGGAATATAAATAGCCGCATTGTTCTTCGGATAAATCATATCCATCACATAATTATTGCCAGTATCACCACATCCTTTCATCAATGTTGGGAGCGGTTTATAATCGCTATGTTTGATCTTATAATAATATTCCATTGCCGGAGGTAAAATAAACCAGGATTGGTGGATCATATTTGCCGGACTTATACATTGATCTGTTACGCGGAAAGCTTTGGTCTGGTCCAAATGTATTATTTTGTGGTAAGGACAAACTACAGTTTTCTCTCCTGCAAAAGGAACGAGTTCAGTGACACGATCAGGACAGTATTCACTGGCTTTATAGCCACTTTGGCGGCAGATACTCAGCTGTCTTAACTTGTTTTTTGGGGTTTCAAACCATTTACCCTTAGGGAGCTGCCTGAAAATATCAAACAACACTGGTGCTGCGACATCGATTCCTGTTAGTCCGGGTCTGCCTTCACCATCCGCATTTCCTACCCACACACAAACTACATAGTCAGGCGTAAGGCCAATTGCCCAGGCATCTCTGAAACCAAAGCTTGTCCCGGTTTTCCAGGCTAAGCGTTGTGCAGAGGAAAATTGCTCCCATAACCCTTCATCACCAGGGCGCATCAGTTCTTCCATCGCATTAAATGTGCTCCAGATAGATCCATTGTCCAGAAAGGAATTGCGCTGAAGCTCATTCTCTTCTAATTTTTCTGCATTTTTATGCTGTATATAATCCGGAGCGTCATAATCATGTGGATTATAATATCCTTTATAATCATTATAATGATTGAGTGACCTGGCCATTCCCATATAGGTTTTGGCGAGATCCCACATTGTCACTTCACTACCTCCAAGGATGAGTGATAAGCCATAATGATCTGCTGGTTGATTGAGCGTTGAAAAACCTAATTTCTTTAATTGATCATAAAAGCGTGGATATTTATAAGTCTGTAATAAACGAACTGCTGGAATATTTAACGAGCGGCTTAATGCACGGTCTGCGGCAATCGCTCCATCATAACCCAGATCATAATTTTGCGGCGAGTAATTGCCGATTTGAGTAGGAATATCAGGAATCAGAGTTTTTGGAAGGATCAATCCATCATTTAACATGCTGGCATATAGCAGTGGTTTCAAGGTACTTCCCGGACTGCGCGGAGCTTTGATCATATCTACATGACTTTCCAATGCTGCATTTTCTGGCTGATAAATGTTCCCTGCATAAGCCATCACTGTACCGTTTTTCACATTCAATACCAGCGCAGCAATATTATCAATATCATTTGCACGATACCGGTTATTATATCTTTTTAATAAGGAATTGATCTTTAATTGCAGGGATTCGTCTAAAGTCGACCTGATCCGCGTAGTGGATATTTTTAAACTGGTTCTTTCTGTTTTAAATCTATTCAGTAAATGTGGCGCATTTTGGGGTAATGGTCTTGGTTTTCCAGGTACGGGCTCCAGTTTTGACAGGTTGGCAGTAGCCTGGTCAATAATTTTTAATTTGACGAGCTGGTCAAGCAGGTTATTCCTTTTGGTAATTAAACGGGTAATATTCCGGCCCGGATGTACCAGTCTTGGGCTGTTCGGTAAAACTGCCAGAGTTGCCATTTCTCCCCAGGAAAGTGATTGTGGACTTCTGCCAAAATACCTCCATGCAGCTGCTTCCAATCCAACTACATTGCTTCCAAATGGAGCATTCGCAGCATACAAACGTAGTATTTCCTGTTTTGAACTCCTGACTTCCAAACGGATTGCCAAAAGAATTTCGAAAAGTTTTTGAGCTATAGTACGGTCTTGCCTGCGGCTGAGCCGGATAGTTTGCATGGTCAAAGTACTGCCACCACTTACAATTCCTTTGGCGCGATAGTTTTGCTTCATCGCTCTTGCCATCGCTAAAATGTCTATCCCCGGGTGTTTGTAAAACCGTTTGTCCTCAAAAGCGATAATGCATTTTGTAAATTTGCCGGGAATAGAATCAGCAGCAGGAAAGCGCCATTGCCCGTCTGAGGCAATAGCGGCATTTAATAGCTCTCCATTTGAAGCTTCTACTACATAAGAAGTAGGAGAGACAAATAGTCTGGAAGGCAGGCAGAGTAAAAAACAACACAATAACAGGAATACAATTCCATCACTAATCAGCAGTTTTGACACCGGCTTTATTTTTATGCTCATCTCTATTTAATCACCTGCACCCATTTTCCATCTTGCGTTGCACTAATTGTATTGTTGTACATCGCTTCACATTGTACTGCTGAAAGATAATATTTACCAATATAAGATGCATTCAGCAATACCTTATACGTTACTGTTTCATTCTCTCTCAAATTAAAATAAGTAAATACGCGATCATCTCTGATATCTCTGTAAGTGTAAGGAGAAGAAGAAATGATACTTTCGTTATCATTTACCCTTGTATTGATAATCTCCCAGCCAGAAGGGAATATCTGTGTCAGTGCCATTTGTTCATACAACCCCATTTTACCCGGATTTTTCACGACTACTTCTGCGTAAAAATCCAAACCCTGTTTTAATATTGAAGGATCAATTGGTTTTCCGTTCAGTAATTTGTAACTGATCGACATATCCAGAATGTCAGCATTGTTAGGTTTGAAATTATTCTGACCTGCTGCTGGTTGTCCATCTAATATTAATCTTGCAAAAAGTACAGTTTGTCCATGATTGGTCACTGCGGCTGTTTTTCCTTTAAAGTTGATTGGCAGACTGCTTAAATACTGATTTCCATTAAATGTTCCTTTTTTACCATCCAGCTGATAGGTGTAGTTCAATTTGGCAGCAGCTGAGTTTTGTCCGCAGAATTTGGCTACTGCCAATAAACTGTAAGCTGTAGTTTGCGTGCTATACCAGTCATTCGTACCTAATTTAGCTGCCACAGTTTGTAATACCTGTGCTGCTTTTCCTTTTTGCCCCATCAGGGTTAAGGTCTCCAGGATCATTGCCTCATCCCGACTTTCAGAGCCATAAGTTCCGCCTAATTGTGTATAAGGTTTAACGGTTATCTCAAGCCCTTTAATCAATGCATTAGCTGCAGCAGCTTGTCCGGCAAGCTGATAAGCTGCTGCCAGTCTCCATTTAGCACTAACCGACAAGTATTCAAAAGCACGCAACCTGTTCATGGCGGCCATTTCTGGTTTACGTGCCAGGGCGAGCACATATAAGCGGTAGGCTTGTGACAGATCACCACCATAGAAATTGTTGCTATTTGGCACCCAGCTTCCTGCTTTTCCTTTCAGGTAACGTAAAACTTCATCCAGCATACCAACAGGGATATTATAACCACCATTTTGGGCTTCTACCAGGAAGTGTCCGGCATAATTTGTTCCCCATTCATCAGCCGCAGGTTCACCCGGCCAGTAGGCCAGACCTCCTTCTGTAGTTTGGAAAGAACGCAGCCTGTTAATTCCAGCCTTGATATTTCTATCGGTTTGTGCTTTCTGCTGTTCATTCAGGGGACTTAATTTATTCAGGAATAATTGCGGGAATACAGCTGAAGTTGTCTGTTCCACACAACCATGAGGGTATTGCATCAGATAACTTAGTCGCTTTTTAAGATTAACAGGAGGGATAGCTGATAATTCTACACTGCCAGAATTACTTCCTGCAATACCTAAAGGCAGATAATTTGTTGTCCAGCTTTGTCCAGGCTGTATAATGGCAGAGACTACGTTAGTGACATATGGATTTGGATTTCTGATATCCAGTTCAAGATCGTAAACTGCTTTTTCAGTACCACTTTGGGCTACAATTTTCACTTTGGCAATTCCGGTCATTTGCGGTACAGTGACTTCAAAGTAAGCCATTTGTTCACCCGGTTGTGCGTAAGTTAATTGCCTTGTTTTAGCACCTGCTACTTGTAGATTTTGTGTTTGCAGTTGCACGTTTACATTTTTGAGGTTCTTTTCTGTTGCAAATACGGTGACTGGTAAAGTGAAACTTTCCCCCGGCCCGATAACCCTCGGCAAGGTCGCCAATACCATTAATGGTTTTTTTACCTGCACAGATTTTTCTGCAGCTCCATAAGCACCATCCTGTCCGGCAACAACCATCGCCCTGACTGCGCCAATATATTGCGGCAACTTAAATTTATGCGTCTGACTACCTCCTTTACCTAAAGCAAAAGGCCCTAAGTATTTAACCACAGCTGTAAAGCGGTTTGCTTTTGCAGGATTCAGGTTACGGTTTGCACTACCATCACCTCCAATACTTAGAATACGTTCCAGATTGCCACCCCATGCGCCTAATACATAGTCAAAAAGATCCCATGTTTTAACGCCCAAACCTTCACGTGCATAAAATACAGCATGTGGATCTGGAGTTTTAAATCTTGTTAAATCCAGTAAGCCTTCATCTACAAGCGCAATGGTATAAGTCATTGCTTTTCCGTTCTGCTCAGATACAGTAATGGTATTTTCTGTTTCAGGTTTAATTTTGTCAGCCATTTTAATGACTGGTTTTAATATTGTTTCCGGATCTTCAATGCTTAATGGAATAGCTCCATACATCCTGATTGGAAGATCATTGACCGTTTGTGCATGCGGTTGTAACAGCGTGATGTTCGCAAAAACATTTGGCGCCATATTCTTTTCTGCCTTGAATTTAAACTGGGTCTGACCTTTTTTGGTATCAGTCCAATATGTTTTTAAAACCCGGCTGCCATTTTCGATAGAGATTAAAGCTCTGCCATTTTCACCAGTAGGGATAGTCAGGACCACCTCTTCACCAACTTTAAATTTAGTTTTATTTGCAGTGAAAGAAAGCATCGAAGCCTCAGTAGGATTTGCTGATTGTTCACGTTGTGCCCATCCCGGCCAGTCCACATAAACAGCTTTACCGGTTACGTGACCGCCATTCAAATCACGAACTAAGACCAGATAACGTCCCCATTCAGGTTCATTAATGTGTAAAGTCCAATTTCCTTTTCCATTTTGTAAGGTTACATTTTCTTTTTGAATCAGCTTATTGTATTCATTTTGCGTGAAATTAGCGAAGGAGTTTTGGGTATCCTGTTCCCACCACCAGCGCCATTGCACTTTATACAATTCCACCTGCACATTTTTAGAGCCGCCAATTAGTTTACCATCGCGGTTTACATTCACGATACTAAAATTATGATCTTTACCGGTCACCAGCATTCCACTTAGTTTTTCTCCTTCTGGTGCTTTGATTCCATAATAATTGGTAAACACATGATAGGGGACAGAGAAATTATCAATACTGAAATTTCCACCTGCTTCGAATACTTTGGTGGTGAAATTAGCCTTTAATACACCCGGAGCAGTTGCATTTTCGTTCAGATTTGTATTGACAGCAGCCATTCCGTTTTCATTCAGTCTGCCTTCAAATATGGTTTTAACCTGGGAGACAAAGTTTACGGTTGGATTGTCAAAGTTATAACCATCAAAGCCGGCAAATGTGGTTTGCATCGTATTCAAATTCACATCAACTTTAGCTTTCAGGTTTTTTCCGACTGCACCAAATAACCAGTTGGCAGAAAGAGCAGCAGTTGCAGTTGCGCCTGTGCCTAAGTATTTGCGGTTGCCGATGTCAAAGCCAATCTTTAACCGGTTAGGCATAACCGTCTCGATTTTTAATGTTTTTTGAAACGAAGCTCCACCAGCTTTTACTTTAGCTACCCAGTTTCCGGTAGGTGCGGTACTTTCAGTAGCTGTGCGGAAAGCGTAAAATCCGTTTAAGGATGCACCGCTAATTGCCTTTTTTACCAGCTGACCTTGTGGATTATACAATTCAAAAGTAACCGGATAAGCTGCAGGAAGTTTCTTCAGTTTATCTTCCAGAATGAAAGACAAGAAGAGTGAATCCCCTGGTCTCCAAACTCCGCGTTCTCCGTAGATCAAACCCTTTAAGCCATTCTGCACCACATCACCGCCAACGTCAAAACGACTCAACGGAAGTGAATTTCCATCATCAAGCTTTAAGTATCCGCGTTCGTCTCCATTTTTGGCAACCAAAAGGAAAGGCTTTTTTTTCAAATCGAAAGAAGCCATTCCATCCCCGTCAGTTTTCACCGTATGAATTACCTGACGTTGATAATCCAGTAATTCCAGCGTAACCCCGCTTAGTGCTTTTGTAGTCAGCAAATCGGTGGCTATAATCAGCATGCTGTTATCATTTCCTCTTTTAGCGACCAGGCCGATATTTGAAACCAGCAGGTTCCGGCTGGCAAATTTATCACTCGTATAATAGGATGGTGTACAAGGATTGTCTTTATCACTCCAGTTATAGCCTGCGCTATAATAGTTATTATAGGTGCGCCAAAAGTCATCATCCTCATCTATCTTTTCACCGTAATATTCATTGTCGTCATCTTGTGAAGCTTCTTTAGCACCAGTACCTTCTGCACAGTTTAAAATATTATAGGTTTGGCGGAAACTAAAAGTTACCCGGTACATTGCGCCAGGTTCTGCTTTGATAATTTTATCAAGGTCTAATACAAACCGGTTCTTTTTATGAAGATTCAGAGTTTTATCTTCATCCAGGCGGATCTTCTTTTGTAGCAGTGGTTTACCAACACGTCTTAATTCATTAGCTTCTTTATAGTTGTTGTTCTGAAAAAACTGCGGGATATTATTTTCATATACTTTGATAATGGTTACATCGACAGCTTTCAGGTTAACGGCCTCAAAAGGCAGAACGAGTTTACCTGAATTAGGAAGAATTGTTCCGCTGCCGGCAATAGTTACCGAAGGGAGTTTATTTTCAAATACGATATTGGCTGTCGCACTTGCATCAAGCGCACGTTCATTACTATTGACAACTCCCTTATTAACTGTTAAAGTATAATTCCCCAGAAGTGGTTCTGGCGTATAAATTTTGACCTGGCTGCCGTCAATGGTATATCTTAAATCTGAGCCTTTTCCCAGGGTGATTAAACCCGTTAAATCCTGTCCAATGCCAACAGGTTCAGAAAACTGTACCAATGCATAATCTTCAAGATTCTGTATAGCTTTTGTGGCAAGTACTTTGAATACACCATTTGCAGGTACCGCTAAATTCTCTTCCCCTTTATTTTTTGCATCTATCGCATCACCAGACCATTTAAGGACCAGTTTTTCTTCTTTTGATGTTTTCTTGATACTATCAATCAGGAAAGTTGAAGCGTTTTTCTGCGGATTATGCTGCCATTTTATCTTTAAATGCTGATCAAATTCAAGCTCCAGACATTTTTCCAGCAGCTTAGGGTCTTCTTCATCAGCTGTACTGATTTCTCCAGTCAGCTTCATATAAGTTAAGGAAGTATTATTCTGGGAAATCAAGCCGTTCTGGCTGAGTACTAACCCAGGTTTAATCACGCTGAATTCAAAGTCGAACTCTTCGAGGCCTTTTTCTGTTTCGGTGACTTTGCCGAGCTTGAAACTGGCAGTATATGTTTTTCCGGATTCTAATTTCTCATCTGGTCTGAATTCTACAGTTTGTGCGTCTATCCAGTAGGTTTTACCTTTCACAGCAGGGGAGAAGCTAAACAAATTGCGCTCGTCTGGTTTACCGAGTTCACCCATTGTTTTCACCTGGCTGGCCAGCTGGATCCTGATCAAGCTCTTTTTAGAAACGGTACCAGAAGTATAGCCTTCAATGTATTTAGCATAAGCCTGTTGCATTTCTGCCGGCTTGTGTTTTCTGAAAATGAAAAAAGCAGCTATTCCGATCAGAATAACTGCAATTGAACCAATTAAGATTGGTTTTTTATTTTTGAAGAAGGCGCTGTTCTCAGTATTCATATTTTTCTTGCACTAGATATCTCAGGGAAAATACGAAAAATTATCGAACTGGAAATTTATTTAATCATCACGCCTGGTTTATTCATCAGAGGGATTTTGATCAGATTATCATCCACTATACTTTCCGGTAAAAAGATAAATTTCTTATCATAAATAGTACCGTCAATATAATAACTCAACCAGTATTCATTAGTCAGTCCGAAAACTTCTGTGTCTATCGCTTCAACTCCTTTAAAGGAATTAGCCGGGACATCACCTAAAAAGTGACGCAGAACAGAAGTTTTTACGAGTCTGCCATCCTTCTCCCCATAACCTTTGGAGCTGATCAGCACATTGTCAATTTGTACATTTTTCAGATTGATCAGGTAAACGGTCCAGTTTTTTACTTCTGGCGTTTCACTGATCAATACGACTGCCATGGCAAGGTCTTCCACAATATTTTCCGGCAGATCTTTCTTCATATTTTTATTTCTTTTTAACTGGGGCTTTTTTCTTTGCAGGCGCTTTTGCTGCTGCACTTTTTGTAGCGGCAACTTTAGTACCAGCTGCTTTCTTTTTCGTTGCTTTTGGCTCAAAAGCATTCGGAACTTGCTCAACAATCAGCTTTTTAACCTCTTCCAGAGAAAGTACAGCCAGTTCTTCTGGTGTATACTTTTCGTTAGTGGCCGGGTTCTTACCCAGTTTGAGCATATCTTTTCCGAAACGGATAAAAGGTCCCCATCTGCCGTTTTCGATAGCAATTTTATCGGCAGTCCATTGCTGAATGAATCTGTTAGCCTCTTTTTCTACTTTTTTACCAATCAGTTCCTTGATATCGCTATCAGATAATTCATCAAAGTTATAAGCTTTAGGTACATTGATAAATAAGTCGTTCCATTTGATAAACGGTCCGAAACGTCCGGTACCTTTAGTCACTGGTAATCCTTCATAATGTGCCACAGGAGCATCAGCAGTAATTTTCTCTTCAATAATTACAATTGCGCGGCTCTGATCAACAGTTAGCGGATCTTCATTCTTAGGAATAGAGATGTAAGTTTCGCCCCATTTCACATAAGGTCCAAAACGACCAACACCTACAGCAACTTCTTTATCTTTATAGTTTTCCAACTGGAAGGGTAACCTGAACTGCTCTAAAGCATCTTCAAGAGTTACCGTACCCACTGATTGCGATTTCATCAGACTCGCATATTTAGGTTTCTCTTCATCGTCATTCTGACCGATTTGTACCAGAGGACCAAATTTACCAACCTTTGCGTAAACGTTTTTACCACTCACAGGATCAATACCCAATAGGCGCTCACCATTTGCTCTGTCGGCAGTTTCAGTAGTCACTTCAACCTCTTTATGGAAAGGGGTATAAAAAGCATGAAGCATCTTTGTCCAGTTCTGTAAGCCCTGGGCAATCTCATCAAATTCCTTTTCTACTTTGGCCGTAAAGTTAAAATCAACAATACCTTTAAAATGTTCTACTAAGAAGTCATTGACAACTTCACCTATATCAGTTGGAAATAATTTAGATTTTTCCGCACCGGTAATTTCAGTTTTAATGGCCTTAGTTACTTCGCCATTTTCAAGAATAATCGAACCAAATGAACGGCTGCGACCATCACGATCTTCTTTCACTACATAACCACGATTCTGGATCGTAGAAATAGTAGGTGCATAAGTAGATGGACGGCCAATACCAAGCTCTTCCAGTTTCTTAACCAAACTTGCCTCTGTATATCTTGCAGGTGGACGGGAGAAGCGTTCTGTTGCATTCATCACAGTCAATAAAAGATCCTGACCTTTAGCTAAAGGAGGCAGGATATTTTCATTGTCTTTGTCTTCTGCATCTTCATCGTCACTGGATTCCAGGTAAACTTTCAGGAAACCATCAAATTTCATGACTTCACCTTCAGCGACCAGACTTTCACTGCGTGTACTCACTGCAATTTGCGCCGTTGTTTTTTCAAACAGGGCTTCACTCATTTGAGAAGCAATCGCACGTTTCCAAATTAGCTCATACAAGCGTTGTTCAGAACTATCGCCAGTTACGGTATGCTGATCAAAGTAAGTAGGGCGGATGGCCTCATGCGCTTCCTGAGCCCCCGCGGATTTAGTTTTATAAGTTCTCAGCTGATGATATTTCTGTCCATAGGCAGAATTGATCTCATTTGCTGCAGCTGTTAAAGCTGTTTCAGATAAGTTTACCGAATCCGTTCTCATGTAAGTGATCTTTCCACTTTCATATAAACGTTGTGCAACCTGCATGGTACGTGATACCGGGAAGCCCAGTTTCCGGGAAGCTTCTTGTTGCAGGGTAGAAGTCGTAAAGGGTGCTGCAGGATTACGTTTAGCTGGTTTAGTTTCCAGGCTGCTGATTTTAAAACCGGCATTGACACAGTCACGGACAAATTTCTCTGCTTCGGCTTCCTGTTCAAATCGCTGAGGTAACTCTGCTTTCACAAACTCCCTTGCTTTTCCTGTGCTGAACCGCGCTGTAATTTTATAGGCAGCGGCCGCGTTAAACTTATTTACTTCACGTTCTCTGTCTACAATAAGACGTACCGCTACTGATTGTACACGGCCAGCCGATAAAGAAGGTTTCACTTTTTTCCATAAAACGGGAGAAAGTTCGAAACCTACCAGGCGGTCTAACACGCGTCTTGCTTGTTGTGCATTAACCAGGTTATAATCAATTGTTCTTGGAGATTCAATCGCTTTTAAAATTGCAGGCTTGGTGATTTCGTGGAAAACAATACGTTTAGTCTTGTTTTCTTTCAATCCCAGCGTCTCAAACAGGTGCCAGGAAATTGCTTCCCCTTCGCGGTCCTCATCGGATGCGAGCCATACCATCTCGGCTTCCTTTGCTAATTTCTTAAGTTCAGCTACCACTTGCTTTTTATCGGCGGGTACTTCATAGGTTTGGGCGAAATCATTATTCGTATCAATTCCCATATCTCCTTTAATTAAATCGCGGATGTGTCCGTAACTCGATTTAACAATGAAATCTTTACCCAAATACCCTTCTATTGTTTTCGCTTTTGCAGGTGATTCAACTATTAATAAATTTTTGGCCATCTAGAAGGTTTTTCTGCAAATAAAACTATAAATAAGCCTAAAATCAAAATTCTACTAAGAATAAATCTCAAAAACTATGATTTGGACGTTGAAATTATTGCTCATTTCTTAAATCTGAAGCCTTAATTGATACGTATAATGAATAGGAACCGATTAAGTTTACCTTCCTATTATATACGTGTAAATAATTTGTCCATATATTCGTTGTAACATAAAATTTAAAACTATGAACACCCTACTTATTTTATTCAGCTTGTTATTTACCCCGCCGCAAAGCATTTACGATTTTACCATGAAAACAATTGATGGTAAAGAGATTAAGCTTTCAAAGTTCAAGGGTAAAAAAATCCTTATTGTAAATACAGCTTCAAAATGCGGGTATACGCCACAGTATGAAGACCTGGAAAAATTACACCAGAAGTATGGTAAAGATGTAGTGCTGATTGGTTTTCCGGCGGGTAATTTCGGTGGACAGGAACTGGCTACAAATACAGAGATACAAGATTTCTGTAAAAAGAATTTTGGCGTTACTTTTTTATTGAGTGAAAAAGTAAGCGTAAAGGGAAATGACATTAATCCGATTTTCAAATACCTGACTTCGGCCAGTAATTCTGATTTTACCGGAGATATCAAATGGAATTTCGAAAAATTCCTGATTAATGAAAAAGGAGAGCTGGTTCACCGTTTCCGTTCTAAGGTTACACCAATGAGCCCTGAACTGACTAAGAACTTGTAACAATTGCTATACAAAGCATTTAAAAGGCATTAAAGCATGAATCAGAGAAATTCCTTAACAGGGATTTCTCTTTTTTTTAACCTGAAAATTGGGGGATTGATTTACATTTGCAACTTAATTTCAACTATGCAAAATTCACCAAAGCTCCGGATGCTCAGTTTTCTCCTGGGCTCTTTTTTTTTAGGCTCCTGCAGCAGTACTTATCAGGTCGTTAAATCTAATCGGGGAGAATATAAAGTATCGGAAGAGGCCTCGGTCGATAGCGCAATTATCCGTACTTATCAACCTTATAAATTAAAGCTCGATTCACAGATGAATGAAGTTTTAGGTTATTCGGAGCATGAGCTTACTAAAAAAATGGTTAACGGAGAATCTTCTTTAGGGAATTTCTTAGCTGATGCCTCTTTATTTGAAGCGCGTAAAACTATTCCGCAAATAGATTTCACTATGCCTAGCGGAAATGGAGGGTTACGTAACGATTTACCTTCAGGAGCGATTACCTTGTCTAATATTTTTCAGCTCATGCCGTTTGAAAATGAATTGATTGTTTTTGAACTGAAAGGCTCAGATGTTCAGACTTTACTGGATTATATTGCGCGTACTGGCGGACAACCCATAGGTGGTTTAACGATGAAAATTAAAGAAAAGAAACCGGCAGACGTATTAGTTGGCGGTAAGCCTTTTGATCCTTTAAAAAATTATAGCGTATTGACTTCTGATTATATTGCAGGTGGTGCTGATGGGATCAGCAGCTTCAAAAATCCGGTTTCCAGCAAAGTATTGGGACTTAAAATCCGCGATGCTTTAATTCAATATATTAAGGAAACTAAGAATAAAGGAGTAAAAATCAGTTCAAAATTAGATGGGAGGATGACTAATGATTAATCGTAGAAAATTTATAAAAACTGGTGGTATTGCGGCAGCTGCAACCGCTTTGAGTATACATTCTTTAGATGCGCTGGCAAATGGAGAACTAAAACATCTGACTATTTTACACACGAACGATGTACATAGCCAGATCGAACCTTTTGCCATGGATGGTGGCCGGAATCAAGGTTTAGGTGGAGTAGCGAGAAGATCAGCTTTGATTAAAAAGATAAGAGCAGAACAACAGCATGTACTTTTATTAGATGCTGGTGATATTTTTCAGGGCACTCCATATTTTAATTTATATGGTGGAGAGCTTGAAATTAAACTGATGAGTGAGATGGGATATGATGCCGCGACAATGGGAAATCATGATTTTGACAATGGAGTGGAAGGTTTCTATAAGCAGTTACCACATGCTAATTTCCCGATCCTGGTCAGTAACTATGATTTCTCTGATACCATTATGCACAAATCTACCCAGCCTTTTAAAATCTTTAATAAAGGTGGTTTGAAGATCGGTGTTTTTGGAATTGGTATTGAGTTGAAAGGATTGGTGGGAGAGAAGAACTATGGGAACACGATTTATCAGGATCCGGTTTTAAAAGCTAACGAAACTGCTTCACTACTTAAAAATGACTATAAATGTGATTTAATTATTTGTCTGTCTCATTTAGGTTATAAATATTCAGAGAATAAAGTATCAGATCAGACTTTAGCGGAGAATAATGATTATATTGATTTAATCATTGGAGGACATACGCATACTTTTATGGACAAACCTCAGGATGTGAAAAACAGAGCCGGAAGGATCACAACGATCAATCAGGTTGGTTTTGCGGGAATAAACTTAGGACGTATTGATTATTATTTTGAAGCATACAGAGGGAAGAAATTGTTAACTTCTTCTCCCTATATGATTTCAGATCAGCTGGATAGCTAATTATTAATGTCAAGCTGGTAGCTAATTAAATTTAGACAAGGAAGCCGCCTCCTAAAAGGTCGTTTCCTTCATAGAAAACAGCCGATTGTCCAGGTGCAATCGCAGATACATTGTGGTCAAATACGACACGCATTCTATCTTTTTCCTGAACAATGGTACTTAACATCCCTGCATCTTTATAACGTATTTTGGTAATCACATTATCCATTGGTTCAAAAATATTGTCATATTTAATCAGGTTAATGTTACGTACCATGGCTTCGCTTCTTTCCAGTTCTTCGGCTCTGCCCAGCATAACCGTATTACTTTCCGGGAGGATTTGCGTTACAAACATAGGCTCACCAAAAGCGATACCTAATCCCTTACGCTGTCCGATAGTATAAAAAGGATATCCTTTATGCTGTCCAACGATCATCCCATCGCTGGTAATGAAATTTCCACCTGCAACACGGTCTTCCAGATCTTCTACCTTATGTTTTAAGAAAGAACGGTAATCGTTTTCAGGTACGAAACAGATTTCATAACTCTCACTTTTTTTCGCCAGTTCTTCCTGTCCCATATCCAATGCCATTTGTCTGATATCAGCTTTGGCGAAAGATCCTAACGGAAATTGTGTACGTGCAAGGTTTTCCTGAGAAACACCCCATAAAACATAAGACTGATCTTTATTTTCATCCAGTCCTTTAGAAATTACATGTCTGCCGTTTTCATGTTGTCTGACATTTGCATAGTGACCAGTTGCTATAAATTCACAATCCAGTTTGTTTGCACGTTTCAGCAATGCTTCCCATTTGATATGGGTATTACATAACACGCACGGATTTGGTGTGCGGCCTGCAAGATATTCGTCAACAAAATTATCAATTACATAATCACCAAATTCTTCTCTGATGTCTAATATATAATGTGGAAAGCCATAGTTTACTGCTAAGGTACGGGCATCATTGATACTGTCCAGACTACAGCAACCGGTTTCTTTACTACTGCTTCCTGATGTGGCATAGTCCCAGGTCTTCATCGTTAAACCGATAACTTCATACCCTTGTTCGTGTAACATTACTGCTGCTACTGAACTATCTACACCGCCACTCATGGCTACCAGAATTCTACCCCTTTTACTCATTAGTATTTTAATATGAGACAAAAATAACTGATTTTAGTTAAAGATTCATTTTTTAAGGAGTCAGATCCTTGTAAAAAGGTAAATGAAAACTATGATTAAACGATATAGCACATATGATACAGCGTTTTACAATCTTATGTGATATATTAGTGCTTTGATAAAAAACAAACCAAAACAGACTAATTGATGAAGAAATTTCTATTTTACAGTATTTTATTTATTCCCTTTATCGGTAATGCGCAGCAAGACCTGGCTAAATATGTGAAGCCAATTATAGGAACGCAGAAAATGGGGCATACTTATCCGGGGGCAGTAGTGCCTTTCGGTGCTGTTCAGCTAAGTCCGGAAACGGATACATTATCGTACGAACTGAACGGGAAATATAATGGTGATGTGTATAAATATTGTGCAGGTTACCGTTATGAAGATAAAACAATAGTCGGATTTAGTCATACGCATTTCAGCGGATCCGGTCACTCAGATCTTGGGGATTTCCTGATTATGCCTACGCAGGGGAAATTGCAGTTAAATCCGGGTGTGGCTTCTGATCCTAAAGGTGGATTCAGGTCTGCTTTTTCACATCAGAATGAAGTTGCAGAAGCGGGGTATTACAAAGTTAAATTAGACGATGATAACATTCTTGCAGAGCTGACGGCTACAAAAAGAGTGGGTATGCATCAGTATACTTTTCCAAAATCTGATCAGTCACATATTATTCTGGATCTGATAGCTGGTATTTATAACTATGAAGATAAGAATGTATGGACTTATGTACGCGTAGTCAATGATTCTTTAGTGACTGGTTATCGTCAGACTAATGGCTGGGCAAGAACGAGAACAGTTTATTTTGCGATGTCATTCTCTAAGCCATTTGTGAAATATGGCCAGAAAAACTATGACCGCAAACAGGCATATAAAGGATTCTGGGGCAAGTTTGACCAGACAAAGAACTTCCCTGAAATTGCTGGTAAACAGATAAGAATGTATTTTGACTTCAAAACTGAGGATCAGGAAAAAGTGAAGATCAAGTTTGCATTATCTCCGGTAAGTCAGGAAAATGCTTTGGAAAATATGCATGCTGAAATACCGGGATGGGATTTTGAGCAGGTTAAAAAACAAGCAAAAGAGGAATGGAATAAAGAATTGAATAAGATTACTGTCAATACATCAGAAGATGATAAAGTGAACTTTTATACTGCGATGTATCATGCTTTTATCAATCCAACAGTTTATACAGATGTAAATGGTCAGTATAAAGGACTGGATCAGGGGATTCATGAAGCGAAAGGTTTTACGAATTATACAACTTTCTCTTTATGGGATACCTATAGAGCTTTACATCCATTTTTTAACCTGATCCAGCCTTCACGTAACAATGATATGGTAAAGTCTATGATGGCACATTATGATCAGAATTCATTGAAGATGTTGCCTATCTGGTCGCATTATGCAAATGATAACTGGTGTATGAGTGGTTATCATAGTGTATCTGTAGTTACTGATGCGATTATTAAGGGTGTTTATAATGGTGACCCTGAAGCAGCACTTGCGGCTTGTATCGTAACTTCTAACCACAGGGATTATGAAGGGATAGGAGATTATATTGATAAAGGATATATTCCTGCTGAGAAGAGTGGTGTTTCCATTTCAAATACATTGGAATATGCTTATGATGATTGGTGTATCGCCCAATTAGCCAAGAAATTGAATAAACAGGATATTTACCAGGAATACATGAAACGTTCTGGAAACTGGGAGAATAATTTTGATTCTTCAACAGGATTTATGCGCGCTAAAATGGCTGATGGTACTTTTCAGAAGAAATTTGATGTGATGAGTACACATGGTCAGGGTTTTATTGAAGGTAATTCATGGAACTATAGTTTCTTTGTTCCACAGAATCCGAAATTGCTGATTGAACGCATGGGAGGGAAGCAGAAATTTGCAAACAGATTGGATACGTTGTTTACAATGCATTTACCTGATGAGTTTTTTGCCGATACCGAAGATATTACCAGAGAAGGGATTGTTGGAGGTTATGTACATGGTAATGAGCCGGCACATCACGTTGCTTATTTATATAATTGGACTGATCAACCTTGGAAAACTCAATCCAGGATAAGAATGATCTTGAAAATGCAATATAAAAATGCACCTGATGGTCTGGGTGGAAATGATGATTGCGGACAGATGAGTGCGTGGTACATATTCTCTTCACTGGGTTTCTATCCAGTAGCACCTGGGTCTGATGAATATTCTTTAGGCAGCCCTGCAGTAAAATCTGCAGTATTGAAACTGGAGAATGGAAAAACGTTTACTGTGGATGCGATTAATCAGAGTGATAAAAATGTGTATGTACAAAAGGTTTTACTGAATGGTAAGGCGATAACTACACACACGATTAAGCATGGTGAGATCACTGCGGGTGGAAAACTAACGTTTTATATGAGCAGTAAACCAGCAAAATAGATTTAATTAGGATAAAAAAAGCAGGGCAGGGGTATGATTATCCCTGCCCTGCTTTAGTTTTAAAGTAAGGGTGTTAAAATTAATTCTATTGAAAAACAGCTTGTTGACTAATTAGAGGCGTTTTATTTTCATAAGGATTTGCATGTTAATATTAAATTTCTACCTTTGCAGTCCTTCAAAAAGGGAATTGATTCCGTAGCTCAGCTGGTAGAGCATTACACTTTTAATGTAGTGGTCCTGGGTTCGAATCCCAGCGGGATCACAAGATTCAATATCAAAACGTACAAAAGGCTGTTAATCGCATGATTAACGGCCTTTTTACTTTTACGGGAGTGTCAAAACTTGCAGGATTTCTCATATAAAAAGTGAGCGATTCGGTGAGTAGTTTTGAAATTTGAATGACTCACCGAATAACGTATAACATATTGTTATACAACAAGTTCAGTCATTGAACATCTTGTGTACGTCTTTCTGCAATGCTAATTTTGTTTCACCCTTAATGCCTGACATTATGAAAACTAATTTTAGCTTGCTTTTCTATCTGAAAAAGCAAAAGAACTACATCAGCGGCAATGCCCCTATCTACATGCGCATTACAGTTAATGGAAAACGTGCAGAGGTAACCAGCGGCAGGGATTGTGAGCCTTTGCGCTGGAATGCCAGAGCTGGCAGGGCAATCGGTTCAAGGGAAGAGTTTAAAATACTCAACACCTATCTTGATGGATTGCAAACTCAGGTTTACCAGGCACAACAATCTCTAAGCGCTGCGGGTGAAAATATCACTGCCGAGGCCATTAAAAACGGTTTTCTGGGTAAAGAGGTTATTTCACATTCTTTACTAGAAGCGATTAAAGATCACAATCAGAAGATGAAAGTACTGGTCGGTAAAGATTATGTACAGGGCACTTTAAACCGTTATTTAGTATTAGAAAGGCACATTGGTGCTTTTATGCTTTGCAAGTATGGCCAATCGGATATGAACATCAGGCAGGTAGACCAGTCTTTTATTAGTGATTTTGATTACTACCTGCGCTCCGATAAAAACTGCGCAAATAACTATGTGGTCAAAAACCTAAAGAATTTAGGCAAGATCATTCATATTGCGCTGGTCAATGGATGGATTTTAACAGACCCGTTTTTAGGCTATACGGGGAAATCAAAAAATGTAGACCGTTATTACCTCAGTCAACAGGAAATACAGTTATTAATAGATAAGGTATTCGTTACTGAACGACTGGGACAGGTCAGGGATGTATTTTTGTTCTGCTGCTTTACAGGACTGGCGTATGTTGATGTATTTAAACTGACAGCTTCGCATGTCCGTCAAGGCAATGACGGAGAACAATGGATTTATACACATCGCCAGAAAACGAAAACCCGTTCCGCAATCCCTTTATTACCTACAGCTAGTGAAATCATTGAACGATATGCCAATCATCCAGTTTGCCTGAATAAAGGAACATTACTGCCTGTACCCAGCAATCAGAAGACAAATGAGTATTTAAAGGAAATTGCTGATCTCTGCGGGATTGATAAAAAACTGACCTCTCATATTGCCAGACATACTTTTGCAACCACTGTGACACTGTTAAATGGTGTGCCGATTGAAAGTGTATCGAAGATGCTGGGACATACCAATATCAGAACCACGCAACACTATGCAAAAATACTGGATATTAAAGTTGGGGAAGATATGGCATTGCTAAGAAAAAAATATGCAGTAACACAATAATTGGCTTTCTTCAACGCTTTAGTTACTGAGAGCGTTAATTAGAAGGGCACAACTGATCGGAGATTGGCTGTGCCCTTTTTTATTCTGGATGTAAAAGCTTTATTTAAAATTCTTCCTCGTAGGTGAATACTTAGGTATCGTTACTTTGAAATCAAATACCTCTACAGGCTGTATCTCTAAAGCCTTACAAACAGCAATCAGTCCGCTTACCGATATATTGTTTGTCCCTCTGACAATTCTATAAACCTGACTATAACTAAATCCAGTGCGGTCTTCGATATCTTCTAAGCCAATACGTTTCTCTTTGGAAATTGCCCATAACTTGGTTCGTATTGCTTTTAGAGATTCTTTGTCAATGTATTGTTCTGCCATATCAACAAAAAGAGTGTATTTAATCAGAATTAAATATTCCAAATTTGGAATATTAAGAAACTATACGTACATTAGGTTATTATAAAAAATAGGATGCGTAAATAATTGGATTTATAGGATAAATCCAAATTTGAATAACGAGCCTCGCGAAAGGAATCTGGTAAATTTTAATCGTGCGAGTGTGAGTGGAGCGCCAAATAACTACATTTGTAGGCCGTACTATAAAAGGTGGGGCTGGCGCTTGCTTATTTTTTGCACGATTATCCGTCTCGAAAGAAACGGTAAAGCTGAAACTAAAATCTGATTTTAGGTGTAGGTGGGCTTACCAGAGCCTCTTTTGCAATTAGTTTGTGAGCGACCAGCCCCCTCTTTGGGGGCTATCCACATTCTTTTTGGCTCATTGACTTTGTAAAGTAAATGAGATCAATATATGGAAATGCAGATTCTTTCGGCAGTAGATGCCCACAACAGCTATTTTAAAACATTCATTCAATCCCTTGTACTGAAATATCAGCCCTTACAGATTTATTGTATCTCTAAAGGCACAGTATTAGCTAACACTAAAGGGTGCTTTTTAGATCATCAAACACAGTATAACTGTAATTATTGCCTCCTTTTAATTACGGAAAGCCTGACCCGGATTGATCATGAGGTGCAGGACTTTTCTAACTTCCATTACCAGCAGGGCAGCATTACTGTTCTCTGTCATGGTAAAGAAAGCATCTTGCATGCTATCAAAGCCAACAATCGGTTTTTTATTACCGCCTGTAATACAGGGCAATTGATCTATAGCCATGATGGAATGACCGTTCAGGACTATTCCACTCCTTTTATTCCTACCCATGCGGCTACCAAAGCAATCAAACATTTCTCTCACCGGATACTGCTTGCAGAAGGGTTTTTAAATGGTGCCGGGGAATGTTTAGCTAAAGGACAATTTGCCGTTTCTACCTTTATGCTGCATCAGGTGGTAGAACAATGTTGCATTACTTTAATTAGGGTGCATCTGGCTTACCGCTCTGAAATCCATAACCTCAAACGCATGCTGAGTTTATGTCGTGCCTTTTCTGAAAAGCCTTATCAGTTATTTCTGGTTGGTAATCCCGAAAATCAAAGGCTTTTTGAGCTATTGCTCAGAAGCTACTCCGGCGCTCGTTACGCTTCTGCTTTTTCGGTAGCTGAAAAAGATGCGACTATGCTTTTTGCCAAAGTTTCCTCCTTTTTAGTGATGACAAAAACCCTGTGCAATGATAAAATAGAAAAGCTGGGTATTGAGGCAGCTGTATATCAAGAGTTGAAACAAGATTTAAACCTAGTCGATTAAACCTGCTCAGATGAAAAAGATCAACCACCAGCTCATCACTGTTCCCTTGGAATTTAAGGTAGCCTGTAGAATCTATATGATCAGTGTACAGGAAGTCTTACAGATTTTTATCAACCATGCTACCGTCTTTGATTCCACTAGCAGGATTTACAGTCAGGGTTATACCGAAGCGGTCACTACCATTACCCATTACATTCTGGCTAAAGAGCTCAATCCTGCACCCAGCAAAGCTTTTGCCAAATGTAAGGACACTGCGACCAGTTGCCTTTCCATGATTGTCGGGCTGGGCAGAAAAAAAACAGGTCAAGCATTGACTAAAAGAAGGCAATGCCGTACCCCGGTTACCCTGCTTTTTGAAACCATGAAACGGGTATATGCCCCGAAAGACAAACTCTACCTTGATGAAGATTCCCCACTGGAATTGACCAAAGATTTCTGTGTCTTATGTGAGGTACACAACTGTTATCCCAAAGAATATCTGGAATACTTTATGAATAAAATTTCTCTGGCCGATGCCCATTCACGGAAAGCCTTAAATATTGAACAGCCAGATTCCTGTTATGCACTATACTTTTTAATCGCAGATGGTTTTGAAAGGGACATTTCGACCGTTGCAACACTGACTGATCTGGAAATGGATTTTTATGACCGGATGCAGGAAATGCGACTGGAACTTTACCCCATTCGTGACCTCGCCCAACGTACAGCTATTCTTCGGGAGTTTTATCTGGACTATTATTATCAACTGATCCAACAACCTTAAACCTATGAATTATGGAAATGCAAATGAACATCAATATACCAGAGGATTTGAGCATCCTCTGTACCATTTACCAGATCAAACCTGAAACCCTTGTTCAGCTATTTGTTGATAAAGTCTCCTTTCCTTTTTATTATAGCAATACCACAGGAAATGACCGCTGGGCAACCTTATTTTTTGTAAACCTTTTAGAGCTGCATGATTCCTGTTACCAGGTTGATGAAGAACTGGAAGAGCAGTACTTACGCACCCTGACACAAACACTGCTACGGTTATTGGAAATTGACCGGAAAGATGTGGTAAAAAAAGAAGAGGAAGCCAGAAAAATCATGAGGCAATGGTATAAAGCAGTACTCAGTAAACGGGCAGAATACCTGACAGACAGCCTATGAAGTTGGACATATCAGCATTGGGTATTCCTCTACAGGACGGTGTTTACAGTCAGAAACTTTTCCGTAAACACCCAAGCGAAAACCAAATGGCCAAAGCAGGCAGGAGGTTTTCGCAGGCCGCAGATGCGCGTAGGCCTATGCATCTATATATTAAAGTAACTATATAGCCGACCAACGGGAGAAACAAAAGAGTATTTGTATAGCAAATACATTAACTTGCTCCCTCAATATCTTAGAGTATACCCAACAGTATACCAGTTTCCTTTATCTTAGTATTGCCAGCGGCATAAAGGATACCCGGAGTATCCTTATAACCCCATTTGCAGCGCATAGGTTAAGAAAGTAGGGCAACTGTCCAACTTCCGCTCGCTAAATTGACTCTTCCTGAAATACGTTTACTTTGGTTTGTTAATGTTAATTGGCTTACTAATTGTGCGCCCTAATTTTTCTGTTTTTATTATCAGACCTGGCTTTGCAGGTTGTTTATCAGATGGCTTTTCAACCATCAGTTTTGTTTTTTCCGTTGCCATTGTTATTTTGTTTCTTAGGTTTTGGTATTATTACTTTTGACATAGTTCGTCCTTCATTCAAAGTTTTTGTATTTTCTTTGTTAGGTTTAGGCTTATTATTCATGACTATTTATTACTTGATTGATTACTGCCGGAATTTGTATTATTATTTTGAGTTGCACTGCTAGTATTAGTATTTACTGATTGTGTACCTGGCTTTACGGAAGAAGACATAGTTCTACCTTTAGAGATATCAGTACTTTGTGTCTGAGGTTTAATTTGTTTTGACATAATTGTATTTTTTTGATTATTTGTATTATCAACAGTTTTAGAGGCATTTAATGCATTAACTGAGCAAAATACTACCATTAAGGATATACCTATAAAAAGTGAAAAAGTAGTAGCCCAATTTAAATTACGCATCGTATTATTACACCAGCTAAACTTTTTTTCTGCTATATCCAATTTAGTTTTAAAATCGTTCTCATCTTCTTCTGAAGCATCTTCAGATAATTTACCACACTGCTCATATAAATCTCTACAAGTTTCATGAAATACACTTGATAACTGATGAGAAACTAAGTTTCCTAATAGGGTTAATGCTAATAATATCCAACTTAAAATTAAAAACCAAACTCCAGTTGATACCTCTACCTTGATTATTTTTTCCAGAAATGTCATTGATAATACTAAAGTACCAGCAGCTATGTAAACTATGTTTTTCTCATAATCATCGTCACTTTTCTCTTTTATTTTATCAAATGCTTCGCTTTGTTTTTCGGTAAGGCTCATTGTTGGAGTGCGTTAATAGTCCAAATATATCAAAAGTTAATTAAATTATTATAATTTCAAGTGATTTTCAATTCGTTATTATATGGTATTTGTTTCCATTAATTAATCCATTTTAAAATGCACTAATATAATTGGTAGTAAAATTTATTTATATTTTAAGTGTGATCAGTTTTTTAAAAATTAATAGTAAATCCTTCAATAAGTAATATGCTGTATTCATATAGATTTTAATCCTTAAATCATTTGATAATTAAAACTATATCGATTTATTAATATATGGTAATTTATTAAACAAAATATATTATCATAGGTGGCTTATTAATTATAGAAATTAAATTATATATTACGCATTAATTAATGCTCATCTTATGAATTTAAGTCACAATTTCACTCAAATTATTCTTGCTATTATTGCCCTAATTGCAGCCGTAGGCATCACCCTTGGCGTAAAAATTATAAGAAACAAAGACTCAAAAAAAACAAATGGCAATGATAATTCCAATAATACAACTATTTCAAAGAACAAGGCGAAAGGAGACATTGCGGGTAGAGATATTAAAAAATAATCTTAATGGATAAGATAGGAATTTCAGACAATGAAGTAGGTGGTGATATTGCTGGAAGAGATATAGATAAATCCAGTCACTTACATTTAAGTGGGCAAAAGTTTTCTCAAATGAAAACCCTGCTTAATAAGCTTAAAGAAGAACAAGTCGGCAGTAAACAATTAACTGAATTTATTGACGATTTAGATTATTTTAATACTCCAAAACAGAATGAAACTGTCATTGGTTTAGATAATAAACTTATAGCTGGAAACCGAACTAATTTAATTGAATACGCAAAAGATGTAAAAGACAGGTATCACAGAAAATTGTATAAACATCAATTTTCTGAAGCTGCACAAAAGATAAACCTACATTTGTTAGCGCTTGTTCAGTCATATTATATGAACGAGGTATATCCCTTAATCTGTGAAAATAAAGAATCCACAGTTATTAATGCTTTAATTAGCGAAAGAATTGTACAACCTTTACTTTCTGAATTAGAAGATAATACACTAGGATTTAGTGCGCAGGATATAAATGGAATGCTTTATTTTCTCACTGGCAATTGCCATATTAAATGGACAAAATAGATGTTAATATATCACCCTGCTTTTGATTTTTACAATTGTATATTTCGTTTGCTTCAACTCTTATCAAACTTAAAAGATGACGAGATTGAAATTGAACGCCTAAGAATATGGGATTTCTATTTAACCTTTCCAAATGAAGCAAGGCATATTAGTTTTCCCTCTGACCTTTTAGCACTAAAAAAGATTTTCAAGGACAAACCTAATTCTTACGAAGATCTAATAGACTCCAGAAGAATTTTTGAGCGCATGAAACCCTTTCAAATTACGGCTATTAAAACACTCATCTCATATGGATTCATAGAACCAGAAGCTTTAGAAAATAATTTCGTAAAACGGACAGATAAAGAAATTCCTGAAGAACTAAAGAAAAGAATTAATGATGTAAAAGATGAAAGACAAAATATTATAAAGCTAGTTACTGGATTTGTAGATCTTCCTCTATATGGGGACAGGGGCTTAAAGTATAGAACGAAATTGATTGATTTTAAATATGATTATAAGTAAACCATTCCTATTTGTAAATAGATTAGTACTTGTGACACACACAGGAGCTATTGCATATGATGAGAAATTTCATTCTGGAGTTAATATTATACGAGGGAAAAATAGTTCTGGTAAATCAACTATTTCTAATTTCATTTTTTTCGCCTTAGGAGGAGATTTCAACAATTGGACTAAACAAGCTTTATTTTGTAGTGATGTCTATGCAGAATTAAACATTAATGGTGCTACAATTACTGTCAAGAGAGTAATATCCGAAAATAATCAACAGCCCTTAAGTCTTTATTGGGGTGACTATGAAAAAGCTAAAACGGACAATTTAAATTGGAAAACATTTCCATACAAACAAACCGAAAATAAAATCAGTTTCACAAGAGCAATATTTAATGCATTAAATTTTCCGGAGATAAAAACTGAAACCGATAGTAATATTACTATGCATCAAATATTACGTCTTATTTACGTTGATCAAGATTCACCTGCTCAAAGTCTATTTAGATTTGAAAGATTTGATATTCCATTAACAAGACTAACAGTCGCAGAAGTCCTGTTAGGATATTATGATGATTCACTTTATAATGACAGAATGTCTCTTCGTGAAAATCTCAAAACTCATGAGGAGAAAAAAAAGCAATTTGAAGCAATAAGTAAAGTATATGGTCATGCCGGAAATGAAACAAGTATAATTAGTGTAAATAAAGAAATTGAGAAGTCTAAAGGAGATATTATAAAAATCGACTCCTTAGTTCAAACATTAAAAGCACAAGCTAGAGTACGAACTTCAGTAAATACGCAACTTGAGACAGAACGGATTCAAGATCAATTAATACCGGCCAGAAAAGAAGTAGAGGTTCTGAAGAACCAAATAGAAGATATAGATTATGATATTTTTGATTCCAGTCAGTTTATCGAAATGCTTGAAAAAAGAATATATGAGTTAGAAAATGCTATTGTAACAAAAAAAATATTTTCCGAACTAGAGTTAAGTCACTGTCCTCAGTGTCACAGTCTTTTAGATAATATTCATACTGAGGCTAACTGTAGTCTATGTAAACAAGTTCTTTCAAAGGAATCTGAGGCAACTTATGCGTCAAGAATGAGACAAGAACTTGCTCTACAAGCAAAGGAATCCAAAAGTCTGTTAGTTAATAAAAAGAGAAAAGCTGAAGAACTTAAAGTGAAATTGGATGAACGCACTCAAATTGCACGTGGCCTTCAGAAACAACTAGATATTGCGATTGCTGAAACACAATCTACAAGAGATGATAGGATTGATCAAATGTTAGTAGAGAAAGGTGGAGTAGTTAAAAAATTAGAGTTTTTGGCTCAACAACTTAAAAATGTAGCCCTACTTGAAAGTTTAAGAAAAGAATTGTCGGATTTATCAATGTCAATTGACACCCTTAGATTAGATATTTCTAATAAAATGCAAAAACAACAACAAAATTATAATTCTGTTGTTAACAAAATACAAAGTTATACTTTGGAAATTTTAAAAAGAGATCTTGACAGGCAAGAAGAATTTAAAACTAGTAGAAAAGTTGATATAGATTTTGCTAGAGACACATTTTCACTTGATGGAAACAATAGTTTTTCTGCTAGCTCCAACATATACTTCAAAAATGCGATCCATTTTGCCATATTTTTTGCTAGTCTAGATTTAGGATTTATGCGGTACCCAAAATTTATTCTATGCGATAATATGGAAGATAAAGGGATGGAAAAGGAACGTACACAAAACTTTCAAAATGTAATAGCTGAAATATCAGCAAGAATAGAAACTACTCATCAAATAATTTTCACTACTTCTATGGTTTCTGATGAATTAAATAACACCTCACTATGTGTAGGCTTTGAATATCACCAAGGTAATAAAACTTTAAAAGTTTAAATATTTGATTAATCTGTACCAATTAATGAGTTCCTATTTTCACATCAAAATCCTACCTATAATATGCGCTAATTGCTTATTCCTTGTAACCCCTCCTAAACGGTTCGAAAAAAGGGAGGGTTACACTGATATTCGGTTTTACAGCATCAAATGCAAACAAATAATTAACAGTTAAATAGTTTGGCCATATAATTTGTTTTACAATCTTAGAATCAAGATACTCCATAATTAATAAATAAAGTGAAATTTACTCTCCTGTTAACCGCCCAAATATGGATGAAATTATAAAAATATTCTGTTATAACTGTCAATGCGAAACCAAACAAAAAATACTATTCGATAAACATGAGGTGATGATACCTGAAATTTTCGGCTACGATAAAGAGGGAAACCGTGGCCAGAGTGTATGGACTGTGGAATTTATGTTATGGAAGATTTCGGAATGCCAAGGGTGCGAAAAAACTAATTTCAATGTAATTAGACGTTTTGATCCCAAACAAACAGATATTCTAATGCATCAGTTTCCCAAAAAACAGATTAGGGACATGCCGCACTGGGTCTCATATCTAAACGTACGCTATATGGAACTTTTTATTGAAATCTACAGTTCCTTTAATTCCGGACATGTTCGTTTGCCACTAATGGGTGCAAGGACATTATTAGATATGTTTATGGTAGAAAAGATCGGTGACATTGGGCCCTTTCAGCGCAAACTAAAAAAACTCGCAGAAGATAAGTTTATTTCTGATTCAGCGATTGAACTATTAGAAATTGCACTTGAATATGGCCATGCGGCTATTCATAGGGGCTACCAGGCTGAAAAGGAAGAAATCATGGGAGTATTAGATATCATAGAAAACTTGTTTCAATCCGAGGCTTTGAAACATAAGAGCAAAAACCTCAAAAGAACTATTCCAAAAGATGATAAAAAGTAGACAAATTTACGGAATTAGCTACAAAAGAATGACCTAATATAGCCTGAAGATCCTAAGTTTCTAAAGGAGTATTATATGTACTTTTACTAATTTTTAGGGACATTAATTTAAAATTGCGTTAGTAATAATACTAAACACTTATATGAAAAAAATCAAGTTAAAAAGGCTAAAGTTCGATAATCATACAATAGACTTCAAAAATGGTATTAATTACATTATAGGAGCCAACGCTAGCGGCAAAACGACTATATTCAATCTTATTCAGCATATATTAGGAATTAGGAAGGACTTAGGTTTTTTTAGCTCTTTTATTAAACAAGACAAAGTATCTCTTGAAATAACCATTGATGATGTCCCTTATATTTTTCAAAGAGATCTTATTGATCAAGAGATTATTATCTCTGCAATGGGAGAAGATCTACTATTTATAGTTGGAAGCTCTACATTTGATAATTATCTTATTAAGATTTTTCAACCTCAGTATAATTTCGAGATTGAAAAAAGTTATTTAGCATCATTACTTAGAGAAAGTTTTATCAGTGATAATAATAACAATCTAAACTTGCAAAGCAGTTCCCAAAAAGAAAATAAGCTCTTATTAATGGGGATCAATGCTAGTTATCCTAAGAAAATTAAAATTTATATAAAGGAACTTGAAGCACAGATTAAACAGAAAAAAGGAGCATTTGCCGAAATTGATGCATATCGAAAAGATATATCCTTTATTCTTGACAGAGAATTTCCAGAGAAAAAAAATACAATTCAGGAAATACTGAATGGCACTTTAACAAAGTATAAAGAGCAGTTCACTGATCTATCAGCAATTTATAATGAATCGAAAATATTTCTCGCAAAAATAATTAGAGAAAATGACTGGCTTTTTCAAGAAAAAATGAACCACCTTGAACCTATTTTCACCAAGTATGCAAGAAACTTTATAATAGATGATAGAGCTTCGATGAAAGACTTGTTCGAGGGAAATTATAAAGGAAATAGTTATGGAGAGACAATCTTGCTAGCGCTAATTTTCGAAATTATTATCCAATCTAGTTCTAACTTAACAAATGGGATCGGACTGATAATAAATGATTCAGGATTATTACACTTTGATAACCATAGAAATTTGCAATTCAGAACTTTTTTAGATCATATGGTACAAGAGTATGATCTTCAATATATAGAATTCTCAAATAGCAGTTTTGGATTTGAAAAAAGTGAAATTGTATTTGATACTACAAAAAATCTGCGATATGTTTAAGGATTTTACCAAGGCTAATTATCTCACTTTAATAGGTATTTTTATATCATTAGTTGCAATGCTATTTGGAAATAATTTTTTGGAAAGATGGCAAAAAGCAGAACTATTTTATAGCTCCCAAGATGTTGAAATCCAATATCCTAAGGATTCTTTTAGAAAGATATCAAAAGAACTTCAGGACTCTTCTTTCAAGTTTTACAGAGAAGTTACGATAATGAATATTAAAACTACCTCAGCTTCAGATTTGAAAATATTTGTAAACACTAATGCTAAAATCATGAATTCAAAAGCATCCTCAATAGAAGATGCTTTTGAAATTAAAATCGACGGTGGAATAATGAAGATTAAAACTCCCCGGCTAGTTAAAGGAGCAGACGTACTATGTCAGTTTTGGTTCAGGGAAAAACCTGGAAGTTTGATTATAAAATATATAGATAATCAAGGAGTTAAAGAAATAAAACACATTACTAAGAGAGATGAAAACAACTATTTCGTAATTACAGGTGGAATAGCTATTTTTCTTTTGATATTGTGGATATATTATAGTTACTATTTATCACCATTATTTATTAATTTCAAAGAGCTTAAAGATAAGAACGTTGAGCTACAACAGAAATTTGATGCTGCAAGTTCTGAGTTAGATGAGCTGAAACCAGATCAATCAGAACAAGAACAAGAAGATGTAGTTGACGCACTTAATAAAATTTTAGATGCCCACAGGAAAAAGTAGAAATAATATTATATGATTTTTAGAGAACCTATTACTCCCTGTTGTTTCAAAATTAACTCTTTATAAAGAACGAATCGCAATAAAGTCCACTAAATTTAATATATTTATGATATAGCATTTACAGCAAAAACGTACAAAATAAAGGTGAGTCATTAGGTGAGTACCAATCCAAAAACCTCCCGGATAACGAACAAACCCCGCTTTTCGCACTAGGTTCGAATCCCAGCGGGATCACAGAGAATAGTATCAAAATTACGTAAAAGCTTGCAGATCACATGATTGCAAGCTTTTTTTGTTTAGGGGATATTTCAAAATACACATTAATCAGGATCAGGTGGATCAAGTCATAAACTTGTGGAGGATGCTCTTTTTAAGCATAAATCTTTGACACGCTAAACAGGGGAAACAAGGGCGGGCTGTTAGTAAATAAATTCAAAACAGCTAAATAACAGATCTATATCGGCCGGGTACTGCCTGAGTACTGTCCGAGTACTCGTTAGGGTAAGAGCAGTGCTAAAGTAACGCGAGAGCATGGCAAGTCCAGGTCAAAACAAC
>NZ_JBEPPL010000018.1:0-105711 GCF_040547305.1 Pedobacter sp. UYP1 | reverse complement strand
CCTGGGCGATTTCATTTTTAAAGCAGCAGTTTGGAGTACAGGTTGTTTCAAAAGTTCTGTAAGGGGCATAATGAAACAATCAATGGAAACCGAAAAAGGCATCAGAGAACTTTCGTAAAAGCAGCAAGCCTGGAAAATCAGGATCTTTCCTCTTCGCACTGAAAAATCTAAAAGAATTTTGTGTGGCAGAAGTGCTCGTGATGGACGTAATGTTGGTTTTAATTCATGTTATGATGCAAACTACAGCTATCGCAATATTGATTTTGGCTATTGCAGATTTGATCATCATATTGATCGTTATGCCATTAATTGATAAGAATCTTTATAGCAGCAGGTAAATTGTCAGGTAACTTTGTTTGAAGCCTGATAGAATCACTTTATAATAAAAAACCATCTCCTATACTTAGGAGATGGTTTTTATTATAAGTTTATGATTTCTAAAACTAATAAACTTGTTTCACTCTGCTATCGCCAGAACCATAGTAAAAGTTGACAACCTTTTTATCGCCTTTATTACTTAGCAAATAAGTATTACCTACCCCTCTGTTTGTTACGACGTTTATATTGCTATAATTGCTTAATGCGTAGCTATATGAATCGTAGGATACAGCTTTTAAGATGATACCTTTGGCATCAGATAATAAAACGCCAGCATCATCTCTTTTAAGATGGACATAACCACTACCGCCCTCAGGAGAGTAAGTATAAGCTATCTTTCCATTCGATCCTGTGGTAGCCATTAATTTAGGGGCTGATTGTATCGTGTTCCCGGTTACATCAACTATTTCTACATTAATTTTGGCATTAGCATCGTAGGTGAACATGCTAAAATCTGCATTGTTATTTTGAGTATTGGTGATATTAAGTCTTTCAACTTGAAATTTATCACCTACAGAAGATAATAGTACTTGATTGTAATAATTATAATAAGTATTTCCTGGAATATATAATGTCTTACCAGTCTTGTCAGCTGCAACTTTAAAGTAATAAGAGCTATATACTGTTGGAACTGGAGCATTGAAATTATTCACATTAAAATATGTCTTTATGGTGGTTAGTCTCGGCAAGCTACTTGGAAATGAAGTTATAGCATCATCTTCGGTTGCATTCACATAAAGTTTTTGATCAGCGGTGACTTGCTCAAATGAAAGTGTATATCCATTTGGAGCGGCAGGGACTTTGATACTGTAAATACCAGCTGCATCAGTATATGCCGGAAAATAAACAGTGTAAGACTCTGAGGAATTTGTTGGAATGTTTGCAGCAGCTGTAACTAATACTTTAGCCCCCACTTTTTCTGGGGTATTGTTTGTTAAATCTGTTTCAATATAAAGCGTACCAGTGATCTCATTTGTTAAATCTGTAGTATTCCATAATTTCACATTGCTATTAGCGGCAAGATACTGTGAAATCTGAGTCGCAGCATATCCGGTTTTTGAAACCAGGAAAGTACTTGTTGGGAATAGATATAAGGCCGTAAAAGTAACTATACCTTGCGCATTTGTTTTGGCTGCGAATATTTTTCCTTCAGAAGAAACTGTAACATCGGCATCTGCCAATGGGGCGTTAGAGAGAACATCTACAACTCTTACACTGTAATCCTGCTTTTTTGCAGCGATAGCACTCTTTGTTTTTAAACTGTCATTGAGTTTTACCTGCTCAAGCGCAGCTGTATTAATTAACTGCTGCATAGCAGTAGCACCTTTTTGTTTCAGTGTTTCAAGATCAAGTTCATGCTGATATTTTAAATTCAGCAGGTCTTTCTGGGCATTGATGGCATCGTTCTCGTTAAACTTATCCTTACTGCAGCCAGCAATCAGAATAGCGAACGCCATAACTGTTAAAATAGTAAATTTTGACTTCATATTACGCTTATTTATTTAAGTAAATTTTGAGGGGATGGAACTCTTATTTAAGAGTTGACAGTGGCATAATGATGCCTAGTTTTGTAAGGAAGGAGTTCGTTCTGATATTCGTTCCAAAACCAACTTTTTCCATGTAAGAATATTTATCCCTGGCCGATGACAAACCATTTAAATATCTCATATCTATAAGGAGCAGGAATCTTGAAGTTAGCGGCAATTTTAAATTTGCACCAACTATCAGATTGAACCTTGAAGCATTAAACAGATTGGTTGCGTTCTGTGAAGCATTTACTGTGGCAATAATATCTTCGCCTGGCAAAAGGTTCCCCGTTTTTTGATACCTCTCATTTACATTATAGGAGTAAGCATAGCTTCCACCAATATACACTGATGGTTTCCATAGCGGTTTAATCTTAAATGTGTAATTAATTAAAAGAGGGAGTTCTATACTATTCAGTTTATAAGAACTGTTTTTAACATTTTTAGTCTCAAAGCTCTCTGGTAAATCAAATCTGGTGTCATCTTTGAAACGAATCATGGACCCGCCTTGCTGTAGCGAATTGACCTCCAGTTGCAGACTTATTCCCTTGACTAATTTATAGTTAACTGAAATTCCAGCAGTATAGCCTGTATTTGAGCCAGTTTGAGGTTGTCCTTGAGTAAATTGGTTTAAACTCAAACCTGCCGCTACACCAACTTCAAGTCTGTTTTTTAAAGAATCCTGAGATTTGCTGTGCCCGTCATTTTTCTCGCTTTTCTGCGCCAGGGTAATATTGGTAAGAAAAAATATTAATGTTGTTGTTAAAAGAAAAAGACGTGATAATTTGAAAATTGCCTGGGCAATAAAATTAATTTTAATATAAGATAACATTTTGAGCGTTAAGTGGTTTATTTTCTTAGGCCGCAAATGTATTAAATTATTTGTTTAAGTGTATTTTTGTTTATAAATAAATAATTGACAAGATTTTGTCCGATAGTACTGCTATTAACAGACTCGCAATATTATAATGCTGAAAATTGCAATTGATAACTTCCAGGAGTAATACCCTCCAGTTTTTTGAAAACGCGGATAAAGTAATTAGCATCACTGAAACCAAGCTCATAGCTGATCGCAGCAATCTTTGAACCAGGACTGGCCAGCATTTGTTTTGCACGGTTTATCTTTTCCGTCAGGATAAAATCGTTAGGGCTGATACCCAATTCCCGTTTAAATAATCTGTAAAAGGTAGCTTTGCTCATACAAGCCTTGCTGCTTAGATTATTGATACTTATTTTCTCACTCAAATTAGCTCTGATATAGCCAATTACATAAGCCAGAGGATTATGATTCGTGTCATTGCCAGTACGGCCAATCGTTTTTAAACTTTGTGTCTGCATAATTCTGACCAGTAATTCTTTTAAGGTCAGGTCTGCCAGTACATCCTTTTCTTTTGATCCTTCAGCACAAATCCTGATAATCTTATTGATCAGAAAAGAGATTTCTTCATTGTTGTAAAAATGATATTCCTCATAATTCAGTGACCACTGCTCACCGGCAGTAGTTTTAGGGAAATACTCATTCAGATAACGGATAGTCTGTTTAATCTGATCATTATCTATGGCCAGAGCAATACACTGAGCAGGATTATGGCCAGAAGCCTCGGGGAAATCTATCTCCATCGCTTCTGAAGGGCGGACAATGACAGTCTCTCCCGGCAAATAATCGAAACCCTGCCGATCACAAAGATGCATTACCTTTTTACCGCGCAGCATGCTTGTGATCACAAAATCACTAAAGCTTAAAGGTACTTTATACGACTCAGAATAAGTTTCAAACACATTCAGTTCACAACGTTCCAGCGTATAAGCCGTTCTGTTTTCTACTAAGGTTTGTAAATTCGCTTCCTTACTCAACTCAACAAGATTTAATTTATGCTGCATCATGATCAGTAAATTTTGGTTAGTACTAAGGGCGTATACCCAAATATAAGTTTATTTCAAGACGCTAGCACACTCTTTCTGCAACGATAATGCTACTACTTGCTACAATTGTCCTACCATCGTTTCCAATTAGCCATTACGTTTGTATGAACCAAATCATAAATTCATACCCTCATGGAAAGACCGGCATTTAAATCCCATTATGATAATTTTATTGGAGGCAAGTTTGTGCCACCGGTAAAAGGCATCTATTTTGATAACATATCCCCTGTAGACGGGAAAGTATTTACAAAAGCAGCAAGGTCAAGCAAAGAAGACGTAGAGCTGGCACTGGATGCAGCACATGAAGCTTTTAAAACCTGGAGTAAAAGTTCTCCGACCTACAGAAGTAATATACTTTTGAAAGTTGCGCAGAAAATAGAAGATAACTTAGACTACCTCGCTACAGTTGAAACCATCGACAATGGGAAGGCTATCAGAGAAACATTAGCTGCTGATTTACCTTTGGTAGTAGATCATTTCAGATATTTTGCCGGTGTAATCAGGGGAGAAGAAGGTACCATAGCAGAGCACGATGAGCATACAGTAAGTATAGTACTGCATGAACCGATAGGTGTTGTAGCACAGATTATACCATGGAACTTTCCTTTGCTGATGGCTACCTGGAAAATAGCACCTGCATTGGCAGCGGGCTGTTGTACGGTTGTTAAACCGGCAGAACAAACTCCCGTATCTATCATTATTTTAATGGAGTTGATTGGTGATATTCTCCCTCCCGGAGTGTTAAACATTGTAAATGGCTACGGCCTGGAAGTTGGAAAGCCTCTTGCTACCTCTTCAAGAATCTCTAAAGTTGCTTTTACCGGAAGTACCACCTCAGGTCGTTTAATTATGCAGTATGCTGCTGAAAATATTATCCCGTCGACTATGGAACTAGGTGGTAAATCGCCAAATATATTTTTCGATTCTGTAGGTGCGCAAGACGATGAATTCTTTGATAAAGCAATAGAAGGAGCGGTGATGTTTGCATTGAACCAAGGGGAGGTTTGTACCTGTCCGTCCCGGTTATTAATACAGGAAGGTCTTTATGATAAGTTTATCAGTCGTGTTATTGAGCGTACAAAAGCCATTAAAACACTAAGCCCATTGGATAAGGAAAGTATGATGGGTGCACAAACTTCCAATGAACAGTATCAGAAAATATTATCTTATATCAAAATAGGAGTTGAAGAAGGAGCGGAAGTTTTGACCGGCGGTGGGATTAATAAATTACCTGGTGAATTGGAAACCGGGTATTATATTGAACCAACCATTTTTAAAGGACACAACAAAATGCGGATCTTTCAGGAAGAAATATTCGGCCCGGTGCTTTGCGTAACTACTTTTAAAACAGTTGAAGAAGCTATTGAAATTGCAAATGATACTTTATATGGGTTAGGTGCCGGCGTATGGACACGTGATGCACATGAGTTATATCAGGTGCCACGTGCTATCCAGGCTGGTCGTGTATGGGTGAACCAATATCACTCTTATCCAGCCCATGCACCATTTGGCGGATATAAAAAATCAGGATTTGGCAGAGAAAACCATAAAATGATGCTGGACCATTACAGAAGTGTTAAGAATATGCTGATCTCTTATGACAAGAACAAATTAGGGTTCTTTTAGGTCAGATTGCTTTATTGAATTATTATTAAACCATTTTTTATATGTCAGTTCCTGTTATGAAAGCTGCCCGTTGGTATGCCGCTAAAGATATTAGAGTAGAGGATGCCCCTATACCCTCCACTGGTAGTAAACAAGTGAAAATAGAAGTGCAGTACGCAGGTATTTGTGGCTCTGATTTACATGAATATGCACACGGGCCGATGTTGATTCCTGCGGATGTGCCCTATCCTTTAAATGGGCATATTGGCGTAACCACTTTAGGTCATGAATTCTCTGGCGTGGTAACCGAAGTTGGAGAAGAAGTTAAGCAAGTGAAAGTAGGGGACAGAGTAGTTGTAGAGCCTCTTTTTAGAAATCCTGAAAGTCCCTTTATCGTGACTGGTGAGTACAATTTGTCAGAACCTCTGGGTTTTATCGGGTTGACTTCGAACGGTGGATTTGCGAAGTTTGTTGTCGTAGAAGATTATATGGTACATCCTATTCCAGACCACATGAGCTTTGAGCAGGGAGCTTTGGTTGAACCAGCTGCGGTAGCTGTATATGCGGTGAAAAGCAGCGGATTAAAGCTCGGACAGTCCTGTGTTATATTTGGAGCCGGCCCAATTGGTTTACTCTGTGTACAGGCTGCTGTTGCAGCTGGTGCTGCAACCGTGATCGTTGTAGATGTTGCCGAAAAACGTTTAGAGAAAGCGCTTGAAATTGGCGCTACCCAGGTCATCAATGGAAAAGAGAAAGATGTGTCAGCTCAGGTTAAGCAATTAACTGCTGGCGGTGCGGATATTTATATTGATGCGGCGGGTGTACAGGCAACTTATGATGCTGGAATTGCTAGTTTGAAAAATGGCGGTACTGCTTTATTAGTCGCTCTTTTTGGAAAACCGGTTACAACGAATGCTTTTGATCAGGTGGTGCGTGAAATTACGATAAAGGGGACTATAGCTTACCGGAACATCTTTCCAGAAGTAATTCAGCTGATTCATACTGGCAGAATGCCTGTTGAAAAACTAGTAACTTCAATAATTGAACTTGAAAATATTGTAGAAGAAGGATTTGAAGCATTGCTGAACAATCCTACACAGGTAAAAATATTGGTTAAAATTGCTAAATAATCATGAGCAGCAAGAGAATCTTAGTTACAGAAAAAGCCATAAGTGTAATCAATCAGTTGAAAGCAGAATACGGTGAACTTTTTTTTCATCAGAGCGGGGGATGCTGTGAGGGATCTTATCCACATTGTTTTGAAAAAGGAGGTTTTCTGATCGGTTCTAATGATGTTTGCCTGGGAGAAATTGAAGGATGTAAGTTCTATATGGCTGGTGATCAGTTTGAATACTGGAAACACACCCAGTTAACTTTAGATGTAATTGAAGGGAGAGCCGCTGGTTTCTCCCTTGAATCTACTTTAGATATGGGGTTTATTATACATTCAAGGCTGTTTACTGACGAAGAATTGAAGACATTGGAACCTGTAAATTTGAGCCCGGAAGAATAAAAATGCGTTTTTTTTAAATAAAATGCACTAACCATTTTGAAATCCAAAAAAAGAAACTACATTTGCAGCCCACCAACCGAGGTGGGGCATGATCGGAATCATGTGAATAAAAGGATGGTGCGGTAGCTCAGTCGGTAGAGCAAAGGATTGAAAATCCTTGTGTCGCCGGTTCGATCCCGGCCCACACCACTGCTTAGAAAGCCCTGTTTCATACGAAGTAGGGCTTCTTTGTTTGCTACCTGAATTCTTCGATAAACTCAAATTCAATTTATATTTCTTCTTTGTCTCTTTTTACATGATCGGCAAGTTTAAAGCCAGTATCACTATCCACACGCTTATCATCCAGGAATAGTAGTACCACTAAAGAAATAATTGGAATAAGAAATGAAATGAAAAACCAGAACCAAAAACTTCTTCCCTGACTCTTTGCGAAAATCCCGGCAATAGTTTGTGGTAATATTAAACCTATTAATAAGAGCAGTTCGGCCATAAATATTGCTAAATAAACAGCTTCATAAAGTTAAGGATATTTTATCCATTCGTAAATTGCTATAGAAAATAAAGCGGCTAAGCCTGGTAGGCAGAATTAATGAGGCTCATGATAGCCATCAATGTACCTAAGCCTGAAAGAATACACAATATTGTTCCCAGTTTACTCTTTTTAGCAGAAACAGACAACAGTGCAAAAGCAAAAGAAACAGGTCCCAGGATATTTAAGGTCATGGCAATAGCTTTGTACGTCGCATCTGGTGCAACCTTAATTTCATAACTTGCATTAGCTTCGATAAGGGTCAAAGCAATAGCTATTAGCAGCAGTGCTAATGATAGCATTGCAAAACGGAAAGCACTGTTGGCGGTATTCATATTCTTTTTTAATATTTTTAAAGCTAATCAATTAATGGAAAAGATATTTTTTATCCGTCTCTGTCGTTGTTTATAGAATAACTAACCAATTTAAAGATTCCCATAACTAATAGAAAAATGGAAACTCAACTTGAAAAAAACAAAGCAGTAGTCAAGCGCTTTAACCTCGAAGTCATTGAACAAGGTAACCTGGAAAGCTTTAAAGAATTGATGGATGACCAATTTATTAACCATACTGCTCCAGAAGGTAGTGACAACGGGCCCGGAGGAATGATCTATACATTTAATCAGGTTTTAAGACCTGCTTTTCCTGATATGAAAATTACAATTTACGATCAGATTGCAGAAGGTGACCTGGTTACTACCCGTAAAACAATTACAGGAACACACAACGGTACCTTTATGGGGATGCCGGCAACCGGAAAGAAAGTTACGATCCAGGTAATCGATATTGTAAAAGTTGTGGACGGTAAATATTATGAACACTGGGGCATAAATACGCTTTCTACTGTGCTCACGCAACTCGCTACAGACTATGTCATCAAACAGCCTGTTATATCTCATCCGGAGACAGAATCGATCATCAGTAACTTATTTGATAAAAATTCCAAAATTTAGAATTTAATACTAAATTACATACGCCAAATACGAGCTAAAACCATTTAATAATAAAAGCAGGTAGTATGAACGAATTTCAAATTAAAAAGTCAGACGTCGAATATGACGCCATAATAGTTGGGTCCGGAGCGGGTGGGGGTATGGCAGGATATGTGCTGGCCAATGCCGGTCAAAAAGTGCTGATGCTTGAAGCAGGTGCTTATTTTGATCCACGTCTGGACGCGCAACAGCTAAAATGGCCATGGGAATCTCCAAGACGTGGTGCAGGAACTGTACGCCCATTCGGAGATTTTGATGCTGCTTATGGAGGTTGGGAACTTGACGGTGAACCTTACACTCAAAAGAACAATTCCGAATTTGCCTGGTTCCGTTCAAGGATGCTGGGAGGAAGAACCAATCACTGGGGACGTATCTCTCTGAGAATGGGACCCGAGGATTTTAAGTGTAAAGACGGACTGACAGACAACTGGCCTATTACTTATGAGGAAATCAAACCATTTTATGATAAAGTAGACCGGTTAATCGGGATCTATGGAACTGTAGAAGGTATCGAAAGCGAGCCGGACGGTATTTTTATGGCACCACCAAAACCAAGGTTAAATGAACTGTTTATAAAAAAAGCAGCAAAAAAGAATGGGGTAACTGTTATTCCGGGCCGTGGTTCAGTCTTAACAGAAGCGTTGCCAAATAATAAAGATCGTGCCCCTTGTTTCTATTGTGGGCAATGCGGCAGAAGCTGTAAAGTTTACGGTGACTTTTCTTCTTCGTCGTGCCTGGTTATACCAGCAGTAAAAACAGGAAATCTGACTGTAATCACTAATGCAATGGTACGTGAAGTACTGACAGATAAAGGCGGTCTGGCTACCGGTGTATCTTATGTAGACAAAACTACAATGGAAGAACATCAGGTTAGAGGAAAAATAGTTATCCTTGGAGCCAGTGCATGCGAATCCGCACGATTGTTGCTAAACTCTAAATCTGTCGCTCACCCTAACGGTTTGGCGAATAACAGTAATGTAGTTGGTAAATATCTGCATGACTCAACAGGGGCAAGCTTAAGTGGCTTCCTGCCACAACTGTTAGATCGTAAACGTTATAACGAAGATGGAGTAGGTAGTGTTCACATTTATTCCCCATGGTGGCTTGACAATAAAAAACTAGACTTCCCACGTGGTTATCATATTGAATATGGCGGTGGATTACACATGCCGGGTTACGGCTTTGGTGGGGGGATAGAGAATATGAACGGTGCTGTACCCGCAAGAGACGGTAAAATGAAAGAAGCTGGCGGATACGGTATAGGTTTGAAAGATGATTACAGACGCTTCTTCGGTACACAAGTAGGTATGGCCGGTCGTGGAACAGCGATAGCCAGAGAATCAAACTACTGTGAAATAGATCCTAAAGTGGTGGACAAATACGGTATTCCTGTATTGCGTTTTAACTATAAATGGGCTGTTGAAGAAGTTAAACAAGCCAAACACATGCAAGAAACCTTCCAGGAAATGATGCATACCATGGGTGCTATTGTGACTTCAAAAGTTCATGGCCCTGAAGATAATTATGGACTGGAAGCTCCAGGTAAAATTATCCATGAAGTAGGTACTGTCAGAATGGGGGATGATCCAAAGAAATCTGCTTTAAATAAATGGTGTCAGGCACACGACTGTAAAAACCTGTTTGTTGTAGATGCTGCCCCTTTTGTACAACAGGGGGATAAAAATGCAACCTGGACTATTCTTGCTTTATCGATGCGTACAGCAGAATATATCCTTGCAGAAAAGAAAAAACTTAACCTGAGCTAACCAAAATAGACATGAACAGACGTGAATCACTCAAAGCCTTAGGCTTAACGGCTATAAGTTCAGCAGTATTGCTGGAAGCTTGTAAACCAGGAGCGCTTAAAACAGATAAAGCGGTAGATGAAAAAGCTGCCGCTCAACCAGGCAGAGAAGCTTTCGAAGTAGAAAGAGACCATGCTTTAAATGCAGCAAAGTTTTTCAATGCACATGAAATGGCTACTATTGCAATCCTTTCAGATATTATCATTCCAAAGGATGGAAAATCAGGAAGTGCTACAGATGCTAAAGTGCCGGAATTTATTGAATTTATCGTTAAAGATATTCCCGACCATCAGATACCTATGCGTGGCGGATTAAAATGGCTGGACATCCAATGTCTTAACCGTTTTCAGCAAACCTTTAAAGACGCATCCGAAAAACAGCGCATTGAAATGGTAGAAGACATTGCTTATCCGAAAAAAGTTAAACCTGGAATGCAGCAGGGAGCAGCTTTTTTTAGTCTGATGAGAGATCTGACGGCTTCAGGATTTTTTACTACAGAGATGGGAGTGAAAGATCTGGGCTACGTAGGTAATGTACCCAATAAATGGACTGGAGTACCTGCCGATGTATTGAAGCAGTACGGAATGGAGAACGTTTAATTCAATCTCTTTGTATTGGAGGCTGCTAAATTTCTGATGATAATTCAGGGATCAGCAGCCTCTTTTTTTATTGGGATTTCCTCTCCTGCTACCGTTAAACTTTGTATCTTATCTGATCTAAAAAGAGCTGAATGACCCTGATTATTGTACTGCTTTGTATCCTGCTATTAATTGTAATGGTGTCCGCCATGCGGATCAATGCTTTTCTTTCGTTCCTGATCGTTTCCATCATTGCCGGCATCGCGCTGGGTATCCCGCTAAATAAAATTGCCGGCTCTGTCGAAAAAGGAATAGGCGATGTGCTGGGTTCATTACTCATCATTATTACCGTAGGTGCTATGCTAGGGAAACTGGTTGCCGATAGTGGAGCGGCCCAGCGGATCGCTGCTGTGATTATGAAGATCTGCGGAGAAAAATATATTCAATGGGGCGTAGTAGTCACCGGGTTTTTAATTGGTATCCCTCTTTTTTACGGAATAGGATTCGTATTAATGATTCCGCTAATCTTTTCCGTAGTTTATAAATATAAACTGCCGGCAATTTATATTGGTCTCCCCATGCTGGCTGCCTTATCTGTGACCCATGGATTTCTTCCGCCGCACCCTTCTCCCTCCGCTTTAGTTATACAATTCAAAGCAAACATGGGACTTACTTTATTGTACGGTCTGATCGTAGCCGTGCCCGCAATTGTGATTGGTGGGCCTCTTTTTGCCAGAACATTAAAAAATATTCCTTCCACTCCATTAAAAAGTTTTGTTCCTGCCGATAAACCAGAACACGAACTGCCAGGTACTTTCAATAGTTTCTTTACTGCTCTTTTACCGGTTTTATTACTTGTTATTGCTGCGGTATTGTCTTTTTCCGCTAAGCAGGCGCCCGGGTTAAACAACCTGATGGGACTTGTTGGAGAATCAAATGTGGTGATGTTGATTGCTTTAATTACTGCAACACTGACGCTTGGTATTTTCCAGGGAAAGAAAATGACTTATATCATGGATCTCTACGGAGAAGCCGTTAAAGATGTAGCTCTTATTCTACTGATTATTGGAGGTTCAGGTGCACTAAAACAAGTATTAGTAGATAGTGGCGTAAGTGCGCAAATTGCAGTGATGTTAAAGGAACTGCATATGCAACCTTTGTTTCTGGGTTGGCTCATTACCGCTGTTATCAGGTTTTGTGTTGGTTCAGCTACGGTAGCTGGCTTAACCACTGCCGGTATTATCTTACCGCTGATGGTTGCTACGCATACAAACCCAAATCTGATGGTACTTGCAGTAGGAGCAGGAAGCCTGATGTTCTCTCACGTAAACGATGCCGGATTCTGGATGTTTAAAGAATATTTCAACCTCAGTCTGAAAAATACGTTTAAATCATGGGCATTGATGGAATCAATAGTTGGAACAGCAGGACTGATCGGCGTACTTTTATTAAATCAAATTATCTAAAGAATATACAATGGAAAACTTAAGTGCAGAAGCGCAATTTGCAAAATCAGGATTAACGCTGCCACCAGCACCAACACCTCTTGGAGTTTATAAACCATATTTGATTGATGGTAAATATCTTTACTTGTCCGGACACGGGCCTGTTAATGATGATAAAAGCCTGATTATTGGCCGTATCGGTGCTGATCTTACTCAGGAGGAAGGTAAACTGGCAGCAAGACAAGTTGGTCTGACCATGTTATCCACCATTAAAACTAACCTGGGTACACTGAACCGGGTAAAAAGAGTAATCAAAGTTTTAGGCATGGTCAATTGTACGCCAGACTTCGAAAAACACCCCTTTATTATCAACGGCTGCAGTGAATTATTTGCACAAGTATGGGGCGAAGAAAATGGAATAGGTACACGCAGTGCTGTAGGTTTTGGCTCATTGCCTGATAATATTCCGGTAGAAATTGAAGCAATGTTTGAATTACATGAGTAATATGGCAGCAGACTGGTATTTAATTGATGAAGTGGATCAGCTGGACTCTCCAGCCCTGGTATTTTATCAGGACAGAATAACTGCGAATATTGAAACATTAAAGCAAAGCATTAATGACATAAACAGGTTAAGACCCCATGTTAAAACCCATAAAACAATAGAGATCACGCAACAATTATTAACAGCCGGGATCACTAAGTTTAAATGTGCAACTATTGCCGAAGCAGAGATGCTTGGTCTTTGTCAAACACCGGATGTATTGTTAGCCTATCAACCCGCAGGACCAAAGATTGGCCGGTTTATTCAATTGATCAAAACCTATCCGGATACTGCGTTCTCCTGTCTGATAGATAATGAATTCTCTCTGAAAGAGATTGCCCGTATGGCCATAACTTCAGGAGTGAGTATACGTGTTTTTCTTGACCTTAACGTTGGGATGAATAGAACGGGTATACTACCAGGCGCAGCGGCATTAGCACTTTATGAAGCTGCAACGGTTGAAAAGGGTGTGGAGATCTCAGGACTTCATGCCTATGACGGTCATATTCACGACGCAGATTATGCAGTAAGAGAAAAGCAGGCAGCAGTTATATTAGCATCCATTGATAAATTGACCAAACAGATTGTTGGGAAGGGGATGGCAGAACCGGTGATTATTGCCGGAGGAACACCTACTTTTCCGATTTATGCAAAGCTTGACTTTATAGAATGCAGTCCTGGAACATTTGTGCTGTGGGATAAAGGCTATCAGGATGCTTTTGCAGAACAAGACTATCTGACCGCAGCCCTGGTCATCACCAGGGTAATTTCACTGACTTCTGCTACAAAAATTACCGTAGACCTCGGACATAAATCTGTAGCAGCAGAGAATCTATTAAAAAAGAGGGTTCATTTCTTAAATGCGCCCACAGCAGAAGCCGTAAGTCAGAGTGAAGAACATCTGGTACTGGAGCTGGAAGCAGATCATGGTTTCCAGGTCGGGGATGTTCTGTATGGTTTACCCATACATATCTGTCCTACAGTAGCACTTTACGGCAATGCCAATATCATTAACAAACATAAACTAGAAGGAGAGTGGAAGATTATTTCACGGGAGAGGAAGATTAATATTTAATTTTTAAGCTGATGTTTACTTTAGATGCACACCTCGATTTAAGTATGAATGCGCTGGAATGGAACCGCGATCTGCGTTTACCAATTTCTGAGATCAATGACAGAGAGCAGGGGTTGACAGATAAACCCGATCGCGCCAAAGCTGTGGTCTCTTTACCGGAGCTTAGAAAAGGTAAGATCGGTTTAGTTGTTGCTACCCAAATTGCGCGTTATGTTGCCCCTGGAAATAATTTGCCTGGCTGGCATTCACCAGAACAGGCCTGGGCACAAACCCAGGGACAACTGGCCTGGTATAAAGCCATGGAAGAAGCAGGGGAAATGGTACAGATCAATAACCTGGAAACCCTTGAAAAGCATGTGCTGTTATGGGAAAATGGGCAGGACAACGCGCAAAAACCTATCGGCTATATTTTAAGTCTGGAAGGCGCAGATTCCATAGTCACCATCCAACATCTCGAACGCGCCCATGCCAACGGTCTTCGCGCAGTTGGCCCGGCACATTATGGCCCAGGAAGATACGCACAAGGCACAGATGCCACAGGTTTTATGGGCCCTAAAGGTTATGAACTGCTCAAAGAGATGGAACGTTTGAATATCATTCTGGATGCTACCCATTTGTGCGACGACAGTTTCTGGGAGGCACTGGATCATTTTAACGGACATATCTGGGCATCTCATAACAATTGCAGAGCTTTAGTCAATCACAACCGTCAATATAGTGATGGACAAATTAAAGCATTAATTACCCGGGGCGCAGTCATCGGCCTGGCTCTTGATGCCTGGATGATGGTACCAAATTGGGTCCGCGGACAATCTACCCCAAGAGGAATGAATTGTAATCTCGAAGTTATGGTGAATCATTTAGATCATATCTGCCAGATCGCAGGTAATACTTTGCATGTAGGAATAGGATCAGATCTGGATGGTGCATTCGGAACAGAACAATGCCCATATGATGTGGAAAACATTGCAGATTTGCAGAAGATACCTGCGCTTTTAACAAAAAGAGGTTATACAGCTGAGGATATTAAAAACCTGATGCAAGGAAACTGGCTGCGGTTCCTCAGAAAAGCATGGCATTAAGCTCTGGCAACAGTTACTCACGTCATAAACAAGTTATCCACATAAAATGTGGATAACTTGTTAGTGCCAAAATTAACAGATCAGACTTTGATATAGATTTTACGTCTGTCCAGTACATATCCTACAAGCCAACATACTAGCATAAAGCTTATTGCGAATAATAGAGAGCCTATAGGTCCTGGTGCAATCACCTGAAAGAAATTAACATTTATCCACTTGCTAAAATGTAATTGTGGAAAAAGTAAATCGATAATAATCAGTAATAAGTCTGAAACGATATAAATGAACAAGGGGTTTTTCCCGAAAACCACGAAGAATTTTGTCCATTTAGTAGATTGTCTCACCTCAATAATATAGAGCAATGCACCAATAATCATCAGATCGAGTCCGGTGGTGACCAGTACAAATGAACTGGTCCATAATTTTTTGTTAATAGGCAGTACTGCATTCCAGCACACCGCGATTAAGACGAATAAACTTCCCATCAGGAAAAGCCTGGCAATACTTTCGTACCCTTTCCCTTTTTCCTGAATGAACTTACCGGCAAAATATCCGGTAACTACATTTACAATAGATGGAATTGTACTTAATATTCCTTCAGGATCAAAAGCAACGTGTTTACCATTCATAAAATCGCCATGATATAAATGAGAAGTTCCCATCACGAATTTATCCAGGTAATATCCTGCATTCCCTGTCATAGTTAATTCAGCACCAGGATCTCCAAAAACCAATAAACATACCCAATAACCTACCAGGAAAAGAACGCTCATCCAGATGACGGTCTTTCCTGATAGATAGTGGATCATTAGCGAAGCAATTCCAAAACACAGCGCTATTCTTTGTAAAACACCCAGAATACGGGTATTTCTTATGTCTGCAAATATAATATGCCCCTGATTATCATGTTTGAAAAACGGGAACCAGTAGATCAGAAAACCGATAAGAAAAATTAGAAAAGTACGTTTGAATATTTTTAGCAGCACCTGGGAATTGTCCATCTGGCTGAATCTTTTCATGGAAAAGCTCATTGCATTCCCTACTGCAAAAAGAAACGAAGGGAAAACCAGATCTGTAGGGGTGAACCCATGCCAGGCGGCATGTTCAAGTATGCCAAAAGGTATTGCGCCTCTTCCGGGAGAATTGACAATGATCATGAAACATAAAGTCATGCCACGGAATACATCCAGGGAAAGAAAACGCTCGGTTAGTAGTTTCATAGGCTTATTAGATTTATTCCTTTGTTAAACAGGAACTCCTTTAAAGATAGGGAGTTCCTGAATGAATTTTCTGGCTAGTTATATCCAGGATTTTGTGTAAGTATTTTCGTGCCCCCCTGAATACTCAGGTCAATCTGACGCTGAGGGATAGGATAGTATTCATTTCTTCCGGAGGTGAATTTGCCCCTTCTTACATCAGAAGTGATCTTACCCTGGAAATTGAAATAGGCATTCAATTCTTTCTCTGCAATACCCCAGCGTACCAGGTCAAAAAAGCGGTGTCCTTCCATCGCGAGTTCTATCTTGCGTTCATAATAAATTGCACTCAGTGCATAAGCCTGACCCTGACTGGCAAAATCGCCGGCAGGATACTCATTAACCTTGTAATTTGCAGCCGGAACATCAGAGAATCCTCCAAGCGGATTAGAATCATCTATGTACTTATAAACCCAGCCTTCTTTGTTTGCAGCTCTGGCTCTTACCCGGTTTACGTACTGCTGTGCCGTAGCCAGACTTCCTGCCTGCGCTTCACATTCGGCCGCCTGTAACAGCACATCAGCAAAGCGGATAACCAGGTAATTGATTGCTGAACCTGGTGCCCAGGTCGTTTTGTCTGCATCCGTAGCCGCAGTTTTTTGCCAGTATATATTTTTCTTTGGTCCATAAGGCCCGCCGTAGCTCTGATCTCTGATCCATGCTGCGCCAGGGTAATTTCCCCAGTCCAGATAAGGAACACCTCTTCTGCCAGCTGTCCAGTCAATCCTTGGATCTAAAGTTCCCTGGTCAGGAATAAATTCTGCCCCCCCGCCAACACCCATGTCGTTTTTAACCGCATAGTCATTGTAATTGGAAAGGTAAGGAAGGCCTGTTGTTTCATTGGTTCTGAACCTGTTTACTAAATCAATAGAAGGCTGGAAAAACCCGCAGCACCCAAATGGGCTGCCCCCATAAGGGAAATTCAGCATATCTCCATTATTACCACTTGTCGGGCCGGACGGATCTGCATTCGCTGCCATCTGTATCGTAAATACCTCTTCCGGATTGTTTTCCTTACTAGGCATAAAATTATCCTCGAATGAAGCATTCAGATCATATTTTTTACCACTGCTGGTTACACCTGAAGGGATCACCACATCAAATACCGCTTTAGCATCCGCATATTTCTTCTGGTATAAATAAGATTTTGCGAGGTAAGCACCAGCCGCCCATTTATTGACTCTGCCTATTTCTCCCTGTGTTGCAGGAAGATTTTCATATGCAAACTTAAAATCGCTGGTAATTTTAGTCCATAGCTCAGTACTCACTGGCTGATTAAAATCAGTAGTAGTTTCATCGATCCATGGCGCATTGTTCCAGAACTTCTTAATTTCAAAATAGAAGTGAGCTCTTAAAAACCGGGCCTGTCCGGCGATAACTTTTCCTTCCTCCGGTGTAATGTCTGTTGCCTTTGCTAAAAATTTCAGTACGTTGTTTGTGCGGGAAACACCTTCATACAGTGCCTTCCATTTTCCGTTGTAATAAGCATTGTTTGCATCAGAATAAAAGTTGGCAATAGGGTCAATAGCGGGCTGATCAGAGCCGTCACTACCTTTAGAGGCGTCGCCACCAGCAATCGATCCGAAGACCCAGTTACTTGGTGAACCCTGCCAGGCTTCACCACCACCTAAACTCTGGTTTGCTCCCTGCATCCCATATAAGGCTGCATAAGCACCAATCAGTAAGGAGTTTACTCCGTTTTTATTAGCCACCAGTTCTTCAGATACTGAACCTAGAGGAGGTTGTTGTAAAGCCTTTTTACAGGAATAGAATGATTGTCCTGTCAAAACCAGTACAGTCAATAAAATAAATGTAGATTTTTTCATCTTAATATTTTTTAAACCAAAAGGTGATTAAAAGGATAAGTTTAAGCCGACTAAGAAAGTGCGCTGACTAGGATAAGAACCATCATCGACACCATAAGCAGTCTGTTGTCCGGTTTCACTCGACGTTCCTATTTCCGGATCAACACCAGAATATTTGGTAATCGTAAACAAATTTGCTCCCGACAGGTAGACCCTTAATTTATTGACACCTATTTTCTGCAATCTTGCCGAATTGAAGGAATAGCCGATCTGTGCATTTTTTAATCTCAGATAAGAGCCATTTTCTACGAAATAAGAATTCGGAACCGCATTGGTACTGAATGAATTTGCTGTTTCCTGAATAGGCGCTTTTGCATTGTGATTTTGTGGAGTCCAGGAATCATATAAAGCTGTTTTACTTTTCGCACCTCCGAAGGATGGTGTGAAATCTGTCCACCATTTAACCTGGTTCCAGATGGAATTCCCCTGAACACCATAGAAAAATGCACTGAAATCCCAGTTTTTATAAGTCAGCCCCAGGTTTAACCCATAGCTATAAGAAGGATTCGCATTCCCAAGAAAAGTACGGTCTTCTGCGGTGATACGGCCATCACCATTTACATCAGCATATTTAAAACGGCCCACACCTATGTCAGTCTGGTATACATCATTGGCATTACCTGTAGCTGCCTGTGCTTTTTTATTAGCCTCATCCACCTCTTGCTGAGAATTCCAGAAGCCATCTACTTTATAACCAAAAAACTGGCTGATCGGATGTCCTACTGCATTGCGGATAATATTACTTCCATCAAAACGACGCGCATCCACATCATAATAATCAGAACCACCAGAGATCTTCTGGATTTCATTATGGTAAGTTGTGATCGTAGCCGTTGCATTCAGTTTAAGAGAACTGCTGACCTGTGTATTTCCGGAAACTGAGATGTCAAAACCATTATTTTTCATCTGCGCTATATTGACAAAGGGTACCTTTGCTGCACCGCTAGTGGCAATCATTTCAGGATTATACAATAAATCTTTGATGTTTTTGCGGTAATAATCAGCAGAAATATCGATATGTCCACCAAATAACGTCGCATCAAAACCAAAGTTTGAATTGATGTTTTTCTCCCATTTGGCATTTGGATTACCAGTTTGATTCTGATAGAATCCTGAAACAATATTGTTTCCGCCACCAATGGCATAATAAGATGTACCTACTTTACTTCCGAAAGTTGTGAACGAATTACCGCCACTTACATTCAGCTGATTTCCCATAATACCATAACCACCTCTGATTTTCAGGTCGGTTATCCATTTTACATTTTTAAGGAAACCTTCCTGAGAAATTCTCCATCCCGCACTTACCGCGGGGAACCAACCATAAACATGCTGAAGGAACTTAGAAGAACCGTCACGGCGTATTGTTGCACCGATCAGATATTTATCATTATAACTATAATCTACTCTTCCAATCAGCGAGAATAAAGTATTGGCCGTCCGCTCACTAGTTGTTTTCATGGGTCCGCTTCCAGTAGACAGATTGGTGTAATCCGGATCAAAAGAAAAATATCCCTGATTAGAACCTGTAGAAACATGCGTATTCTCTCTGAAAAACTCTGTTCCTGCTACCGCTTTAATCCGGTGCTTATCAAATGTTTTATTAAAAGAAAGCGTATTGGTCCAGCTATAATTATACCCATCCAGCGCAGATTCACTATAAGAATTGATAGTTGAATTTTCTGAATTTTCATATTGTGGATATACAAATGCACGTGTAGCACCCGAATAATTTTCTCCACCAAACTGAGATCTTATCGTCAGGAAGCCGGTCAGATCAGCCTCTGCGAAAATATTACCGAATAGCCTGTTCTGTTGTGATTTATTATCTCTGGTACGTTCCTGCATCGCTACAGGATTGTAAGCATCGCCCAGGTTACCACCGTAAGATCCGGCAAAGTTACCCATGATATCTCTGACAGGAATGATAGGTTGCTCTCTGAAAGCATGACCAATTGCATTGTCGCCACTTAAACCAGCAATTTGTGGGTTATTGGTAATGGAATACGCAAGGTTTTCACCCACACGTACGCGTTTACTCACATTATACTGACTATTAGAACGGATTGTATATCTTTTCAGGTAAGTATTCAATAAAGTACCTTGCTGATTGAAATAATTTGCAGAGAAAAGGTAACTACCCTGATCAGATCCCCCTGTGATGGCTACATTCTGGCTCGTGATCGAAGCAGGTCTGAAGATTTCATGATACCAGTCTGTTCCTTCTTTATTAGCTCTTGAAATACGATAAAAGCTATTGTATTCATCAGCAGAAGTATAAAATGGTTTTAGTTTATAGCGTGAAGGATCGGCTCTTGGATCACCTTCCTTAGCTCCTGCCGGCAAAATATAATCAGGCAGCACATAAGCGGGTCCACTACCATATAAGGAATCTACAAAATCTGTTGCTCCCGAATTGGTCATTGCCAGATGTTTGAGGTCTGCCATTTCCTGAGGATTCAGCATATTCCATACATTACCACCCTTAGGGCGCTGCGTACCATAATAAGCATCGTAAGTCACCGTTACCTTACCCTTACCTTTTTTAGTGGTAATAACAATTACTCCATTTGCAGCTCTTGAACCATAAATTGAAGCTGATCCGGCATCTTTCAATACTTGCATAGTCTCAATATCATTCGGATTCAGGTCGGCAATACTTTGTGTAGGTACACCATCCACTACATATAATGGATTATTATTTCCAAAGGTATTCACACCCCTGATCCTTACCTGGGGCTCTTCTCCGGGCTGCCCTGAGCCTAATACCGTTACGCCAGAAGCCTGACCCTGCAGCAAATTGTTTACCGATGCGGTTGGCTGTTTGATCATTGACCCTACATTGACTACAGATACCGCACTGGTCAGATCTTTCTTTCTTTGCGTACCATAACCTACCACTACTACTTCTCCTAAAGATGTAAGTTCTTCAACAAGTTGTACGTTTAAGGTTGTACGCCCATTTACAGGCATTTCTTTGGCTGTAAAACCAATATAAGAGAAGACTAATATAGCATCCGGTCCTGTTGCAGCAATTGCATAGCTTCCATTTGCATCCGTTGTTGTGCCGATTTTAGTTCCTTTTACATTGACACTTACCCCCGGCAATGGTTCTCCTTTATCTGAAGTTACCTTGCCCTTTACTGTGAGCTGGTTTTGATTTGTCAGCTGGCCAGTTGTTAAACCTGAAACATCTTTCTCATAAAGCAGAATCTGGTTGTCTTCGACTTTATAATAAATGTTCAAAGGATTCAGCGTCTCATTCAGTATTTGCCCTAAAGGCTTGTTTACCGCAGTTACTGTTACCTTACGCTGCGCTTTGATCATAGTAGAACTGTAGACGAAGTTTACCTTGGTAAGCAGTTGTATTTCGGTCAGTATCTGCTTGATCTGGCCCTGGTTAATATTAATTGAAATTTCCTTGTTTAATATTTCCTGCCCCGTCACATTTTTGGCGAAGGACGTGCAGGTGAATAAAATGCCAAGAAAAATTTGTGTCATGGATATCCGCATTGCTGTTTTGATTAAAGCAACAAATCGCTTTTTTTTCATACCTTTAGAAGTTTTTGTTCGTTAATGTGAAAATTTCGTACAGAGATTATTGGCTGGCAATGTTGGGGAACTTTGTCAGCCTCTTTTTTTTTGAGGAATTTGGTTAGTAGATCTTCAATCGGTCCATAGGCTAATTTGATTTTTGGTTGGTTAGGTTAGTTGATCGGTTATTTTGTTTTGATAATTATTTTGGTTCCTGATATTTCATAATGTGCCTTTATGGTATGGCACAGCAGGTCTAGCTTCTGATATAAATTCTGTCTGGAAATATCTCCAGTAAACGTATTGTTGTAAAGTTCCTGATCTTCAATGATGAATGCAATTCCATAGGTAGTCTGTAATTGATTCAGTACTTCTGTTAATGGGGCCTCTTCAAAGACATAGGCCGCCTTAGGCATACTTTGACTTCCAACGGGTAGGATAGGCAGAGGATCGGCTACCAGAGTGGTTTCAAAATCATCATTGTCTTTTTTGTAAGTTGTCTTTTGATTTGGCGTCAGGATTACTTTTTTATTCTGATTAAAAAGATGTTTAAGATTTAAATGCTGATCCTTATTCAGGCAAACCATTACTTTCCCGGTTTTTACGATCACCTGTGTTTCCTCAGTAGCCGGATTGGATTTGATAATGAAGCTGGTTCCAACTACCCTGGTAATTACGTTTTTATTATAAACATAGAAAGGTCTGTGTGGATTCTTACTGATTAGAAAATAACCTTCTCCCTTTAAAGATACTTCCCTGGTCTGCGCAGAAAAATGTGCTGGATAAGTTAAAGAAGAAGAAGGTTGCAGGATTACAACGCTACCATCTTCCAGATTGATTCGCAGCGGGGCAGAAGTGTTGTTTTTCTTTTCCAGTATATTGGTTAGCGCCTGGAACTTTAAATACTGCGGATCCTGGTGATTGTTCAGAAATAAATAACCAGTGATTAAAGTAAATGCAATGAGCGCAGCAGCAGCAAACCAGGTCAGCAGCGGCATACGTTTTAAAAGACCCGGATGAGGAGTTGAAAGGTGAGTTTGGTCACTGCTACCTGTTTCCAGGTTGATCCTGTCCCATAGTTTTTGTTCAAGCGTTTGCAACTCATCGGGATAAATCTCTTCCAGGTCGTCCCGGTCCAGCATACCATACAATTTTTCAATCACGATTAACTCTTCCTGAGAACATTTGTTCTCCAGGTATTTTTCTAATAATGAATGAAGGGCTTGTCTTTTCATTTGGTGCCTTTAAAAGTGTATGTACGTTTAAGTGGCCCTATCCCTAAAGAAAAATAAAAGAAATTTAAAATTTATGAAAGAAAAAGAAGGTGAGGAATAAAAAAAGATACTCCTTTAAATGAAAGCGCATACTTTTCAGCGATTGTGTAATGTGGTATTCCACTGCTTTTTCTGAAATATTCAACTGCTGGGAAATCTCTTTGGTAGAGCGGTTATCAATTCTGCTTAATTTAAATACTTCCCCTGTTTTTTTCGGCAGCAGTGCAATTCCCTGGTTCAGCGCTTTAGAAAGATCATTGACTAAAGCCAGATCATCTGTACTATTGGTAATATGGTGCTGCTGGCCATTCACATGATCCTGATACTTTTCTTTAACCAGCTGCGATTTGTAATGATTAATGATGCTATATTTCAGACTTCCGAATAAATAACAATCCAGCGCGTTAATCGCAATACTTTCTCGTCGTCTCCAAAGATCTGCAAAGAGGTTCTGCGTGAGTTCTTCTGCTAATTCTTTATGGTATACCTTGACATAAGCCGCTTTGTAAATTCCCATCCAATAACGGGTATAGATTTCTTTAAAAGCCAGCCCATCGCTATCTTTCAACAGATCTACCAACGAATTATCAGAGAGACTTTTATATTTCATTTAAATTATACCTGGCAATAAAATTTAATTATACATTTATCTGGCTTTAACACCTATTGGTGTGATTGTTTAATGGTTTTTGCTAAAAATCATCCTAAATATATTAAGAAATAACAAAAATGATTGTCTTTATGCTTAAAACTAGTTGTTTTGGGCATAAATCTAAACAGACATCCAATAAAAGCAATTAATCTTAATTATTAAGCCCTTAAGTTAGTAATTTAATCAGTAATAATGTCCTAAACAATAACAAGTTATCAGCCTGCAGTATTTTAGAAGAAATATAAAATATAAATAATGGTGCTAAAATAGTTGAACAATTGGCTGGAATCCAATAACATTGTGAACGAAAAAAAATGTCAATTAGAGTTAAATATATTTTGATTTGGAAAAAATATATCCTATGTTTCTGTGTTTTTAATCAAAACTATTATTTTAGAGGTTAAAGTTCCCCTTTGAACTAAACAACGCTATTTTGAAGGTTTTTGCAGACCGAATAAAGTTTCATCTTCCTGGGAAGAAAGAAACCTGTTTTTATGTTTAAATCGTAATGAACAAGAAAGATGGAAACAAAAAGACAAATTAAACTCAATTACACTCAGGAATTTAAAATTGCCTGTAAAATAAATAACCTGAAGCCTGAAGAGTTGCTGCATTATTTTATCAGTTATGTCTCTTTTTATGCGTTTATAGGTGGTAACATGGAGCCGATGTATCTTTGGGCAACGACTGCATGTATTGATTTTAAAGAAGCGCATGGTGGGCAACCTCAGCCAGTCAATGACCATAGAATACAGGAAATTTGTTTGAAATATATCAAGAAGCTGACTACTTTAAATATGAGCAGCGGAACCTACAAGATCATAGCGCATTATAAAATTGTTTCCTTAATGAAAGAATGGTCTTCAGAAATGCTTCCCATTACAGATTATGAACTGGAGATACAAACTGATGACGGCAATTTGCTTGAGTTGACATTTGACTTTAATTTGGTCTGCCGGATGAACGGAACAAAAATACAAGAGCTGCTTCAATATTTTATCAATCAGATATCTTTAGCAAGAGAAAGGGCTTTAAATCTTCGCCAGGTTGTTAAGACTGATCCCAGTACAGCTTTCTTATTGCTTTTGAGCAGTAATCATGAAAGTCTCAGAAATAAAATATTACCTCAGCAGGACATGTATAAAAAATACGCTGCTCAATTACAAAAACTGGATGAAAAGCTAGAGGGGGAAAGTAATCTTGAGAACAAAATAAGAAATTATAATAAATTTTATCTAGCGTGGTATAATGCACTAAATCAAAACATCAACTAATCAAACCCGGTTATTCTACCTTAATTGCCTGTTAGAACAGACAACAGATGAGGTATATCTTTTGACTGCTTCCAATGGAACCATTGTGCGGTGCAAAAAAAATAACTTAAAACTCTTGAGTCATGGACATCGTTATGCCTGTGAGGAAAATAAAATAAACAATATGGACTCAAAAGGACTAGATAGGTTAGCCTACACTGAAGATTTCAGGGTGGCCTGTAATATCAACAATCTTAAACAAGAAGATGTCTTGCAATACTTTATAAACAGGGTTTCTTTTTATGCATTTAACGGGGGTGAAATGGAGGCAGTATCCTTATGGGCCACAAGTATCGTAATTGATTGTAAAAAAGAAGTAAATGCAGAGATAAAGGCTGTAACAGACAGGAAGGTAAAGCGGATATCCCTGAAATATATTTTAATGCTGGGCGAGCTGAATGAGAATCCATATCTGACTACAGTGGATAAGATGAAAGAAAGTTTTAACCTGATGAGAGAATGGGAGATTGATATGTCACCGCTGGTTGATTATCCCCGGATCTTTCCACTGGATGAAGGCCATTCTTTAGCGCTGACCTTTGATTTTAATCTGCTGTGCAGGATGAATGGAGTTGAGGCGGTTCAGGTTTTACAATATTTCATGAATAATATCTCCATGGCCAGTGAAAGGGCGATAAATCTGATAGAATTCGTGGAAACGAATTCTTGTATGTCCCTTTTTGGCATGATGCGGCTAAGTCTTGACGACAAAAAGAACAGAATACCCATTCACCAGGAAATTCATAAATGGTATGGTGAAAAGTTACTGCTGCTTGATGACCGGCTAAAGAAAGAAGAAAACCTGGATAAACGTATTGCTGTTTACAGAGCGTTCTATAAAGAATGGTATAACTCTTTGCGGAAAAACATCAATTGAAAGGTTTAATGGAATCTTTAAGAGTGGCACATTAAACCTTTCAACTGACGGACTATACTTTTTTGTCTTTTTTCTCGAGCAGCGCTGCAGATGGCAGAAAATCTCTGGGCGACAGTCCGAAATGATCAGCAAATACATTGATGTGTTTCAAATTGTATTTAGCCGGATTTCCGCTGTTTTCCACGTTGCCAATGAAAGATGCTTTAACCCCAATAATGTAGGCAATATCTTCCTGTCTTAATTTCTTATCAGCTCTTAATTTTCTGACGAAATCAACCACATGCTGTTCAATAAGATCTAGTTTTACCTTTCCTTCCATTTGCCGACTAAGTAATTTATATTCCCATTTATAATTTACACATATAAGTGTAAATATGACGTGTTTCTGTTTTATAAGTTAAATTATTGAAATTTGACAATATAATGTTGCATGATTTAACCTATTTCAAAATTTGTAAACCCTTATAATTAAGCACATAGGAGATGAACTTTTCTAAAACAATTTAAGTTCTAAACAGGCAGTTGGTGATGTGAAATAACAGAGGATAAGATACAGAAAAAAACTTTAACTGTATCTTATCCGCTAATTATTACAAAATTTTCCAGAATAGTTAATCTGGAGCCCTCATCACATACAAAAAAAAATATCTGGTCGTTTCTCAGTATATTTGTTACAAAAAAAGCTTAGATATTTAAATGAATAAGACCCCGGCTGGTTTATCAGCTTTTAAAAACCTGGATAGCCTGCTTGTTGCGCTGATTGGCTTTATCCTGCTCTTGATTTATACCAGGCATACTGGAGTTGGAATTTCACCCGACTCTATTGTTTATGTGAGTGTCGCCAGAAATATTCATGAATACGGGGCCTTGCTGGATTATACTTTAAAGCCAGTAGTTGACTTTCCTGTATTTTATCCTTTATTTTTAAGTGTAGCTGCTTTCTTTTCCGGGATGGACCCGGTTGCTGCAGGGCCCTGGCTGAATGCTTTACTTTTTGCACTGGTTATTTTTTGCACCGGCAACCTGATAGAGTCATTTCAGGAGAAAAACCGCATTTATAAAATCGCTATACTCTTATCTATTGCAATCAGCCCATCACTATTTGATGTTTATGCCATGTTTTGGTCGGAAACATTATTTATTCTGCTGTCGCTGTTGTTCCTGATCGCCTTTAGAAGCTATTTGAGGACACGTTCAATAGTTGCCTTACTCTTTTGTGCATTCATAGCTGCAATAACCTGTGTAACCAGATATGCCGGTATTACAGCTATTGCAACCGGTTTAATGATGATGGTCTTTGACCGTTCGCTGGAATGGAAGAAAAAAATACTTCATTGTTTTTTATTCGGTTTTCTCTCCATCACATTGCTGGTGGCCAATCTGGTCCGTAATACGATGGTGGCAGAATCACTTACCGGCCCCAGGGAATCCGGGATTACTTCGTTAGGAGATAATATTTTTTATTATGGGAAGGTAATCTGCTGGTGGCTGCCTGCGCTGGATATGCATCCGGGTTCCTATATGATTACAGCTAGTGTCCTGTTTGTGGTAGTTTGTGTGGTATATCTGAAGCGAGCCTGGCTTGCCATAGCTTATACCACTGCAGAGAACTGTTTTGCCGCATTTTTTATAGTCTATACTGTGTTTATTATCGGAGTTTCGACACTTTCACATTTTGAGCAAATCAATAACAGGTTTATATCCCCGGTATTTATTCCAATGCTGATTACGCTAACTTGCTGGATACCAGGAGCAGTGATCAGGTTTCGGGCTGTGAAGCACCGCATCGCTTTAGGCTGTGCAGGCGTTGTACTAATTGCTTTTCAGGCCAATGAACTTGTTAAGCTTTATGGAATGTATCAGGAAGTCAGTGAATACGGCATTGCCGGGTATACAGACGACTCCTGGAAAAAGTCTCAGACTGCCGGATTCCTCAGAAAGCATGCTTCAGTTTTTAAACCTGAATATGAGTTATATTCCAATGCGGCAGAAGCGGTTTACTTTAATGGTGGTTTAAGAGCGACTTCACTGCCACATTGTATCGAAGACCACGATATCCATGATTTATTTTGTAAACAAGCAGTGTACGTGATCTGGTTCCGGACCATAGAAGATCCAGATCTGATCAATCTATCTGCTTTGAGAAAACGGGCAGATCTGGTGAAGCAATATAGTTTCAATGACGGCGATATCTACCTGGTGAAACCGTATATTACTCCATAAACCCCGGAAATTTAAATTAATCCCTTGCGTGGAAACAAGCTCTGCATCTTGGCTCATAACTTTCTTTTTCTCCGAGCAGAATTTTAGCGTCGCTGGCTACCCTGCGAAAAGAATACATGGCAGGACTTCCGCATCTTACGCAGACTGCATTTACTTTAGTGACCAATTCTGCGATGGCCATTAAGGCAGGAACAGGGCCGAAAGGTTTACCACTGAAATCCATATCCAGACCAGCTACAATTACCCTGATTCCTTTATTCGCAAGTTTATTACAAACTTCAGGTAATTCATCATCAAAAAACTGGGCCTCATCAATACCAACAACCTGTGTGTCAGATTTCAGCAACAGGATTGCCGAAGAGTGTGCTACAGGGGTAGCTTCAATAGAATTATAATTATGAGATACGACTGCTGTTTCATCGTAACGGGTATCTGTTGCGGGTTTGTAGATCTCAACTTTTAGTTTAGCGATCTCTGCGCGCTTTAATCTTCTGATCAGTTCTTCCGTTTTGCCTGAAAACATGGAGCCGCAAATTACTTCAATGCTGCCGCCATATTCTCCTCTGCTGTAATTTTGTTCGCTAAATAACATGCTGTATTCTGGGGTGTAATGACCGGCGAATATCGAAATTTTGTAGTACTTTTGAGTGTTTAGTTATCAACATAAATCACCAATTCTTACGTTATACAACTATGATGAACCAGGAGGACATATTCAAAAAGATAGGGCAGATACTTAATGAGTTAAATGACCAGTACCAATATCTTGCTCAAAACCCCCGTGAACTCAATGAATTGGAGCTTGAACTTTTCCTGGCAAATGCCAGTTTCTTGTCTGACCATGTCAATATTATTAAAAAAATAAATAGCGGTACTGCCCCCCGGATCTTGTCCGGCCCTGCCGAAATCAAAAAAGATGAGCCTGCAGAAGATGTTTCTTCTACACATGAGATCCTGCCTGCCAGACCCAGATTGGATGATGATATTTTTAAACTGGATAATGAACCTTCAAATTTTGAATTCATCTTAAATGAGAAGCCCTCTACCGATAAATTCGAGTTCGAGGAAAAGTCCATTGATGCCATATTTGACAGGCCATTAAGTAAAGAAGAAGAGCTGATTATTGCACAGAAACAAAAGCTTAGGGAAATGGATAGTCTGGGGATACAACTGCCAGAAGATGATGAGGTAGGGCCTGAGCCGTTCCTGGTATCAGAACCTGTCATAGTGCCTGAAGTAGAGGAAATTAAAATAGAGCCGGTTTTTCATCAGGAGGTAAAGGAAGACGAAGTTGCACAGGCTATTATCGGAACCACACCTGAATCAGCAGCAGTACCGGAGCCAAAACCTGAGCCAGAACCGGAGCAAGAACCAGAAGAAGAGATTATCCCTGTAAAAGAGCTGGTAGAAGAAGAGATGTCTCCTGTCATAGAACCTGTAAAAGAAGAACCAGTTCCTGTTATTGAGCATAGCAAAGAAGAGGTTACAGAAAAACCAGTTCCAGCTGAGAGGCCAGAGCCAGTTAAAGAACCAATTTTTACATTTGAAGCTAAGCCTGTTCAGGAAGAATTATTTGCGCCTGTGCAAAACCAAAATCAGGCAGAAGCTGAGCCAGAAAAACCTGTAGCAAAGCCTACATTAAATGATATCCTGTCTGGCAATACGAATGTCAGGAATGTTAATTCTGAGAGCACCAGGATACAGATTAAAGACCTGAAACAAGCCATTAGTCTGAATGATAAGATGCGTTATATCAAAGACCTGTTTAATGGTTACAACCTTGCCTATGCAGAAGCTATAGATCTGGTTAACAAAATGCCTGATTTCAAAAGCGCGGACGAATTTTTACAGGGCAGTTATGCAGCGAAGAATAACTGGGCGTCAAAACAGGAAACAGTAGATCAGTTTTATGAATTGTTAAACCAGCGCTTTACTGTTAAATAAAGCCCATTCTATTTGAATCCAGTTTAAGGAAGATAAACAGTAATACTGTAAAGCTCCATAAAGACGACCCTCCATAGCTGATGAATGGCAATGGAATGCCAATCACCGGGATGATTCCGATAGTCATCCCTATATTAATAAAAACGTGGAAGAAGATGATACTGGCCACACAATATCCATACACTCTGGAAAAGGTAGAACGTTGCCGTTCTGCCAGGTTAATTACTCTTAACAGTAGAAAGATATATAATCCGATGACTACAGAACAGCCCATAAAACCCCATTCCTCTCCAATCGTAGAGAAGATAAAGTCGGTACTTTGTTCAGGCACATAGCCATATTTAGTCTGTGTACCCTCTAGAAAACCTCTGCCGGTCAATTGTCCGGCTCCGATGGCGATCTTAGACTGGATCACATTATAACCTGCCCCTTTAGGATCTGTTTTAAGACCCAGCATAATTTCAATCCTTGTACGCTGATGGGGCTCAAGAACCTTTTCATAAGCAACCTTAACCAGAAATAAATAAGCAATAGCTACGATCGTAGTCAGAATCATCGAAAACATCATCTTCTGTTTTCGTCTGTTCTGATAAATAAAGAAACCCCCAACCACAGCAATAATCGGGATCAGGATATAAGAAGGAACCAGGAAATCGGCGATAAACAACACGATCATCCCCAGGAAAATCAATAAGAAATAACCGGATAAACCCTCTCTGTACAAAGGAAACATGAAGGCAAGAAATACCAGCGCAGAACCGGTATCGGGCTGAAGCATAATCAGGAATAACGGAAAGCCTATAATCAGGCCCGCAAAAAAGATAGATTTGACATCAGTAAATTTGGGATTGAAATTCCCGACATACCTGGCAATGAGCAAGGCAGTTCCAAATTTAGCCAGTTCAGAAGGTTGCAATCTGAAAGCACCCAGAGGAATCCAGGCCTGGTTACCGGCCACTTTACGCCCAACAACCAGAACGGCCATCAACAGTAACATCGTAATCCCATAAACAACAGGTGAAAATACACTGAAGAATTTGGCGTCAAGCAACAGGATAGAGAATCCCAGTATTAATCCTGTGATGATATAAACTAATTGTTTCCCGTAATTACTGCTAAAATTAAAAAATGTTGACGTTTCAGGATTATAAAGAGAAGCATAAATATTGACGAAGCCAATGGTACATAAGGCCGTGTAAATCAAAATGGTGATCCAATCTACATTGAAGAAAAAGCGGCTGCCTTGTTGCGTAGTCATTTGCTTAGTTAATGGTTGTTTTAGTACTTACAATTTTATTCTCTGGTGAAGCGGGTAATACGACTGGTTTAGCAGCAGTATCTGCACCCTTAGGGGCCCATTTAATTTTCGGTTTAGGCACGTCAGGTAAAACTACAAGTTTCTTCATCGCCTCTGACTGCGCTAACCTTCCACCAGAAATCTTACCCGTTAAATATTTTTCTGTGATGTAACTGGCAATAGGTGCTGCATAAACCCCACCAAAACCCGCATTCTCAACAATTACAGCAATGGCTATTTTTGGATTATCACGCGGAGCAAAACCAACAAATACAGAGTGATTTTTTCCATGTGGATTCTGTACCGTACCCGTTTTTCCGCAGAAAAGAATATTTGGGATCGCTGAAGCCCGCGCTGTACCATATGGTGCATTAACCGCGTCCTGCATCCCATCAATAACTGGTTCAAAGTGTGCTGCATCAATATCTACAGAATTTTTAACGAGGTATTCTTTTTTTACATCCTTCTTTTCTCCAATACCTTTGACCAGGTGGGGTTTGATATAATAGCCACGGTTTGCAATGATCGCCATAATATTAGCCATCTGTAAAGGTGTAGCACTCATCTCACCCTGACCAATTGCCAATGAGATTACGGTTGTATATCCCCAGTGTTTACCAAATCTTTTTGTATATTCTTCGGAAGTAAATATTCGTCCTTTACGCTCAAACGGCATGTCCAGATCGAGTTTAGAACCCAGACCAAACTTACGGACTTTTGCAGACCAGGAATCATAAGCCTCAATTTTGTTTTTGTACTTCTTCTGCGTCATCAGTTTTTGAAATACATAACAAGCATAAGTATTACAAGATCTTGCCAATCCTTTACGAAGGGAGATATTTCCATCTACGTGTTCGCAACTTACAAAGTGGTTTCCTGCCCAATAACCACCAGGACAGTTAAAAGTTGTATTCGGATCAATTACACCTTCCTGCAACGCAATTAAATCATCTAGTGGTTTAAAAGAAGAACCAGGAGAGTAATAACCTGAAAGTGGCCTGACTAAAAACGGTCTGTTTGGTGAACGGAAAATATCCATATAATTATTACCCTGCTGCCTTCCTACCATGAGGTTAGGGTCGTAAGTCGGGCTGCTGACAAAAGCCAGCACTTCACCAGTACTCGGCTCAATAGCTACGATACTTCCCACTTTATTTTTCAGCAGCTGTTCTCCTAATTTCTGAATATCAATGTCCAGTGAAGACACCAGTGTTTCTCCGGAGATGGCCAGTGTATCAAATTTACCATTCAGATAACTTCCCTGTGGAACATTCCTGGCATTATAAATCGTATTCTCTACCCCACGTTCTCCACGGAGTACATCATTATACTGACGTTCTACACCCGATTTCCCGATATAATCTCCGGGACGGTAATAGCCATCACTTTCCTCAATATCCTTATCTGAAACCTCTTTTACATAACCAAAAAATTGTCCGGCCACACTATCTGGATAATGCCTTACCGTTCTGTTTTGTGTTTCAAAACCAATAAAGCGGGAAAGTCTCTCTTGTAAAGCAGCATAGGTTTGTACAGATAATTGCTTCTCAAATACAGAACGCTGATATTTAGATTGGTTTCTGGCTTTATTAAACCGTTTATGAAAACCAGCCATATCAATCCCAATAATCCTGCATAAAGCAAGCGTATCAAAGGATTTTACCAAACTGGGGGTGACCATCAAATCATATACAGGTTCATTTTGAACCAATACTTTGTTGTTTCGGTCTGTAATGACTCCACGGGCAGGAAAAGTGTATTTTTTCCGTAATACATTGCTGTTTGCGGATAAAAAATAGCGGTCACTGGCCACTTGTATATAGAAAAGTTGCCCCATTAAAATAAGTGCAACAACTATAAAAAGGCCTTGTATAATATATTTTCGGTTGAAAAGATTCTCCATTAGCGCATTTTTCTATTATAGAAGATAAATTCTATCAATATAACAGTGAATAAAGTAAAGATACCGCTAAGCAGGCATCTTAACAAAGTATACGAGAGTTCTGTTAATTTAAAAGCTTCTAATAAGAAAAGCACAAGGTGGTGAGCGAAGGTACAAAGTAAGGCATATAAGCCAAACCATTTAAAGCCCATATTACCTAAAGTAGGTTCGGGTTCATCAAAATTGTCACGGCTTACGGTCACAGAAATGAATAAAATCCGGACAAAAACCAAGGTGACACAGGCTGCAGTATGAACACCTAAGGTATCATAAAAAGCATCCAGCGTTAAGCCAGTACCAAAAGCGATAAGGTATAGGATAGGGTTAGGTATGCTAAAGGGTAGCAGCAGTAAGAATAGGATATACGTAAAAGGAGTAGCCAGATCATAAAAACTCAGGTTCCTTAACAAAAGGATTTGTATGGAAAGCAGGATGAACCACCTTAAGATGTTGATTAATATGATTTTACTGTTCATTCGGCAATTTTGATTCTAATACTTTTTGTTCCTCTGCCAATTTGTTTTTGATGACGTACACATATTGTAAAGTGCTGAAATCATTAAAAAGGTTAATCTGGATAGTCAGGAAGTTATCTCCGGTAGAGATGCCTCTGTTACTGATCGTTCCTACCTGTATACCAGGAGGGAACGAGCCAAAACCGGAAGTGATAACTGTGTCCCTTAGTTTTACTTTGAAATGGTTTGGAACATCTTTAATAAAGGCTGTTCTGTAATCCGAATTCCGGTCACCCCATACCAGTGAGCCTAATGCTTTTGTTGATTTGATACTGACACTGATTTTCGCGTCTTTATTCAACAGGGATTCTATCGTAGCCAGGTGCGGTGATACATCACGGATAATTCCAACTACTCCTCTGCCGGCAGAGATTACAGCCATTCCGCTTTCTATCCCGTCTAAAGCTCCTTTATTAATTGTAATAACGTTATTTCTTAAAGTGATGGAGTTTTTGATCACTCTGGCTGCCAGATAGGTATACTGAACATGGGTAGCAGTATCCTTAACGAGTGTATTCCTGGCACTGTCAATGTTTTTAAGAGCCAGCAGGGCAGTATGAAGTCTTGCATTTTCAAAAGCAAGGCTATCATTTACGGTGCCCAGGTTCATGTATTTTTTGAATACATTAAGCCGCTCATACGCATGTCCAACAACCTCATTGGTAGAATTAAGCGTTACACTCCTTTGGTAAGCGTTATTTTGAACAGTAAGGATGATGCCAATGGTGAAAAAGATGACAAACAGGAAAAATGCGTTGTATCTATTTATGAAAATCCAAAGGTTACGCATATTTCTTCATTCTGTATTGAAATACAGCCCTCATTTTATTTAATGATAAAATGTGAGTGCTTTATACAAGCGGCTCACATTTTTTATACTGTATGTAATGATTAATTTATTGCATTAAAAACTTATAGCCACCGATATTTTTCAGTGCGATACCAGTACCACGAACAACCGCGCGTAATGGGTCTTCTGCTACGTGTACGGGAAGTTTAGTTTTAGCTGCGACACGTTTGTCCAGTCCGCGTAATAACGCTCCGCCACCTGTCAGGTAAATACCAGTCTGGTAAATATCTGCAGAAAGTTCTGGTGGAGTGATCTCTAATGCTTTCAGAATTGCTTCTTCAATTTTAGAGATAGATTTATCCAGGCAGTGTGCAATTTCAGTGTATGAAACAGTAATTTGTTTTGGTACACCCGTCATTAAATCTCTTCCCTGTACAGCAAAATCTGCTGGTGGATCTGATAATTCAGGTAAAGCAGCTCCAACTTCAATTTTGATTTTCTCCGCAGTACGGTCACCAATCATAATATTGTGCTGACGACGGATGTAATTTACGATATCTGAATCGAAGTTATCTCCCGCAACGCGGATAGACTGATCGCATACAATACCAGAAAGCGCAATTACAGCGATCTCAGTAGTACCACCACCGATATCAATGATCATATTACCCATCGGTTCTTCTACGTCAATTCCGATACCTACAGCTGCTGCCATTGGCTCGTGGATTAAGTAAACTTCTTTTGCGCCGGCAATTTCTGCCGAATCTCTTACTGCCCGTTTTTCAACTTCAGTAATTCCTGATGGAATACAGATTACCATTCTCAAAGATGGAAACATCCAGCCTTTTCCACCGTTCAGCATACGGATCATACCTTTGATCATTGCTTCTGCAGCGTTAAAGTCGGCGATAACACCATCTTTCAGTGGCCTCACCGTGCGGATGTTATCATGGGTTTTACCCTCCATCTGCATCGCCTGACGGCCTATTGCGATAATTTTATTTGTTTGTCTGTCAAAAGCAACTATTGAAGGCTCATCAACAACCACTTTATCATTGTGTATTATCAGGGTGTTGGCGGTGCCTAAATCGATGGCAACCTCTTGTGTGAACCAGTTAAATAAACCCATTTATAGGTGATAAGTTATTATTAAAAATTCTATATACTATTTAATGTAAAACTACGTCTTTTTATTGTATTCGCAGTTAAAAAATTAGTGCTTAAAATGTCTGATGCCAGTGGTAACCATTGCGATACCTTTTTCGTTCGCCATGTTAATGGAATCAGCATCTTTAATTGAACCACCTGGTTGAAGAACAGCAGTAATACCTGCTCCGGCAGCGATTTCAACACAGTCAGGGAACGGGAAAAAAGCATCTGAAGCCATTACCGATCCGATTAAACTGAAGTTGAAAGCATCTGCTTTTACAATTGCCTGTTTCAAGGCATCAACTCTTGAGGTCTGTCCAACTCCACTTGCCAGTAAAGTATTGTCCTTTACAAACACAATTGTGTTCGATTTAGTATGTTTTACAATTTTATTTGCGAAAAAAAGATCTTTTAGCTCTGCAGGCGAAGGTGATTTCTCTGTTACAGTAACCATCTGCTCAGTTCCTTCGATAATTAAATCTTTATCCTGCTCTATAACACCGTTTAATAAGGTCTTGAATTGTTTTTTACCTAATTCAACAGGATTACGCTGAAGAATTACCCTGTTTTTCTTTGCTTTGAACAGTTCAACTGCAGCAGATTCATAAGAAGGAGCAATCAGCACTTCGAAAAATAATTTGTTGATTTCAGTTGCCGTGGCTAAGTCAATTTCACGATTTGCAATTAGTACACCGCCAAAAGCAGATACAGGGTCACAAGCTAAAGCATCATCCCAGGCTTGTCCGATTGTTTCTCTCGAGGCAATTCCGCAAGCGTTGGTATGTTTTAAGATTGCGAAAGTAGGTTCGATAAATTCATCGATTAAACTCACTGCTGCATCAACGTCAACCAGGTTATTGTAAGAAAGTTCTTTCCCGTTTAATTTGGTGAACATTTCGTCCAGGTCTCCGTAAAAAACACCTTGCTGATGTGGATTTTCTCCATAACGAAGTGTTTTCGACGTATTGATACTTTGTTTGAATAAAGTAAGTGGCTCTTCAGTGTTAAAATAGTTGAAGATCGCTGTATCGTAGTGAGAAGATGTGTGGAATGCTTTTTTGGCATAAGCTTTACGCTGTGCTAAAGAAGTTTCACCGTTTTGCTCTTCCAATTGTTGTTGAAGGGTTGCGTAGTCATCTTTTGAAGCAAGGATTACTACATCATTAAAGTTTTTAGCAGCAGCTCTGATCAGAGAAATACCACCAATGTCAATTTTTTCAATAATTTCTTCTTCAGAACCACCTGCTTTCAGTGTTTCTTCAAAAGGATATAAATCAACGATAACCAGGTCGATTTCAGGAATTTCATATTCGGCAATCTGTACCTTGTCTTCTGCCAGGTTTCTGCGGTTTAATATACCACCGAAAACTTTTGGATGCAAAGTTTTAACCCTTCCGCCTAAAATAGAGGGATAGCCGGTCAGATCTTCAACAGCTGTAACAGGTAAATTCAAGTCTTTAATGAACTGTTCTGTTCCACCTGTAGAAAACAACTGAACACCTTGCTGTGCTAGCAAGCGAACAAGTGGTTCTAGACCGTCTTTGTAATATACTGAGATTAAAGCGTTTTTGATCTTTATTTGTTGACTCATTGGGTGTGATTTTTGAGCCGCAAAGTTACCTGTTTTTCTTTTAATGTCAAATGCTTATTTACAGTTTCGTAAACTGGATTTAGCTGGACAGATTGTTGTTGGAAATAGGTACAGGATCTATGGATCCAAATTGTTTTTCTTAGTAAAGAATTAAGAAAAAATGTGGTATACCAGGTTTAGGATTTGGTGTGTTAGCTGATGTTTTTTTCAGTTGCAGATAATGAAGTCCTAATCGTTACTGAATATTCGCGAAGTATGATTCGTGGTAAATTGGTTTGGTGTCAAAAAAGTTTTGAGCCAGATACTTCAGATCAGGAAAAAGAAGGTTATTTATTTGAACAGTAGTATTTGAAGTTTCTATCTCCATATAATTATGCTCATGGAAAGGCATCCCACTAGTCGTTCCATAGGCTATATAAGCAGGCGACATAAAGATTTGAATGCGCTGGATATCTTTTTTGGATATAGTAAATTTAAGCAGACCATTTTCAAAGATCTCCATGAAGTTTTTGTGAAGCCGAAGCTCCTGATGCTGAGATCTCAGAAAATATTTATAGTGCAGATAATATGCGGGCCCGGTAAATACCAGTAAAAGAATTGCGCCAACAAAAATAGCAAAGATAGAAGAGTCTCCTGCATAGAATATCAGTGCAGCAAAAGAACAGACTAAGTATGCGCCCAGATAGAATAACGAAGAAGACAATAATCTTAAATGCCCTTTATTTGATATTTTATAAGAATGAAAATCAGGATTGACATGTTCCATCGATAGCAAACATCTTATTTTTTTATCTTTTTCAAAATACTCTCCACAATACGGGGATAATGTTGATGCTCAAGCTGTTGTCCCTTGAATTTTACCATTTCCAAATTGTCGTCTTTATCAATCTTGTATTTAGCCTGATAGATGTATTCACCTTCATCATAATTTTCATTTACATAATGAATTGTGATGCCGCCTTCGGTTTCTCCAGCTGCCAGTACTGCTTTGTGTACATGATCTCCATACATTCCTTTGCCGCCAAATTTAGGGAGGATAGCCGGGTGGATATTGATAATACGGCCAGGATATTCTGCAATCAGGTTTTGTGGGATCAGCCAGAGAAAGCCAGCCAGAACAATCAGGTCTATATCCAGATTTTTTAATAAATCGATGATAGATTCGGTCTGATAGAATTCTTTTCTGTCAAAAATATGAGAAGGGATTTCAAAATTATCTGCACGTTGTAAAACGTATGCATCAGGGTTGTTGGTCAATACCAGCGCAATTTCTACTTCTGGACTGTGTTTGAACAGTTCCATAATTTTCTGGGCATTAGAACCCGAACCGGAGGCAAAGATTGCTATACGTTTTTTCATGAGCAGTTTATAGTTAGGTATTCAAGCTGGGAATAGCGTTGAATCCATATAAAGTGGTTTTTTGTCAAAAATAGTATTTTGAGTATTGAATGAAAGGCTTTAATGAGAATATATTCATTTTTTAATTTAAAGCCTTTATTCTCATCTCAAATTTCAATTCTTTTTTCTTCTAAGGAGGGCAGGCTATTCCAGACCTGCTAACTTGATGTTCTGGTATGGTACTGTAGGGGTTGTGGTATACATTGAACTAGCATTGAAGTAGGGTTAGACTACCCTTGAAGTACCTCAGGCTACTTCAATACTACTTTAATGCTAGTTCAACCCTACTTCAATATATACCACAACTATACCACAATCCCTGCACAACAGGTGTTTTATTAGTGAGCTTACCTGGCGTCATGGAAGGTGAAACTGTAGTTAATATGAATTCATACACATAGATAATATAAGTATATATAATAAACCGCGTGATTGTCATGTAACAACTAATGTAATGCTGTCTTTTTGCAAAATATTGTGAATCAATATTTAAGAATCTTATAATCAGATTATCTTATAATCAAGATTATTTAAAATATTTGTAATATCGTTTTGCATATTAAAAACATAAGTTCTATATTTGCAGTCCGAAAAAAGGATAAACAGGGTTTGTTGTAATTACCAGACCTTTACATATAAAAATATTATTATACTAGAAAATGGCAAATCATAAATCATCTTTAAAAAGAATCAGAGCAAACGCTACTAAACGTTTACGTAACAGATACCAAGCAAAAACTACTCGTACTTTTGTTAAAAGATTACGTGCATCTGTAGATAAAAAATCAGGTCAGGAGTTATTGCCTAAAGTGATTTCTATGTTAGATCGTTTAGCTAAGAAAAATGTTATTCACAAAAACAAAGCTGCAAACAACAAATCTAAGTTAACTAAATTTGTTAACGGCTTAAAATAGTAATAGCTTTACAATATTGTAAACGGGATAGGCTTTGGCTTATCCCGTTTTTTTGTTTATGGTAAAATATGAACAGAAAATAGGGATTAAATCATTGGCCCCTGCCGACCGTCCACGTGAGAAACTAATTCTGAATGGCCGCAGGCACTTATCGGATGCAGAGCTGATCGCTATCCTGATCAGTTCAGGAAATAAAACTGAGACTTCCGTAGAAGTGAGTCAGCGGATTCTGCTTAATTATGGGAATGACCTCGATTTACTAGCTAAGGCATCTTTTCAGGAACTGATCTTGTTTAAGGGAATAGGGGAGGCTAAAGCATTATCCATTATTGCCGCTCTTGAACTTGGCCGCCGCAGAAAAGAAAAACCTCATGAGGAATTCCCTCAAATCCATTCTTCCAATGATGCATTTGATTTATTGCGCCCCGTCCTGGCAGATCTGGATCATGAAGAGTTCTGGATGCTGATTTTAAATAAAGCCAACTTTGTCATTTGCAAACATATGATTAGTAAAGGGGGGCAGGCGAGCACAACTGTTGATCCGAAAATCATCTTTGAAAAAGCAATTGCCATGAAGGCGGCTTATCTCATTCTTGCGCACAATCATCCTTCGGGTAACTGTAAACCTAGTAAAGAGGATATTGAGGTCACTAGAAAGCTGGTTGAAGCTGGTCTCTTATTAGATACCCCTGTACTTGATCACCTCATTATTACGAATAAAAAGTTCTACAGCATGGCAGATGAAGAAATTATTTAATGTCAATTCTCCCATGTTTATGGGCTAATCAATATACAGCAAAGCATTATTTTATATCTTTGCATTTTAGAAGAAAATATAACATGAAGATATCATACAACTGGCTTAAACAATTCATACAAACTGACCTTAATCCACAGGAGCTTTCATTGATTCTGACCAATATCGGTCTGGAAGTGGAAAGCCTTGAAAAAGTACAACCAGTGGTGGGTGGTCTGGAAGGATTAGTGATTGGCCATGTGCTTACATGCGTTCCACATTCCAATGCAGACAAGCTAAGGGTTACTACGGTAAATGTTGGCGCTGCAGAAGCGATTCAGGTTGTATGCGGTGCACCAAATGTTGCTGAAGGACAAAAAGTTGTTGTAGCAACGGTAGGGACTACTGTTTATCCGAATGAAGGCGAACCTTTTAAAATTAATAAATCAAAAATCAGAGGTGAAGTTTCTGAAGGAATGATTTGTGCAGAAGATGAAATTGGTCTGGGTGGTTCTCATGCTGGTATTATGGTCCTTGCAGAAGATGCACTGATTGGCCAGCCAGCAAAAGATTATTTCAAAATGGAAGATGATTACCTTTTTGAAATTGGATTAACACCAAACAGAGCTGATGCAGCTTCACATTTAGGGGTAGCCAGAGATTTAGCAGCTTACCTGAGAATTGATTTGAAAATGCCAGCTATTGATTCTTTTAAAACAGCGAACGAAAATTTAACAATTGCTGTTGAAGTTGCTGATACAGTTGCCTGCCCAAGATACAGTAGCGTTTCGATCAGTGGGGTAAAGGTTAAAACTTCTCCAGACTGGTTACAGGATAAATTAAAAGTAATCGGCATCCGCCCGATTAATAATATAGTAGACATTACCAATTATGTGCTGCATGGTTTAGGCCAGCCGCTTCATGCTTTTGATGCAGATCAGCTGTCAGGAAAAAAGATCATTGTACAAAAGGTTGCTGAAGGAACTCCATTTGTTACATTGGATGGGGTAGAACGTAAGTTATCTGCTGAAGACCTGATGATCTGTGATGCAGAGAAACCAGTAACGATTGCCGGTGTCTATGGTGGTAAGAATTCCGGAGTGAGTGCAGAAACCACAAATATATTTTTAGAGAGTGCTTATTTCAATTCGGTATCGGTACGTAAAACGGCGAAAAGACATACTTTGAAAACAGATGCTTCTTTCCGTTATGAACGTGGTACTGATCCTGAAATGACAGTTACAGCTTTAAAATATGCTGCGTTGTTGATTCAGGAACTGGCAGGTGGAGAGATTTCTTCTGTTGTTTCAGATATATATCCTGCACCGGTTGCTCCATTTGACGTAGAAGTCAGCTATAAAAACATTACCAGGCTGATTGGTGCAGCTATTCCGGACGAGGAGATCAAAGCGATCATTACTTCATTGGGTATTACGGTTGCTTCAGAAACAGCTGAAGGTTTATCTTTAAAAGTTCCGAGCTTCAAAGTAGACGTTACGCGTGAGTGTGATATTACTGAAGAGGTATTAAGAATTTACGGTTATAATAATATTGAGATTCCAAGTAAGGTGAATGCTTCACTTACTTTTTCTGCCAAGCCAGACAGAGAGCAGACACAACATGTGGTTGCAGATATGTTAACGGCTAACGGTTATTTAGAAATCTGGTGTAACTCTTTAACTAAAGGCACCTATTCTAAAAATACAGAAGAGGTAGTTCAGATCCTGAATCCTTTAAGTTCAGACCTGAATGTAATGCGTCAGAGTTTGCTGATGCCGGCACTGGAAAGTGTTGCTTATAACCAGAACAGAAAAAACGGGGATGTTAAGTTTTATGAGTTTGGCAAAACTTATCATTTGATAAATGAAAAATATGTAGAGCGTCCAAGATTGTTATTGGTGCTTTCTGGTTCGGATGCAACAGAGCAGTGGAATCAAAAACCTGCTCCGGTAAGTTTCTACAACTTAAAGGCTGCAGTTGACGCGGTGATCGGCAGATTGGGAATTACAAATTACCAGACAGAAGAAATCAGTGATGAGAATTTTGCTTTTGGGTTGAAGTATTTCAGAGGGCCACAGGCGATTGTTTCTTTCGGTGCGGTAACTGCAGCAGATAAAAAACAAACGGATGTAGATAAGGATGTTTATTATGCAGACTTTGACTGGGCTTTATTATTGGATATTGTCAGAAAGAATAAAGTAATCAGCAAAGAGATTCCTAAATACCCTGCAGTAAGAAGAGATCTTTCTATGCTGGTAGATACGGAGGTAACCTTCGAAGCTTTGAAAACAATCGCTTTCAAAACAGAGAAGAAATTGCTGAAGAATGTGCAGATCTTTGATGTGTATGTTGGGGATAAACTACCGGAAAATAAGAAGTCTTATGCATTGAACTTTACTTTACAGGATGATCAGCAGACTTTGACTGACAAGCAAATTGATGCAGTTATGCAAAAGATTATCGCTAACTTAGCCCAAAGTGCGAAAGCAGAGATAAGAAAGTAATTTTATTTGTTACTTTTAGGAATAATATAAATACTATCAATTTTTAAATAAAAGATGTCTTCGGTTGCAGAACAATTAGATTCAGTATTACATAAAGCGGCCCGGCTTATCGAGCTTTGTAATGCATTACAAGAGGAAAACGAGTTGTTAAAGCAGGAGAATTCATCTGTTAAGTTAGCCTTGAATGCGGCGAAAATTAAGAACTCAGATTTGGATGAGAAGATGAGGGTGCTTAAATTGGCGAAGAGTATTGAAGGAACAAGCGAGAAGACACTTGATATAAAGCAAAAAATTAACGATTTTGTGCGTGAAATCGATAAATGTGTAGTGTTGCTTAAAAAATAGGGATTACACGAAATTGAAACAAAGCTAAGAAATGGGAGAAATCTCGATAAAAATAACTATCTCGGACCGCATTTACCCTTTAAAGGTGAATATGGAAGAGGAAGAAATTGTAAGGCGGGCAGCCAAAATTATTAATGAGCGTATAAAGGACTATCAGGAAAATTATGCGGTCAGAGATAAACAGGATTTGCTATCTATGGCAGTATTGCATTATGCAACAGCTGTGTTAAGGGTAGAAAATAAAGTGCAGGATCAAGATACTGCAGTAGCTGAAAAAGTTGAAGAATTAGATAGTTTACTGAACGATTTTTTTACCAAATAGAGTCGGTCCGTAATTTCAAAAGCGTATAAAGAGATTTAACCGTTGTTGAATTTTTTGTTTCATGTTTCGTAATCTTTAAATACAGGCAGGTGGCTGGGATCAGTTGCTGTTAATCACTGCATGTATTTAGAGCGGACAACGCAGGAAACTTAAAATTGAACAACGGTTTTTTTTAAGTCAGAATTTAAGAAAGGTAATGAGAGGCTTGCATGAGCATAGGTTATGTTTATGCACGTTTATATATATAAATTAAAATGGAAATAATAGGAATAATTGGATATGTACTGGCCAGCTTAGTTGTTGGGATACTGGTTGGCAGATATTTACTGCGCAACCTGTTGAAAAAACAGGAGATTGCTGCACAGTCAAAAGTGAAGAAGATCTTAAAAGAAGCTGAAAGTAACGCAGAGATCTTAAAGAAAGACAGATTACTGGAAGCTAAAGAGAAGTTTTTACAATTGAAAACTGAACACGAGCAGGAAGTGAATGCAAAAAATAACCAGGTAAATCAAAGAGAGAACGCGATTAAACAGAAAGAACAATCTGTGAACCAGCGCTTGGAAAACATGAACCGCAAGGAACAGGAGCTGGATAACAGCAAGAAAAACCTGGATAAACAAACTGATATTGCGATTAAAAAACAGGAAGAAGTTGACGTACTGAAAAATCAGCATGTGAAACAACTGGAAACTATCGCAGGGTTAAGTGCTGAAGAAGCAAAAAATCAGTTGGTAGAGAACATGAAGCAAGAAGCCAGAACTCAGGCAATGATCCAGGTAAAGGATATTGTGGATGAAGCCAGGTTAACAGCAACTAAAGAGGCTAAAAAAGTCGTGATCCAAACTATACAGCGTACAGCTGTGGAAGCGGCGATCGAAAATACAGTTTCTATTTTTCATATTGAAAGTGATGAGATTAAAGGTCGTGTAATTGGACGTGAGGGTAGGAATATCCGTGCTCTGGAAGCAGCGACTGGTATTGAGATCATTGTAGATGATACTCCTGAAGCAATTATTTTATCAGGTTTTGACCCGGTAAGAAGAGAGATTGCCCGTTTAGCTTTACACCGTCTGGTAACTGACGGACGTATTCACCCTGCACGTATTGAAGAGGTGGTAGCGAAAACGAAGAAACAAATTGAAGATGAGATCGTAGAAATCGGCGAACGTACAGTTATTGATTTAGGTATTCATGGGCTGCATCCTGAGTTAATCAGAATGGTTGGACGTATGCGGTACCGTTCTTCTTATGGACAGAATTTACTACATCACTCTCGTGAGGTGGCTAATTTCTGTGCGACAATGGCAGCAGAATTAGGCTTAAATGCTAAAATGGCTAAACGTGCAGGATTACTGCATGATATAGGTAAAGTACCTGATGACAACCCTGAATTGCCACACGCTATTTTAGGAATGCAGCTTGCAGAAAAATATAAGGAACATCCTGAAATTTGTAATGCAATCGGAGCTCACCATGATGAAATCGAAATGACTTCTATGATCTCACCGATTGTACAAGCTTGTGATGCAATTTCTGGTGCCCGCCCTGGTGCAAGACGTGAGGTTGTTGAAAGTTATATCAAACGTTTAAAAGAATTAGAAGAGCTGGCTCTTTCTTATCCTGGTGTAGAGAAAACTTTCGCTATTCAGGCAGGTAGAGAGTTAAGAGTAGTAGTTGAAAGTGAGAGAGTAACTGATCAGCAGGCAGAATTACTGGCAGCGGATATTTCTAACCGTATTCAAACGGAGATGACTTACCCTGGTCAGATTAAAGTTACTGTAATCAGAGAAACACGTTCGGTTGCTTTTGCTAAATAAGCAGCTCAATAAATATTATTACCGAAGCGATAGATTATTCTATCGCTTTTTTTTATTTTTATACGATGAAGAAGCAGAAATCCCCGGTGGAAAAATTGGAGCGTAAAAAGGAAGTGGATATTCTATTTGATACCTACTCAGAAAGTCATCAGAATCCTTCTAATGAATTGATTCACTGGGTTTGTGTACCTTTGATTGTATTTAGCTTATTAGGAATGATCTGGGCTATCCCTTTTCCACAGCTGGCTTTTCTTGGAAAGTATAATGGATTTGTGAACTGGGCTTCTTTTGTGATTGCTCTTTCGGGATATTACTATTACCGCCTTTCGCCGGTACTTTCTTATCTGATGATCTTATTAATCTTTGCGGCTGCAGCAGTAATTGTACAGCTGGAGAAATGGGAATTGGCTGGTGGGCCCGCACTTTGGCTGGTCTGTGCAGTGATTTTTGTGCTTTCATGGATTGGACAGTTCATCGGTCATAAAATCGAAGGAAAGAAACCTTCATTTTTACAGGATGTTAAATTTCTGTTAATCGGCCCGATCTGGTTATTACATTTCATTTGTCTGAAGGTTGGCTTGAAATATTAAGTACCTGCGATTTAGCTGATGAGCTATGGTTGTGGCTTCAGCTCAATGTCTTAAATACGTTAAAAAAAAAGCAAAGCCGCTGGGTATAACCAGCGGCTTTGTTATGCAATATATACTGATTTGTGCCGAGTTAACGTAAGCTTAATATTACGGAAACACTATTTTAAGGCTCCCTGTGCATCCCGGTAAATATTATTAAGGCCTTCTAACCTCTTTTCAATAGCCTTAACGGCTTATTTTTACTTGTTTTTAACGGCGTTTTAGTTCATCTATAATTTGATATTAACTGATGGGCTCATTCATGTAAAATTAATATTAACGTCACATTGCTGCCCTAGTTTTACAAAAACAAACAGAAGCAAGAAAAATGAAAAAATTTCTAACAATTAATCTCTCCTGCGTGATGCTTACTTTCCTCCTTTTTATGGGGTTAGGAGTAAATGCTCAGGTAACGACATCAAGCGTTAACGGTAAAATTAAAGATGCAAAGGGACAGACTATTCCCGGAGCCAGTGTTTTAGTTTTACATGTTCCGACAGGAACTAAATATGGTGCGGTTACCGGATCTGATGGATACTTCCGTATCAATAACTTAAATCCTGGCGGACCTTACAAAATCACTGTAACTTATGTAGGTTATAATAAACAGGAAAAAGACATTAACAGCCTTGGTCTGGGTACTGACCAGCGCTTAGACTTCACCTTAACAGATGAAGGACAACAATTGAGTGAAGTAACTGTTAAAGGTACAAAAGGCGGTACTAAAATTGGTTCGGGTACTCAGATTGGTGAGCAGCAAATTAAAAATATGCCAACTGTAAGCAGAAGCTTAACGGATTTAACCCGTACAACTCCACAAGGCAGTAAAGATAACTCTTTCATGGGGACCAACTTCAGATACAATAACGTAACTATTGATGGTGCGATTAATAATGATGCCATTGGTTTCAGTCCTTCATTAGGTGGTCAGAGTGGAAGTTCTGGTATGCCAGGTAGCAGTACAAGAACAAACCCGGTATCGATTGATGCGATTCAGGATGTTCAGGTGTTATTAGCTCCTTACGATGTTAAGATTGGTAACTTTACTGGTGGTAGTGTAAATGCGGTAACGCGTTCTGGTACAAATGATGTATCGGGATCTGTTTATGGTTACGGTCGTAATGCTGATTTGATTGGTAAAAACAAAGCTGGTGATGGTTCAAAAGAGCCTTCTGCTTTTCATGATTACCAGACTGGTTTCAGATTGGGATTCCCTATTATTAAAAATAAATTATTCTTCTTTACCAATGAGGAGATTACCCGTCGTCAGGATCCTGTGATCTTAGCAGCTGGTTCTCCGGATAATAAAGTAATTACTTTAGATCAGGCTCAGAAAATTTCTGATCTGATGAAAAACAAATATGGTGTTGATGTTGGTTCTTTTGGTAACTATAACATCTACGCCAGATCAAATAAATTCTTTAACCGTGTGGATTGGAACATCAATGATAAAAATCAGTTGACTATCCGTAACAACACGATTACTTCTGAAGCGACTAACTTAGAGCGTGACCAGTCGAATTTCAGATTCGGTGGTATTGATTATAAACAAACAAACAATCAGAGTTCTACTGTAGCTGAATTGAAAAGCAGAATCAATAATGATATGTCAAACAGTTTAGTAGTTGGTTATTCAAGTATTCATGACTTTAGAGATCCAACATCTAATCCTGCATTACCTCAGATTGAAATTGGCGGTGGCAATGGTGGAACGATTTTCTTAGGAACAGATCGTGAAGCAAGTATCTTCAATATGAAACAAAAGACATTTGAATTTACTGATAACTTCACTTTAACAAAAGGAAAACACACATTTACTTTCGGTACACACAACGAGTTATATAATATTACTTATGGTTTCGTGAATGCATGGAACGGTCGTATCTCTTATAAAGATGTAGACGGTTTCTTAGCTGGTACTCCTACGCGTGTTCGTACTAACTATAACTATGCTGATAATTCAAGAGATAACATTATGGCTAATCCACCAGCACAATTTAAGTTAAATATGTATAGTGTATATGGTGAAGATCAATGGCAGGTAACAGATCGTTTTAAACTGACTTATGGTTTGAGATTTGATTTGGCTGATATGCCAAACAAACAACCATTAAGTTCGAAAACTACAGGTTCTCCTGTGGATCCTAACTATGGTACAACTTACACTTATACACAACCAAGCCAGATTAAAAACAGCTTCTTTGGACAGGTACAAGTTTCTCCACGTATTGGATTTAACTTCGACGTATTGGGTGATCAAAGTTTGATCATGCGTGGTGGTAGTGGTTTATTCACAGGTAGAGTTCCTTTTGCATGGTTAGGTTATGCTTACTATAATAATGGAGTAACTTATGGTGCATATGATAAAAAGAACCCAGTTGTTGCTCCAGGATCTGACCCTATAAAGGATGCATTAACCGGAAATGGTGAAGCTGGTTATGTAGGCAAACAGCCAGGTGAAAATGTTAACAATGCAAGTGGTGCTACACAAGTGGATCTGATTGATAATAACTTTAAAATGCCTAAGACATGGAGAAGTAGTTTAGCATTTGATTATAAAACTGAAAATCAGTGGAAATTCACATTAGAAGGTATTTATACTAAAGTAATCAATGACCTGAAATTTCAACAAGTTAATATTGTAGACAATCCTACTTATCTGATCTACGATACACAGCATCAACAACCGATTTACAATAGTAATCTTAAGATTAATCCATTGTATACAAATGCTTATCTTCTTTCCAATACTAGCAAAGGCTACCGTTACAGTGTAACTGGACAGATTTCCAAGTCTTTCCCTTTTGGTTTAGATGTAATGGCGGCTTACACTTATGGACAGTCTAAAGATGTGACGAATGGGATTAGAAATTCAATGGAATCTAACTGGCAGTTAAACCAGGCTTTAAGTCCTAACAACCCTCAGTTGGCTACGTCAAACTTTGACATTCGTAACCGTATCGTTTCTACAGTAAATTATAAATTTGCTTGGGATAAGGCGAACAAATATGTATCTAGCTTCTCCCTTTTCTACAGTGCACAATCTGGTTCTCCATATTCATACGGATTCCTGAATACTACGATCAATGGAACAGGTCAGAATGTAAGTTTAGTTTATATTCCTAAAGAAGGGGAAACTGTCAACTTCTTTAAAAATATAACTGGTGGATTAACTGCAGCACAACAAGCAGCCCAATTCGATAGTTTTATTGATGGCGACAAATATCTTAAAACAAGAAGAGGTAATTTTACGGAAAGAAATGCAGCCCGTACACCTTGGAATACGCAGTTAGACTTCCGTTTTGCTCAGGATATCAAAATCATAGAAAATGGTACACATAAACATACTTTAACGTTTACTTATGATATCGTTAACTTAACCAACTTATTAAACAAAAACTGGGGTGTTCAATATTTCTCTCCTAACACTTATAACTCAATGGCAAGCGTTGGTTTGAGTCCTACAACAGGTGGCGCAGGTAGCCCAACAGCTTATCCTACTTACACTTTTAATCAAGCCAATACAAGTAACTATTCAAAAGACTTCTTTGCTTCAAGATTCCAAATGCAATTTGGTTTGAGATACAGCTTCTAATGAATAGTTAGCCTTCTTACAGAAGGATATCATAAAAAACCCTTATCTAAATTAATAGATAAGGGTTTTTTGTGTAAATTAATATTTAGTTAATATTTGATCTGTATCATTATTAATGAACAGATCTTCAGTTATTTTGATTTTACATTATAAAATTATGAATTCTAAAATGCTTGTCCTTATTGCACTTATTTCGTTCTTGTTTATTTTACCATCCGATGCGCAGGTAAAAATAAAAAAGTTCTGCACTTTAACTTATTACGCTCAAGATTTGCGCACTCCACATATAGATTATGGACAGACCAGAAAATATAGCCCTCTGAAAGATTCTACCTTTGTACACAAGTTGAATCAGGTGGAGTATATGTCTAATTTTATTCAGGTAATGAATTACATAACCGAATTAGGATGGAATTATGAAGGAAATATCTCCGCTAGCCAGGCAAATAGTACAGAAATTAAGATCTTGTTCAGCCGTGACTTTTTTCCTGCTGAATTAACTGAGGGTAAATAGCATATACATTGAGTTTTACTTATGGGATTCTGCTATATTGGCCCCGAAATGATGATTTATTCATTTCATCTTAGTTATAGTTACCCATTTTATGAAGCGTATATTTTTAAGGTTATTAGTTTTTAGTGTTGGAATAAGTGGAGCTGCTGCTCAACAGAAAGGTTTTATAATCAAGGGAGAAATCAAAGGTCTCCACGGCCCTGCAAAAGTGTATCTGGATTCTTATGGAGCCAAAATACTGGATTCAGCAGTTGTCACGGATGGAACCTTTCAATTTAAAGGTATCGCGAAAAAGCCTGGGCTTGCGTACTTAAGTTTAGACCGGTACGGTGTTGGAAAAGATAGTATTGATCTGGAAAATAATACGGATGAACTTGGTCTGTTTTTAGATAATTCTGAAATTATTGTTACTGCTCAGGATTCTTTGATACGTGGAACTGTTACCGGTTCAAAGATCAATGACGCGTATATGGCTTATAACAAGTTTATCGGAGGTACGGTCACAGCTGCTTATAAAAATTACAGGAACAGAATTTCTCCTTATTTATGGAACTCCTATCCTTTTTTTAAAGAGTTTGATGAATACATGCATAAATTCAAGGCGGAGCGCTTTGAAAAACAATTACAATTTATCCATGAAAATCCTCAATCTTACTTCAGTCTGTATGCCCTGACTGATATTCTTGATATGGGGTATGGGAAGAATATGAATAAAACGGGTACTGCTTACAGGTCTATTGATGCAAAATTCAGGAATACCCCAGAAGGACAGCGCATAGGAAGACGTATTCAGGCCATGAGCCAGGGGGCTGTCGGCACGCCTGCACCAGACTTTACTTTATATGATGTAAATGGTAAAGCTGTAAAGTTGTCTTCTTATCGCGGCAATTATGTGGTTCTGTATTTCTGGGTTACAGGTAACGACCTGATCAAAGCGGAAAACTATAAAATGATCAAATCTGCTGAATTGTATAAGGACAAGAAATTTAAGATTATCAGTATCTCTTTAGACCCTGAAAAGAGAAAACAAATCTGGGCAAAAGAAGTGAAAGAAAATAAACTTCCTTGGGTGCAAGTCTGGGGATTGAAATCCGGAGCGCTTATTACTTCAAAGCTTTATGGTACTCAGGGAACTCCTGCGAGTATCGTGATTGATCCTGAAGGAAAGATAGTCGCCAGGGATTTAAATGGTGTCGAATTACAATATCAGCTGGCAGAATATATGAAGTAACAGCTATGTTATTAATGTATAGAAATATTTAATACAGATAACCAATCCTTAATCCTGACTTAACATGTCGCCTCTATATTTGTGGTGTAAATATTTGGTTAGTATTTATCAAGTTTAGGTTTAGTTGATAACAAAATAGCCCGGGTGGATGTCCGGGCTATTTGTTTTTTAAAAGTTTTTACCAATTTTCTCCAGCATCTCTGGTGGGATACTTTGCATATCCACCACGAGGAACCCATCCAGACAATCTGAAAATTTCGGATCTATATTAAAGCAGATAATTTTTGCATTGAGGTTAAGGTACTGTCTCAGCAAAACAGGAATTTTAATATGTGTATTCTCAATATCAGATATCAAGACATCAAGATCTTTTAGTGAATCACTGCTTTCAATCAGCAGGTCTTTATCTATGGCCGACAAGTCAGCCTTGAATTTGTTTCTTGGTCTTACATACTGTCCTAACTCATAATCAAAGTGATTCTTGGTAATGAAATCAACAATCAGTGATTTAGAGAACTTGGAAAAGTTATTACTGATACTAACCGGGCCAAACATGTAGCGGTACTGTGGGTTATCTAAAAGATACTTTAAGATACCTTTCCATAGCAGGAACAGCGGTAATGCTTTTTGCTGGTATTCTTTACGGATCCATGAGCGCCCCAATTCAATTCCTTGTCGCAATACAGGGTAGAAAGGCTCTTTTATCTTAAACAGCTCAGAAAGATAAAATCCTCTTTTGCCTAAAGTATTTAAAATCTCATCCCCTTTACCAATCCGGTAAGCACCAACGATGTTTTTCTGATCTACATCCCAGATAAATAAGTGATGATAGTAAATATCATAATTATCAAGGTCTATCTTTTTATTAGAACCTTCGCCAACTTCTCTGAAAGTTATTTCTCTCAAACGCCCTATTTCCCTTAATACATTTGGAATATTAGCTGACGGGGTAATATATACTTCGTAATTTTTCTCTGTCCATACCCGATAGGCTTCCAGCTGTTCAATTTCCTCCACAATACTTACTCTTGGAGTTTCCTCAATGATTGGTTCCGGAGTCTTCTTGATTTTGAAAAGATTAATTGGATTAAACAATTTCTTTTCCTGTTCTATACTTGTACCAAGGGCATAAGTACGTGCACGAAGAAAATCAAGTAATTTATTGGTGTTGTTGCGGTAAGAAATATCTTCGATATGAATTGGTTTCCCTATTCTGACTTTTATTTTCAGCCCTTGTTTATTCAGGAATTCTGAAGGTAATTTCGCCGTACGTAGCGTAGGATGAATAAAACTCAGGATGTTGAATAATACCCCATTATTACCGTGGAAGTAAATTGGAACTACCGGTACTTTCGCACGGGCTATCAGCTTTCCAACTACAGGGTGCCATAAGCGGTCTGTAATTTCCTGTTTGTCCAGGCTAAAGGTTGAGACTTCACCAGCTGGGAAGATTCCAATAGGAACACCGTTTTGCAACAGATCAAATGTTGCTTTTAATCCGCTGATACTTGAAGAATGCTGTACATTTTCAAAAGGGTTAACGGCAACAAAAAACTCATTTAAGTTAGGGATCTTCTGAAGGATGAAATTCACCATTACTTTGGCTTCCGGGCGCACGGTACATAATAGTTTGACCAATGCAAGTCCTTCTATCCCTCCATAAGGATGATTTGCAATCGCAATAAAACCACCTGTCTTGGGAATATTTCTCAGGTCATCTTCATCGAAATCAATTGACACCCCTATAGTTTCCAGTATTTTATCTACAAACTCCAAACCATTGAAATGCTGATTCTGAGAGAAAACTTTATTAATATCGTTCAATTTCATGACTTCCATCAGTAAATCTGCAAGTCCCGGAACACCGAGTTTATCAATTTTAGTAGCCTTTGCAAATTCTTTGGTTGTTATGATCTTCATATTTGTTTTTAAAAGGGGAGAATTGAGAGCATATCTGGAATAGAGATCTGAATATGTTCCTGAATCAATCTCAAAAATAAGATTTATATTTTTAGAAAAGTTTAAAATTTATCTGATCGGACGTTTAAGCTTCCTTTTTGCGGTCATAATTGCCTCATCTTATTTGAAAATAAGCGAAAGAAGAATTTTATTCTGAAAGTTAACCAGGTTCCTGAATAAGGGAGTACATTGAGCGGAGATGCAAAAGTGGTTAAGTTCATATTTCAATTTCTCCAAGAGAGAGTATAATGGCTTGCTGGCTATGGTTATACTGATCGTATTGATCAGGGCAATTCCCGTTGGCTATAGCTTCTTTTTTCCAGAGCAGGCAGACCCGGAGGCCGAAAGATTGGTCATCAATAAATTAATACTGATGAAATCGGAAAGGGAGAACGCAGTGAGACAGCAGAAGTTGACAACTCCGGCATTTCAATCAGTCTTGTTTAATTTTGACCCTAATCTGATTGATACGGATGATTGGCAGCGGTTAGGTTTATCTGCAAAACAGGCCGGTGTAATGGCGCGGTATAAAAAGAAGGGTGGAAGGTATTTTAAAAAGGAAGATCTGCAGAAGATGTATGTCATCAGTCCGGAAATGTACGAAAGGCTTATACCTTATATAAGCATTGATTTAGAAAAGGAACAGAAACTTCAGCAGCCGAAACCTGAATATCCGGCGAAACGTTATCCTGGACAGCCGAAATTTGTATTTATACCACTGAATAGTGCTGATACTTTGCAATTGATGGAGGTCAGCGGGGTGGGCCCGGCCTTTGCCAGAAGAATTTTCAATTACCGGCAGCGTCTTGGTGGATTTTATAAAAAGGAACAACTGCTGGAAGTATATGGGCTGGATAGTTTAAAGTATGCTGAGATTAAAGATCAGCTCAGTCTGGACGATCAGGCACTGATCAGGATTAACCTCAATACTGCATTGTTTGATGATTTGAAAAATCACCCCTATTTAAAGTATAAACAGGTCAATGCGATCATTCAGTTTCGAAAACAACACGGAAATTATGGTAATATTGCAGACTTAAGAAAGGTGGCCATATTATCTGCTGAAACTATAGAAAAACTGGCCCCTTATATTTCTTTTTAATCATGACAATGGAAACAAAAATAAAACAGATTGTACGCGATGTAAACGATTTCCCGAAACCAGGTATCGTTTTTAAAGACATTACACCAATTTTAAAAGATGCAGTTTTATGCGGCGAAATTACTACAGCCCTGGCCATGCAGCTTTCAGCAGTTAAGGTTGATGTAGTTGCCGGAATTGAAAGCAGAGGTTTTCTGTTTGGAATGGCTTTGGCAAATTTGCTGAATGTTCCTTTTGTGCCGATCAGGAAAGCGGGGAAATTGCCACACAAAACTATCCAGCAATCTTATGACCTGGAGTATGGCAGTGCTACGCTCGAAGTACATGAAGATGCTATTCTGCCAGGACAGCATGTACTGATCCATGATGATCTGTTAGCTACAGGCGGTACTGTGGTTGCTGCTTCTAAACTGATTCAGAAACTGGATGCGGTGGTTGCAGGTTATTCGTTTATCATTGCACTCGATTTTCTAAATGGAAAAGACAGACTAAAAGCGTTTTCTGCAAACAATTTCGCATTAGCTTCTTATTAAGGTGCTAAAATAGTTGAAAAAAAATTGCTGCTGTTTTAGGGCTTCAGTTCTTATGCTATACTGTAAAATGAACTAAATACTGTTTCGTTCTGTTTCCGGGCAAATATTCAACTGCTTGTTTGGTCTTATATTCTCTATACTTGCCGTATTCAAATATAAAACATGCAAGAAACGTTAGCACAAAATACAGGGTTCAATTTTAGTACTTCAGAGAATCAGTTGATGATCAGAAGTATGGTTAAAGATTTCGCGGAAAAGAATATCCGTCCTCATGTAATGGAATGGGACGAAGCACAGACTTTTCCTGTTGAGGTTTTCAAGAAATTGGGTGAGCTGGGAATGATGGGTGTATTAGTGCCTGAAGTTTACGGTGGATCAGGATTCGGTTACCAGGAATATGTAGACGTAATTGTCGAAGTAGCCAAGGTTTGCGGATCTATAGGTTTATCTCTCGCTGCGCACAATTCTTTATGTACAGGTCATATCCTGGCATTTGGAACGGAAGAACAAAAAATGAAGTGGCTGCCTAAACTGGCAACTGCCGAATGGATCGGTGCCTGGGGTTTAACTGAAGCAAATACCGGGTCTGATGCACTGAGGATGATGACTACTGCCACATTGGATGGTGATCATTATGTGTTGAATGGCGCGAAAAACTGGATTACGCATGGTAAGTCGGGTGATATTGCTGTGGTGATGGTAAGAACAGGTGAAAAAGGAGATTCTAAAGGCATTTCTGCAATTGTAGTAGAACGCGGAACTCCGGGCTTTTCAGCTGGTAAAAAAGAAAATAAGTTAGGGATGCGTGCATCTGAGACTACAGAAATGATATTTGATAACTGCCGTGTACCAGTAGCTAATCTACTGGGCAATGTAGGTGAAGGCTTTAAGCAGGCAATGAAAGTGCTGGATGGTGGAAGAATTTCTATTGCTGCATTATCATTGGGTATTGCAAAAGGCGCTTATGAGGCAGCACTGGCTTATGCTCAGGAAAGACATCAGTTCGGACAGCCAATTTCAAGTTTCCAGGCAATCAGTTTTAAACTGGCTGATATGGCTACTGAGATTGAAGCAGCTGAATTGTTAATCAGACAATCTGCCGATTTAAAGAACCGAGGTCAGAAAATGACTAAAGAGTCTGCTATGGCAAAATACTTTGCCTCAGAGGTTGCTGTAAGGGCTGCTACTGAAGCGGTACAGATCTTTGGTGGTTATGGCTATACGAAAGACTTCCCTGTAGAGAAGTTCTACCGTGACAGCAAGTTATGTACGATCGGGGAGGGGACTTCTGAGATTCAGAAAATTGTAATTGCGAGAGAAATCTTAAATAAATAATATCAGCCTAAACCTAAAATAGCTGTTTAAATACAACACGACATATTCTAACCAAATATATTTTACCAATCCAGTAGGCGAAAGCATACTGGATTTTTTTATGCTTGTTTTATAAGGTTTTATGTTCTACCTTTGCAATCCTTAAAACAACGAGAGGAGGTATTTTAACGTTATGATCATAATTAATATTAAAGACGGCGAATCACTTGATAAAGCCCTTAAACGTTTCAAAAAGAAATTTGAAAAAACTGGTGTATTGAGAGAACTACGTAGCCGTCAGGCATACGAGAAAAAATCTGTAGCTCGTCGTACATTAGTTAAGCACGCGATTTATAAAGAAAATATGCACTTAGAAGGAAAGATTTAATTCTTCACCTTTTAGTTTCAAATATTTTAAAGCGCTGCCGGATTTTTCCGGTGGCGCTTTCTTTTTAGGTAGTAATTCCGTACATTGACTTTTATAGGGCTGTTTTAACTTAAAACAGGCACTAAAAGGATAATAATTGTAATTAATGTCAGTAGAATCCTACCTAAACTACCTTCAGCACGAGAAGCGCTATTCTCCACACACTGTACTCGCCTATAGAACGGATTTGGTACAGTTTAATGAATATATTGAACAAACTTATGAGATGGGGCCTGAAGAGGCTAAATATGTACACATCAGGGACTACATCGTTTACCTGATGGAAGATGAGGTTGGAGCCAACTCAATTGGCAGAAAATTATCAAGCCTGCGGGGATTCTATAAATATCTTTATCGCCAGAAAATTATCCTCACCAGTCCAATGTCATTAATCAAAGCTCCTAAAACACCTGAACGGTTACCGGTGTTTATAGAGGAACAGAAGCTGGATCACCTGCTGGACTCAGGAGAGTTCTTTGACGCAACTTTTTCATCTGTTCGTGATAAAATGGTCATCGAAGTACTTTTCGGAACAGGGATGCGCTTAGCAGAGCTTTTAGGTTTGAAAGAAACAGACATTGATTTTTACCAGGAATCTGTCAAGGTTTTGGGAAAAAGAAAAAAAGAAAGAATTATTCCTGTGACCAAACAACTTATTAATCAGCTTAAAGAGTATATTGAGTTGAAATCGTTACAGAAATTTAATAACAAAACGGATGACTTGTTCGTTACTAATAAAGGAACAGCAGTTTACCCGGTCTTTATTTATAAGATTGTAAAAAGTTATTTGACATATATATCCACACAGGATAAAAAAAGTCCCCATGTATTACGGCATTCGTATGCAACAAGCCTGCTGAACAGGGGAGCAGATTTAAATGCGATCAAGGAATTACTTGGACATGCCAGTTTAGCGGCTACCCAGGTATACACGCATAATTCTATAGAAAGATTAAAATCAATATATAAACAGGCCCATCCAAAGGCATAAAAAAAGGAGGACAACATGAAAATTACAGTTCAATCAATCCATTTCAATGCAGATCACAAACTATTAGACTTTATTCAAAAGAAAGTTGACAAGCTTGAACAGTTCCACGACCAGATCATAAGTGGGGAAGTTTATTTAAAATTAGAGAACGTAGATGATGAGGCTAACAAAATAAGTGAGATCAAACTGATGGTTCCTGGTGGAATTTTATTCGCAAAGGAACAATGCAAGTCTTTCGAAGAAGCGACAGATTTGTCAATTGAGTCGTTAAAAAAGCAAATAACAAAACATAAAGAAAAAAACAGAATAAAAGTTTCTGAGCTTAAGGCGGTATTAAATGCCGATGAAGTGTCTGATTATTAGGAATCTATTTTTGGAAATTTTAAATATAAAACCAGCAGAATACAGTCTGCTGGTTTTTTTTTCAAAATAGTTTTGCAACTATAAAAAATTCTTGTAGATTTGCATTCCAATTCGGAACAGGGGTTAACCCATAAAGAGTTGGTTTGTTCTGTGAATGTTTAATAAATAATAATAAGCCTCCTTAGCTCAGCTGGTAGAGCAACTGACTTGTAATCAGTAGGTCATTGGTTCGATCCCGATAGGAGGCTCTTTTAAACCCGCATTTTATATGTGGCGGTTTAGGAGAAATGGGGGGATACCAGAGTGGCCAAATGGGACAGACTGTAACTCTGTTGTCGCGAGACTTCGAAGGTTCGAATCCTTCTCCCCCCACTTTATAATAATAAAAGCGAAAGTAGCTCAGTTGGTAGAGCGATAGCCTTCCAAGCTATAGGTCGCGAGTTCGAACCTCGTCTTTCGCTCTTGATTCAAAGAGCAGTCGGCATAATGGTCACAGTTTAAATGCCGGACCGGTATTGAAGATTGTGAAGAGAATAAAAAAGCCGACGTAGCTCAGCGGTAGAGCACTTCCTTGGTAAGGAAGAGGTCATGGGTTCAAGTCCCATCGTTGGCTCAGGAATAAAGATAAAAAAGCTTTGTTAAATCTGGCATTGTGCCCAGAATGAACAAGGTTTTTTGTATTGAATTGTATCAAAACAATAATTAAAAATAAAAGTTAACCTACTAATAAGTATAAAAACATGGCAAAAGAAAAGTTTGACCGCAGCAAGCCGCACTTAAACATCGGCACTATCGGTCACGTTGACCACGGTAAAACAACCTTAACAGCAGCTATCACTAAAGTGTTATCTGATGCTGGTTTATCTGAGGCGCGTTCATTTGATTCGATTGACTCTGCTCCAGAGGAAAAAGAAAGAGGTATCACTATTAACACTGCACACGTTGAGTATTCAACTGCTAACCGTCACTATGCTCACGTTGACTGTCCAGGTCACGCGGATTACGTGAAAAACATGGTTACAGGTGCAGCGCAAATGGATGGTGCTATTATCGTTGTAGCGGCTACAGATGGTCCTATGCCACAAACTCGTGAGCACATTCTATTGGCTCGTCAGGTAGGTGTACCTTCATTGGTGGTTTTCATGAACAAAGTGGATATGGTTGACGATCCTGAATTACTAGAATTAGTAGAGATGGAAGTTCGTGAATTATTATCTTTCTATGATTTCCCAGGTGATGATATCCCAGTTATTCAAGGTTCTGCTTTAGGTGGATTGAATGGCGATGAGAAATGGGTTGGTAAAATCATGGAATTAATGGATGCTGTAGATAGCTACATTCCAATCCCTCCACGTTTAACTGAACTTCCTTTCTTAATGCCTGTTGAAGATGTATTCTCGATCACTGGTCGTGGTACTGTTGCAACTGGTCGTATTGAGCGTGGTGTAATCAACTCTGGTGATCCAGTTGAGATCTTGGGTATGGGTGCAGAAAATCTTAAATCAACTGTAACAGGTGTTGAGATGTTCCGTAAGATCCTTGATTATGGTGAAGCAGGTGATAACGTAGGTTTATTGTTACGTGGTATTGAGAAAACTGATATCCGTCGTGGTATGGTTATCTGTAAACCAGGTTCTGTAACTCCTCACACTGATTTCAAAGCTGAGATCTATGTATTATCAAAAGCTGAAGGTGGACGTCACACTCCATTCTTTAACAAATACCGTCCACAATTCTATTTCCGTACCACAGACGTTACTGGAGAGATTACTCTTCAAGAAGGAACTGAAATGGTTATGCCAGGTGATAACGTTACAATCAATGTTAAATTGATCAACGCAATCGCAATGGAAAAAGGACTTCGTTTCGCTATCCGTGAAGGTGGTAGAACAGTAGGTGCTGGTCAGGTAACTGAAATTGTAAAATAATTACTTAACCGTCCTTCGGGTCGCTAAGCAATTAAATAATAATACAAAGTGCCCGGACGTTATAGTCTGGGTACTTTGTTCTAAAAATGTTCGATTAACCTTCAGGGGTTGATTCTTATACACGGGAATAGTTCAACGGTAGAATAGAGGTCTCCAAAACCTTTGATCAGGGTTCGAATCCTTGTTCCCGTGCAAAAACTTAGATATGGCTAGCATAGTTCAATTTATTAAAGAATCGTATGAGGAAATGACCCAGAAGGTTACCTGGCCTACATGGGGAGAATTGCAAAATTCTGCAGTGCTGGTTTTGGTAGCTTCGTTTATTATTGCAGTTGTTATTTTTGCAATGGATAAGGGATCTACTTTTGTGTTAGATACTTTTTATAAATCACTTTCTAATTAATAGAACTAAATGAACGATCAGCTAAAATGGTATGTAGTTAGGGCGGTAAGCGGAAAAGAGAAGAAGGTAAAACAATACATCGATTCAGAGATCAGTCGTTTAGGTTTTTCTCATCTTGTTCCGCAGGTATTAATCCCTATGGAAAAATACTACCAGATGAAAGAAGGAAAGAAGATTGCAAAAGAACGCAACTTTTATCCTGGTTATGTTTTGATTGAAGCAACTTTGGACGGTGAGTTAGAACACATTATTAAAAATGTGAACAGCGTAATCGGTTTCTTAGGGGATAAAGGTGGAAACCCGGTTCCAATGCGTCAGGCAGAAGTTAACCGTATCCTGGGTAAAGTAGATGAAATGAGTCAGCAGGGTGAGACTATGAATGTAGCTTACTATGTTGGTGAGAACGTCAAAGTAATGGACGGTCCTTTCAATGGCTTTACTGGTGTGATTGAAGAGGTTAACGAAGAGAAGAAAAAACTAAAAGTAATGGTTAAGATTTTCGGCAGAAAAACTCCGCTGGAGCTTAACTATATGCAAGTAGAAAAAGAGTAGAATAAAGATCTTAAATGTTACATGCTTCCAACATTTTAACATTGAGTATTACAATTAACAAATCAGAAAATGGCAAAAGAAGTCAGTGCGCTTGTTAAATTACAAATCAAAGGAGGAGCTGCAAATCCATCACCACCAGTAGGACCTGCATTAGGTGCTAAAGGTGTTAATATCATGGAATTTTGCAAGCAATTTAATGCTCGTACCCAAGATAAGCCTGGTAAAGTATTACCTGTTGTAATTACTGTTTATGCTGACAAGTCTTTCGAATTTATCATCAAAACCCCGCCGGTTGCTATCCAGTTAAAGGATGCTACTAAATTAGCGAGTGGTTCTGCTGAGCCCAACCGTAAGAAAGTTGGTTCGGTGACTTGGGATCAGGTTAAGTCAATTGCTGAAGATAAAATGACTGATTTAAATGCATTCACTATCGAGTCGGCAATGAGTATGGTTGCCGGTACAGCACGCAGTATGGGAATCACCGTTAGCGGCGATGCACCCTGGACAAATTAATTAACAAAAAACAGTTTACAACAGTGGCTAAATTAACAAAAAATCAAAAAAAGGCACATGCTAAACTAGAATCTGGTAAAACGTATTCTTTACAGGATGCGGCTGCTTTGGTAAAAGAAATCACTACTACTAAATTTGATGCTTCGGTTGATATCGACATCGCTTTAGGTGTTGATCCGCGTAAAGCGAATCAAATGGTACGTGGTATCGCTACTTTACCACACGGTACAGGTAAAACTGTACGTGTATTAGTTCTTTGTAATCCTGATAAGGAAGACGAAGCTAAAGCAGCAGGTGCAGATTTCGTAGGTTTAGACGAATATGTTGCCAAGATTGAAGGTGGATGGACTGATGTTGACATTATTATCACTACTCCTGCTTGTATGGCTAAAGTAGGTAAACTGGGCCGCGTTTTAGGTCCACGTAACCTTATGCCAAACCCAAAATCAGGTACTGTAACTAACGAAGTTGGTAAAGCAGTAACTGACGTAAAAGGCGGTAAGATTGATTTTAAAGTTGACAAAAGTGGTATCATTCATGCTTCGGTAGGAAAAGTATCATTCCCAGCAGAAAAAATATATGAAAATGCATTAGAAGTTCTTCAAGTAATTTCTAAGCTTAAACCATCTGCTGCTAAAGGAACTTATTTTAAGAGCATTCATGTTTCTTCTACAATGAGTCCTGGAATCGCAATCGAAACAAAATCAGTAGCAGGGATCTAATTATGAACAGAGAAGAAAAACACGAAGTAGTTTCGGCTCTTCAAGAGAAGATGCAGGACTTTGGCAATTTTTATATTGCTGATACATCAAGCTTATCTGTTGAGAAAATTAACAACATCCGTCGCAAATGTTTCGAAAGCGGTATTGAAATGCAGGTTGCTAAAAATACTTTGATCAGAAAAGCGATCGAAGGATTGGAAGGCGATAATTCAAGTATTTTTGAAGCATTAAAAGGCCAGTCAGCAATTTTATTCTCAAGAACAGGTAATGGTCCGGCTAAGCTGATCAAAGCCTTGAGAAAAGGATCTGACAAACCACAGTTGAAAGCTGCGTTTATTGACACAGCAATCTATGTTGGAGATAATCATTTAGATTCATTAGTAAGCTTGAAATCAAGAGAAGAGCTTATTGGAGACATCATCGGCTTGCTACAATCGCCAGCTAAAAATGTTATTTCAGCACTTAAATCTAGTGGTGGTAAAATCGCAGGAATTGTTAAAACTCTTCAGGAAAGAGAAGGTTAAGGAACACCTTATAAGTTTCATATTATTATAAATTATTTTTCACGTCAAATTTTAAAAACTCTATAAAATGGCAGATTTAAAAGCGTTTGCTGAGCAATTAGTAAACTTAACAGTAAAAGAAGTTAACGAATTAGCTCAAATCCTTAAAGACGAGTATGGTATCGAACCAGCTGCTGCTGCAGTTGCTGTTGCAGGTCCTGCTGGTGATGCTGCTCCTGCAGCTGAAGAAAAATCTACTTTCGACGTTATCTTGAAAGAAGCTGGTGGTTCTAAATTAGCAGTTGTTAAGTTGGTTAAAGACTTAACTGGATTAGGTTTGAAAGAAGCTAAAGACTTAGTTGACGGTGCACCAAAAGAATTAAAAGCTGGTGTTTCTAAAGACGAAGCTGAAGCTTTGAAAAAACAATTAGAAGAAGCTGGAGCTGTAGTTGAGATTAAGTAATCACTTAATTTTAATATAACTTTAAACATAGACTCCGACTGTACAGTCGGAGTCTATACCTGTTTATATACATTTCATCTAAGTTTGGTTGGTGAGATGTTCACGGCAAACCAAACAAATAGTTTATTCTTAAACTAAATTAACTTTAGTACCTTGGCAAATAAAGTCGACCAAAGAGTAAATTTTGCACGTAGTAAGCACATCATAGATTACCCGGATTTTCTAGATGTACAGTTGCAATCATTCAGAGAATTTTTCCAGATAGAAACTACTTCAGACAACCGTCATACAGAGGGCTTGTTTAAAGTATTTGCTGAAAACTTTCCAATCACTGATTCCAGAAATATTTTCGTTTTGGAATTCCTTGATTATTTTATTGACCCACCACGTTATGATATACCTGAGTGTATTGACCGTGGGTTAACTTATAGTGTTCCCTTAAAGGCAAAGTTGAAATTGTCTTGTAATGATGCGGAGCACGAAGATTTTGAAACTATCATTCAGGATGTATATCTGGGAACTATTCCATATATGACCCCAAAGGGTACATTCGTAATCAACGGTGCAGAGCGTGTAATTGTTTCTCAGTTACACAGGTCTCCAGGTGTGTTCTTCGGCCAGAGCCGTCACACTAACGGAACCAAGCTTTATTCTGCGCGTGTGATTCCTTTCAAAGGATCCTGGATCGAGTTTGCTACTGACGTAAACAATGTCATGTATGCTTATATCGACCGTAAGAAAAAATTCCCGGTTACCACGCTTTTACGTGCAATTGGTTACGATTCTGATAAAGACATCCTTGAATTGTTTGACTTGGCTGATGAGGTTAAGGTTAGCAAATCTGGTTTGAAAAAATATATCGGACGTAAGCTTGCTGCAAGAGTTTTAAGAAAATGGGTTGAAGATTTTGTAGACGAAGATACTGGTGAAGTAGTTTCGATAGATCGTAACGAAGTGATCTTAGACAGGGATACTGTTTTAGAAGACGAGCATATTGATATGATCATTGACGCTGGCGTTAAAACTATTATCTTATCTAAAGATGATGGTGCTAGTCAGGCTGATTATACTATTATATATAATACATTACAAAAAGATACTTCAAACTCTGAAAAAGAGGCTGTTGAAAACATCTATCGTGCTTTGCGTAACGCAGAACCACCTGATGAGGAAACTGCAAGAGGTATCATTGAGCGTTTATTCTTCTCAGACAAACGTTATGACTTAGGAGATGTTGGTCGTTACCGCATCAACCGTAAGTTGAAAATGGATACTCCTGATCACGTTAAAGTATTAACAAAAGCAGATATTATTGCAATTGTCAAATACCTGATCAAATTAATCAACTCCAAAGAAGAGGTCGATGATATTGACCACTTGTCAAACCGTCGTGTACGTACAGTAGGTGAGCAGTTATATGCTCAGTTTGGTGTAGGTCTGGCACGTATGGCACGTACAATTCGTGAGCGGATGAACATTCGTGACAATGAGGTTTTCACACCAACAGATTTGATTAATGCCCGTACTTTATCGTCGGTTATTAACTCATTCTTTGGTACAAACCAGTTGTCACAGTTTATGGACCAGACTAATCCTCTTGCAGAGATTACGCACAAGCGTCGTCTTTCAGCATTAGGCCCAGGTGGTCTTTCCCGTGAAAGAGCTGGTTTCGAGGTGCGTGACGTTCACTATACTCACTACGGCAGGTTGTGTACGATTGAAACACCAGAGGGACCAAACATTGGTTTGATTTCATCTCTTTGTGTACATGCGAAGATCAATACATTAGGATTTATAGAAACTCCATACAAGATCGTAAGAGACGGTATCGTTGCTGTAGATGAAGATGTAATTTATCTTTCTGCAGAAGATGAAGATGGTAAAACTATCGCACAGGCAAACGCTGCTTATGATGATAAAGGTAATTTCACCACTGCACGTGTTAAAGCACGTTACGAGGGTGACTTCCCGATTATTGAGCCTGAGAAATTAGACTTAATGGACGTGGCACCTAATCAGATTACTTCGATTGCTGCTTCATTGATTCCTTTCCTTGAGCATGATGATGCGAACAGGGCCCTGATGGGTTCCAACATGCAACGTCAGGCCGTACCATTGTTACGTCCTGAGGCTCCGATTGTTGGTACTGGTCTGGAAGGTCGTGTTGCACGTGACTCCAGAACATTGATCAATGCTGAAGGTGATGGTGTTGTTGAATATGTAGATGCTAACGAAATTACTATCAAATATGTAAGAAACGATGCAGATCGTTTAGTATCATTTGAAGGTGACAGCAAAACTTATAAATTAATTAAATTCAAGAAAACCAATCAGAATACTTGTATCAACTTAAAACCAATTGTTAAAAAAGGTCAGAAAGTTGTTAAAGGACAAGTACTTTGTGAAGGTTATGCAACTGAAAATGGTGAACTTGCTTTAGGCAGGAACCTTAAAGTGGCGTTCATGCCTTGGCAGGGATACAACTTTGAGGATGCGATTGTAATCAGTGAACGTATTGTTCGTGAAGACATCTTTACTTCATTGCATATTGAAGAATTTGAATTAGAAGTACGTGATACGAAACGTGGAGAAGAGGAATTAACACCAGATATCCCTAACGTTTCTGAAGAAGCTACTAAAGATTTAGATGAAAACGGTATCATTCGTATCGGCGCTGAGGTTAAAGAAGGCGATATCCTGATTGGTAAAATTACACCAAAAGGTGAGTCTGATCCTTCACCGGAAGAGAAATTATTACGCGCTATCTTTGGAGATAAAGCAGGTGATGTGAAAGATGCATCTCTGAAAACTCCACCATCGATCAGAGGTGTTGTAATTGATACTAAATTATTCTCAAGAGCTAAGAAAACTACTAAAGCTGAAGAAAAATCAGCGATAGAGAAATTAGATAAGAGATATAATCTGGCTACAACCAATCTTAAAAATGAGTTGGTTGACAAATTGTTCCAGATTGTAAATGGTAAAACTTCTCAGGGTATTTTCAACGTTTACAAGGAATTATTATTCCCTAAAGGTGCTAAGTTCACTCAAAAAAGTTTAGCTGATCTTGAATTCGCGCACATTAATCCATATAAATGGACTACTGATGACGATAAAAATGATCAGATCAAAATTTTGATCCATAACTATGGTATCCGTGTAAACGAAGAACTGGGTGCATATAAACGTGATAAATTCGCCATCAGTGTTGGTGATGAATTGCCTTCAGGTATTGTGCAAATGGCTAAAGTTTATGTTGCTAAAAAACGTAAACTAAAAGTAGGGGATAAGATGGCTGGTCGTCACGGTAATAAGGGTATTGTTGCCCGTATCGTTCGTGATGAAGATATGCCGTTCCTTGATGATGGAACTCCTGTTGATATCGTGTTGAACCCACTGGGTGTACCTTCACGTATGAACCTTGGACAGATCTACGAAACTGTATTGGCATGGGCCGGTAAAGAATTGGGTGTGAAATTTGCAACTCCGATCTTTGATGGTGCCAAGCATGATGAAGTTGAAGCGTGGATCGCTAAAGCTGGTGTTCCTGCTTCAGGAAGAACCTATTTACATAATGGTTTAACAGGTGAGCGTTTCGACCAGCCAACTACAGTAGGTATTATCTACATGCTGAAATTGGGTCACATGGTTGATGATAAAATGCACGCCCGTTCAATCGGACCATATTCATTAATTACACAACAACCATTGGGTGGTAAAGCTCAATTCGGGGGTCAGCGTTTTGGTGAGATGGAGGTTTGGGCATTAGAAGCATTTGGTGCGGCTAATATTCTACAAGAGATCCTGACTGTGAAGTCTGATGATGTAATTGGTAGAGCCAAAACTTATGAAGCAATTGTAAAAGGCGAAAACCTGCCGACTCCAGGTGTACCGGAATCATTCAATGTACTGGTACATGAGCTGCGCGGATTAGGTTTAGATATTACGTTAGACTAATGTTGAATTTTTTAATGTCGGAATGGGACCTGTTAAAGCAGGAGCCCATTCTGACTTTTTAAATTTTCAAATTCAAACAACAGAGCTATGTCTTACAAAAAGGATAATAAATTAAAAAGCAATTTCACCTCGATTACCATTAGTTTGGCATCGCCGGAGGCTATTTTAGAGCGCTCTAGTGGTGAGGTGTTAAAACCTGAGACTATTAATTATCGTACTTACAAACCTGAACGTGATGGTTTGTTCTGCGAGCGTATTTTTGGTCCGGTAAAAGATTACGAATGTCACTGTGGTAAATACAAACGTATCCGTTATAAAGGTATTGTTTGTGACCGTTGTGGTGTTGAGGTAACGGAGAAAAAAGTACGCAGAGAGCGTATGGGGCACATCAATCTGGTGGTTCCTGTTGCGCATATCTGGTATTTCCGTTCATTACCAAACAAAATTGGTTACTTATTAGGCCTTCCTACCAAAAGATTAGATTTGATCATTTACTACGAGCGTTATGTAGTTATTCAATCTGGTTTAATGGAAGAACAAGGTATCCAGTATATGGATTTCCTTACTGAGGAAGAGTACCTTGATATTCTTGATAAATTACCTAAAGAAAACCAATACTTAGACGATAAAGATCCTAATAAATTCATCGCCAAAATGGGTGCTGAAGCATTAGAAGATTTATTGAAACGTATTGACTTAGATACTTTATCTTATAACTTACGTCACCAGGCTGCAAACGAGACTTCTCAACAACGTAAAAATGAAGCGTTAAAACGTTTACAAGTTGTTGAAGCTTTCCGTGGTGCAAGAACACGTATTGAAAATAATCCAGAATGGATGATTATCAAAATTGTTCCTGTTATTCCACCGGAATTACGTCCGTTAGTACCTCTTGAAGGTGGTCGTTTCGCTACTTCAGATTTAAATGATCTGTACCGTCGTGTGATTATCCGTAACAACCGTTTAAAACGTTTGATCGAGATTAAAGCACCAGAGGTTATTTTACGTAACGAAAAACGTATGTTACAGGAAGCTGTAGATTCGTTATTCGATAACTCACGTAAAGTAAATGCGGTTAAAACTGAAGGTAACCGTGCTTTGAAATCTCTTTCAGATATCCTGAAAGGTAAACAAGGTCGTTTCCGTCAGAATTTATTGGGTAAACGTGTGGATTACTCTGCGCGTTCGGTAATTGTTGTAGGTCCAAACCTTAAATTACACGAATGTGGTTTACCTAAAGATATGGCTGCTGAGCTTTTCAAACCGTTTATCATTCGCAAGATGATCGAACGTGGAATCGTGAAAACAGTTAAATCTGCAAAGAAAATTGTGGATAGAAAAGACCCATTAGTTTGGGATATTCTTGAGAACGTTTTAAAAGGCCACCCTGTATTGCTGAATCGTGCACCTACGCTGCACAGATTGGGTATCCAGTCTTTCCAGCCTAAATTGGTGGAAGGAAAAGCAATCCAGTTACACCCGCTAGTGTGTACTGCATTCAACGCCGATTTTGACGGTGACCAGATGGCTGTGCATTTACCTTTAGGTCATGCTGCTATTTTGGAAGCCCAGGTATTGATGTTAGCTGCGCACAACATTCTGAACCCTGCAAACGGTACTCCGATTACTGTACCATCTCAGGATATGGTTTTGGGTCTTTATTACATTACTAAAGGCCGTAGAACTGACGAAAACCGTGTGGTTAACGGACAGGATTTCTCATTCTATTCTCCGGAAGAAGTTATCATTGCTTACAATGAGAAACGTATCGATCTTCATGCATTTATCAAAGTAAAGGTAAACGTTAAAGATTCTGACGGAAATATCGTTAATAAATTAACTGAAACTACAGTTGGTCGTGTACTGTTTAACCAAATGGTTCCGGCTGAAGTAGGATATATCAATGAATTGCTGACTAAAAAATCACTGAGAGATATTATCGGTGATGTAGTTAAGGTTACTGGTATGGCTCGTGCATCAAGATTCCTTGATGATATTAAAGAGTTAGGTTTCCAAATGGCATTCAGAGGTGGACTATCGTTTAACTTACAGGACGTGAACATCCCTGCAGAAAAACAAGTTCTTTTAGAACAAGCTTCTGCTGAAGTTGAAGAGGTAAGGAATAACTATAACATGGGATTCATTACCAACAACGAGCGTTACAATCAGATTATCGATATCTGGACTCGTATCAACAACCGTTTAACATCATTCGTGATGACTCAGTTATCGAGCGATAACCAAGGATTTAACTCGGTATATATGATGCTTGACTCTGGAGCACGTGGATCTAAAGAGCAGATTCGTCAGCTTTGCGGAATGCGTGGTCTGATGGCAAAACCTCAGAAATCAGGTTCAGGTGGTGAAATTATTGAGAATCCGATTCTTTCGAACTTTAAAGAAGGACTATCAGTATTAGAATACTTTATCTCTACCCACGGTGCGCGTAAAGGTTTGGCGGATACAGCGTTAAAAACTGCAGATGCTGGTTACCTGACCCGTCGTTTACATGACGTTGCTCAGGATATGATCGTGAACGCTGCTGATTGTGGTACTTTAAGAGGTATGTACACTACTGCATTAAAAGATAACGAAGATATCGTTGAACCATTATATGACAGAATTTTAGGTCGTATTTCACTTCATGATGTATTTAATCCTCTGGATGGTGCATTATTGGTAGGTGCTGGTCAGGATATTGATGAAGACATCGCAAAAGCAATCGAAGAATCTCCTTTAGAAGGTGTGGAAATACGTTCAGTATTGACATGTGAAAACAAAAGAGGTGTTTGTGCGCTTTGTTATGGACGTAACCTTGCAACAGGTAAACGTGTTCAACGTGGAGAAGCTGTCGGTGTAATTGCTGCACAGTCTATCGGTGAGCCGGGTACACAGTTAACATTACGTACGTTCCACGTGGGTGGTACCGCATCGAATATTGCTGCTGAATCTCAGATCAATGCGAAGTTTGATGGTATCATAGAATTCGAAAACGTTCGTACTGTAGCAAATGATACAGGTGAGCAAGGTGTGAAACAAATTGTTTTAGGCCGTTCAGGTGAATTCAAAATCGTAGAAAAAGGTACTGGTAAAGTTATCATGACCAATAATATCCCTTACGGTTCATTCTTATATGTTGAAGAAGGAGCTGAAATTTCAAAAGGAGATAAGATTTGTTCATGGGATCCATATAACGCGGTTATTATCTCGGAGTTTGCCGGTAAAATCGAATTTGATGCAATTATTGAAGGTGTTACCTTCCGTGAGGAGTCAGATGAGCAAACTGGTCACCGTGAGAAAGTAATTATCGATACACGTGATAAAACTAAAAATCCATCAGTAAGAGTAGTAGATAAAAAAGGTGAATTAATCAGACAGTATAACATTCCTGTTGGAGCTCACGTTTCTATCGATGATGGAGAAGCAGTTAAAACTGGTCAGATCTTAGTTAAAATCCCTCGTGCTACAGGAAAAACAAGAGATATTACGGGTGGTTTACCACGTGTAACTGAATTGTTTGAAGCACGTAACCCTTCTAACCCGGCTGTAGTAACCGAGATTGATGGTGTGGTAACTTTAGGTGGTGTGAAACGTGGTAATCGTGAGATGACTATCGAATCAAAAGATGGTGAGATCAAGAAATATCTTGTACCATTATCTAAACACATCCTGGTTCAGGATAATGACTTCGTGAAAGCTGGTATGCCATTATCAGACGGATCGATTTCTCCTGCGGATATCTTAGCAATTAAAGGTCCTGCTGCCGTACAAGAATACTTAGTGAATGGTATCCAGGAGGTTTACCGTTTACAAGGTGTGAAAATCAATGATAAACACTTTGAGGTTATTGTACACCAGATGATGCAGAAAGTTCATATTGAAGATCCGGGTGATACTACATTCTTAGAAAATAACTCTGTAGATCGTTGGGACTTCATGATTGAAAACGATGACATCTATGACAAGAAAGTTGTTATTGATGCTGGTGATTCAAACACTGTTAAACCAGGTCAGATTCTTTCTCTGCGTAAATTAAGAGATGAAAATTCTCAATTAAAACGTAAAGACTTGAAACAGATCGAAGTTCGTGATGCAAGATCAGCAACTGCTAGTTCTGTATTACAAGGTATTACACGTGCATCATTAGGTACTAAATCATTCATCTCTGCAGCTTCCTTCCAGGAAACTACAAAAGTATTGAACGAAGCTGCAATTGCAGGTAAACGTGATAACATGCTTGGATTGAAAGAAAACGTAATCGTTGGTCACTTGATTCCTTCAGGTACTGGGGTTCGTGGATACGAACGTATTATCGTTGGTTCACAAGAAGAGTATGACAAATTATTAGCTTCGAAACAAGAAGAAGAAATAGAAGCATAATTTAAATAGTTAATTTTTTTTTAATCCCTCCTGATCTTGTCAGGGGGGATTTTTTTTTAATATAGCTACCATGCTAAGGAATTAAAGAAGTAGTTTTGTAGTATGGAAAACGAGAACAACGATAATCAGATTAACATTGAACTTTCTGAAGAGATAGCAGAAGGTATATTTTCAAATCTTGCAATAATCACGCACTCCAATACAGAGTTCGTACTGGATTTTATCAGGGTTATGCCAGGAGTACCAAAGGCAAAAGTGAAATCAAGAATCATTTTGACTCCTGAACACGCCAAGAGATTAATGAGTGCAATGCAGGATAATATAGAGAAATTCGAGTCAATTAATGGCAGGATCAAAACTCAGGAGGAACCATCAGGATTTCCAATGAATTTTGGCGGGCCAACAGCACAAGCTTAATTCAGGAAACTTCCTGTTAAAGAAAGCTTCCTGATCAATAAGGAGAAAACAATTTCTGCCGTTGTTTTCTCCTTGATTTTAATTTTTTATTGATTCTTCGAGGAAATTGATCACATCTGCCGGCTGATCAGGGGAGAACCAATGGATTTGTGTGTCCCTTCTAAACCACGTCAGCTGACGCTTCGCAAATCGCCTGGTGTTCTGTTTGATTTTCTCCACAGCAACCTCATAAGTAATCATACCGTCCAGGTAGTCAAAAAGCTCTGCATAACCAACAGTTTTTAGCGCATTGAGTTCTCTGTAATCTTTCAGGGATTTGACTTCTTCTAAAAGGCCTTCCTCCAGCATCACGTCTACCCGATGGTTGATCCGTTCGTATAAAAGCGGCCTTTCCATGTTTAAACCAATCTTTATAATATTAAAAGCTCTCTGTTTCCTGCTGTTTGTTAAAAATGAAGAAACCTTTTTTCCTGTAGACAAGAAGAATTCCAGTCCGCGGATGAGACGCTGCGTATTCGCCTGGTCTACTTTCGCATAATATTCCGGATCTGCTGCTTCAAGCTGTGCTTTGATAGGTTCCAGTCCTTCCGTTTCAAACAGCTTATTCAGCTGACTTCTGATTTCCATATCCGTATCTGGCAATTCGTCGAGCCCTTTAGTTACAGCATCCAGGTACAGACCTGATCCGCCAACCATAATTGCCAGATCATGCCTGGTAAATATTTCATCTAGTAACCCTAAGGCCTGCTTCTCGAAATCTCCGGTACTAAAGAAAGTGTTGATAGAATGGGAATCAATAAAATGATGCTTAGCGGCAGCAAGCTCATTGGCATGAGGCTTTGCCGTTCCTATGGACATCTCCTTGAAAAACTGTCTGGAATCAGCAGAGATAATTTCTGTTGTAAAATGTTGGGCCAGTGTAATAGCTAAAGCTGTTTTACCTATTGCCGTTGGCCCCGCAATTACAATTAATGTTTTATTTTTTGCCATTGATATGGCTTAGTAATCTTCTTTGCTATCGTATTCATCTTCATGATAATCCTCATCTTCAGAGAAATCATCCGAATCTGAATCATCGTCATCAGCGTCTTCACTTTTTTCTGAGGTAGTAATACCACGGCCATCCATCGCTTCGATTTCTTCCGTATCCTCAGGAACAAAGTCCATCTCGTTCAGAAAATCGAAATCATTTGAAATAGGATTATTCGTTACCACTTCAGTTGGGATATTATTGGCATCAAAGATCTTAGGCGCTTCTCCTATACTTTTAAAAAGAACAGGATATTCAATATTAGGATCTGTTTGTAAAATAATCTTGATCAGCTCTACATGAAACTCATAAGGACGGTCAAAATTATAGATATAATAAAATTTCTGATGCGGATCTTCAATAAAAGCACTTAGCCTGGATTTCTCCATTAAGCTCACACCGCGATCGGTTTTCTTTTGCGTTGGAAGATAGGCGATTTCGTCACCCTTGATCCAATGATCAGAACTTACATAAAATGAAGAAGATTTTTCAGCATTATAACCAGTGGTACGGTGTAGTGCTTTATGTAAATCTTCAAAAGTTTGCGTTGATTTGATATCGATCTCTCTGATTACTTCATCGTAATCGTCAAAACTAAGTCTGAATCTATAAATTGCCATTTGTGCTGTATTTCTATATTATAAAATTATAAAATAAAATATGTATTTCCTTAGAACATATTCATTTTATGAGATATGATGCCATTTTGGGCCATAATTCTATGAACTACAACCCCAGTGGTAACATTAATTATTTGGGTTGTTCTGTAACGGGGATTAATCCAAATTCCTTTCCTTTGCGCAACATAAATGCTAACGCTTCACCAGGTGAATTTGTTATTTCGCCCTCCAGAATTGCTTCGCGGATTGCATTTTTAATCATGCCCACTTCTTTACCGGCAGCAAGGCCGAATACTTCCATGATGTCATTTCCTGAAACAGGAGGTTGCCAGTTTCTTATTTTATCCCGCTCTTCTACATCTTTCAGCTTTTGCTTAACCAGCTCAAAGTTATTCCGGTATTTTTTTACTTTATATTCATTTTTAGTAGTTACATCCGCATTGCAGAGTAACATCAGGCTTTCAATATCTTCACCCGCATCAAATAATACACGTCTTACCGCAGAATCCGTCACCACTTCCTGTGCCAGAACAATAGGGCGAAGATGTAGCTGAACCATCTTCTGAACAAATTTCATCTTCTCGTTCATTGGCAACTTCAACTGTGCGAAGATCTGAGGAACCATTCTCGCTCCTTTATCTTCATGACCATGAAAAGTCCAGCCATGATTCTCCTCAAAGCGTTTAGTTGGTGGTTTCGCGATATCATGAAGAATCGCTGCCCAGCGTAACCAAAGATCCGCTGTAACTTCACAGATATTATCCAATACCTGCAAGGTATGGTAAAAATTGTCTTTATGTCCTTTTCCTTTAATGATTTCTACACCATATAAATTAGCCATTTGAGGAAATATGAGATGAAGCAAGCCCGTATCGAACAGGTATTTGAAACCTATTGAAGGAACAGGAGAGAGGATAATCTTATTCAATTCGTCTGTAATTCTCTCTTTCGAAACAATACTGATTCTTTCTTTTTGTTTTGCAATTGCCGCTAATGCCTGTTCATCAATACTGAAATTCAGCTGCGTCGCAAAGCGGATAGCACGCATCATGCGTAAAGGATCATCTGAAAATGTAATTTCAGCATCCAGCGGAGTGCGGATTAATTTATTATTTAAATCTTCTATCCCATTAAACGGATCCACCAACTGTCCGAAATTCTCTTTATTTAAAGAGATTGCCAAAGCATTGATTGTGAAATCCCTTCTCAGCTGATCATCTTTAATCGTACCGTTTTCAACAATAGGTTTACGGGAATCAGCACGGTAAGATTCTTTTCTTGCACCAACAAATTCAACTTCAAGCTCACGGTATTTTAACATGGCCGTACCGAAGTTTTTAAAAACAGCAACTTTACTCTTTAACTGTTTTCCGGTAAGTTCAGCAAATTCGATCCCATTTCCCAGTACCACAACATCAATATCCTTTGATGGTCTTTTCAGAAATATATCCCGTACGTATCCACCAATCACATAGGCTTCGATATGATTTTCATCGGCGATACCGGCCATTACCTTAAAAACAGGATGTTCTAGATTTTTTTTCACTAATTATATATTGTTTCGAGCTTATAAACTCATGATGCTTCAAATAGAGTCTGCAAAAGTACTAAAACTTACTTTCTTATGAAGGAAAATTGACCAGATGGACTTAATTTCATGATTGTGGATGCCTTTTTGTTGATTTTGAGTTCCTGTTCCCAGTCTACAACATAATCCACAGCAGCCTTAATCTCTTCGTCAATCTCATCAAAAAACTGTGGAGTAGGCTGACCTGAAAGATTAGCTGAGGTAGAAACAACAGGCTTTCTGAAACGTTGCACTAACTGCTGCGCAAAATCATGTTTAACCACTCTTATGCCCACACTACCATCCGTATTGATCACATTTTTAGCTAAATTCTTTGCCCCCGAAAAGATAATGGTTAATGGGTGTTCTGCAAATTCAATCAGATCATACGCAACCTCAGGCACTTCATCTATATAACTTTGTATTTTCGAATCATTATCCACCAGGACAATAAAACTCTTATCAGCAGAGCGGCCTTTAATCGTATTAATTTTTTCGACTGCAGCTTCATTTGTCGCATCACAACCTATACCCCATACTGTATCTGTAGGATAGAGGATTACGCCTCCATTTTTCAAGACCGTTAAAGCCTTGTCAATTTCCGTTTTTAGCATGCCGTAAATTTATTAAATAATCTCCGGTATTCAGAGCGTTCTTAATCTTTAGCGATCATGCTGCTGTAAGAATCCATTAGCTGACGGGCTAAATCAGCAGTATTGAATCGCTGTGCGTAGCTCAAACCTTCCTCTTTCATCTTGCCGGCCAGCGCTGGATCAGTTAAAATTGAGTTTACTGCCTTTGCTAACGCAGATGCATCATTCGGATCTATATACAAACTATGTGGTCCACCCGCTTCTTCCAGACAAGAGCCAGTTGCCGCAACGACAGGTATCCGGCCATAAAGTGCCTCGATGACCGGGATGCCGAACCCTTCGTAAAACGATGGATAAACAAATACAGTAGCCAGCTGATAGATAGCGGGGAGGTCTGTGAATGGAATATCCTTCAGGAAAATAACTCTTTCTCCAAGACCCAGCCTTTCAATCTCAGCAATTACTTTTTGCGCATAAACCTGTTTTTTACCAACCACTACCAATTTGAACTCCGGATCGATAGCAGGTAAAGCCTGTACCACAGCCAGTAAATTCTTTCTCGGTTCGATTGTTCCTACATTGAGGATATACTTTTCAGGTAACTGATACTTTTCGCGTATCGGATCTTTAAACTCCTGACCAATAATTTGTTTAAAAGAATCATCGCAGGTTTGATAAAGCACTTCTATTTTCGAGGGATCGATCTGATAATACGCAATAATATCATTTTTAGTCTGCTCACTAATTGCAATGATACGATCTGCATGTTTGCAAGCATATTTACTTTTGAAATTGTAAATGGTGCGGTCTATGAATTTGTAATACTGCGGATAACGCAGGAAAATAAGATCATGAATAGTAACAACAGTCCGGATAGCCGGAGATACCCCGACAGGAATTTCATTACTTAAACCATGATAAATAGCAATATTATCTTTCTCTAATTGCTTTTTTACGCCGAAAGTCCTCCATAAGAACGAAGACTTTTCAGGCAGTACCAGGTGGATATTCTGCTTTTCAAAAAAAGAAGAAATCTGGCCATGGCGCTTTATCTTGGGACTATAAATAAAGTATTGGTTTTGAGGGAAAAATTCTGATAACTGTAAAACAAGTGATCTGCTATAATTACCTAAACCAGTAAAATTATTGGCAGCTCTTTTTCCATCAAAACCAATATTCATTAGACTGCTACATTGTTTTCTCTTAATGCATCATTAAGTGAAGTCTTTTTATCTGTAGATTCTTTACGTTTTCCGATGATCAAAGCACATGGAACCTGGTAATCGCCAGCAGGGAATTTTTTAGTATAACTTCCTGGAATCACTACTGATCTTGCAGGCACGATACCTTTATATTCAACAGGAGTACTTCCGGTAACATCAATAATTTTAGTAGAAGCAGTCAATACAACATTTGCGCCTAAAACAGCCTCACGTTCTACACGTACACCTTCCACAACGATAGCTCTTGAACCGATGAAACAGTTATCTTCGATAATAACCGGAGCAGCCTGAATTGGCTCTAAAACACCACCAATACCAACACCACCACTTAAGTGAACATGTTTTCCGATTTGTGCACAAGAACCTACAGTAGCCCAGGTATCCACCATTGTACCTTCATCAATATAAGCACCGATGTTCACATAAGAAGGCATTAAAATTACGCCTTTAGCTAAAAATGCACCATAACGCGCACTTGCACCAGGAACAACTCTCACACCTAATTCTTTATAATTGGTTTTCAATTTCATTTTATCATGAAATACGAAAGGACCAACTTCAATTTCTTTCATTTCTCTGATAGGGAAATAAAGGATAACAGCCTTCTTTATCCATTCATTGATGCCCCATGAATTTAGAATTGGTTCAGCAACGCGGATTTCTCCTTTATCCAGTTGCATAACAACAGTCTCGATCGCTTCACAATATTCAGTATATTCTAATAAAGTCCTGTCTTCCCAAGCAGCCTCTATTAACTTTTTCAATTCTTTAATCATTATCAATTTTTATTTTTTCACAAAATAAATCAATTTTATGTATTGAGCGATCTTTTACTTATGTATTTTTGATTTTTTATGGCAGAGCAGGAAAAATTAAGGATAGATAAATACTTGTGGGCAATAAGATTGTTTAAAACAAGAACTTTAGCAACTGAGGCGTGTAAAGCTGGCCGCGTTAAATTTAACGGTCAGAATGTGAAAGCTTCTGTAGTTGTGAAACCCGGTGACGTTTACCAGGTCTCTAAAGGAATCGAAAAAAAGATCATTGAGGTAGTCGAACTACTCTATACCAGGGTTGAATCCAAGATCGCAGTGACGAAATATAAAGACATTACCCCGATTGAAGAAACGCAAGGTTATAAAAGCATGTTCCACTCACCAGTTTTAATCCGGGACAGGGGAGCAGGCAGGCCAACCAAAAGAGACAGAAGAGAGATTGATGATTTAAAAGGTAACCTTTTCGAAGAAGACGAGGACAAAAAAGATTAGCCGGGATTTTCTCCTGGCTAATACTCAACTTTTATAACAGATTGCTCCCAGAGTTTAAAAGCCTGCTGAGCCTCATCCCGCAACAGCTGGTTCACAGGGATGGTCCGCTTCTCCATGGGCTTGTCCAGTTCTTCGTAAATGAACTGGTCATCAAAACCAATATGAGCAGCATCAGCCTTTGTATTTGCATAATAGATGATCTTGATCCTTGACCAGTAGATCGCGCTCAGGCACATCGGGCAAGGCTCACAACTGGTATAGATCAAACAACCACTCAAGTCAAAAGTTTTTAATTTTTTGCAGGCAATTCTGATCGCAGACACTTCAGCATGTGCAGTAGGATCATTCGTTGTCGTCACCTTATTTCCACTTTTAGCTACAATTTTTCCATCTTTAACTACTACAGCACCAAAGGGGCCGCCCAGGCTTTCTGCTACATTCCGTTCTGAGACTGCAATAGCCAGGCGCATAAACTTGTTATGGGCACGCTCTTCTTTTGTTTCTTTTTCCATCTTAAAATTATATGCAAAAAAAATGCCCCAATTAAGGAGCATCTTTTTTAACGCTTAGCGTCAATTATTTTTTATCAGCCTTGTAACCTTCGTTAAGACCAGTGATTACTTCACTTGTCACATCTAAAGAAGCATCAGCGAATAAAATAGCACTGTTACCTTTCTGGTAAGTCAACACCATTTTATAACCTTTACCTTTAGCATAGATTTTCAGGTAATCAGCAATTTTATTGTATAATTTTTCTTGCTCAGCACCTTGCTCATTTTGTAAAGCAGCGCCAGCATTTTGCTGATAAGCTTGTAATTCTTGTTGTTTACGTGCTAATCTTTGCTCAGTTGTAGCTCTCTGATCGGCAGGTAAAGTATTTTGAGTTTGCTGATATTGCGCAACTTCACGTTGAAAAGCCTGTTGTTTTGCAGCAAGATCAGTCTGAGCAGCTTTAGACTTGGCATCTAATTTAGTCTTAAGATCTTTGAAGTACTGATACTTAGTTAATAAAGAATCCGAATTTACATAAACGATAGGCTCGTTAGCTTTAACTGCTGTTGCAGCAACGTCAGTTTTAACCGCAGTATCAGTCGCAGCTTTGTTGTCTTTACTCTGGCAAGAAGCCAATACTGAAACTAATGCTACAGCGGTAGCCAGTGTGCTTAGTTTGAAGGATGTTCTGTTCATTTATGCGTTTATTATAATGTTGTTTTTAATTCTTTTCCAGTTTCAGTATCCATTTATGGATTAAACTGACGGAGTAAATTTTAGCAAATATAAAATTTCCAATTTAGTATCCTAAATAACTTGTTTTTTTTGGGTCATTAATGCAGTTTTTTGATCAAATAGTTATCCACATTTGCCTTTAATTGGCCATAATTGGTTATTTTTGAATCTTATTTTTTATTAACATTTATGAGCGAAGAAAAAGATTCAAAGTCAAATTATTCGGCAGATAATATACAGGTATTAGAAGGTTTAGAAGCGGTGCGTAAGCGCCCTTCAATGTATATAGGTGATACGGGTGTTAAAGGATTGCACCATTTGGTTTATGAAGTAGTAGATAACTCTATTGATGAGGCTCTGGCTGGACATGCCAATACGATTACGGTAAATATTCTTAAAGATAATTCTATCAGAGTTGAGGATAACGGTCGTGGTATTCCAACAGGGATCATGCAAAAAGAACAAAAATCGGCGCTTGAAGTTGTAATGACTGTACTGCATGCCGGTGGTAAGTTCGATAAAGACACTTATAAAGTTTCCGGTGGATTGCACGGTGTAGGGGTAAGTTGCGTAAACGCACTATCTATACACTTGAAAGCAGAAGTACACCGCGAAGGAAAAATCTGGGTACAGGAATACCGTGAAGGTAAACCACAGTACGATGTAAAAACTGTTGGTGAAACTGAAAAAAGAGGTACTGTAATCACTTTTACACCAGATGACAAGATCTTTACCCAGACAACAGAATATCGTTATGATACACTGGCTTCACGTTTAAGAGAGTTATCTTTCTTAAATAAGGGGATCAGCTTAACTTTAACAGATGAGCGTGAAGTGGATGAGCAGGGTAATTTCCTGACTGAACTTTTCCTTTCTGAAGGTGGTTTAAAGGAATTTGTTCAGTTTTTAGACGGAGGTCGTCCTTCCCTGATTGCTGAGCCTATTTATGTAGAGGGAATCAAAAATGGTATTCCGGTAGAGCTTGCTTTGCAGTACAATGACAGCTATGCTGAAAATGTACACTCTTATGTAAATAATATCAATACGCATGAAGGTGGTACACACATTGCCGGTTTCAGAAGAGGTTTAACCCGTACTTTGAAAGCATACGCTGACAAGTCAGGTTTACTTAAAAACGTTAAATTTGAGATTACCGGTGATGACTTTCGTGAAGGTCTGACTGCTGTAATTTCAGTAAAAGTACAAGAGCCGCAATTTGAGGGGCAGACCAAAACCAAATTAGGTAACACTGAGGTTATGGGAGCTGTAGATATTGCAGTTGGTGAAGCATTAGGTATCTACCTGGAAGAATATCCAAGAGAAGCTAAAATGATCGTCAACAAGGTTATTCTTGCAGCTACAGCACGTGCAGCAGCGCGTAAAGCACGTGAGATGGTTCAGCGTAAGAGCGTAATGGGCGGATCTGGCTTACCAGGTAAACTAGCCGATTGCTCAGACAGTGATCCTGAAAAATGTGAATTATACCTTGTCGAGGGAGATTCGGCGGGTGGAACTGCAAAACAGGGCCGTGACCGTAACTTCCAGGCTATTCTTCCATTGAAAGGTAAAATCCTGAACGTGGAAAAAGCAATGGAGCATAAAATCTATGAAAACGACGAGATCAAGAATATGTTTACTGCACTGGGTGTAAGTATAGGTACTCCTGAAGATGACAAAGCTTTGAACATTACCAAACTTCGTTACCATAAAATCGTGATCATGACGGATGCGGATATTGACGGATCACACATTACGACACTGATCCTGACTTTCTTCTTCAGATATATGAAAGCATTAATCGAAGCCGGTTATGTTTACATTGCAGCGCCACCACTTTACCTTGTTAAAAAAGGAAAAGATCAGGAATATTGCTGGAATGATCAGCAACGTGATGCAGCAGTACAACGCTTAAAAGGACAAGGTAAAGAAGAAAGCGTTCACATTCAGCGTTACAAAGGTTTGGGTGAGATGAATGCAGAACAACTTTGGGATACTACGTTAAACCCAGCGAACCGTACCTTAATGCAGGCTACAATTGAAAACGCTGCAGAGTGTGACCATACTTTCTCTATGTTAATGGGAGATGAAGTTGCGCCACGAAGAGAATTCATCGAAAGAAACGCTAAATACGCGAAGATTGACGCTTAAGCATTCAGTCTGGACATAAAAAACATAAAATAAAAAAGGGGGGGCATTGCAATGCCCCCCCTTTTTTATGGAAATAAGACGCTATTATCAGCTTATCATAGCTATGCTACAAGATATAATAGGTTTTTGAATTATGAACAGGCTCCATCGCTTTCATTTTATCTTCATGGTAATGTGCATCATTCAGCATCTGAGATAAATCTCTTTCAATAGTTCTTGAAATAGTAGTTGTAGGTGTATCCGTAGGCTTGTTCTCAAAAGGATCCTGCAAATGAATAGCCATTTTCTCAATTAATAAGAAAGCTGCTGCAATTGCGATCACTACCGGCACCTCAATGTATCCAAAGAACTCAATCAACCCAAAAGGCAGCATGATAATAAATAAGTAGATCGTCATATTGATATACTTACTATAGGTCACCGGGAATACCGTGTTTTTTATCCGTTCAGAACCACCCATACGGTCACATAAATTTGATAAAGTCCTGTCAATCTCTATCTGCTGATAAGTATTGATCCAGCCTTCTTTAACAGCGATTTTAATATCCCGGGCATGCAGTTCTAAAATAGACATCGGTATATTTTTATATCTGCTCACAAAGTCCAGCTCATCAGGTTTCATAAACTTGTCCAGTCCAAGTATCGGATTTGTATTTCTAAGCGATTGACTTAAACCATAAGCCCAGGCAATTTGTCTTTTCACAAAGCGCTCCTTAAACAACTGTATTTCTGCAGAATAATAAGGATCATCAATAAAGTACAGCACCTGTCTTGTTAATGATCTTGAATCATTGACAATTCCACCCCAGAGAATCCGTGCTTCCCACCAGCGATCATAAGCCTGATTAGACCGGAACGCCAGTAAAAGTGAGATTACTGTACCCAACAGCGCAGGTACGGCAATAGGTATAGAGATCCTGGTAAAATGAAAGTTTTCATAAAGTACTACGATACCAACGGCATACAAGGTTACTAAAATCAGATCTTTATATATTTTCCCGAAGATGTAGGTTAGCGGGACATTTTTCTTTAATAACATATAGTGTGTTTTAAATGGTCATAACTAGACAAGCTGAGCAACTTCATGCTCCAGCGCAATTGCTTTCTTTAATTTAACAGGTGCTTCATCTTCCTGAATAGCCTTAAGTATCGGGATACCAGATTTATTTAAAAATACATCAGGATTGATACTATACTTTGATATCTGACGGAAGCTATAAGTTTCAGGACAGCAGATGAAATCCACCTCATGTGCTTCAGCAAAATTTCTGAAGGCGGCCATAGTACTGCCATAAAAATACTCTACACCGATAGTGTCTATTTGAGCCTGATGTGTTTTTTTGAAATCATAACACGCCCTGTGGAAAGATTCCGGAATTTGTCCGTACTCAGTACTTCTTCTGGAAAGCATTAATAAATCAGAGATAGAATCTGTCAGTTTATAAGCATGAAAGAATAAAATCCTGATTGGCTCATCTTTGAAATTTTTCAATATGTTCTCTGATAGATAAACTGAATTTTCATTGAAATCTGTAGGAATTAAGACTGTTTTCATATTGTATCTTTTGATTAGTTATTGATACAATAGTACAGCCCATACATTACAGCCAGATAAGAGTGAGATTAGAATGAGATTAGAATTGCAAGAAACGGCAGTTAGAGAGACAGAATGACTTTATAAAGACAATATTCTGTTAAACAGGAGCTTATTTAAAAAGAGCACACGTTGATTAACGCGAACGAGGTAATAAAATGTTCATTTCAGTTCCGGATTCCTGTACAGTCTTAATCGCAATACTACCCTTATGCAAACGGATAATATTTAATGATAAAGGCAGGCCTACACCATATCCATTATAATCAGTCGTATTAGAAGCGCGGAAAAAAGGCTCAAACACATGCTGTAATTCATCCTCAGGGATGCCAATGCCCTGATCCTTCACACTAATCACAATATTAGTACGCGTAACCGATAAACCGACTTCAACCACTCTGTTATCAGAATACTTACACGCATTGTTTACGATATTAGTGACTGCCAGTTTAATCAGGTTCAGGTTCCCATTTAAATTAATACTCTCCGGGTTTTCCGGAAGCTTTGAAAAGTCTACCTGTATTTTATTTTCCGGATTGACCAGGTCAATAGAAGCCTTGACATCCCAGATCAGTTCATCCAGCCTTATTTCTTCCCAACGTTGTTTCTCCCCATCAAAACCAGACTGAGCTAAACTTAACAAACTGGTCAGTATATTTTCCAGCCTTTCGGATTCAGCCTGTATAGTTGCTAAAGATTTCTGAAGCTCAGGGTCCCGGTGACCGTCCCTGGCAATTGTCAATTCAGCTTCCCCGCTAATGATCGTTAAAGGTGTTCTTAACTCATGAGAAGCATTGCTGATAAAATTATTCTGTGTCTCGAAAGCAGTTTCCAACCTGTCCAGCATATCATTAAAAGTCTGTGAAATCTCGGCGATTTCGTCATTTCCCTTAATAGGAGGCAAGCGCTGGTGTAAATTCTCCGCACTAATCCCCTGTGCCTTTTTAATTAACTCTCTGATTGGTTTAAAAGTGAAATCAGAGAACCTTCTTCCTACAAAGTACGATAAGGCAACAGAAAGAAAGAACCCCGCAAACAGGATTTTCTGTAAATCCTTAAGTTCTCTATAGCCATAAGGATCTTTTGCAGAAATGATGACGATATAGCCATTCAGTCCATTTTTGAAGTACTTACCCGCATAAAACACGTTTGCATTCCGATAACGGGCCATTAAACCCGATTCAATATTTTTATAGAAACTTGCAGGAAGACGTACCTTTTTCTCAAAAGCCATTTTACCAGCCTTATCTGCAACAAAGACCTGTTCCTCTTCCTGAGGAAGGCGTTCCAGGTACTTTTGGCGTACTTCTCTGTACTCAAAAGTATTTGTTCCCGCCGAAGCCTTGATCTGACTCGCTATATTTACCCGCGCCTCTAATCTTTTGTAGAAATCCTCAAAAGCAAACTCATTTGCAAAATACCATACAAACCCACTCAATAAAGAGATGATAATTGCAGATAAAATGGCAAATAAGAAGGTGATACGCGTATTTAAATTCATTACAATGATTTTTCTTTTAACAAATAGCCTAAACCCACAACAGTATGCAGCAGCGTAGTGCTAAAGCCCTTGTCTATTTTCTTTCTCAGGTAATTGACATAAACATCAACCACATTCGTACCCATATTAAAATCAATATCCCAGACATTCTCCAAAATATCTATTCTGGATAAGGTCTTGTTTTTATTCCTGGCAAAAAACTGAAGCAAACGGTACTCCGTTGCCGTCAGCGTGATTTCCTGATCAGCCCTGGTCACCGTTTTACCAGAAATATTGATCTGTAAATCACCAACCGTAATGATTTCATCCGCTTGCTGAAGCCCGGCATGCCGTCTTAAAAGCATTCGGATCCTCGCACTCAGTTCGGCAATTTTGAAAGGTTTTACTAAATAATCATCAGCCCCGTTATCAAGCCCTGTAACGATATTTTCCGTACTGCTTAATGCAGTCAGCATGATAATAGGTATTTGCGGATGATTCTTCTTAATCTGTTTACACAAATCCAGGCCATTGATCCCCGGAAGCATGATATCCAGGATAATCAACGCAAAAGAATGTGCCGAAACCATTTCCAGCGCAATAAATCCATCAGGTGCTACACTCAGCTCAAAGCCCTCACTGCTTAACCCTCTTTTCAAAACTGACACCACATTAGGCTCGTCTTCAACAATAAGGAGTTTCATAAGCAGTATTTTATCTGGGCAAATTTAAGCAGATTGTGGTGGAAATTATCCTGGTTTAGAAGAAAATAGAATTTTCAGTTTTTTGTAGTTAATCTTAGCATGGTATTTCAGGAAGATATCACTGCCAAGAATAGCCACAATCCGGGGATGTCCCATCAAAACATAAGCATCATTAACAGTTTCCAGATCCAATGCTACCGCATGATAAGATTTAATAATCAGTTTACCGATTTTTAATTTTGGAATAACTGCTTGTATCGTGCTCGAAGTCGTGAACAGTGTAGTAGCATTGGTTTCTTCCTGCTCCTGACCAACCACAGCATCACTATACTGCTCAATAAAGGTCTTATTAAATACAGATCTGGAGGCCCCGGTGTCTACCACCGCCCAATGTTTTTTACCAAAAACAACGATTTCCACCAGGAGGTGGAAACCGTCATCATTTAAGTTTATTAAAGTAAGAGGGACTGTAACAGTACGCATTAAATAAGCTTCATTTCTTTAAGCACATTATTCATTGCTCTTACCGCATCAGCACTCTTATTGAAGGCTGCCTTTTCTTCCTCATTCAAGTTGTAATCTATAATTTTCTCCCAGCCATTACGACCAACAATTACAGGTACACCCAAACAAATATCGGTCTGTCCATATTCCCCATCAAGGGCAACACAGCAAGTAAACAGTTTTTTCTCATCGCGAACAATGCTCTCTACCAGTGCAGCACCAGCAGCACCAGGCGCATACCAGGCAGAAGTTCCCAATAAACCAGTTAAAGTTGCTCCACCCACCATCGTGTCGGCAGCAACTTTAGCTAACACCTCAGCAGATAAAACATCCGTTACCGGTAAACTCTGGTAAGTCGCATAACGCGTTAACGGGATCATTGTCGTATCCCCATGTCCGCCAATTACAAAGCCCTGCAAATCATTTGAATTACAGTTTAATGCTACACTCAGGTAATATTTAAACCTTGCACTATCTAAAGTACCGCCCATACCAATGATTCTGTTTTTAGGCAGTCCCAATGACTTAAGTGATAAATAAGTCATCGTATCCATTGGATTGCTGATCACGATGATGATCGCATCCGGAGAGAACTTTAATATATTTTCAGCTACACCTTTAACAATACCCGCATTGATGCCAATCAGCTCTTCGCGGGTCATTCCCGGCTTACGTGGTAAACCAGAAGTAATTACAGCAACAGCAGAACCTGCAGTCTGGCTATAATCATTAGTTACCCCGGTGATTTTTGTGTTAAAACCTAATAATGCAGCAGTCTGCATCATATCTATCGCTTTGCCTTCTGCAAAACCTTCTTTGATATCTAATAAAACTAATTCTTCAGCTAACTCTTTTCTAGCAATATTATCTGCACAAGTAGCACCAACTGCTCCTGCACCAACAACTGTTATCTTCATGGATTCAATTTTTAAATTGTAATAAAATCTTCATTAGATCTTCCTGCCCAAGTTATAAAATTTAAGGCATTATCAGAAAATTTCAACATATTCTTAGCTAAAGTTTAAAATGCTTTTTAAAACTTTATCAGACCTTCTTGGTTTTATGAGAAAGAATTTACATTTGCTTAACGTCTGTTTAGATTTGTAAATTGATTTTGACAAATGAATCTAAGCAGATATTCTTACCGTATTAATGAGGGAACGCTATGTTAGAGAATAAACCTGTTGAAAAAGTTGATATAATGTCTTACGCAGGTAAATGGTATTCACTATGCTCAATACCCACCTTTATGGACAAAAACTGGCATGAAACTACGGAGACGTATGTGATACATCCAGACGGTTATTACGCTGTTTTTACGACTTATAAATTACCACCAGATGAGGTAACCAAGTATGTCCGCTCCAAACTGATCGTGGTTCGCGGAACCAGCAATGCACAACTTAAAGCGCAGTTCGTATGGCCATTAAAAGTCGATTACTGGATCATTGAACTTGCCGCAGATTATTCTTATGTTGTAGTTGGGCATCCCAAGCTTAAACACCTTTCCATCCTTTCCCGCAAACCGGAAATGGCAGACGAACTGCTGAGTGAAATTATCGGCCGGTGCGCGCAAAAAGGTTATGACACCTCAAAGCTTGTCTCACAGGAACATAAGCCAGCTACCCCTAAGAGTCAGGCACAATCTTCCTGAAACTAACAACAATTTTATCAGGTAAATTTCAACCGCTTCTTAAAAAAACGTAATTTTGTACCTCGCTTTGTTCGAGGAATAATAACCAGAGAACAGGGATTCATAATTACCCTTCTATGTATTTAATTTTTGATACCGAAACTACAGGTCTTCCTGCCAATTATAATGCACCCGTATCCGATACAAACAATTGGCCAAGGTGTATTCAAATTGCCTGGCAGTTACACGATGCGTTAGGAAACCTGGTTGAACATCAGGACTTTCTGGTCAGGCCCGATGGATTTAACATTCCATACGATGCAGAACGTATCCACGGTATCTCTACAGAATTAGCTACAGAACGAGGTATTGATATCCGTGAGGCATTAGAGAAATTCAACATTGCCCTGTCCAAAGCTAAATTTGTAGTCGGACAGAATATTGGCTTTGACGTCAATATTATGGGCTCTGAATTTTACCGGATGGGTATCGAAAGCCCTATGGCTCAAATGCCCGTTCTGGATACCTGTACAGAAGTTACCGCCAACTTATTAAAGATTCCAGGTGGTAGAGGAGGCAGGTTCAAACTGCCAACGCTAACCGAATTACACAGTTACTTATTTGGCGTTCCATTTGCAGAAGCACACAACGCAACAGCAGATGTGGAAGCGACTACGCGATGTTTCCTTCAATTAGTTAAAATGGAGGTATTTACCCCCGAACAGCTTCAAGCTGATCAGGAGTATATCCGTTCCTTTATCGCCAGTCAGCCAGCAGTAATACCAAGTGCAGGCATTCAGCACATTAACCTTAAAGCGGCCTCTGATGAAATCAGGAAAAGACAAGCCAAAGCAGAAGGCCCTGGCTTATCAAAACAAGACTTAAAAGACAACCAGCAAGAACTTAAAGACGCAACATTTGTTCACCTGCACAACCATACGCAGTTTTCGGTCTTGCAGTCTACCATAAATATTCCAGGTCTGATCGCAGCAGCAGCAGCAGATAAAATGCCTGCCGTGGCCATGACCGATCACGCCAATATGATGGGTGCCTTTCACTTTGTGAACCAGGTACTAAACCATAATAAAGGCGTGGAAGCCAGAAATAATGCTGCCATAGAAAAAGGAGAAGAGCCCGCAGAAGTACCCATTACACCAATTGTAGGCTGCGAATTCTTTGTCTGTGAAAATCACCTTGATAAATCCCGTAAAGACAACGGATATCAAATGGTGCTGCTCGCTAAAAATAAAACAGGTTACCATAATCTGGCTAAAATGTCTTCCATCGCCTATACCAAAGGATTTTACTATATCCCGAGGATTGACAGGAATGTCATCGAACAATACAAAGAAGACATCATTGTGCTTTCTGGAAACCTGTACGGTGAAATAGCCAGTAAGATTCTGAATATGGGTGAAAACCAGGCTGAAGAAGCATTAATCTGGTGGAAATCATTATTCGGTGCAGACTTCTATATGGAGATTATGCGCCACAACCAGGATGATGAAACCGTAGTGAATAAAACGCTGATCTCCTTGGCTCAAAAACATGATATTAAGCTGATTGCGACAAACAATACCTATTACATTAATAAAAAAGATGCCAACGCACATGATATTTTATTGTGTGTAAAAGATGCAGAAAAGCAGGCAACACCAATAGGCAGGGGACGCGGATACCGTTACGGCTTACCTAACCAGGAATATTATTTCAAATCTTCGGAAGAGATGAAAAAACTGTTTGCGGATCTTCCGGAAGCAATTTTAAATATTCAGGAAATAGTAGACAAAATATCGATCTACAAGCTTGCCAGAGAAGTACTCTTACCTAAATTTGATATTCCTGAACAATTTTTAGTGCAGGAAGATGAAGATGACGCCGGGAAAAGAGGAGAAAACAAATATTTACGCCACCTTACCTTTGTAGGGGCAGAAAAAAGATACGGAGAACTCACTCCCGAAATTATAGAACGTCTGGACTTTGAGCTGCAGACGATTGAGAAAACAGGTTATCCCGGTTACTTCCTGATTGTGCAGGATTTTATCAGAGAGGCCAGGAATCTGGATGTATCTGTAGGCCCGGGCCGTGGTTCTGCTGCAGGATCCGTAGTGGCTTATTGCTTGTGGATCACCAATATCGACCCTATCAAGTATGACCTCCTTTTTGAGCGTTTCCTGAATCCTGACCGGGTATCCATGCCCGATATTGATATCGACTTTGATGACGAGGGCAGGGGCCGCGTCATGGATTACGTAATCAAAAAATATGGAGCAAACCAGGTGGCACAAATCATCACCTATGGTACCATGGCGGCTAAATCATCTATTAAAGATACAGCCCGCGTATTAGACCTGCCACTTTTTGAAGCCGATAAAATAGCCAAGCTTATCCCTAACCTGAAGCTCGCCAAAATCTTTAACCTCGATGAGAAATCACTTAGAGGAGCTTTGCGTGCAGATGAATATGAGAAAGTTGTAGAGCTGAAAGATATTGCTGACTCCAAAAGCTTAAGTGCTGAAACTATACAACAAGCCAGAATACTGGAAGGTTCGTTAAGAAATACAGGTATCCATGCCTGCGGAGTAATTATTACACCAGACGATATCACCAACTATGTGCCCGTGGCCATGGCTAAAGATTCCGATCTGTACGTAACGCAGTTTGATAACTCTGTAGTAGAAAGCGCCGGACTGTTGAAAATGGACTTTTTGGGGCTGAAAACACTGACTCTGATTAAAGATACCGTTAAACTGGTTCGCTTAAGAACCGGTATTCAGCTTGACCCCGACGAATTCCCTATCGATGACGTTAGAACCTATGAGTTGTTCCAGCGTGGAGAAACCATTGGTATCTTCCAATACGAGTCTACCGGGATGCAGAAGTACATGAAAGAATTAAAGCCTACCGTATTCGGAGATTTAATTGCCATGAATGCACTGTACCGTCCAGGGCCACTGGAGTATATCCCAAGTTTTGTCCGCAGGAAAAACGGAGAGGAAGAAATCAAGTACGATTTGGACGCCTGCGAAGAATACCTGAAAGAAACCTATGGAATTACAGTATACCAGGAACAGGTGATGCTTTTGTCACAGAAACTTGCTGGTTTTACTAAAGGTGAAGCCGACGTACTGCGTAAGGCGATGGGTAAAAAACAGAAAGAGGTACTGGATAAGATGAAACCTAAATTTGTTGCTCAGGCAGCAGAAAAAGGACATGCACCAGCTACACTGGAAAAAATATGGAAAGACTGGGAAGCATTCGCTTCTTACGCCTTCAACAAATCTCACTCCACCTGTTACGCCTGGATTGCTTACCAGACCGCTTACCTGAAAGCACATTACCCGGCAGAATATATGGCTGCGGTACTGACGAATAATATGAGTGATATTAAGCAGGTGGCCTTTTTTATGGAAGAATGTAAACAAATGGGCGTAAGAGTACTTGGCCCGGATGTAAATGAATCCATTTTAAAGTTCTCTGTAAACCCTCAGGGAGAAGTACGTTTTGGACTTTCCGGAATTAAAGGAGTAGGGGAGAAAGCCGTAGAAAGTATCATCGAAGAACGGACTAATGGCGGATTTTACAATAGTATTTATGACTTTGCCAGACGCTCCAATACCCGTACAGTAAATAAGAAAGCTTATGAGAGTTTCGTTTACAGCGGAGCCTTTGATAGCTTTGGTTTCCACCGGGCACAATTCTTTTTTGTAGGGATCAATGATAAGCTCAACGGTATCGAAAAGCTGATCAAGTATTCCAATGATTTCCAGAACAGTGAATCATCCGCACAATCTTCGCTTTTTGGCGGTACGGTTGCCGATATGATCAATGAACCTACTTTACCAGTTTCTGCAGAATGGACTTTAATCGACAGACTGAAATACGAGAAAGATGCCATCGGGATTTTCCTGAGCGGACACCCACTCGATAATTATAAATTAGAGCTGAAAGAATTCTGTCAGCACAACGTCCGTCACCTGGCCGTAGTCAATAAAATACGGATGGGAGATACAAATGAAGACGTATTGGCAGAGTTTGAACAGATAAAAAACAGGGAACTGGTAGTCGGCGGACTGGTTGTAATCTCCGCACAAAGGATGACTAAAACCGGGAAACCTTTTGGGACTATTGTTTTTGAAGATTATAACGACAGTTGTGAACTCGCTTTATTTGGAGAAGACTTCGTGAAATTCAAGCAATTTATGACCGATGGTTATTTCCTGCAAATCCGGGGCCGTGTGGGCGAACGCTTCCGTAAAGAAGGCGACTGGGAGTTTAAAATCACTTCTATAGCCCTTTTATCAGATTTAAGAGATAAACTGGCCAAATGTATCACTATACAGATTCCAATTCAGGGAATTAATGATCAGATTATTACTCAGATTCTCGCGATCATTGAAGAAAATAAAGAAAATACAGAACAACAAAACTGTCAATTGAATTTTGTTGTGTACGACCGGGAACAAAATGTTTCGCTTGATCTTCCTTCTAAGTCATTGAAGATCAATCCTGATAACGCATTTTTGGAACAGCTGAAAGAGCTAAATGTGGTGAGTTATAAGTTGAACTAATGTCATTTTGGCATTAGAAAATATGGTGGCATTACAATTGATTATATCTTTGTATAAATAAAAATAAGAAATATGGCTATAGAAATCACAGACGCTAACTTCGAGGAAGTTGTGTTGAAATCAGATAAACCCGTTTTAGTAGACTTTTGGGCAGAATGGTGTGGTCCATGTCGCATGGTAGGTCCAGTAGTAGATGAAATCTCAAAAGAATACGAAGGAAAAGCAGTAGTGGGTAAGGTAAACGTGGATAATAACCCACAGATTTCTACTCAGTTCGGTATCCGTAATATCCCTGCGTTGTTATTCTTCAAAAATGGTGAAGTAGTTGATAAACAAGTTGGTGCAGTTCCAAAATCAGTATTAGCTGGTAAATTGGATAAGCAATTGTAGTCAACCCGATATATATCAAAAAGCCGTTTCTATTTATTTAGAAACGGCTTTTGCTTTTGCGGTCGATTTTATGGGAACACTATTGAGCAAGTCAATAGTGTGTGCTGTATAATATTCTTTTTAATGTCGGCGCTTAAATTATATTTTCATTCTCTTCTATTATAGTTTCTTCTCCTTTCAGCAAATGATCACTCCAATAGCAGAAGACAGCAATCACAGACAATATGCCAATCTGGATATAAGAAATTTCAACAGGATGTGCTCTGCTCAAATCAAATAAACCCGCCTTTGCTGCAATGCAAAGTACAACAGCCAGGGTAAATAGCCATTTAAAGTTCCCAGTACTACTTGCTAGCCGGCTCAGGTGTGCTGAATTCAATGTGATAGCCCTTAATGCATTAATCAAAAGCACCAGGAAAAGGATACATAATAAAATATACTTTAATAAACCAAGCATCGGAATAGGCTTTAAGTCCACAATACCTCCCAAAAAATAGCCTGATGAAATTAATCCGCAGAGAAATAACAAGGAATAGAAGATTACAATGCCTCTTAACCATAAGCGGTGAAGAGATGGCTCAGTTTTAATCGGATTTGGGGCGATATTCATTGTGACTAGCAAGTTAAACTTCTTTTGTTAAATTTACAAAATGGGGATGCATACAGACCAGTCGGAATATCAATTTAACAGCAACCTGGAGTTACTCGCTAAACAGGTTGTAGAAGGATTTATTACTGGATTGCACAAAAGCCCATTTCATGGGTTTTCTGTTGAATTTGCTGAACACAGAGCCTATAACAATGGGGATAATGTCAGGAATATTGACTGGAAGTTATTTGCCAGAACTGATAAGCTTTATACCAAAAGATATGAAGAAGAAACTAATCTGCGCTGCCAGTTTGTAATTGATACTTCTTCCTCTATGTACTTTCCGCAAGGAGATTATACTAAACTTACTTTTTCCGTACAAGCAGTAGCCGCCCTGATTGAACTCCTCAAAAAACAGAGAGATGCCTTTGGGTTAAGCCTGTTTACAGATCAGCTGGTTTTAAACACCCCGGCAAGATCGACAACTATGCACCAGAAGTATTTATTTACACACTTAGAAGAAGCGTTGAAAGCCCCTAAGCTCAACGTAGGGACAGAATTAAGCGCCTGTTTACACCAAGTAGCAGAATCAGTTCACAAGCGCTCTATGGTTGTTATTTTTACTGATCTTTTAACTATAAACCAGGCAGACAACAATCAGGAAGACTTATTCTCCGCGCTGCAGCACTTGAAATTTAATAAGCATGAAGTTATCATTTTCAATGTAAGTGATAAAGCTAAAGAAGTAGACTTTAATTTTGAGAACAGACCTTATCAATTTGTAGATCTGGAAACAGGAGAATTCCTTAAAGCAAATGCAGCTACCGTTAAAGAAGCTTATTTGAAATCTTATGGAGATTATCGGCAGATGCTGACGTTAAAATGTGCACAATATAAAATAGACCTGATTGATGCTGATATAGCAGCAGGCTTTTCAAGCGTATTAGCCGCCTATCTGATTAAAAGGCAAAAAATGAATTAACTACTTTTTACCTTCTCTGTATCTGCTTAACAGCTCTCTTTTAAAAGTCTGTTCTGCACGGTAATATTTACCCACAGTTTTGATTGGCAGGCTGCTTTTCAGTTTATTATAATATTTGCGGTCAATATTTAAATCCTTCTGTTTAAAATTGAGCTCATTGTTGATCAGACTTTCTACCTCTGTATCTGAAAGGTTTTCAATCTCCGTACTCTTTCTGAAGCTGATCATATTTTTTCTGCGCTCCTGACGTAATTCCGATTGCTCACTTTGCATTGAATTATAAATTGGCCAGAATATTTTAGCCTCTTCCGGAGTCAACTCTAGTTTTTCTTTGAGATAAGTATTTTTATAGACTTCTATTTCCTTACTTTTTCCTTCACCTCTTTGTGCAGAAGCTAGAAAAGGAAGGCACGATAAAAGGGCAATGGCAAGTATGTGTTTCATGGTATCTTAATTATAATGCTGAGGACAGATCACTTTGAGAATAATTGTTTAGAATATAAGTTTCCAGATCCGCATTGGCGGTATTGTCATTTGATATAGCGGAATTTTTGTTGGATACAGCAGTATGATCATTTGATACATCTACATTATTTCCTTCGATATGATCAATAATATCCTGTTCATTTATATCATATAATGCCTGTTCAGTAACCAGATCAGCATTTTTGCTTTCCGCATTAAAATTTTGCTGATTCAAATAAAGCCCAAATGCAGTTACCAGGATAAAACAAGCCGCTGAAGCGTATTTAACCAGATCACTATGCCATAAACGAACTAACCTGGGCCCGCGTCTGGCAGATGGACTGATACTAATCGTTTTAGCATAAAGGCCGGCTTCAGCAAAATCTGAAGGCTGATTCTGCTCAATGTCTTTAGCTGTGGCAGCTAAGGCTACAGTTTTTGCAAGGATATTAGCCTGTAATTTCTGGAAATATAAATCAGGCGTATGGAAACCATCAGCTTTTGGGAGTTCTTGTAAACCGTTACCTGTTGCTTCGGCAAAAATAGAGTCCTGTAAAACGTTGAAATATTGATCAGGTACGATAAATCCGGACATAGGAATAGCTTCCTTAAGCTCATCAGCGTAAATTGCGCCATGAATCAACTCAGGTAAGGTACTCAAATACTCCTGTGGAACGCTGAACGGATTTCCTTTTTCAAGAGAGGCGAGATAAGGTGCCTCTTGTTTCCATTCATTGTCTTCTATATCGTGTTTCATTGTAAATAATTTAGCTATTGCAGGATGATAACATCAGGTCTTCCTGAATTTACCTGCTATATGGATGCTTAAAATCACAAAAGGTTTAAAAGGTAATGTCTTCATTTAGCATAAAAACTTCTATTTTCTTTACAGCAATGTGGAAGGAAGCTTTTAACGCACCTACAGACGTTCCCAGAATCTCAGAAATTTCTTCATACTTGAGTTCGTCGTAGTATTTCATATTAAAAATAAGCCGCTGTTTCTCTGGTAGTGTCAATAATGCCTGCTGTAACTTCATCTGGATTTTATCTCCATTGAAATAAGAAGAGGCCACCAGACTTTCAGACAATTCAGCAGAAACATCGTCCAGCGGAATATTGTTGCGCTGTTTTTTCTTATTTAAAAAGGTAATGCAATCATTTGTTGCGATCCTGTAAATCCAGGTATACAATTTAGAGTCGCTCCTGAATTTGGAAAGATTTTTCCAGACTTTGATAAAAACTTCCTGGACTAGATCATCCGCATCATCATGATCTATAACAAGGCGGCGGATATGCCAGTAAGTTTTCTCCTGGTATTTTGTGATAAGCAGGTTAAAGGCTTCATTGCGCGTGCGCTCTACAGAGAACTTCGCTATTATTTCATCATCTTCAACCTGCTTCATCGATTATTTTTTTCTTTTTATAACTTTTTGTGCTGCTTCAACAATATTAATTGTATCCAGTCCATATTTGGTCATCAATTGATCCGGTGTTCCGCTTTCGCCAAAACTATCATTCACAGCCACAAATTCTTGTGGAGAAGGAAGTTCCGTTGATAATAAGCGCGCAACACTTTCACCTAATCCACCAAATTTATTGTGCTCTTCACAAGTCACTACGCAACCTGTTTTCTTAAGCGACTTTAAGATTGCCTCTTCATCTAACGGTTTAATCGTGTGAATGTTTATAATTTCTGCATCAATACCTAAAGCAGCTAACTGCTCACCAGCTTCAATCGCTTTCCACACCATGTGTCCGGTTGCAACGATAGTCACATCAGTACCTTCGTTGACCATCCATGCTTTACCGATTTCAAATTTTTGATCAGGATCAGTAAATACAGGAATACTTGGTCTGCCGAAACGCAGATAAACAGGGCCTTCATACTCAGCGATAGCTAAAGTAGCAGCTTTAGTTTGATTATAATCACAAGGATTGATCACAACCATTCCAGGTAACATTTTCATCAAACCTATATCTTCAAGAATCTGGTGAGTTGCACCATCTTCACCTAAAGTTAAACCAGCATGAGAAGCACAGATTTTAACGTTTTTGTTAGAATAAGCAACAGACTGTCTGATCTGGTCATAAACTCTTCCGGTAGAAAAGTTTGCAAAAGTACCTGTAAAAGGGATCTTTCCACCAATAGTCATACCTGCAGCAATTCCAATCATATTTGCTTCGGCAATTCCGATCTGGATAAATCTTTCAGGAAATTCATCCGCAAAAGCATCCATTTTCAAAGAACCTTTCAGATCCGCACAAAGTGCAACCACATTCGGGTTTTTCTGACCAGCTTCATGTAAACCAGCACCAAAACCAGAACGGGTATCTTTTTTTTCTGAATATGTATATTTTTTCATGATTCTCTTATTGTTATTTAATGGTCATGAAGCTTGCATGAGCTTATGGACTAAAAATTGGTATTCGTAAGCTCATGCAGGTTTCATTATATAATATCTTTTTTATCGCCCCTTTATCTTGAACAGGACGGACGCAGTTTAATGGTTATGAATTAATAATCCCCTAATGTTTCTTTGTTCTGACTTAAAGCAGAAGCAAGTTGGTCATCATTAGGCGCAGTACCATGCCATTTATGTGAACCTACCATGAAATCTACACCATATCCCATTTGAGTACTCATTAAGTTTAAGATTGGTCTGCCTTTACCAGTAAGTGATTTAGCATATTCCAAAGCTTTAACAATATCTTCCATGTTATTTCCATTAGAAGTGATTACATGCCATCCGAAAGCTTCGAATTTAGTCTGTAAGTTCTCTAACGATAGTATTTTCTCCGTAGGACCATCAATTTGTTGTCCGTTATAATCAATTGTAGAGATCAGGTTATCAACTTTATTGTGAGGAGCGAACATAATGGCTTCCCAGTTTTGTCCTTCCTGTAACTCACCATCTCCATGTAAACTGAAGACTAAAGAATGATCCTTATTTAATTTTTTTGTTAAAGCTGCGCCGATTGCAACAGACATACCCTGACCTAAAGATCCTGAAGCAATCCTGATACCAGGTAATCCTTCATGTGTAGTCGGGTGACCCTGAACACGAGAGTTTAATTTTCTGAAAGTAGCCAGTTCGCTAACTTCGAAATAACCAGAACGGGCAAGCACGCTATAAAATACCGGAGAAATGTGACCATTAGAAAGGAAGAATAAATCTTCGCCTGCACCATCCATTTTAAAATCTGTGGAATGGTTCATGGTTTCAAAATATAAAGCTGTCAAAAACTCTGCGCAACCAAGTGATCCACCCGGGTGTCCAGACTGGCAGCCATGTACCATTCTTACAATATCTCTTCGTACCTGAGAAACAATGTCCTCTAATTCATTGATTGTATGTTTCATCTATTTATTTATTGTCTTCTTTTTGTCAGATGGAGCCTTTGATGATTAAAATATTATTTAATCCTGTCCGCTCCATTTAAATTGTTTATCTAATGATAGCAAATATAGTTTATTGCTATCATTTATTATTGAATGTAAAAGCCCTGAAATACCATTTAAATGTGATATTATGCGTTTACAGCGTTTGAAACTTTTTAAAATAAAACAGCTTCCTAATTATTTAATAACTCAAGAATTTGTGCAGTTGAATTTTTAGTATCAACTTTTTTAATGATATGTGCAATCACACCATGCTCATCAATTACAAAAGTTGTCCGGTTAGTACCCATATATTTTTTACCATACATGTTCTTTTCGCCCCATACACCATAAGCTTCCACAATTTTTTTATCGGTATCAGCCAGTAAGGTAAAAGGAAGACTATGTTTAGCCGCGAATTTCTGATGTGATTTTTCATCATCAACACTTACACCCAGTACTACAATATCTTTCGCTTTTAATCCCTGGTAATTATCCCTGAAATCACAAGCCTCAGCTGTACAACCAGGAGTATCATCTTTCGGGTAAAAATATAAAACCACTTTTTTACCTGTAAACTGATCCAGAGAGACTGTATTTCCATCCTGATCCGCTGCGGTAAACTCAGGGGCTTTCTGACCTTCTTTTAATTCACTCATAATTATTTTATAAAATTAATTGAATACGTTTTACTGTTTCCTTTCATGTCTTCCACAACCAATTTAAACTGATGTTTTCCAGCTGCAGTGCGCTCATCAAAAGAATGCCATAAGGTAGCAGTTTTGGTGTCAAATTCCATCAAAACCCAATTGCCATCAATATAGCCATTAAAGCTTTTAATACCTGAAAGGTTATCACGTATTTTGAAAACCATTTTAGCTATGCCCGCCATGTTTTTGCCATCGGCAATGTTAACCGGGACAATTGTTGGAGGTATGGTATCGACAGCAATGTAGAAACTGCCGAAATTACGAGGAGTTGCCTTCACGTAACCATTCTCAAAAACTCCGCCTTGCGATGCACCACTAGCGCTGACAATCAAGGCTTTATCTTTCAAGGCGCCTAAACGGGGATCAGCCTTGATCCATAAATCAAAACCAATATGCAAAGGAGTCAGGTTATTGTGAATTTGATAAACCGGAGAATAAGCACCTCTGGCTGGCTCTGGTTTAACCTTATAAACTAAATTGAAATCATTGTATAAAGTTCCTTTCGGTAAAACTACTTTCACACCATCTGCTGCAAACTCATTCTCTTTCGCATAAAAGAAAGGGATACCATCTGGCTGGTCCGGTGTCGAAATTACTGTCTGTCCATCCGATTTTACACTAAATGGCAAAATACTTTTATTGCCTTTCGCATCCGTCACAATATATTTCAGCTCATGGACCTGCTGATCCTTAAACTCAATCCGGCCACTATTGACCAGGTTGCTATAGATCTGCAAAGGATTTCCCGGGTCTGCAAAACTTTTCTGAATACTCCTTTTGGTCGTCATAAAAGCCGGATAATCAATATGCGAATTAATCGCTTTGCTATTTTCAAAAGCAAACTTCTCTAAAGAAGACGTGAAAACAGTTTTTCCGTCCACTTCCAGCTCAATAGAATATACGCCATTAATTCCTGAAGCTCCATTATGTCTGTCTGTAGCAGTAATTCCGAATCCAACCTCACCACTGATATTCAATGGTCCGGCTTTACCTAAACTATACTTTCCTGCCCCACCAGTTACCTGGAAAAAAGTTTTAGGTGTATATTCATTAAAAGGTTTCTTATTCAGCTTATACAGGTATAAAGCATAAATAACCGGTGGAATATTATCCGGAATCTGAATCCCGAAAAGCTGTGGATTAATCGTGTTTTCTGTTTTAGAATCCCTGATCTCAAAGTGAAGGTGCGGGCCTCCGGAGCTACCTCTGTTTCCTGAATAAGCGATCACATCGCCTTTATGTACGGGAAATGATTCTGCCGCAGGAAACTCGTCCAGTTCAAAAGTCTTTTTCTGATATTGTAAAGCTTTTACCGCTTCTGCAATTTTAGGTGCAAAACGGGATATATGGCCATAAACAGAAGTATATCCATTTGGATGCACCAGATATATAGCCTGGCCAAATCCACTGTTCTGAACTCTCATTCTGGAAACATAACCATCAGCAATGGCATGAACAGGATAGCCTTCACGCTGATTGGTGCGGAAATCTATACCTGAGTGGAAGTGATTCCCTCTTAGCTCACCAAAAGAACCTGCCAATGCCGGAGGGACGATATCAAGCGGCGTACGGAAATCTACCAGTGGATATTTATTGTTACTGAAAATTTGTTGAGCCTGCGTGCTGATTGCAAATACAGCCAGAACAAACAGGAATATACTTTTTTTAATCATTAAACTTATTTTATGTCGAAATTCAGAAATTGTTCCTTGCCCATCCATGCTTCCAGTTTGTCGCCGGGATGAACCTGGCCAACACCTTCAGGAGTTCCTGTGAAAATCAAATCTCCTTTTTTCAGCGTGATGTATTGAGAAACGAAAGCTATAATTTTATCAAAAGAGAACAGGATATTTTCTGTATTTCCATTTTGACGGCTTTCTCCATTTACTTTCAGTTCAAACGGTATCGCATTGATATCTGCAAGCTCAGTTTTTTGGATAAAATGACTTACTGCAGCCGAATTGTCGAAAGCTTTAGCCAGTTCCCAGGGTAATCCTTTTTCTTTCAATGCAGATTGAAGATCGCGCGCTGTGAAATCAATACCTAAACCAATTTCATCATAATAATTCGCTGCGAATTTCTCTGCAATATGTTTTCCTTCTTTATTGATTTTCAAAACAACTTCCAGTTCATAATGTACATCCGAAGAAAATTCAGGAATATAAAAAGGTTTATTGTCTTTAAGTACAGCTGTTTCCGGCTTCATAAAGATCACAGGACTTGATGGGAGAGGGTTATTTAATTCTTTAGCGTGTGCAGCGTAGTTACGGCCAATAGCAATTATCTTCATTCTGTTCAGGTATATAAAAAACGTCTGTTATCTTCACATGCAGTTAGCATGATGCGTAAAAGTAAATTATATCCGGTAAAAAAAAGATTGATGCAGTAAATTAGCTGAGTTTAAACGGGTATTCCAGCTTATAGAATAGAAATACGTTTCACGACAGTCTCTGAGCCAGCAACAAAACGCAGGAAATATATCCCGCTGTTCAACCGGTTAGGAATGGTAAATGTTTTAGTTTGCTCCCCTGCAGACAGGCGCTCATTAGATAAGGTTACAACTTCATTGCCTAACAAGTCCATGATCTTAATAGAAAGATTAGACTCCCGTTCCAAACGGATGGTCAGATTAATCTGGTCATCAACCGGGTTAGGATAGACTTTAAGTACCGAAAGAATTTTATCTGGTCTGCCGCTGCCCGATCTGCCATGCGAAAGAAGACTGTTATAAGGGTTTAAAGACGAACCAGGCAGGTAACTTGGCTTGTAAGAAGGAACATCGCCTCTGATTTGAGGGGTCCTGACGATTCTTTTGTATTTGGTATTTGTACCGATACTATCTGAACGCTGGGCAAAAACTGTTGATCCACAGCAAACACTGATGCAAAAAATGCAAATTATGTAAATCAGTGAGACCGTTTTAGTTTTTATATTCATCTATTGCAACAAAAGTAATGAATAATTCTACACAATAATTAATCTTTTTGCACTCAGTACAATATTTAACACATTTTAACAGTTGTTCGTTATTTAATCGTAATGATAGTGCTTTTTTTGGATAAAATAGCCGTTATTTAATCGGATAGATTTATTTTTAAAGTTATTGTTAAATTTTATATATTGGGCCCAGGTTTTATTCCTTAAATGGCTGTGAAATACTGTAAATACCAGTGTTAATTTCTATTCCTGATTATTATTTGCATCAAAATTACGTTGCTAAAAAAGATATTTCTTTTTATTCAGACTGATCACCTGGAAGAAAAGGCTGAATAGTATCCTTTTTATACAAAGTAGTAAGCTAAAATGACATGAAGTTGCACGCTGGATTATTGTTATACATCATTGCGCATTCGTCTTTCCAGTTACCAGCCAAATAGAACTTAAAAGTCTGTCTGGTCTGGGAGATGAGGGATTAAAATCTGCTAAACCTAATCTTATGAAAAAAAAATGTTTACTCTTAGGTCTGGGCATAATTGCCGGGACGCTCACTTCACGTGCCCAGTTCTCTATCGGACTGGAAGGTGGTTACAATAAAAACCACATCATTACCAACATCGGCTTCAGGGCTTTTACCAAGTATGAGCCGCTTGACGGATTTAACATCGGAATACCTGTTAAATATGACCTGAACAACTGGTTTGCTATACAAGCAGACCCTCAGTACATTCAAAAGAGCTACAAAATTGTACGCAGCAGTTATTTCGAAGGAATTAACCACACGAACAAGAACAGCTACATTCAACTTCCGTTGATGGCACATTTTACATTTGGCGGTCAGAAACTGAAAGGTTTCCTGAATCTGGGTGGTTATGCCGGTTACTGGTCTTCATCCCGTATCAAAGGAACTCAGATCAACACTTTTGCTAAAGAATATGAGCTTCCTGATGGTGCACAAACCCCAAGCATCCTGGATGGTGAACCTGGCTACAGCTACGATGAGAAGTTTACTTTTGACAGCCGCCGCGACCGCAGAATCGAATTAGGTGTGCTGGCGGGAACAGGTGTAAGCTATCAGCTTAAGCCAAGGTATGAGCTTTTCGCAGAAGGAAGGTATTACCGCGGATTGACAGATCAGCAGAAAAACTACATGCTTAATCAGATTCCACGTTACAATGATACCTATGTTATTCAAGTGGGTTGTATGTACCGTCTAGGCAAATAACCGCTCCAATTTATTCATCATTATTACAATCTTATGAAATCAACCTATCTATTTTTATATAAAAATATGCTCCAGCTGATACTGGGTATCTGCCTGGTGAGCGCATTGGCTTCCTGCCGTAAAGAATCTCCTCAAATCAACGATCCTAAACGTTATATTGAAGGCAGCTTCAGTGAAGCTTTTGAGGCTTACTGGAATGGAATGAACAATAATTATATCTTTTGGGATACTGATCCTACGAACTGGGATGAGATCTACCGTAAGTACCAACCGATTTTTGCTAAAATGAATATCAATGATTCAACAGATGTCAGAAAATCCTATACCTATTTTAAAGAGATGACCTCGACATTGATTGATTCCCATTATGCATTGAGAATCAATAGTCCTTATGTTCAGGATTCAGCAGCTTATATTAGCCCATCTGATGCCAGACATCAAAAAAGCCCTGATTATCACGGAAGTATTAATCCTAACTTTTTTTACAGTACTATTCCTCCAAAATACCTGGATAAGGGATATGTGAAAGGATTTATCAATTTATCGGCTACAGATCAGTTCTTTGCTGTTGCAGGTAAAATTAAGGGCAATATCTTATATCTTCATTTTAACGAATTCAGTTTAAATGTGATCAAGGATTTGCAAACGCCTAACAATGCACAGAAAGCATTGCAATATTATTTTGATGAGGTGAAAAAACCGGAAGGTTTGAAAGGGATAATTATTGATGTGAGAAGTAATGGCGGTGGCTATCTTTCTGATTTGGATTTATTGGTAGGCGGTTTAACGGATAAGGAATTTCCAATCGGTGCTACCCGTTCAAAAATTGGAAACGGAAGATTGGATTATTCACCATGGATACCTGCAACAGTTCATCCTGGAAAAGATGCGAAGTTGTTTACAGCTCCGATTATTGTACTGGCTGATTTAAATTCGGTGAGTATGGCAGAGATGACTACTATGGCTTTAAAAGCGATGCCGGGTGGAAATGTGAAATTTGTAGGCGAACGTACCTGGGGCGGTAATGGCCCGTTGTTAAATAACAATGATTATTATAACAGTGGTCAATTCAAAACCGGGTTCTTGAGTTTGGTTTATACTTCTTCAACTGCGTTACGTTATGTAGATGGAAAGTTATATGAAGGAATTGGTTTCCCGCCAGATATCGAGGTAAAGTATAACAAAGCTGCGTTAGATGCTGGTACTGACCCGCAATTGGAGAAAGCGATCAGCTTGATTCCACAGTAAAAGATTCTGTTTAAACAAAGCGAGGCTTGTTATCACTAATAACAAGCCTCGCTTTGTTTAAAGTTAATTAGTTTACATAGTTGGTTTAAACTGACTAATATCATGGAACGTTAGGATATTGGCAGTTTCCGACATTTCTTTCTTTACTAATTCTTCATTCTCCGGGTTATAGAAATAACAGATTTCAGCATCGCCAATGTCTTTTTTATGGATAATAATTACCTTGCATAAGCTATACTTTTGTAGAAATAATCTATTCATATCTAATTGATATCTGAATCCTGCATCAGCATTTATCTTTTTTAATTCATGGTCCTCAAGTGGCTGAACTTTAAAAGTAGAAGTATCAGCTTGGTATTTTACAATATTCAAGTAGCTTTGATTTGCATCAATATTTGGAAACATCCCTTTTAAATTTTTATCAAATGCTGTTCTTACCGGAATTAATATGATCCCAATTGCAATATCTTTTTGTTTGTTTTCAATAACGCTAAACATCAAACTCATTATTTTGCGTAAGGTGGGAGAAAAACTTTGTTTTGTAGTTATTTGATTATAACCTGTAGGCATCTGAAATTTCAGATTAGTGTTAGATAAATAAGAATCAAAAGCAGGGTTGGATTGTGCATTTGCTGTTAAGGCAGAACAGCTAATAAAAATGCTTAATAGTATCAGATAAGCTGTTTTTATAGATTTTTACATTGTAATAAATATCCTTATTGAAATATTATTAGACAATATAATCTAATTACAGAAAACATAGCAGACATCATTTATCAGTTTGAAAAATTCCACATCAATGTAAACACTTTGTTTTTCCTTTCTATTTACACCGTGGCAGATGTATTTCTGGAACATTCAGTTATTGGTCTGCATGTTTTTAACACACGTTATAAGCTAGTTACTGGCTATGTTGACCAGCAGTTTGATACTGTAACTCAAACCAGGCAAATATCTTGTTTTAATATATTTCTCTTACAACCAAATTAAATGTCTATCTTGTTAGTGTATCAATTTATTATTTATGTAAATAATATAACTATTGAAATATTGGATAATGGCTCAAATGAAGGCCCTACTGGCAGATCAGGTAATAGAGTAACTTATATGCGTTTAGGAAAGCTCGTCACCAGATTAATTGGTTTGCGCATTGACAAACCCACAGTGCCTGTTTTGAGAAGCAGGCAGGTAACTGCATTGATAACGGCTTTTCTAAAACCTGTTAAAGAGTTTTTGACTATTGGATTTGAGCTCGAAGGAAAACTTACCCTTCAAACTTATTATACTGTAGCTAGCTCTTACAATAGGTTAAATGCAATCTCTGGTAGTTATCCTGATCAGCAAATAGATTTTACAAAAGTTTTATTCAGCCAGGGTAAAATGCCGCTTACACGCAATATTCTGGTAAACAGAGTTGAGAAAGGTTTAACTTTTAAATGGGATGCCAGCTTTACCCTGAAAGCCGGAAGAGTATTTCTAACAGTATTTATGTTGGGCAGGTTGTCTGGTAATTATATGAATTCCAGCGGTCATATATAAATTTCACCAATATCAATTTAAATTCAGTTATGGCAATTTTACAACAAGGCTCATTAGGCGTATTTACCGGAAAGGTCGGCGCACTGGTTATTTCTAAATGGAAGGATAAATATGTTGGTAAAAGTACACCAAAGCCATCTGCTAAAAAGGCCACGGATTTACAGCTTTCGCAACAAGCAAAGTTCAGGATAGCAGGTGAATTTATGCGTATGTTCCGGTCTGAAGTACATTTCAGTTTTCATGGGTATTTCGGAGTGATGATGCCAGTGATTTCGGTCAAACCGTGCCACTTAAAAGATCATACAATTATATAAAAAAGCTGGGATTATTCCTTTT
>NZ_JBEPPL010000017.1:0-116043 GCF_040547305.1 Pedobacter sp. UYP1 | reverse complement strand
TTTGCTCGGCTTGACTCAAAATGAAAATTCTTGTTTGATTTAAAAATGCAAAAGAAAGAATTTATTTTATTCCCCCCAAATTTTCCGCTTGATCCCTCCTTTGCTTATAAAGGGTAGTGATTTCTGCTTCCCATTGTACTGACCAGTCCAGTAGCGCTAAGAGCGGGGTAGCAGTACTTTTCCCAAATTCTGTCAGGAAATATTCAACATGTGGCGGCATCTCAGCATACACCTTGCGTTCTATCATCCCATAAGACATTAATGTCTTAAGAGTTTGGTTAAGCATTTTTGGAGAAATGCCATTGATCTGCTTTAATAACTCACTATTCCTCTTTGCTTGTTGCATCAGTGCCATTAATATTAATAAAGTCCACTTGTCAGCAATCAAGGTGAGGGATTGATTAAGTATACAACTTTCATCTAGTGCAGATTTCGCCAGGAATGCCTGTTGCAATTTTAAAAAACTTGTATTTTCTTTTGCGGCTTCTTGCGTATTTGAGTCCATAATATACTTTTAGGTATCCATGGCACTATAAAGTGCCTTATTTCAAATGTATCGTTTTAGGGGTAGCTTTGATTAAAATAACGAATATTATGGAGAATAATCAAGGAAATATACTTTTGAAAAGACTGCTGGCATCCTTTAACGAAAGTGCTGAAGAAGTTATCAGCTTATTTAACGAAGATGCTATTATTGAGTTTCCCTATGCGGATTCAGCCGGTTATCCTGATCGGAAGAAAATCAATCTGGATACCTATTTCAAGCATATTAATGCTGGCCTCAAAAATATGCTGAATCTGAGGTTTTCTGATGTCAGGATATATCCTATGGAGAATAAGGAGGAGTATTGGGCGGAAGCTCATGGTGAAGCCCTGATTGCTTCCACAGGGCTACCTTATGCGCAGGATTATGTGATGTACTTTAAGGTTTCCGGAAATAAATTCCAGCACTACAAAGAATATTGGGATCCGGTGCCGGGACTAAAGTCATTTGGCGGAGCTCAGGGGAGCAGGGATATTTTTGAAAGTAATTCATAAGCTTAAAAACGATGAAAATTGCAATAGCAGCAGCAACGGGAAATATTGGCAGCAGAGTAGCGGTACAAATAAGTTCTGGGGGAGGGACCCCAATTTTACTCGGGCAGCGCCTTGACCGGTTGAACCAGCTCGAAATTAATAACAGTATTTCCAGAGTTGTTGATCTTAGTCATCCTGAACAGATGATTCAGGCCACAAAGGACGCTGATGCGCTGCTCTGGCTGGTGCCGCCTGTTTTGACGGTGCCGAGTTTAAAGGAGTGGTACCATAAGGTGACTATGGCAGGGATAGCGGCAGTCCGTGAGCATAAAATCAAGCGTGTAGTATTGATTTCGTCATTGGGTGCGGGGGCGGCCGATGACTTGGGAACGGTAAGTTACGCAGGTGATATGGAGATAGCGTTTGATAAGTTGAATACAAATGTGCTGGCCCTGCGTCCAGGGTATTTTATGGAAAACATTTTGATGCAGGCTGAAAGTATAAAGTCTGGGAATGAATTCGCCTTTACCTATGAAGCAGATCATGATATTCCCTGGATCAGCACTGATGATATCGGAGATACAGCGGCTAAATTTCTTTTGGATAATACCTGGGCAGGTCGATGGAAACTAAATTTAATGGGGCCTGAAAATCTAAACGCGGAGGAAGTTGCGCTAAGATTGTCCCGGTTATTAGGGAAAAAGATTACCTATCGGCAAAAATCAATATTAAACGCAAGTGCTGAGCTGGAAAGTTTCGGTGCAAATGTTACTGTCAGTAAAGAATTGTCAGCGCTGTTTAAGGCTTTGGGTGATCCATCTGGAGTTTATTCAACTCCACGTACACATGAAGCATTTACGCCAACCTCGTTTGATCAGTTCATCAGCACTAAACTTGCACCTTTTTTCTCTTAAATAGTAGCCTGAGAATGACGCTATGCGATAATATTAAGAACTTTTGGGAAATAAATGCAGTCTAATATATATATTCGATGATTATATTTATAAAATTACCTAATAGTTATTTCTGTGAAAAAAATTCTTATTCTTATTGCTGTGTTTACAGCATTTACCTCTTGTAAAAAATCAACTGAAAATCGAATAATAGAGCCTGTTTACGTGCCCGATACTAAAGTAGCTGTTTCACGTATGCCACAAATAACTAACAAACCTGACCTGGTTTGGAGCAGTACTGCTAATGTGCTTGGACATGGATATGATGTGACAGGAAAGCATGATGATTTATCTGCTGTACGTGCGCAGGCAATCGATGCAGATGCCTTCGCCAAACAGTCTCCGGATGGTTTAATTACCAGTACGAGTACTTCAGCAGCGCCTTTTGTTGTTTTTAGTAAGGATGCAGCAAACTTTGTTACAAAATTTCCGGTTCCATCCGGACTGGAAAATGAAGCTTCTTTTTTTAAAGGAACGATTACTTCCTCATTTCCTGAGAAAGATGCGTTTTCAAGCAAATATGTTTATGCGAATTATTCACTGATCAGCCAGACAAAAAGTCTGGGCATTTATTATACCGACAGGCACGATTATTTAACTCCTGTGTTTACACAAGATCTCCTGAAAATGAGCAGTGCTGATCTGGTAGGGAAATATGGTACGCACGTGCTTACACGCATTCTGTTGGGACAAAAGATAAATGTTGTCTATCAGGCTGTGGCCAATAATGAAATCGATGCAGGCGAGAGACAGAATTTGGCAGGTGCTAACTTTACTGTGGCCCTTAAAAATGTATTTGGCCTGTCTACGGGAAGAATGGATGATCCTGCGCCAAAATTACTCGCTTCAGTATCTTCTCAAAAGATAGTTTATGATGCTGTTGGTGGTGATGTTTCCAAACTCATTCCAGACCCGCGTTTTGAAATTCCTAAAATTAATATTACTGAATGGTCGCATAGCTTAACAGTAGAAAACTCAGTATTTATCGGCGTTGGCGGGAACGAAAATAAGAAGGGGTTAATCTCTTTAGACCAGCTGATTGCTGATCCTGTTAAAAAAGCAGAGGTCAAAGCATACATCAATAAATATATAGTTGATCAGCAGGTTAAGCTGATCAACTAATCTGTTTTTTCAACTAAACAGAGTTTGTAATTTGTACTCCTGCCAGCACCTTGCTGCAGGAGTATGTTTTTTTTTATCAAATCCTGAATATCTCTGAGTGCGGTGTCTTTAGAGGATTTAGTGATTTTTGACCACTTGGAAACCGTTAAATTACCGAAGAATCCATCGAGTAAAAGCTGAACTATTTTTTGCTGGCGGACATTAAATACTGTATTCCGGTTTGCTTCCCAAAAAAGAGTCCTGATCCGGATCGCATCCAGTATTACATCTGTGCTATCCATAGCACGATACAGGCAATCTAAAAACCAATTTATCCAGGCGGTGATATCCATAGACCCTTTTTGAGTTTGTTCAAGGGTTTCATAATAATAATTCCTGTCTTTTTGTAATTGAGCAGACATACTATAAAAGCGATTTTCTGTTTGATCCGCTCTGGCTAATAACATATCTGTAATTGCTCTTGTCATACGGCCATTACCATCATCGAAAGGGTGTATGGTAACAAACCATATATGTGCGATTGCGGCTTTGGTTACAGGATCAAGATTCTGATCGCTATTAACCCACGCTATAAATTTTTTCATTTCAATGGAAGGTCTTTCTGCTGAAGGAGCTTCAAAATGTATTCTTTCTTTGCCCATTGTTCCAGATACAACCTGCATAGGACCATCACGCAGTTCGGCTACCTTTAATTTGTAGAGCCCGCTGCGTCCTGTAGGGAACAAAGCTCCATGCCAGTTAGTTAATCTTTCGACGGATAAAGGTTGCTGATAATGTTGAATCGCATTGAGCATCATTTCTACTACTCCATCTACATGACGTTCTGTTGGTACTGCACCTGCAATTTCTATACCCAGACGCTTTGCAATAGAAGAACGAACTTGTTCATTGCTCAACATTACCCCTTCGATTTCACTCGATTTGGTAACGTCCAGTGTAAGCGTTTGTAAGATCGTCTCTTCTCTGAAATCAAAGCCCAGCGCACTCATCTGACCTAATATTTTGCCCTGCCTGTGCCTTACTTCCCCCACTTTTTTACTTAGGTTTTCTGTGTTCCAGTAAAAATCAGGCCAGTTATATTGTTGATGGATATACATATTCGCCGCAATTATGCAATGAATAAGTAATTTAATCACCGCATAAATTGAAGTTCACCGGTCTGTATACAGTTAATTCCTCTGCCTCTTGATTAAATCAACTAAAAAATAAGTTTGAAAGATTACATAAAACTCTATTTTTGGGTAAATTCCTACGAAAGAGATTATGCTGGATAAAAATGTTTTGAATAAAACGGAGCCGAAAAACAGGAAACTAACTGAGCGAAAGCTTATTGATGCAGTAGGGGAAATTATCCGGTCAACTGGATATACGGGGCTGGGTGTAAATGCAATTGCTAAAAGTGCCGGGGTCAGTAAAAAATTGATCTACCGCTATTTTGGTACAGTTGATGCTTTAATTGAAACTTATCTCATAGAAAGAGATTATTGGGTCACTTTTTCTAAAAAAGTGAGTGATGCAGCAGTTGCCTCTAATAAAAAACAAACCATGATTGAGTTTTCGTCCAGTATCTTCGAAAATCAGTTTGATTTCTTTTTCAATGAAGATGAAATGCAGCGGATCATCCTTTGGGAAATCTCTGAAAAAAGCAATATTTTAAACGAGCTGAGCAGAAAGCGCGAGGCTATGGGAGAAGAACTTTTAAAGCTAACAGATCCTTATTTTAAGGACTCAGACGTCAATTTCAGGGCTGTTTCAGCGATTATTATATGCGGAATTTATTATTCTGTCTTACACACTAAAAAGAATGCAAGTACCTTATGCGGACTTGACCTGAATACCGAAGCGGGAAGAAAAGAGATCACTAAGGCTGTAAGGAAAATAGTGGAACTGTGTTTTGGAAGTAAAAAGAAAAAAGCAAATTAAAAGATACCTCATGGCTAAACACACCTAAAGCCATGAGGTACACTAATTAATGTTGGTAAGAACGATTTCTAATCTTCTCAAAGATTCACACACCACAAAGTTAGATCACATTAATTCTCTAAGTGGTGACATAAGCTAAAAATAATTCAATTATTTTTAGCTTAAATATTTATTTAAATACCTGTTTGTCAGTGTTTTGTGTTTTGTTCTGCTAAAGACGTGGATAAAATTATTTGACAGATCATTTCAGAATTGAAAATTGAGCGCTGAAAATCACTCCAAAATCAACAATAAACCTTCTCCTTTTTTAACTGAAATTTCTTCATTCACCGTGAAAGTACCTGCCTGTTGAAAATTCCGGATAGCAGGCGCTTTCAGCGTTGCTTTTTTTGGATCAATCCCTAAAGCTTTCCAATCTAATTGAAGTTTTACCTTCGTATCTTCCTTAGCCCAGCTTGCCAACGCAATCAATGCCTTTTTATCTTTTAAATAAACTGTTGCTAAAACATCTGCTGTTGTCGTTTTAACCGGGGTGCTTTTGACCCAGTAACCGATCATCCTGCTATTTTGAAGCCCAAAGCTATCCCAAATCTTCCAGATAGGGCGTGGATCTGCATTAGCAGACCAAGGCATGCGGTTCGTCATTCCATAAAGCATTCCTCTCCATGGATTGCCGCCACCTTCCAGCATCTCACCCATAAGTCCGAATGGAATGCCTGAAATTTCTGTCAGATAAAAATCTTGTGTATTGTTCTCATAATCGAAGTTTTCTCCAAACCACAGTCTGTTTAGGTAAGGAAAATGATCCATATATAAATTGGCACTGTTATTAAAACCATCACGCTTATTATACTGATTTGCTGAATGCAGATCAATAATGCCAGGGTGACCATTTTGAGTTAATACTCTTTTAATTCTTTTCATGGTTGTTCTGTCGTAAGCTACATCATCCAGGTAAATTCCATCAATCCCGACATTTTGTACTAACCAGCTCATGCCTTCCACGTAGTAATTATGCCAGCGGCTCATCCCACTATTGATAATAGCCGCGTCTTTTACTTCCGGCACATACCAGGCGGCAATATAATCTGCATTTAAATGCTCCTGTAGCCACGCATAACCACCTCCTTTACCTTTAGAGAATACCTCATGGCCCAGACTTCTTAAGGGAGCTAATTCATAAGCACTGTTAGATACCTCACGAACGGTATTGTATATCTTTACTTTTAAGCCCAGGTGGTGTGCAGAGTCTATATAACTCTTCATTGCATCGTGCGCGATAAAAGGATAATTAATATATGGGTTAATAGCAGTTCCATGATGAATGTTGATTACGGTTGCCCCTGTGGCTTTAATCGTATCCACATTCGCATATTTATGATAGTACCGTGTTGCCCATTGATCCGCTGTATTGAGCGCGTGGAAAGGAGTGATCATTAAGTTGAAATTATAATAAAGCGTATCGCCAGCTTTCATTTCCCTTGCACCACTATAGTTCGTCACCATAGTATTTGAGATGTTTTGTTTGATGTCGATTCCTCCTTTATTCTGATTTCCCCAGGAGCCTGGTAATAAAAGTGGTTTATCCAGGTAGAAATTGGTGTTTAACGGGCGGGTGTAATGCTCATCTTTTAAAGAGAAACGCAGACCTGCATTTACTGCTCCAATCCAGGCACCATCCTGATTTTTATGGGCAACATCCCATTTCCATCGATAATCGGCAGGTATTTTTCCGCCTTTTAAATTCAATCCCATCATATATTCAGCCACTTGCTTCTGAAAAGGAATAACCATTCTGATATCCTTAAGCTTTATAGCAGTTAATGCCGTCAATTTGATAGAATAATTCAGAAATCCGTCAAATTCAAGGCTGGCTTTTACTTCCATCTTTAATTTGGAGGCTGTATTTACCGCTGTCCACTCCACTTCACCGGGCTCAATTTGCTTAATTTCAGGTTTTCCTGTTTTCCATTGGCTAACCGAACCATCGGCTTCTTCAGCAGTCAAAGCAAATGGAGCAGCTAATAACGGCCGGGCACGCTGATCAATTGCTGTCATTTCTTCTGTAAAGAATGATTCAATTTGTGCAGGCAATCCATCGTTTCCTAATATCACTTTTCTACCTAATAAACTGATCGTATTTCCGCTTACTTTTAAAGGGACATAAGGCTTGATCAATTCGTTTTTCTGGCCTAAAGAAGAATTCAGCCAGGTTAGGCGGGTTTGTTTCCATGGCTCATTTACTCCTCCATTAACTGCTTTTTTCGGACTGACTACTATCTTGAGCTGTATGGGAGTTGGTGTAGTTCCTTCACTCATTATTGTCACTGTTCCGGTATAAGTAGCAGGTTTTGTGTTTTCTGGAATATCGAGTAAACACCATAGCGATTGAATTTCGCCTTTATTTACATCCACTTGTTTCCTTAAGACCTTGTTATCCCAGTTGATGCCGTCGGTATTGAGGCAAGAGAGAAGCGCAGCTGGAATAATTGTCCCATCAGCACTTTTCAGCTCAGTAAACTTTAGCGTTACCTTGTGCAGATCTTTTGAAAAGGCATAAAGCCCTAACTGAAAGCTGAAATTCTCACCCCGGCTCGCCGTGTCTGTAAATGTTTGAGTTATTCCTTTAAGAACCCAGCGCTGAGGCAGGTCTTTTTCCATTTTTACAGGATGCAGCCTGTCTTCTGGAAAAATCAGGTAAGGTTGGTCTTTGTTTTTGGAAATCAGGCCTGCTACTTCTTTTGTGGTAGCAATGACTTCCATCGGATAAAAACTATTTAACTGGTTAAAAGACTCCAGGTAATTTACTTTAGCTGTTATCGTTTTACCATTGATTTTATCTTTCCAGGCTGATGCGGCCCGATCAATTGGTTTTTTATAAACTGCTGTTGGATAATTTGATCCTGGTTGAACATGAAAAGGCAAGTAATAAATATAATAGGTCCCTGCGCCAGATAATGGCTCGAAATAAACCGTCCCTGATTCACGTGATAGCGCATCCGTTTTTACATTCAGTATCCGCTGATTGGAACGGGCATCAACCACAATAATTTCTTTATTTGCGGGATCATCTTTTCTTCGCCATTCAATGACTGTTTTTGCGACTGCACCTGCATTACTCACCGTAACAACTGCACGGTGGTTACCCAATGAGTCAGGATTCCAGTTACTATTGCCAGTTTTATATTGGAGTTGCTGTGCTTGGGCGACTGCGCAATTGATACTTGAAAGTAAAGCAATCCCAAGGATAGCTTTTATTAGAAATTTTGGCTGAATTGATTTGAACATGGTCTTCGGAGGAATATTTTCCTAAGCTGAAGGTATTGATTTTAATCACGAAAGACCTGAAAATGGCCCGGATTTAGGGCCGAAAATTAACGCAAACGTTTGAGATTTAGCTTGGTTAAGCTGTTTTTAATTATCCATGTGCTATTTTACTGTCTGCAGGAGCTTCTTTACGGTCGAACATTCCATAATCTCTAACCACAGTTGCTATTCTTAGATGATAATCCTTAAAAACGGTCTCTCGTCCCTGTGCTTGTGCGTCCCTATGCATTTCTATATTTCTCCATTCCAGAATTGCTTTTTCATCTTCCCAAAAAGACAGGGAAAGAATCTTATCCGGATGTACCAGGCTTTGAAACCTTTCAATGGAGATAAAGCCTGGTATAGTAGAAAGTTCAGGATTAAGTTTTGCAGCGATGTCCAGGTAGTCTGTCATTTTTCCCGCTGCAGGGATAACTTCAAAAATTACTGCGATCATTTTTTTGATTTTTAAAGAGTGATGAATAGATTTTTAACCAATTTCGCATTTAAAAGTGGTTCATAGGCGAGGGATTGAGGCAATATTTGAATGCGGTGGTACAAAATTTTAAAGACTTCTGCTGTTAATCTCGTGGTTAAATGTTTAGCCATGCAATGATGATGACCTGCACCAAAAGTCAGGTGCTCCTGGTTATTGCCTCTGGAGGGGTTGTATGTTAAGGGAGATTCAAATATTTGAGGATCCAGATTGGCCGCTGCTAATAAAATGATTATCATTTCTCCTTTTTTTATCAACTGATTACCTATCAAAAGATCTTTTCCGGCAATTCTCCGGGTTAGATGTATTGGTGGGTCAAAGCGTAAAGTTTCTACAACGGCTTGGTCGAAATAGTTTTCTGCCTCAATTACCGGCAGGGATAGTTGATGTGCAGCGAGCTGCAAGAGTGTATTTGTTAGTAGCCCTCTTCCTGCATCATAGCTTTGAATCAGGAGTCCAATGAGATTAGAGATCAGTAATGTTGCCCATTCCTCTGCGGCTATATTATTTGGGGCAGTTGCACTGTCTGGCAGATATTTTTGTAATAAAGGAAATAGAATGTCGATCAACTCATTTAACTGTTCTATAATTGCTGGATTTTGCTGTGGAGCCATAATTTTAACCAGTATAGGAAGATTATCAATCAAAAACGCACAATCTTGTGTCCCAACATTCAGACTTTTTAAGATATAGAGTGCTGGTAACCTTTTACAAACAAGTTCCACCCAATCGACAGGTACCCCCGCTATTACTGGTTTTAATAAAAGATCAAGCAAATCCTGAGTAGGAACAGGCTGCATTTGATTATAAATCCGTAATGCAGCTGCTCTTGATTGCTGGTGTTGCTCAAAATTATTCAGCCGCGCTAGTTGCTGAATTAACTGGACTGCATTTTTATTCAAACCGGTCTGATTAGTATTCAGTTCTGGGATAAGGGCATCCTGATGCAGCAAGACTTCTTTAGCTTGCGGGTAAGCATAAATGAACCAGCTTTGTTGCGCTTTGGCGTAATAAAGCTGGTGTGCTGCTCTTTTTTGAGTATAAAATTTACGGGGTTCAATTGTATTCCAATCTAAAATAATTCCGGTATCCATCAGGTGTTCTTTATTGACTTCATCAAAATTAGCTAACCAAAAAAGGTTATACTTCATTCTAAAATGAATCGTACACAATGGAAGGGAAATTAATTAGCACAGCTAATTTTCAAAGAGGAATTCCGGGAAGGAAAAGCGCGGAATGCATAAAGGAAAACAAGCGTTGTTTTCCTTTATGCAGCTGGCTATTTATTTAAATAATTCTTGCAGGTCTCTGTCAGCAGTAGGGATTTTCTTGAGAAAATCATCGAAACCCGTTCCTTCGTGAGAGCTGTACATGCCATAGGCATCGATAATGTAGCCAATCTGGCCATCTTTGTCTTCTAACAAATAAAGCACAGAATTATCAGCCGGATCTGAGTCACCTTCAAAACGATACGTTTTTATGATAGTCAGATCTTCCGGTACATAGATTTTGTGCAGACCAACACCCTGCATTTTGCCATGGTCGGTCATCTTTATTTCGTTATCTAACCCTTTTTGCCTTAATTTTTCTAAAATCTGGCTAAGTGTGTTCATTTCCGCTGGTTGTTCCATAATAAAGATTGTTTGCTTATTAAACAAAGCCTTCAATAAATGGTTTTCTTTTTATTTCGTGTAGCCGTATTTTTTCATCAGGGAAATTAATACTCCATTAGTCCACCCGAATCCATCCTGAGAAGCATATTCTCCGCCCCCAGCCTTTAATTGCAGATCTACGACATTGTATTTCTCCATTAACTTTCCAGTGCGCTGATAGACGTTGGTATTTAAATTAATCCAGCGGACAGAGATCTGTTTCTCTAAAGTATGGAAGCCATAATTGCCCAGTCCGGTGATAGCCATCCACTGTAAAGGAGCCCATCCGTTAGGTGCATCCCATTGTTGGTGCGTATTTAGTGGCGTAGAAACCAGTCCTCCAGCTTTCAGGAACTTTTGCTGTAAAATGTTCTTAACCAGTTTGGCCTGTTTTTGATCAGCCAGGTTAAAAGATAAAGGGAACATTCCTGCTAAACTTAATATAGAGGATTGTTTTTTGGTTTTAAGGTTGTAATCTGTGAACCAGGAGTATTTTAGCGACCAGAAATATTTCTGAATACTGGCTTTCCTTTTCAAGGCCAGCGTCTGATATTCCTTTTCTTTGGCCACATTGTGCTGAAGTGCGTAACATTTTTGCAGCGTTGATTCCAGATTATACAATAAACAATTCAGATCTACAGGAACAATTTGTGTCGTTTGAATTGTCTTTAACTGCATGCCGTCTGCCAACCATCTACTGCTGAAATCCCAGCCACTTTCTGCTGCTGACCTGATATCACGGTACACTTCCGGATTTTTTGCCCCGGCTTGTTGACTGATCAGCACATCTTCTTTATAGGATTCTTGTCTGGGCGTATTTAACTGATCATAATAGCGGTTCAGCTTACTTCCGTCGGGCATAACTACCACATGTTTGGTTGCAGCAGACTGATCCATCCAATACGCATATTCTTTTTCCAGGGCTGGTAGGTAAGTGGAATAGGCCTCATTTCCTTTGATTTGAGCAAGAAGCCCGATCATCAGCGAGAAAAAAGGAGGTTGAGATCTGCTGAGGTAGTAATTTCTGTTCCCATTTGGAATATGGCCGTTCTGTTCAATCAGGTAAGCGAAGTTTTTGATCATGTTTTCTATGTTCTCATTTTCTCCGGATACCTGTAGCCCTAACATCGTAAAGTAACTATCCCAATAGTAAACTTCTCTGAATCGTCCACCGGGAACAATATATGGGGAAGGAAGATCGAGCAGAGAACTATTGGCGATTTTTTCTGCAGGTTTACGGCGCAGTGCTTCCCAGAGTTGGTTAATGTGCTCAGCTACTGGTTGATTTGCTTGAATAACAACCGTGGTATTGGTATCTGGTAGAATAAAGTTGTCATTTACAAAAGCTTTGGTGCTGAATTTAGTTTTAGCGGCTTTTAATTTCATGTAATCTTCAAGGATATTTGCAGGATCTCTTTTCGGTATACAATCCACAAATGTTTTCCCATCTTTCAGAACATTCTGCATTTGTACATCAATAAACAGCTGGCCGTAGAGCTCATCTGGTGTTTTAGTCTGGGCGGAAACTCTTCCCAGCTGAAGCCCGATAAAGAGGATAAATATAAATCTGCGCATCATAATCTCATATTTTGATTAATAATACGATTTATTCTGGCTTTACCGACAAAAACCGGATTAAAACTGCTGATTTCCGCTCCTTTTTCCTGCTTAAACGCAAAAGGGCGATGTCTGTGAAGACATCGCCCTTTTGCTATAGTTTTACCTGACCGGATTATAAAGAGAACGCTTTTTTAACTGCATCTACAAAGTCTAATTTTTCCCAGGTGAACAATTCTACTGTAACTTCTTTTTCAGTCCCATTAGATGCTTTGAAGATTTTGGTAATTACTTCATTGTTTTTACCAAAGTGTCCATAAGCTGCAGTTTCTGAATAAATAGGGTTTCTTAATTTCAAACGGGTTTCAATACCGTAAGGAGTCATATCGAAGATTTTTTCAACTTCTTTCGCTATTTCACCGTCAGTAAGCAATTTACCGTCTGCTGCTTTAACTTTCGCTGTTCCGTAAGTATTTACGTAAATACCCATAGGCTGAGCAACACCGATTGCATAAGATACCTGTACCAGGATTTCATCAGCAACACCAGCTGCGACTAAGTTTTTAGCAATGTGTCTGGTTGCATAAGCTGCCGAACGGTCAACTTTAGATGGGTCTTTTCCTGAGAATGCACCACCACCGTGAGCACCTTTACCACCGTAGGTATCAACAATGATCTTTCTACCGGTTAAACCAGTATCTCCATGAGGACCACCAATCACAAATTTACCAGTTGGGTTAATATGATATTTGATATCCTTATTGAACAATTTGCTGAACTGAGGATATTGGCTTGATACACGTGGAATCAGGATATTGATAATATCTTCTTTTATCTTTTTAAGCATAGTCTGCTCTTCATCGAAATCATCATGTTGTGTAGACACCACGATAGAATCGATTCTTACAGGCTCATTGTTGTCATTGTATTCTAAAGTAACCTGAGATTTTGCGTCTGGACGTAAATAAGTGATTTCCGTATTTTCACGACGGATTGCAGCTAATTCAATCAGGATTTTGTGCGCAAGGTCAAGTGCAAGAGGCATGAAGTTTTCAGTCTCCCGGGTTGCATAACCAAACATCATTCCCTGGTCACCAGCTCCCTGAGTAGTTTTGTCTTCTTTGTCTACACCCTGGTTAATGTCAGGAGATTGCTCGTGAATAGCAGACAGTACACTACAAGAGTTACTATCAAACATATATTCACCTTTAGTATAACCAATTTTATTGATTACTTCTCTTGCGATCTTCTGCACATCAAGATATGCTGTTGATTTAACTTCTCCGGCAAGAAAAACTTGTCCGGTAGTTACTAAAGTCTCACAAGCAACTTTTGATTCAGGATCAAATGCTAAAAAATTATCAATTAGTGCATCCGAAATTTGATCTGCTACTTTATCAGGATGACCTTCAGAAACAGATTCTGATGTAAATAAATATGACATTTTAAATAATTAGGTAAATAATCAACAATTCTTTAAAATGGACATTGATCCCGTAAAAACAGGCAGTAAAATGAAGTGTATGAATGGTTAGCACTTTTTTTTACGTGGTTGCAATCCCGTCATGCTAACATAACATCGCAAATCAGTCCACCTTTATATTGCAAAATTACTATATATATTCAAAATAGTCAAAAAATATCAATTATTTTGTGCCATAATTAAATCATATCCCTTTGGCAAAGTCGAACATTCTATTTATTATTAATCCTATATCCGGGGGTAAGGATAAATTAAAGATACCAGCTATCATTGATGCGAATCTGGACAGGTCCAAATTTAACCCTAATTTTAGCTTTACGGAGTACGTTGGACATGCTGCAGAGATAGCGGAAGAGGCTGCGAATAAGAACTTTGATATTATTGTTGCCGTTGGTGGTGATGGAACGATCAATGAAATTGCAGCGAAGGTAATGCAGCAGCAAAAGATCCTGGGTATTATCCCTTTTGGATCAGGAAATGGTTTGGCCAGGTTTTTAAAAATACCAATGAATACAGCCAAAGCGATCCAGGTATTGAATGAGCTGATCGTAACAAAAATTGATACGGGTACATTTAATGATAAGTTTTTCTTCAATATGGCCGGAATGGGATTTGATGCACATATCAGTTCTGTATTTGTTGGCAATAAGAAAAGAGGCTTAACAGGATATTTTAAGCTGGGGCTCAAAGAAATGATTAATTATAAACCTGAAACCTATCACATCCGGGTTGATGGGGTAGGGTACACCAGGACTGCTTTTGTGGTCAGTGTAGCGAATTCCTCTCAGTATGGAAATAATGCACATGTTTCACCGCATGCTTCTGTGACGGATGGTTTGCTGGATGTTTGTATTATCAAGTCGTTTCCACTATATAAAATCCCGCTGTTAGCTTATCATATGCTGAATGCGAGTACAGACAAATCTGATCTGGTAGAAATTATCCAGGGAAAAGAGATACAGATTACCAGGGTGGATGATGCCGCTATCCACATTGACGGGGAACCTTATTTTATGGGCAGAGAGATTGAAGTCACGATTTCGCCGCTGTCTTTAAATGTAATTGTACCGGCGGCAATGGGAGCTATCATTTAATAATATTATTATGAAACCTAATAAAAAATCATTGAGCGATCTTGGTGGGATCATGTATTCTACTGATCCTTCTTTTAGCTATGAAACTGAGAACGAGACGCCGCAGGAAGTAATTGCCAACAATCAACAAGATTTACGGGTAATGCTTGACCGGAAAAACAGGGGCGGTAAAGCAGTGACACTAGTTACCGGGTTTCGGGGAAGTGCAGAGGAATTGGAGAAATTATCAAAAATGCTGAAGACCAAATGCGGGGTAGGAGGAAGTGCTAAAGATGGAGAGGTTATGGTGCAGGGAGACTTCAGAGATAAGGTGGTTTTGATACTTCAAAAAGAAGGCTATAAAGTGAAAAAATCTGGCGGATAATAAGGTTGCTAAATCGTTGATATTCAAATGATTATTCTATAGTGTATATGCCACAATAAGTGAAATATTTCCTTTGAAATGATAATTTTTCAATAAATATCTCCTTAGCTTTGCCTAAACAAATAATCATTTTATGAGCAAAGTTTTAATGCCTAAACCAGACTTATCCCGGTTGAATTTGGGTACTGATAATGCATACTATCAGTTAAGCGTACCGGAACTGGTAGAACAAGCAATCAATAACGGAGAGGGTACACTCTCATCTTCAGGTGCTTTGGCAATTGATACTGGTAAATTTACTGGTCGTTCGCCAAAGGACAGATTTATAGTGCTGGATGATGTAACGAGGGATTCAGTTTGGTGGGGCGATATTAATATCCAGTTTAGTCAGTCAAATTTCGAGTCTTTACTGCACAAAGTTTGTGCGCATCTTAACAAAGACAAGTTTTACGTGAGAGATGCATATGCTTGTGCGGATGAAGCCTATAAAATGAGCATCAGGGTAATCACTGAGACCGCTTATCAAAATCTATTTGCTAATAATTTATTCCTCAGACCAGAAGAGGGAGAGGTGATTGAAAATCCGGAGTGGACAATTATAGCTGCACCAACATTTATGGCTGATCCGGCTGTTGATGGCACGCGCCAGCCTAATTTCGCAATCCTGAATTTTACAGACAAAATCATATTGATTGGTGGAACAGGTTATACGGGTGAAATTAAAAAAGGTATTTTCTCTGTATTAAATTTCATTTTACCTGAATTGAAGAATACTTTATCCATGCACTGTTCTGCTAATGTAGGCGCTGAAGGGGATACTGCAATTTTCTTTGGCTTATCTGGTACAGGTAAAACAACGTTGTCTGCTGACCCTGCAAGGGGACTGATTGGTGATGATGAGCATGGCTGGGGAGATTCTTCTGTCTTTAATTTTGAGGGCGGATGTTATGCAAAATGTGTAGATCTGACTGCTGAAAAAGAACCGCAAATATATAATGCAATCAAATTCGGTTCTTTGCTGGAGAATATCAATTATTTTACGGGTACCAGAACTGTTGATTATTCAAATATTGAAAAAACGGAAAATACAAGGGTCGCTTATCCTATAAACTATATTGACAATGCGGTTTTACCTTCTATTGCGGGTATTCCAAAGAATATTTTCTTTCTGACGGCAGACGCTTTCGGGGTTTTACCTCCGTTATCAAAATTAAACCCAGGTCAGGCTATGTTTCATTTCATTTCCGGATATACAGCCAAGGTAGCAGGTACAGAAGCTGGGGTTACTGAGCCTCAGGTAACATTTTCTGCTTGTTTTGGAAAGGCGTTCCTACCTTTGCACCCTACTAAATATGCGGATCTTCTTGGAAAGAAAATGGAAGAACACAAAGTTAATGTCTGGTTAGTTAATACAGGCTGGAGCGGTGGTGCTTATGGAGTAGGAAAACGAATGAAATTAAGTTATACGCGAGCTTTAATTACTGCGGCTTTGAATGGGGAATTAACTTCAGCAACATTTACTGAACATCCTGTTTTCGGATTACAGATGCCAGATGCTTGTCCGGGCGTTCCTTCAGAAATTTTAAATCCAAGAAATACATGGTCAGACAAACATCAATATGATCATAAAGCAAACGAACTTGCTAAAGCGTTTATTGACAACTTTAAGCAATTTGAAGAGTTCGCAAACGACGAAATACTGAAATCAGTCCCAAAAGTTGTAGAAAACACACTTTAAATCATTTTTTTTAAGGAAAAATTTGCATTTCAATTTTTTTTTAGTTTTCATTGTGAAAGATTGTCTTCTAACCGAGACAATCTTTTTTAATAATAGCTACGCGACGATAGATTTATTGCGAAAATCAAATTTACCTGGTAATGATAATTTAATTTGGAATTAAAATCAAAGTTGTAGATTTGTTATTGCAACATTTGATTCTATTCGTCGTTGTGTGTATTACAAGATATTTAATCTAAATTTAAAAAAACAAAGTACTAAAAACTCAAAAACTAAAAAAATGGCAAACGCACCAAAACCAACAACAGTTAAAAAGGAAAGCTCATCAGCTTCAAATCTATTCGCTACTCTAGTCATCCCTATTTGTATTATCATCGCGGCACTTATTTATAAATTCGTTCTTGGAGATGCAAATAACTTTATTGACAACAACGTTGAGAACTTACCTAAAGTTGGTAACTATGCAGGTATGGCTTACAAAGGTGGACCAATCGTTCCAATCTTAATGGGTATGCTTTTAATGGTAATCGTATTCTCAGTAGAACGTTTCATCGTTATCGGAAAAGCAACTGGTACATCTAGTTTAGATGCTTTTGTGAAAAAAGTACAAGCACTTTTAAATTCAAATAATATCGAAGCTGCTATGGCTGAGTGCGATAAACAACAAGGTTCGGTTGCTAACGTAATCAAATCTGGTTTGAAAAAATATCGTGAGATGGAAGTTGAAGCAAACATGGACACAGACCAGAAATGTTTAGCTATCCAAAAAGATATCGAAGAAGCTACTACATTAGAAATGCCAATGTTAGAGCAAAACTTAACAGTAATCGCAACATTAGTATCAGTTGGTACATTAATGGGATTATTAGGAACAGTAACAGGTATGATCAAGGCCTTCGGTGGTTTAGGTGCTTCTGGAGCTCCGGATTCAGCAGCATTAGCAACAGGTATTTCTGAGGCACTTATCAATACTGCAACTGGTATCGGTACTTCAACTTTAGCGATTATCATGTACAACATCCTGACTTCTAAAATTGATAAATTAACTTATGCAATTGATGAAGCTGGTTTTAGCATCATCCAAACTTATGCTTCTACGCATAAATAGAAAATAATGTAATTTTTTTTACCGGCTTTATGGAAAACCGGAAGAATTAACATCATTATACAAAACATAAGTAATTTTTAAAATTATGCCTAGAGCAAAGGTTCAAAGAAAGAGTACCTCGATTGATATGACCGCCATGTGCGACGTGTCCTTCCTGTTACTTACTTACTTTATTTTATCAGCGACTGCAAAACAACCGGATCCTTTGGATGTAAGACTTCCTACGTCAACGTATAAAATCAAAGTTCCTGAAAAGGACATTGCGATTTTAACGATTGGTGCAGACAAAGTTTTCTTCGAAGCTGCTGGTCAGGATATCAAAGTAGCTACGCTGGAAAAAATTGGTGAGCAATATAAGATCAGTTTTACACCAGAAGAGAAAAAACGCTTTAGCGTTATTGGATCATTCGGTGTGCCGATCCAGAGTTTAAAACAGTTTGTAATGCTGGACGGAGATAAAAGAAAGAAATCAGGTCTGGAAACAGGTATACCTACCGATTCTACCAATAATCAATTGGCAGATTGGATTCTTCAATCCCGTAAAGCTGTTGCTGAGCTGCATTCTGAAGGAATGAGAGTAAGTATCAAAGGCGATGCCGAAGAAGGCTACCCGATGGTAAAGAAAATTGTTGACATCCTTCAAAAACAAAAAATTAACAAATTCAGTTTAATCACCACTGCTGAAGGCGGTAGCAAATAATTTAAAACATGGCAGAATTAGATACCTCCGGCGGGGGTGGCAAAAAGGGTGGGAAAGTAAGAAGTAAGAAATCGTCTACGAAAGTAGATTTAACCGCGATGGTTGATTTAGCGTTCTTATTGATTACCTTCTTCATGTTAACCACCACGCTGAATAAACCAATCGCAATGGATATTGCGAAGCCAGATAAAGATGAAAAGAATGAACAGAGACTTGAATTAAGAGCATCTCAGACTATGACGATTTTGTTAGGTAAAAATAACAAGGTTGCCTGGTACATGGGAGAGGCTGGAAAATCAGCTCCTGAGGTTCAGGATTTTACTCAGATCAGAAAATCGATACTGGATAACAAACAAAAAGTACAGGCTGCAAGTGGCAAATCTATCGTTATGGTGATTAAACCTACTTCTGGCGCTACCTATAAAAACTTTGTTGATATCATGGATGAGTTAGCAATTACCGGAATCAAGTCGGCTCCTGCAATTGATGATGAAAACATCACTGATGCTGAAAAAGCATTCATGAAATCTCAGAATCTTTTATAATATTATTAACATTTTAAATAACAAGCAATGTTCGGATCTAAAATAGATTTATTCAATAAGGAATGGCTTGATGTTATTTTCGCTAAAAAGAACAAAGAATACGGAGCTTACGAGTTACGTAAACAAAACGGCGCAAATACTTCAAGAGCACTACTTTTTGCTTCGGCAGCTTTTATATTTTTGTTTCTTTTACCTAAGATCGTTACTTTGATCAAAGGTCAGCTTCCTGAAGAGGAAATTGTGAAACAAGTTGAAGTTACTGTTGCACCTCCGCCTCCGGTGGATCCAAAAACACCTCCACCGCCTCCGGTTGAGCCACCGCCACCAAAGACAGATCAAATCAAGTTTCCTCCTCCGATTGTAAAACCGGATAATCAGGTTCGTGATGAAGATCCTCCTCAGATTGAGCAATTAAAAGCTGCTGACCCAGGTCAGAAAACAATCGAAGGTGATCCGGGTGCTGATATTGTAGTGGTTGGTCCAGTAGGAGAAGGCCCTAAACAAGCAGCAGTAGTAGAAGATACTAAAGTCTATGACTTCGTAAGTATCGAAACTCAGCCAGGTTTCCCTGGAGGTATGGACAAGTTTTATGCATACTTGCATAAAGCGGTAAGATATCCTCCTATGGCTCAGGAAAATAATATTCAGGGTAAGGTGTTCTTATCTTTCGTAGTTGAGAAAGATGGTCGTCTGACTGATATTAAAGTTGAGCGTAAATTAGGTGGTGGTACTGATGAAGAGGCAATCAGGGTATTAAAGGCTAGTCCAAAATGGACTCCTGGTATCCAGAATGGTAAACCTGTTCGTGTTAAATATAACATCCCGATCAGTTTCACTTTATCTAACTAAATATTATAACAATAATGTTTAACTTCAATATTTTCAAACAGAAATCGCCTCAACAGCGATTTCTGTTCATTTTAGGCCTAGTGATGCTGACTATGTATGTAGTACTTGGAACAGCACTAATCTTCTGGAAAGACATTCCTTTTGAGATTAAGCCTACCTACCGCATCTTATTCGGACTATTATTGATCGCTTATGCCGTGATCAGATTTTTCCGTTTGATTAATCAAAAAGACAATTAGCATGAACAAATTAGTTTTTATCCTGCCATTATTTTTATTCATTGCTTGTAAGCAAAAGCCTAAAAGTAATGATGGGGGGGCTTCCCGTGTTTCAGGTACGCTAAAGTTACTAGTTGACGAGAGTTTTTCTTCAGTTCTGGAAGATCAGATTGAGGTTTTTAAACTGGACTATCCGGATGCTAAATTTGAACTGGTTCAGGGGAATGAAAATAAGATCCTGCCTACTTTCTTAAATGATAGTGTAAGAGTTGCTGTTTTATCCAGAATGCTCACGGCTGATGAAGAAAAGGCTTACAGTAAAAGAAGTATCCCGATTTTTACTTCCAGGTTCGCAATTGACGGTATCGCATTGATTACAGGAAATGATAACCAGGATTCAACGATTACTGCTGACGAAGTGGTTTCGATTATGAAAGGGATTTCGACTTCTGGTAAACAATTGGTTTTTGATAACGCTTATTCGAGCACATTGCGCTATTTTAAGGACCTTTCTCAAATTAAGGAATTACCTAAATCAGGTATTTATACTTTGCAGAATAATAAAGACGTTATAAAATACGTTGCAGAGCATAAGAACTATATTGGGGTTGTTGGGGTGAACTGGTTAATGAAAAATGGCCGTGATCAGCAGGACTTTACCGACCAGGTGAAAGTTATGGGTGTAAAAAACACAAAGGGCAAGAAAGGTGATGATATCTTCTATAAGCCTACTCAAAAGAACTTAATTGATGGTATATATCCGTTCTTAAGGAATGTTTATATTATTAATGCAGAAGGAAAAAATGGTTTAGGCACGGGTTTTGCAACGTGGTTAACAGGCCAGAGGGGTCAGTTAATCGTTTTGAAATCTGGATTGGGGCCAAATAAGATGAATCCGAGAGAGATTAATATAAAAAAGGAAAATTAATATTATATTGAGCCGTGGCTTTTAGTGGTCAGGTAATAGAAAAAAACGAATTAGCTTATACAATAAATAAAAAATAAGTAACCGATGAACCTGCATTTTCCATGCAAGCTTCATTAACCTTTAAAAATCAAACAGAAAACGGATGAAACCTGCATTTTTCATGCAAGCTTCATCACCTTTAAAATCAAATCGAAAACGGATGAAAATGACAAAGAAAGCAATAACCTTAAGTTTAGGTTTAGTAGTGATGGGTTCTGCCTCTTTTGCTCAAAACTTAAGTGATGCAAAAAAAGCAATTGATGCTGAGCAGTATGCTAAAGCAACTTCTATGCTTAAATCACTAGTAAGTTCTCAGGCGGGTAAAGGAGAGAACTATTTTAACTTAGGTGATGTATATCTGCATAATGAGTATGTAGATTCTGCTAAAGCAGTTTTTACTAAAGGAATTGCTGCTGATCCTAAATATGCCTTAAACTACGTTGGATTAGGACATGTAGATCTTGCTACGAACAATGCGGCATCAGCAAAAACTAATTTTGATAAAGCTATCGGATTGGCTTCTAAAAAAGACCACACTCCATATTTATACATTGGTAAAGCTTACCTGGAACAAGACAAACCAGATTTTGCTGCAGCTTTAACGAACTTAACAAAAGCAGACGAAGTTGATGCAGCTGATAAAGATCCTGAGACATTTTTAGCTTTGGGTGATTTATACGCAGCACAGAAAAAAAATTCTGAGGCGTTAAGCAATTACCTGCGTGCATTGAATATCAATGAAGGCTTAGTAAGAGCTAAAGTTCAGATCGGAAGAATGTACAAAGAGTCAAGAGCATTTCCTGAGTCTGAAACTCAATTGAAAGAAGTAATCACAGCTGACCCTAACTATGGTCCTGCTTACCGTGAAATTGCTGAATTGTACATGCAATGGGCAAACTTTGAGCCAGCTCACTATGATGAGAAATCTAAACAAGCTTTAGAGAACTACAAAAAATACATGGATCTGACTGACAAATCTTTCGATACAAGATTACGTTATGCACAGTTCTTGTTCTATGCAAAAGACTTCAAAGCTTTAGAAACTGAGACTGCTGATATTGCAAAATTATATCCTAACAACCAAAAAACATTGGTAATCAACCGTTTACAGGCATACTCTGCAGCTGAAAACAAAAGCCCTGAGAGTTTGAAATTATTAACTGATTTCTTTGCCAAAAACGCCGATACATCTCGTTTAATCGCTGCCGATTACCTTTATTTAGGTAAAGCTCAGTTAGTTGCTAATCAGGATAGTGCTGCTTTAATCAGTATTAGAAAAGCAATCGCTAAAGATTCTACTAACGTAGAAGCATTAGAGGATGTTGGTAAAGCATTATACACAAACAAAAAATACGATCAGGCTGCTGCTGTTTATAAAGACGCAATCAAATTGAATCCAAATGGTAAAGGTTCGTTAACTAACTATTACTACCTGGCTTCTGCTGATTACTTTGATTATGCAAATAAAGACAGAGACAAAAAGAATCCAGCTAAAACTATTTTAGTGGAAGCTGACTCAGCTTTAGCACACTTAAACAAAGTTTCACCTGAATTCACTCTGGCTTACATCATGAGAGCACGTGTTGCACGTTTGATGGATGATCAGACTAATCCTAAAGGCTTATTAGTTCCTTACTATGAGCAATACCTGGATTTAGTAACTGTTAAAAAACCTGAATTGGGTGCTGCTGAAGCTGAAAAAAGAAACTTAGTTGAAGCTTATACTAACTTAGGATTTGCTTATACGCCTACAGATAAAGCAAAAGCAGGTGACTATTTCAAAAAGGCATTAGCTATTGATCCTGCAAATGCAAATGCATTAGCTGGTGCAAAACAATTAGCTGCCCCTGCTGCAAAAGCTCCTTCTAAAAAGAAATAGTATTTAAAAGAATTATTTCATAAAAATGCCCCGGAAAGTATTTGCTTCCCGGGGCATTTTTTTTAAAGCCCTTTTTAAAATCCCCTTGGTCTGATTTAAATACCTTCAAGTTTTTTCAGCTGTTGAGCAGCATTCGTGTTTTTTGAATTCAGTTCAAAAGAGCGGCGATAATTCTTTATAGCCTCAGTCTTATTCCCCGTTGCAGCAAGCGCTTCAGCATAACTGTCATAAGCATTGCTGCTCTTTGGATAAAGCGCTGTGTATAACTTAAAGACCTTGACAGCCTCCTGCATTTTGTGCTCACCCAAAAGCCTGTAGCCAAAAGCATTGATATCGTCCTCTTTTAGTATAAAATCTGCACCATGCTTCTTTTTCAACTGCTGTGCAGTCTTTAAAGCATTGTTGTATTGCTGCTTGATTAATTCTTTCCTTAATGCTTTGACCGCAGGAGATAAACCAAAACCATTGGATTCTTTTAAACCAGAAAGATAATACCCAGCAATCTCATCTATAAAATATTCTGGATTAGCTCCCTGTAAATTAGTGAGTACGATTACAGAAAGCTCATCCTTTGGATAAACAAAGAAAGAATTTCTCATTCCACCAACCGGTGCAACTGCCGGATGCTCATCCCGGACAATAACCGGCCAGCCAAGCGCATAACCATTTAAGAAATTATTAAGACCCTCAGGTTTTCCATTATTCATCAATGCAGCTGCCCAAAGCAATTCCAGGCTCGATTTCTGTTTCAGCAATTGACCATGCTCAAGCGCAATAATCCATTCTGCAATTTCTCCTGCATTAGAAATCATTCCGCTGGCAGTTCTGAAAAATAAAGGAAACTCTACATAAGCCGTTGTTAAATCCCCATTACTTATCCACTGACCATTTACATTACTCACAGTAGAATAAGCACCAGCAGAATGTGGTATCACATCATGTGCATCACCAAAACGAGTTAACTTCATTCCGGCGACCTTGAACTGACGCTCTTCGATAAACTTAGTAAAATGTACCCCGCTGAGCTTATTAATGATCATGCCCAGCATAACATACCCAGTTTGATTATAACTATACTTTTCACCCGCTTGAAATTGAACCGGAAGGGTTTTTACTTTTGCCCAAGCTGAAGCCTCATCGCCATTGCCTAATACCTTTTCCTGTTCATCAATAATATTAGGAAGCCCCGAATTATTCGCCAATACCTGCTTTATTGTGACCTTATTCCATGCTTCAGGCAAACTATCAAGGTACTTTGATACTGGATCATTGATATTGAGCTTACCGTCCTCCTGAAGCTGCATAACAGCCACCCCTACAAAAGCCTTCGTACAAGAATTAATGGAAAATAAACTTTCATCCGTCGCAGGCACCGAATTCTCAGGATTGGCCATCCCATAACTACTCAATTTAACCAGTTTTCCCTTTTGAATAACCCCAAGCTGAAGCGCCGGGATACGCAGCTGCTGCATTTTATTTTTGATAAACACATCCACACTATCACTGGTCAGCTCACTTTGTGCATTGACCGGGATATAAAAAAGGAGGGTAGAAAAACAAATAAATAGTCGTTTTATAATCATATTCAGCACTTTAAGTTTTGTTCTAAATTAGACTATTTTATAAAAATCAGGAAACATATTAATTTACTGAAGCAAATCCGGGAGAAGTGTAAACCCACAAGAAATTAATAAGGTGATTAAGATAAATCGATCAAATGCGCAATTTAGCTACATGATGTGGAGATAAGGGACAATGCTCATTTTAAACTTTAATTAATTAGTTCCGTCATAAGGTTTTTCCGCAATTCCTTCATAAAATATAGTCATGAACTCCGTCACTAGGTTTTTCATCTTTCACCTCCAACCAACATTTTTTAAGAGCGCATTAATCTTAATTTGTGCCTTTTGTAAAACACTAACCAAGCTTGCAGTGCGAAATACTTAAAAGTGACTTGCTAATTTAAGGACAATGCATTTTTGCCTTTTCAGGCAAAGAAATGCCGTCCGAACATGGCAAGTCACTTTTAAGTATTTGATTTCCCCCTTTTTTCTTTTACTTTTGTGGCCTAATTAAGATTATATGGAAACGCAGAGTTTACCCTCAGACTTTTTACCTATCATTTTCCAGGTCATCGTAGCCCTTGGTTTTGTTGTAGTCACACTTATTGCTACACACTTCTTAGGTCCCTCACGTAAAACCAGTGACAAGTTAGGTACATTTGAGGCCGGCGTAAAAGTTGTAGGAAATGCGCGTCAGCCATTCTCCATTAAATACTTCCTTGTTGCCATACTATTTGTACTATTCGACGTCGAAGTTATCTTTATGTACCCATGGGCCGTAAATTTCAGAGAACTTGGGTGGCCGGGATTAATTGAAATGTTCGTGTTTATGGCAACTCTTTTATTAGGCTTTATTTACATTCTGAAGAAGAAAGCTCTCGACTGGAACTAATTATTTAGATCGGTTCTAAATCGAGATAGACTAAGCCAATTTGGCTCGAAATATTGTAGATTTGTGGTTCATTCTGTATTAGAATGAGCCTTTTTTGTTTTATGATATGAGTGACATCAATATAGTAGACGCGCCTCCAGGCATTGAAGGATCTGGCTTTTTCGCTACTTCTTTAGACAAGGTTATTGGTTTAGCCCGTTCCCATTCATTATGGCCATTGCCATTTGCAACCTCATGCTGTGGAATTGAATTCATGGCTACAATGGGTTCGCACTATGATTTCGGTCGTTTTGGTTCAGAACGTTTAAGTTTTTCTCCCCGTCAGGCAGATTTATTAATGGTTATGGGTACCATAGCTAAAAAAATGAGTCCTGTACTAAAGCAAGTGTATTTACAAATGGCAGAGCCCCGTTGGGTAATGGCAGTAGGTGCATGCGCATCAAGCGGTGGTATTTTTGATACTTACTCAGTTTTACAGGGAATAGATGAGATTATTCCGGTAGATGTTTACGTTCCTGGCTGTCCGCCAAGACCAGAAGCTATTTTAGACGGTTTCGGTAAGATTCAGGAATTAGTGAGAAATGAATCTGGCAGAAGAAGAGATTCTGATCAGTACAAAAAAATGTTGGCTTCATACGGAATCGAATAATGGCAGAGGTTAACAATAGTAGCGTAATACAACTGTTAGCTGACCGTTTCGGAGCTAAAGTGAGTGGAGTGAACGAACCTTATGGTTTGCTTACCGTAGAGACCACTAAAGATGTAATCATTGAGGTGCTAACGTATTTGAAAGAAACAGAAGGTACTAAATTTGCCTTCCTTACTGACATCACTGCGGTACACTATCCTGACACTAAACATATCGCTGTAGTTTACCACTTGCATAACATGGTGAACAAAATCAGGATCAGAGTTAAGGTATTCATCCATGAACAAACCCCTTCAATCCCAACCGCTACTGTGCTCTGGAATGGTGCAAACTGGATGGAAAGAGAAACATATGACTTCTTCGGTGTTAAATTCGAAGGTCACCCCGATTTGAGAAGGATTTTAAATATGGATGAGCTGAATGTTCACCCGATGTTAAAACAATATCCTTTAGAAGATCCGAACAGAGTTGATAAAAAAGACGAATACTTTGGTAGATAAGAACATGAATCACAATCAACCAGTATATACAGACAACGATCCTCAGAATGAGCTGGTCACCTTAAACTTAGGTCCGACTCACCCTGCAACACACGGTGTTTTTCAAAACGTACTTCAGTTAGACGGAGAACGTATTGTGAGCGGAGTTTCTACCATCGGGTATATTCACCGCGCCTTTGAAAAGATTGCTGAACACAGGCCATTCTATCAGATTACACCCCTGACTGACAGATTAAACTACTGCTCATCACCTATTAACAATATGGGATGGCACATGACAGTAGAGAAACTGTTAAATATAAAAGTACCTAAACGTGTTGATTATCTTAGGATTATCGTCATGGAACTGGCGCGTATTTCAGATCATATTATCTGTAATACGATTATCGCACAGGATACCGGTGCAACAACCACCTTCTTATATCTTTTCCAGTTCAGAGAGCATATTTATGAAATCTATGAAGAGATATGTGGCGCGCGTTTAACGACAAATATTGGCCGTATAGGTGGTTTTGAGAGAGATTTCAACGACATCGCCTTTGCTAAAATCAATAAATTCTTAAAAGAATTCCCTGTTGCTTTAAGGGAATTTGAAAGCCTGCTTAACCGTAACCGTATCTTTATTGACCGTACTGCAGGTGTTGCCTGTGTTACGCCAGAACAAGCTTTGGATTACAGCTGGAGCGGTCCTTTGTTACGTGCAACTGGTGTAGACTATGATGTACGCGTAAGTGAGCCTTACTGCTCTTATGATGAGTTCGATTTCGAAGTTCCTGTAGGCACAAGCGGTGATATTTACGATCGTTATTTAGTACGTAACGAGGAAATGTGGCAGAGTGTAAGTTTGATTGAACAAGCACTTGAGAAACTTAAACACGAACCTGCAGGAATTTTCCATGCAGATGTGCCTGATTTCTATTTACCTGCTAAAGAAGAAGTATACAACAATATGGAGGCCTTGATTTACCATTTCAAAATTGTAATGGGAGAGATTGATGCACCCAAAGCAGAAGTATATCATGCTGTTGAAGGCGGAAACGGAGAACTTGGATTTTATCTGATCAACGACGGTGGAAGAACACCTTACCGTCTGCACTTCAGAAGACCTAGTTTTATCAATTATTCCATGTATGCGAAGATGAGTGAAGGAATGTTACTGTCTGATGCCATTATCAACATGAGTAGTATGAATATTATTGCCGGAGAATTAGATGCTTAAAGTAGAAGAACAACAACCAGTAGAGTTTTCATCAGCTTTGATTGCAAAGTGTGATGAAATTTCAAGTAGATATCCGCAAGGGAAACAAAAATCTGCCCTATTGCCTATACTTCACGAAGTTCAGGCAGAACTGGGTTGGTTAAGCTCCAATGCGATGGATAAAGTAGCAGCATATTTAAAAATTGAACCTATCGAAGTTTACGAGGTAGCCTCTTTTTACAGTATGTACTTCTTACAGCCAAAGGGTAAATATGTTTTAGAAGTTTGCCGCACCGGGCCTTGCTGCCTGGTAGGAGCGGAAAAACTGATGGAGCATATGGAACAGACTCTTGGAGTGAAAGAAGGAGAGGTGACAGCGGATGGTTTATTCAGCTGGAGAGGTGTTGAATGTCTTGCAGCCTGTGGTTACGGCCCGGTTCTGCAAATAGGCCCTGAATACACTTTTTATGAAAACCTCGACAATCAAAAGGTAGACACATTGATAGAAGAATTACGCAAAAAATAATGGCCCGTAAACTCTTATTAGAACATATAAACGTACCAGGCATCAATACACTTGATGTTTACCGCCAAAAAGGCGGGTACCGTGCTGTGGAGAAAGCTTTGAAAACTCTGACCCCTGATGAAGTGGTTGAAGAGGTTAAAAAGTCTGGCTTACGCGGACGTGGCGGTGCAGGTTTCCCTACAGGAATGAAGTGGAGCTTTCTGGCAAAACCAGAGGGTGTTGCCCGCTACCTGGTATGTAATGCTGACGAATCAGAGCCGGGTACTTTTAAAGACCGCTATCTGATGACCTACATTCCTCATGCTTTAATTGAAGGAATGATTGTGTCAAGTTTTGCATTAGGGGCGAATACATCTTATATCTACGTACGTGGGGAGATGATGCCGCAAATCAGGATTCTGGAAAGAGCAATCGCAGAAGCAAAAGCTGCTGGTTTTTTAGGAAAAAACATTTTAGGGTCGGGTTATGATCTGGAGATTTATGTTCAGCCGGGTGGCGGAGCTTATATCTGTGGTGAAGAAACGGCTTTATTGGAATCACTGGAAGGTAAAAGGGGTAATCCAAGGATTAAACCGCCATTCCCGGCTATTGCTGGTTTATATGGCTGCCCAACGGTAGTGAACAACGTAGAATCTATTGCCGCAGTCGTGCCTATCATTAACGATGGTGGTGATGAATATATGAAAATCGGTATTGGACGCAGTACCGGAACGAAACTGATCTCTGCTTCGGGTAATCTGGTTAGGCCAGGTGTCTATGAAATAGAATTAGGTCTTCCGGTAGAAGAGTTCATTTATTCTGATGAATATTGTGGTGGTATTGCCAATGGCAAAAAATTGAAGGCTACTGTAGCCGGAGGTTCTTCTGTTCCAGTACTACCTGCTAACCTGACGCTTAAGTTAGCGAATGGTGAACCACGTTTAATGAGTTACGAATCGCTTTCTGAAGGTGGATTTGCTACTGGAACGATGTTAGGTTCGGGTGGTTTTATCGCTTTTGATGAAGATCAGTGTATCGTAAGAAATACCTGGAACTTTTCCCGCTTTTATCACCATGAAAGTTGTGGCCAGTGTTCGCCATGCCGTGAAGGTACTGGATGGATGGAAAAAGTATTGCACAGACTGGAGCATGGACTTGGTAAGATGAGTGATATTGACTTATTGGTTGATGTGTCTAAAAAGATTGAAGGAAATACAATTTGTCCTTTAGGAGATGCTGCTGCATGGCCTGTCGCAAGTGCAATCAGACATTTCAGGGATGAGTTTGAATGGCATGTGAAAGAGCCTATAAAAAGTCTTCAGGGAAATTATGGTATCGCTAATTATGCAGTACCGATTCCCAAAGCAGAAGTAAAACAGGAAAATTAACTGTCAGACCTGGGTTTTTTAATTGAGAAACACAGGAACGATAAAAGAATATCATTTAACAATGAGTGAAAAAGTTAAGGTAACCATAGACGGGATAACCGTCGAAGTAGAGCCCGGTACAACAATCCTGAATGCTGCAAGGCAAATAGGAGGGGACATTGTGCCTCCTGCTATGTGCTACTATTCCAAATTGGAAGGTAGCGGAGGTAAGTGCCGTACTTGTATCGTAAAAGTAAGCAAGGGATCTGAAAAAGACCCAAGACCGATGCCTAAGCTGGTTGCTTCGTGCCGTACTACAGTAATGGACGGAATGGAAGTGCAGAATATTACTTCTCCTGAAGTAATTGAAGCCAGAAGTGGTGTGGTAGAAATGCTGTTGATTAATCACCCGCTTGATTGTCCTGTATGTGACCAGGCTGGAGAATGTGATTTGCAGAATCTGGGTTATGAACACGGTTTACAGAAAACACGTTATGAATTTGAGCGCCGTACTTTTGAGCGTATCGATATAGGAGATAAGATCCAGTTACATATGAACAGGTGCATTTTATGCTACCGTTGTGTGTTTACAGCAGATCAGATCACGAATAAACGTGTTCATGGTATCTTAAACAGAGGTGATCATTCAGAAATTTCTACTTATATCCAGACTGCTGTTGATAACGACTTCTCCGGAAACGTAATTGATGTATGTCCGGTTGGAGCTTTAACTGATAAAACTTTCCGTTTCAAAAACAGGGTTTGGTTTACAAAACCTGTAGATGCACATAGAGATTGCCCTACTTGTAGTGGTAAAGTGACTTTATGGTACAAAGGGGAAGATGTTTTAAGGGTAACTGCCCGTAAAGACATTTATGGTGAAGTGGAAGAATTCATTTGTAATACCTGCCGCTTTGATAAAAAGAAAACTGCAGACTGGACTATTGAGCATCCTACGCATATCAGTGATACTTCCGTAATCTCTTCTAACCATTACGAAACGATGATCCCGTTACCTGTAATTCAGGAAGATCTTCGTTTGCAGGAAGCTAATAAAGTTGAACTGGAAAAAACCGCTAAATTCTAATGGATATCTCATTCGTCATAGAAAAATTTATACTGGTCGCTATCATTTTTGGTATAAGTTTAGTTATCGCTATGTATTCTACATATGCGGAAAGAAAAGTTGCTGCTTTCTTGCAGGATAGGCTTGGACCAGACCGTGCAGGCCCTTTCGGGATCTTGCAGCCCTTGGCAGACGGACTGAAAATGTTCATGAAGGAAGAAATTATTCCTACGCATGCAAACAAGTGGTTGTTTATGGTTGGGCCGGGTTTAGCGATGCTGACCGCCTGTATCGGAACTGCTGTTATTCCATGGGGAAGCCCGATTACTACGGCTGCCGGAAGGGTTATTCCTTTACAGGTTACTGATATTAACGTAGGTGTTCTATATATTTTTGGGGTAGTTTCTCTAAGTGTATATGGCGTGATGATCGGGGGCTGGGCTTCTAACAATAAATACTCTCTTTTAAGTGCTATTCGTGCGGCTTCGCAGAATATCAGTTATGAGGTTGCAATGGGGCTTTCTATTATCGCCTTATTATTGGTGACCAATACGATGAGTTTGAAAGAAATCGTGGATATGCAGCACGGATGGCGCTGGAATGTGCTTTATCAGCCATTAGGCTTCCTGCTATTTATCATTTGCGCATTCGCTGAAACCAACAGGGCACCATTCGATTTACCGGAGTGTGAAACTGAATTAATCGGTGGATACCATACAGAGTATTCTTCGATGAAATTAGGTTTTTATCTTTTTGCAGAATATATCAATATGTTTGTGTCTTCGGCGGTAATGGCTACTTTATACTTCGGAGGTTACAATTATCCGGGTATGGACTGGGTACTGACGCAAGTTGGTCCTGTGATCGCACCATTAATCGGGACAGCCGTATTGTTCGCTAAAATATTTGCCTTCATATTTTTCTTTATGTGGGTAAGATGGACAATTCCTCGTTTCCGTTATGATCAGCTAATGCATTTGGGCTGGAAAGTACTGATCCCAATTGCCATAGCGAACGTAATTATCACAGGTATTGTGATTGCAATAGTAGAAAAGTTTTAACTATCCGCTCAGCGGAATATAAAAGGAGGTTTAATGGAACCATTAACCAGTAAAAAGAAAATATTAATACAAAAGCCACTTAATTTTGCGGAGCGGATGTATCTGCCTGCATTAGGAAAGGGACTGGCTATCACGATCAGCCACTTCTTCAAAAAAGAAGCAACGATCAGGTATCCTGAAGTTCAGCGTGAAATGTCTATCAACTGGAGAGGGATGCATTCCCTTAAAAGAGATGAAGACGGAAAGGAACGTTGTACTGCTTGTGGATTATGTGCATTATCATGCCCTGCAGAAGCGATCACTATGATTGCTGCTGAGCGTAAACCAGAAGAAAAGGACTTGTATAGAGAAGAGAAATATGCGGCTGTATATGAAATCAATATGCTGCGCTGCATTTTCTGTGGTTTATGTGAAGAGGCTTGTCCAAAAGAAGCAATTTACCTGGATGGCCCGATCGTTCCTTCAGATTATTTACGTAAAGACTTTATTTACGGTAAAGATAAGCTGGTAGAAGAGCCTTTGGTAAAGAAATAATGAAATTGAAGCGGGTAACTGCTTCTTGATATAAACAGTTTATACATTTGCCGTTTACGGCTTTAAAACAAAAATAATAAATGGGTACATCAGTATTCTATTTGGTCGCTTTTTTAAGTATTTTCTTTTCACTGATGGTGATTTTCGCAAAGAACCCGGTGCATAGTGTACTTTATCTGATCGTAACGTTTTTTACGTTCACAGTCCATTACATTTTGCTTAATGCGCAGTTTCTGGCAGTGGTAAACTTTATTGTGTACATGGGGGCAATTATGGTACTCTTCCTGTTTGTCCTGATGCTGCTCAATCTCAATAAAGAGAATGAACCGCTGAAGTCTGGTTTAGTAAAGGTTGTAGGTATCGTTGCCGGATGTTGTCTGGTTGTGACACTGATTGGCTCTTTAAAGGCCACAGCTGTATCTGATCCATTGGTATTGCAGAATCCAAACTTAGGTCTGGTTAAGAACCTGGGTAAAGAATTGTTCGGTCCATTTATGCTGCCTTTCGAGTTGTCTTCAATTCTATTGCTTACAGCTATGGTGGGTGCCGTATTATTAACTAAAAAAGAAAAAGTATAGTGAATAATCTTACTCAAACCTTACAGGGTGTACCGCTTAATCATTATATATGGTTAAGTGCTATTATTTTCACCATCGGTGTAATAGGCGTACTGACCCGCAGAAATGCTATCGTAATTTTTATGTCGGTAGAATTGATGCTGAATGCTGTTAATTTATTACTTACTGCTTTCTCTGTACATAGCAACGATCCTTCGGGGCAGGTGTTTGTATTTTTCATCATGGCTTTGGCAGCGGCCGAAGTAGCAGTGGGCTTAAGTATTATTGTAATGGTTTACAGAAATACGCAGTCTACAGATATTAATGTATTGAATCGCCTTAAGTGGTAATTATTAAGAATAAATTATAAAATGATAAATTTAGTTTGGCTGGTTCCGTTAATTCCTCTTTTAGGCTTTATCATCAACGGTCTTGGGAGAAATACATTATCCAAAAACCTGATCGGTTTTATTGGGAGTAGCGTGATATTCATATCTTTTGTGATTAGTATCGGCATCTTTTTAGCTTTAGGCAATGATGCTGTGAAATCGCATGAGATTTTCTTATTTGACTGGATCAGTGCTGGGTCATTAAAAATTCCGGTTTCCTTCCTGGTAGATCCATTGAGTTCAATCATGTTACTGATCATTACCGGAATTGGTTTCCTGATTCATGTATACTCGATCGGATATATGCATGATGATGAAGGATTCGGTAAATTCTTCAGCTATTTAAACTTGTTTATCTTTTTCATGTTGTTGCTGGTTCTTGGATCAAACTATATCGTGATGTTTATCGGATGGGAGGGTGTTGGTTTGTGCTCTTACTTACTGATCGGCTTCTGGTTTACCAACAGCAGTTATGCAACAGCAGCAAAGAAAGCCTTCGTGATGAACCGTATTGGTGATTTAGGCTTTTTAATCGCGGTATTCCTGATCTTCACTACATTCGGTAGTGTAGAGTTCTCTAAAATATTCCCGCTGGCGGGTAATATGGTGCCTGGCAATTCTACCATTGCATTAATTGCTTTGTTATTATTTGTAGGTGCCTGTGGTAAATCTGCACAGATTCCGTTGTTTACCTGGTTACCGGATGCGATGGCTGGTCCAACACCGGTTTCTGCCCTGATTCACGCGGCAACGATGGTAACTGCTGGTATCTATATGATTGCACGTTCAAATGTCTTGTTTGACCTGGCTCCGGTAGTACAGCACTTAATTGCAATTATTGGTTTGACAACAGCTGTTATGGGTGCATTGGTTGCCCTGACGCAAACAGATATTAAAAAAGTACTGGCTTATTCTACGGTATCTCAATTGGGATATATGTTCTTAGGATTAGGAGTTGGTGCTTATAACGGTTCTTTCTTCCACGTAATTACACATGCTTTCTTTAAAGCATTATTGTTCTTATGTGCAGGATCGGTGATCCATGCGATGCACCATGAGCAGGATATGAGACATATGGGTGGTTTGCGTAAAAAACTTCCGGTTACTTTCTTAACCATGCTGATTGGTACGATTGCGATTTCAGGTTTACCTCCGTTCTCAGGTTTCTTCTCGAAAGACGAGATCCTTTCTCATGTATACGAGTATAACAAAGTAATGTGGGCAATTGGTGTATTTACTGCCTTTTTAACTGCATTTTATATGTTCAGAATGTTGTTCCTTACTTTTTTCGGTAAATACAGAGGAACGCACCATGCTGAAGAAAAAATTCATGAGTCTCCAAAAAGTATGACTATCCCATTAATCGTTCTTGCCGTGCTTTCAGCAATCGGTGGTGCAATTGGTGTTCCGGAGTCATTGGGAGGTTCACATTGGTTGTCACATTGGCTTGCGCCGGTTATCCAGCATCATGGAGAAGCACCGGATCATGCTACTGAATATATTTTAATGGCTGTTTCGGTTGTAGGTGTGTTGATTTCTATCGCATTTGCTTATAGCAAATACGTGAAACAAAATCATGTTCCTGTGGCAGACGAAGGACAACGTTCCGCACTGGCTAAACTGTCTTATCATAAATTCTATGTAGATGAAATTTATGATACTTTAATCAGAAAACCTCTGGATGCTATTTCAGTATTCTTTTATAAGGTATTTGATAAAAAGATTATTGACGGTATTGTCAATGGTTTAGGATGGAGCACATCGGAAGCGAGTAAAGGAGTAAGATTACTGCAATCTGGTAATGTTGGCTTCTATATTTTTATGATGGTGGTTGGAATCATCTCGTTGTTATTGTATACTTATTTATCTCTATAAAAGATCGTCCAAGAAAACATAATGGAACAACTTTTAATACTTCTAATATTTCTGCCAGTAGTTGGTGCACTGGTTACAGCATTTACCGGCAATGCCGCTAAACATGTAGCCCTGGTTTTCGCTGTTGCTTCATTGGCATTAACAGCTGTTGTTGCCGGACAGTTTATCCCGGATGCAAGTACACAATTTGTCGTTAACCTGCCCTGGATACAGGATCTTGGAATTCATTTCCATGCAGGTATCGACGGGATCAGCTTAATCACAGTATTGCTGACCAATGTACTGGTACCAATTATTATCCTGGCCAGTTATCAGCATAACTATAAATCACCAGCTGGTTTCTTTGCTTTAATCTTATTTATGCAGGCAGGTTTACTGGTTGTATTTACAGCAATGGATGCTTTCTTATTCTATATCGGATGGGAAGCAGCATTAATTCCAATTTATTTTATCTGTGCAATATGGGGAGGTAAAGACCGCATTAAAGTAAACATGAAATTCTTTGTATACACGATTGCTGGTTCTTTATTCATGTTATTAGGTATTATTTATCTGTACTTACAGAATCCTGCACACAACTTTGATATACAAGCATTCTACCAGCTTCATTTAGATCCTGTTCAGCAGGGGTGGATATTCTGGTCGTTCTTTATTGCTTTTGCGATTAAAATGCCAATTTTCCCTTTCCATACCTGGCAGCCGGATACCTATACTGAGGCACCGGCAGCAGGTACGATGTTACTTTCGGGGATCATGCTGAAAATGGGTATTTATGGTGTAATCAGATGGTTATTGCCAATCGTACCAGCAGGTGTACAAGAATGGGGCAATACTGCGATCATTCTGTCTATCATCGGAATCGTATATGCTTCTTTAATTGCTTTCAAACAGAAAGATGCGAAAAGACTAATTGCTTATTCATCTATTGCCCACGTAGGGTTGATCTCTGCAGGTATCTTCGCTTTAAATACGCAGGGTATGCAAGGTGCAATGATCCAGATGTTAAGTCACGGTGTGAACGTGATCGGGTTATTCTTTGTCCTGGACATTATTTTCTCCAGAGTAAAAACAAATACAATTGCTGAGTTGGGTGGTATTGCGAAATCAGCACCAAAACTGGCGATTGCATTCCTGATCATTGTATTGGGAACGGTAGCTTTACCAGGAACCAACGGTTTCATCGGAGAGTTTTTATTGCTGATCGGTATTTACCAGTACAATATCTGGGCTGTCGTATTTGCCGGTCTGACAGTTATTTTTGGTGCGGTATATATGTTCCGCCTGTATCAGAACATCATGTTGGGCAAAACCAATGAATTAACACTTGGATTTGCAGACATTAAAGGAACAGAACAAATTGTATTGGTTATAATTTGTGCGTTGATTATCGTATTGGGAGTATATCCTAAGCCAATTCTGCATTTGTCAGAAGCTTCGGTACAACAATTATTAGAACAGGTAAATCAAAAATTAACATCGGTAAAATAAGGAAATGAATATCATTATAACAATTGTTGTTACAGCTTTAGCGGTGCTTTATGCAGGTTTATTCAAAGCGAAGAAAGCTTTGTTACCACTAACTCTTGTGGGGTTATTGATCTCTCTGGCCTTTGCAGTTACCGCATGGAATTCTAATACGGTGTATTATGGAATGATGGAGATGGATAATTTTGCCATCGCTTTTTCCTCTCTTACTATTTTAGGGACAATTTTCATCTTTTTACTGACGCAGAATTACTTTGCGAAGGACAGTGAAAATGTGGCAGAATATTATACTTTGATCTTATTCGCGCTTGCGGGTATCGTGATCATGGTATCTTATACGAATATGTCCATGTTATTTATTGGAATAGAAATTATGTCAGTGGCTTTATATATCCTCGCGGGTATCCGGAAGAGCAATTTTGCTTCCAATGAGGCTTCTTTAAAATACTTCCTGATGGGTGCCTTTTCTACAGGTTTCCTTTTGTTCGGGATTACTTTAGTTTATGGTGCTACAGGCTCATTCAGCCTGCATGCAATCAATCAGTACCTGATCGGAAACTACCAGGCAGTATCTCCATTGTTTTATCCTGGGGTAATCCTGATCATGGTAGGCCTATGTTTTAAAATCGGTGCTGCACCTTTCCACTTCTGGACTCCGGATGTGTATGAAGGGGCACCTTCTCTGATTACTGCTTTCATGTCTACTGTAGTAAAAACTGCTGGTTTTGCAGCCTTCCTGCGTCTTTTCGCTGGTACTTTTGCTCCGCTTCATGATTTCTGGATGCCACCATTGATGGCTATCGTATGCATTACCTTATTTATCGGTAACGTGACAGCCCTTTTCCAAAAGAACTTCAAAAGGATGCTTGCTTATTCAAGTATCTCTCATGCAGGTTACCTGTTATTCTCTTTAGTTACTTTGACTGCCAATTCGGCAAACAATGTAATGGTTTATGCAGCAGCCTATACTTTTGCCAGTATTATTGCTTTCGCTGTATTAATTTTAGTGAAACAGAAAACAGGCCATGATAATTTTGAGAGTTTCAACGGATTGGGAAAACGCAATCCTTTAGTGGCACTGGCATTGACTATTGCGATGCTTTCTCTTGCAGGTATACCGCTTACTGCTGGTTTTATAGGAAAATACCTGATGTTTTTAAATGTGATGAATGAATACCAGGTTTACCTGGTTGCATTTGCGATTTTAAATGCGCTTGTAGGCTTTTATTATTACTTAAGGGTAATTGTTGCCATGTACTTTAAAGAGGGCTCTGAGGTTGTGTTAGAAACGCCGGTTCAATACAAAGTGGTTTTAATTTTATCAGTAATCATCACAATATTCTTAGGAGTTTATCCAACTATAATATTAAATCTGATATAGGCATTTCTCAGGAAATTATTTGTAATTTTACGATTACTTGAACTATGCACGATTTCTGGACCTCCGTACATCACTTTATTGATCCTGAGAAATTACTTAAAGAAGGTGGCTTTTACGTCCTGATATTCGTAATTTTTGCTGAGACAGGATTATTTTTTGGATTTTTCTTACCTGGGGATTACTTACTGTTTCTTGCCGGGATGTTCGTGGCGACGGGTAAACTTGACGTAAATATTTACGTGCTTATCTTTGGTCTGATTGTATCGGCTGTTTCAGGTAATTTTACTGGTTATTGGTTCGGAAAGAAAACAGGGCCTGTTTTATACGATCGTAAAGACACTTTTTTCTTCAAAAAACGCTATCTTAAAGCTGCAGAAGCTTACTATCACAAACAAGGTGCTTTTGCTTTAATTATGGGACGATTTGTTCCCATTGTCAGGACTTTTGCGCCAATCATTGCCGGAGTTGTCAGACTGGATTTTAAGAGGTTCGCACTATATAATATTTGTGGTGCTTTTTTATGGATAACATCTTTAACTTTGCTGGGCTATTTTCTTGGCAAGAAATTTGAAAAGGAAATCAACGCTTACCTGCTTTATATTATTGTAGGTTTTATGGTTATAACTACTATCCCGCTGCTCTATACTTTTTTGAAGAAGCGGGTACATACAAACGAAGAGAATAAATAACAACATTAAAAAAATGCAAATAGACACAAAACATCCCTGGCACAGTGTTTCTCCAGGTGCTAATTTACCAGAATCGGTAAATGCTATTATTGAAATTCCTAAAGGATCAAAAGCTAAATACGAAATAGATAAAGACTCTCATTTGATTAAATTGGATCGTGTCCTGTTTTCTTCTGTCATGTATCCTGCAAACTATGGTTTTATTCCTCAGACTTACTGTGATGACAATGACCCATTAGATATCCTTGTTTTGTGTTCTGTGGATGTTTACCCTTTATCTATTGTTGAGGCAAAAGTTATTGGTGTAATGCACATGGTAGATAATGGTGAGCAGGATGATAAAATCATCGCTGTAGCAAAAAATGATATGTCAGTAAACTATATCAATGACATCTCTGAATTGCCACCACACCAGATGAAAGAAATCGTAAGATTCTTCCAGGATTATAAGGCTTTAGAAGAAAAGAACGTAACTATCGAAAAGTTGATGGGCGTTACTTATGCTTATAAAGTTATTGAAGAAAGTATAGAGCTTTATAATAGTACATTTAGAAACAACTCTTAATGGGCTTTCAAATATTCTTAACCTTTTTCTTAGTCGTCTTAAACGGCTTTTTCGTTGCAGCTGAGTTTGCAATCGTTAAAGTCAGAGCGTCGCAAATAGAAATTAAGGCTAAATCTGGTAATAGAGTAGCTAATATTGCTAAATATATTACACAACATCTTGATGGGTACCTGGCTGCAACGCAGCTGGGTATTACATTAGCATCACTGGGATTAGGCTGGGTTGGAGAATCAGTAATGGAACATCTGTTACACAATCTATTAACTTCATTAAACCAGTCCCCTGCATTCATCGATTCCTTCTCGAAAACTGCTTCTCCAATTATTGCATTCAGTTTTATTACGATTATGCACATCGTATTCGGAGAGCTTGCACCAAAATCAATTGCTATTCAGCGCCCCGTAGCTACAACACTTTTTATCTCTGTTCCGTTACAGGTTTTCTATGTAGTTTTCAGACCGTTTATCTGGTTACTGAATGGGTTTGCGAATATTATTCTGAAAATTTTTGGTATTTCGACAGTTGGTGGTCACGAGGCGGTACACAGTACAGAAGAACTATATTACCTGTTAGATCAGGGAAGAGAGAGTGGCGCGCTGGATAACAACGAGCATGAACTCATCCGCAACGTTTTTGATTTCAATGAACGTGTGGTTAAAAATATTATGGTACCCAGAACCAAGATTTCGGGTATTGAACTGTCTACGCCAAAAGAGGAAGTGATTACACTAATTATCGCTGAGGGATATTCAAGGATGCCGGTATATGATGATATTATTGATAAGATTATCGGTATTATACATGCTAAGGATGTTTTGCCTTTACTGGCAGGAAATAAAGAGTGGTCATTAAAAGATATTATCAGAAAGCCTTATTTCGTTCCGGAAACGAAAAAGATCAATGATCTGTTAAGTGAGCTTCAGCAGAAACGCATTCAGATTGCCATTGTCATCGATGAATTTGGTGGTACAGCAGGTATGGTGACGCTAGAAGATATTGTAGAAGAAATTGTAGGGGAGATTCAGGATGAGTACGATGAAGAGAAGCCTACAGTAGAAAAGATTTCTGATACAGAGTTCGTGATCAATGCTTATGCAACGGTTTATGATGTGAATGAACACCTTCCACATGATCTTCCTGAAGATCTGGATTTTGATACTGTTGGTGGTCTGGTATCTCATGCTTTCGGAAAGATCCCGGACGTAGGGGATAGTGAAGAATGTTATGGCTATTTATTTACCATTCTGAAAAAGACAGAACAAAACATTGAAACGATCAAGCTTGAATTGGTGATCAGTAACAATGATCTGGTAGATAATCACTAAAATTAAATAAGATGCATGTTTTTTATACGCCGGATATTACCGCTGATTCCTATATTTTAAATGAGGAAGAAAGCAGGCATTGTATGAAAGTATTGCGCCTGGTAATCGGTGACGTCGTACACCTGATTGATGGTAAAGGCGGGCTGTATGAAGCAGAGATCATCGCTGAATCTAAAAGAAATGTAACCTTGCGTGTGTTAAAGACTACCAGGGAATATCAAAAGAGAAACCACGGCCTTCATATTGCCGTGGCTCCGACAAAAAATATAGACAGGCTGGAATGGTTCCTGGAGAAGGCAACGGAAATTGGAATTGATACCATTACCCCGCTGATCTGTGAGCGTTCGGAGCGTAAGATTGTTAAAGAAGAACGCTTGAATAAAGTGATCACTTCGGCAGTCAAGCAATCGCTGCAGGCTTATCATCCGGTATTAAATGATGCTGTTGGCTTTAAGGAGTTTATTAGTAAAAATACCGCCGACTATAAAATGATTGCACATTGTGTAGCTGGAGAACCACGCGGCTTTATCAGCCAGGTTTCCAAGCCAGGTCAGAATTATCTGATCCTGATCGGGCCGGAAGGAGATTTCACACCAAATGAAATACAGCTGGCTTTGCAAAATGACTTTAAACCATTAACTTTAGGTAATACACGTCTCAGGACAGAAACTGCTGCTTTGGCTGCATGTTTTGAGGTGAATTACTTAAATAGATGAAATTCAAGCTCCTAATCTTTTTCCCTTTACTGGTTTTATTGACAAGCAGTTTTCATACCCCTGCTTATCAGCTGGCAAGACTTAAATATAGTGGTGGTGGGGATTGGTATGGCAACAGGACCGCTTTAGGTAACCTGGCTGCGTTTTGTAATCAGAACCTGCATACTAATTTCGCTCCCGATGAAGCTGTAGCAGAAGCGGGCAGTCCTGAAATTTTTAATTATCCTTTTGTCTATATGACCGGGCATGGTAATGTAGTATTCAGTGCTCAGGAAGCGCAAAATATCCGTCGTTATCTGATAGGGGGAGGTTTTTTGCATATTGATGATAACTATGGTCTGGACAAATATGTACGGATACAGCTGAAAAAGGTATTTCCTGAGTTATCATTTATCGAATTGCCTGCTAATCACCCGATTTACAGTGAAAAATTTAAGTTTCCGAATGGTTTGCCCAAAATACATGAGCACGATGGAAAACGGGCGCAAGGTTTTGCTTTAATATGGGAAGGGAGAATAGTTTGTTATTATACCTATGAATGTGATTTAGGGAACGGCTGGGAAGACTTCGGGACTTATCCGGGAGATACAGCCGAAAAAAGAAGTAATGCGCTTAAAATGGGCGCAAATTTAGTCAGTTATGTTTTAACCCATTGATATGTATAAGATAAAAGTAAATGATACTTATGATTTTGATTTATTGGCTGTAAATGATGCTTTACAACTGAATGGTGAAACGATTCCGGTAGATGTAAGGGAGCTTCAGGATGGTCATCTGCATTTCATCTATAAAAACAAGTCGTATAATGCTGAAGTGGTCTCTGAGAATCACGAAGATAAAACCTCAGTTATTAAAATAAATGGGAAACTTTATGAAGTAGCGATCGAAGATCAGTTTGATGGTTTACTGAAAGCAATGGGAATGGGTGCTGGTAGTGGGAAAACAGCAAGAGAGGTTAAAGCGCCTATGCCAGGTTTAGTATTGAATGTCAGCGTTTTTGAAGGGCAGGAGGTTCACAAAGGTGATAACCTGCTGGTACTGGAGGCGATGAAAATGGAAAATATGCTGAAATCGGTCACTGAAGGAGTGATCAAAAAGATAAATGTCAGCACAGGTGATAAAGTCGAGAAGAACCAGGTTTTAATAGAATTTGTATAATTATTTGAGATAATATAATTGTCTAAAATAAGCTCATAAAAAAATAGGAACTAAAAAGTTCCTATTTTTTTATGAGCTTATTTTAGTTTATTTCTTTTTCGCATTGAAAGGCTTTTGCTGTTTAGGCTTAAACTGAGGTTTTCCGACAGAGCGGATCTCAGAAGCACCCAGCATGGTCATCGCACAACGAAAACCAATATCAGCAGTAGACTCATCTTGTGGTAAGAAGCGTCTGGTCGCAGGATTTAACCATAAAGCCTGATCATCCCACGAGCCACCTTTGTAAACTCTTGATTTATTGTTGACCAGTGTAATTTCACCGTATAGTTTGTTTTCCTCATCGCGGAAACCTCTTTGGTCAGCATAAGAATTCTTTACCGTATCTGCTTTAGCAGTAGCAGCTTGTTTCTCTGCCCAGGTTTGTTTTTTACCAGAAACAGCAGCAGTCATAATAGGTCTGTTGTAAGCGTCTTTCTCTAGCCTGCCTGTTAATGGATCAGCAACCTTTTTGTCCTGGTAGTAATTTCCCCTGTATGGGTTTAAAGCATCTGCATCCGCAAAAGTATTAGAGCGGTAAACGTCGGCTACCCACTCATTCACGTTTCCGGCCATATTGTATAAACCGAAATCATTAGGTACATAAGAGCGAACAGGAACAGTAATACTTCCTTTATCATTCAGCGTACCGCCAACACCCATGTAGTCACCTTTAGTTCTTTTAAAGTTGGCCAGAATCAAACCGCGGGTCTTGTTCTTCGCAGAACTGATACCCAAACCATCCCATGGATAGATCTTGTTGCTGGAGATATTCTCATAGTTCGTATTTCCGATTAAACCTAAAGCTGCATATTCCCATTCAGCTTCTGTTGGCAAGCGGTAAGGTTGTTTGATAATACCATCTTCTAGTCTTACATTCCTGGTTGCACCGCCTTTTTGACCTTTAGCGTTTGCATTGGCTGCAGTAGCCGCAGGACTAAAATCTTTCATGGCTTTAGTTCCTTTATCGTCATACTGTCCATTTAAATAAATGTCTGTATTGAAAGGGCCGGTTGGTTTAGCCGCAGTAGCTGCTGCATTTGTTTTTTTACCATTTTTACCAGTACCGTTCAGGTCCTTGTAGCTGGTCATATAATTTTGCTCCCTTAAAAGAGATTCATTGACGATATCTGTTCTCCATTCACAATATCTTTGTGCCTGTTCCCAGCTTACGCCTACCACAGGATAGTCCTGATAAGCAGGGTGTCTTAAATAATTGTCAACGTAAGGTTCATTGTAAGAAAGAGGCCTGCGCCAAACCAGCGTATCAGGTAACTCGTTGTAATAATATTCGTAGTTAGTTGGGTCAACTTTTCTGATCCAGTTGAGGTATTCTAACCAGTTTGTATTGGAAACCTCAGTCTCATCCATGTAGAAGGAAGATACTGTTGTTTCTCTTTTGTGGTTATAATCTTTGAGCTCTTGCCCCGGAACATTGGTCGCGCTTCCGCTCATCACAAATACACCACCTTCAATCTCAACCAAACCCGGACCAGGTCCGCGTTTGAATTTGTTATTTACCTGAAACCCTCCGTTTTCTGGTCTATTGTATGCTAATCCTGTCTTTTCGGAGGTTGCACTTTTTTTCGATGTGCACGAAATTATTGAGGAAACAGACAATAAAAAAGCAAATGAATATAGGTATGTTTTTTCCATAATTGCGTATTGAGCTATTCTAACTGTTAAAATTACACAAAAAAAGATCGATGAAACAAAATAATTGAATAATATCATCATAGATTAACATCTTGCAATATATATCCGCACAAATGTTAAGTCTTAATTTAAATAAATTGCTTATTTAAATTATATTTGAAAAAGAGAGTCAACACTGACCCATACCTATCTATGAACCTGAAAAAGAAAATCAATTAATGAGGATAATAAAACTGAAGTGCTCTTCAAGATTTCTATTGATTTGCTTCTTTTTTGCTGTAGAAACTTTCTCTCTGCAGGCCCAGACACCAGAAACACAAAGCAATGGCAGCAGGTTTAACAGCTTGAAAACGGCAGTCCCGTTTTTACTGATCACCCCCGATGCGAGAGTTGGAGGGATGGGAGAAGCTGGTGTGGCGATCTCACCAGACGCGAATTCTGGTAGTATTAACCCTTCCAAACTTGCTTTTCTGGAAGAGAAATATGGGTTTTCAGCTTCTTACAGTCCATGGTTGAGAAGTATTGTTTCTGATATTAATTTAGGCTACCTGAGTGGCTTTTATAAACTGGATGAAAGAACAACTTTAGCTGCTTCAATGCGTTATTTTTCTCTGGGTAAAATACAACTGACTGATGCAAATCAGCAAGAACTGGGTACTTCCAGTCCAAGTGAATTAGCTATTGATGCAACTTTTGCCCGTCGTTTTGGGGATTCATTCTCTTTAGGAACCTCTGTCAGATATATTTATTCAAACCTGGCAGCAGGAAACTTTGGTGTCGGACAGCAATCAAAAGCGGGTAAATCTCTTGCGGTGGATGTTTCTGCTTATTTCAAAAAGCCAACCTATATGCTTGGACATGATGCAATTATATCCGCTGGTGCGAATATTTCAAACATCGGTACAAAAATGAGTTATGTAGATGGCGGTCAGAGTGCTTTTCTGCCGACAAACCTGAAAATCGGTGGAGCTGCAACGCTGATCCTGGATGATTATAATGAAATAACGCTTGCACTTGATTTCAATAAACTTTTAGTACCTACCCAGCCGATTTATAATCAGGATGGAAGTATACAATCGGGCAGAGATCCTGACCGTTCAGTTCCTTCTGGTATCTTTGGCTCGTTCAACGATGCGCCGGGAGGCTTCAATGAAGAAGTAAAGGAGATCAATATCGCTTCAGGGCTGGAATATTGGTACAATAAGAAATTTGCACTCAGAACTGGTTATTTCTATGAAAGTCCGCAAAAAGGGGACAGGAGATATTTTACCTTAGGTACAGGCTTTAAATATGAAAATTTTAATTTCGATGTATCTTACCTGGCTGCAAGTGCCAGAAAAAGCCCGTTAGCGAATACTTTAAGGTTTACCTTATTGTTTAATTTGGGGAATACCAGTAAATAAATATAAATAAAAATGAAGATTAAAGTAGGATTTGGATTTGACGTACACCAGTTAAAAGGTGGTCATCCATTTGTGGTTGGAGGAGTGAATCTTGAACACCATCAGGGAGCATTTGGACATTCAGATGCCGATGTTTTATTGCATGCAATTTGTGATGCTTTATTAGGGGCTGCGAATCTTCGCGATATCGGCTTCCATTTTAAAAATACAGATCCAAGGTGGAAAGGGATCAGTAGTGTGATTCTTTTACAGGAAACTGTAAAACTGCTGACTGAAAAAGGATGGAGCATTGGAAATATTGATGCGATGTTATGCCTGGAGGCACCGAAAATCAATCCGCATATTCCACAGATGCAACAGAATATTGCTGATGCTATCGGTATGTCAACAGAAGATATTTCCATTAAAGCCACTACGAATGAAACAATGGGTTTTATTGGCCGGGAAGAGGGGGTTGTTGCTTATGCGGTTTGCCTGATTGAAAAATAAAAAACAATTGGTGCTGCAAGGGCGTTGTTTAGAAAAAACCCTTATTATGAAAAACTCATTCCAATGTTTACTCATAGCGGGAATAACAGCCGTTTCTATTTCATCCTGTACCATGGGTGATAAAGGAAGCGAGAAAGTTCCTGATTCAGTAAAAATAGATACTAATATTAAGGCTTCTTCACAGCCAGCGCAGCAAAAGAGTTCTGATACTACGCTAATTGACAGCTTGCAGACAGATCATTCAAAGCCTGCTAAAAAATAAATGAGAAAGCCTCTGAATCTTAAGATTCAGAGGCTTTCTCATTTATATGCAGGTTTGGTTTCCTTAGAATATTAATCTTCGAGGTAACCAAATTTACCTTCATTGTAATCGCTTATGGCTAATTTTATTTCTGCCTGATTGTTCATTAAGAATGGCCCGTATTGTGCTATTGGTTCATCGATAGGTTCACCACTTAAAACCAAAATAATACTATTTTCTGAAGCCTTAGCATGAATTTCCTCCCCATCATTCTTAAAATATACGAATTCATTTCCAGCTGCTTTTTCTCCATTGATGACGAGATTTCCCTCTATAATCAATAGACCAGTGTTAAAATCGGCTGGAAAATTAAAGACCGCTTCTCCGCCAGCATTTAAATGTACATTGTATACATTCATCTTGCTGAAAGTAGTTGCAGCCCCTATGACATCCATATACTGGCCTGCGATAACCTCTATTTTTCCTGTATTTTCGGGTAAAACGTATCTTCCGATAGTATCATTTTGAATCTCCTGATACTTAGGCTTACTCATTTTGTCCTTAGCAGGGAGGTTTACCCACAGCTGAACCATCTGGAAAAGCCCGCCTTTCCTGCTGAATTCCTTTTCATGATATTCTTTATGAAGGATACCGCTTGCAGCTGTCATCCACTGTACATCACCAGGGTAAATAATCCCACTGTTTCCGGCGCTGTCATGATGCGCAATAGCCCCATGGTAAGCGATCGTTACTGTTTCAAAACCACGGTGCGGATGCACGCCAACGCCGCGTAATTGATTCGTTGGCGAAAGCTCCATTTTATCATTAAAATCGAGCATATAGAAAGGGCTCATTTTAATTTTATAGCCTCCCGGGAAAAAGTTACTCACTTTAAACCCATCACCGACCATGTGTGGTGCTGGTGCAGCTAAAACAGCCGAAACAGATTTTATAGTGGTTTCCATAAGAAATCGTTTTTGTAAGAAGTAATCAACCAGGTTTAAAGAGTTAACTGACTAGGCTTGTTTTGCGAATTGCAGTTCACCTAAGATTTTAACTTCTTCACCTAACATGACACCACCGGTTTCTAATGCAGCATTGTAAGTCAGACCGAAATCAGTTCTGTTTATTTTTCCGTTGATGGTAAAACCAGCTTTAGTATTACCCCATGGGTCTTGTGCAGTTCCGCCAAATTCAACAGCTAAAGTAACCGGTTTAGTTACATCTTTGATAGTCAGGTCACCTTTCAATTGATAATCGTCACCATCTTTAGTGAATGAAGTCGAAACAAAAGAAACAGAAGGGAAGTCTGCAGCATTAAAGAAATCACCACTTTTCAAGTGACCGTCTCTGTCTTTGTTACCTGTATCGATAGAGTCAACACCTGCTTTGAAAGAAACAGCTGAATGTTCGAAATTGTCATTGTCGGTATCTAATTCTGCAGAAAACTCATTGAAACTACCAGTTACGGTAGAGATCATCAAATGTTTTACTTTAAATTGAAGTTCACTGTGTGTTGGATCTAATACCCATTTAGTAGTTGCCATAATCTTTAGTTTTAATATTGGTTTTTATTATAACACAAATCTAAAGCTAATGTTAGGCGTGGGTGTTGATGTATGATAAGAAATAGTTAAACTTTGAAATGTTTGTGTGCGAGGTCTTTACGTACTCTGCTTAAAGACTCTGGTGTAATACCGAGGTAAGAGGCAATCATCCATTGCGGTACACGGAGCGTCAGGTTAGGATATAATTTGATAAAATCAAGATATCTTTCTTCAGCAGTTGCGCTTAATAACATATTGATCCTTTTCTGCATAAAGCGGATCGAATTGTTCAGCATAGTATAATTGAGATCAGCAAAACAAGGGATGTTTTTTGCTGCATCATCAAAATAATTTTTAGGGATCTGTAATACTGTAGTGCGTTCTACAGCATCAATATAGAAATCAGAAGGTTCATTGAAAAGGCTGTTCCTTTCAGACATCCACCAGTTTTCAGGAGCAAACTGAATAATATTGACCTTTGCTTTGCTGTCAATAGAATAGCAGCGTAATAACCCTTCGGTCACAAAATAGCCCTTAGAGTTGATTTCACCCGGGGCAACAAGCACCTGGTTTTTTTCAATGACTTTAACCTTAATATCTCTTGAAATCAGTTCGAACTGCTCGTCAGTTACTGTAATCCTTTTTTGCAGGTAATCTTTAAGCTGTTGGAACATACTGATATAGATGAAAACTATTTATTCTTAGTTTCAATATTAGAAAAATCTACACCACATTTGCAATTAGATCCGCAACCTCCACTTTTTGGGGATACGGCGCGATAAATGATGCGGCCTATATAAAATAGTGCTGCAACAAATAAAAGTCCTACTAAAATAGCTTGAATATCCATAATACAATTATAATCAATTGATTTATTCAGGGAGTCTGCTAAATGTAAATTTACTGAGCCATTAGTCCTACAGTGCCACCTACCCAGTCAAAATCAGCATTATAACGTACCCCAATCATTTTCCCTCTACTTAAACGGGCCAGGTTAATACACAATTGTGGCTCTTCTCCATCCGGCCAGATATAGAGTAATCTAAGCTCTGCTTTAACCAGGCCATCTGGTGATTGAACGACAGGTTCGTAATTCACTTTTCTTTGTAAAATCCAGTTCTCGGGATCAGCTATTGCATCAATATCGGCCATAGTGACGTCTATAATCACCCCCATTCCTGCAAATGAAAACAAAGGTTTGAGTACGTAATTCTCCAAATCTGAAGGAATCAATTCAATAGTATTTAAAAACCGGGTTTCAGGTACAAATTCATTCTTTAAAAAGGGCATAGTGAATTTGCTGATCCGGTAAAACCAGTTAGGGTGTGTGATCCATTCGATATCCAGCTCTTCTCTCGGGTCAAAACTGAGCTTAAATAATTCCTGTTGTGTACTTACTTCGTCAAAAATCAGGCGGTTATAAATCCTTCTTAACCTGATTTTCTTGCCTTGTTCTTTATAAAATAGCTGATCGCCTTCCTTAAAAATATCTGTTAAACTTAGAATTCGTATCCCTAAATGTTTGGCGGTGACAAAAAAATCAATAGCAGTTTTCTGATTCGGTGCGTCGATATCCATTAAAGCAACTTCTTCTGGAGCAAAAGGCCCTAGTATCACTTTTTTCAATAACGCGATATAGCTTTGCTGATCTATCCCATGGAAAAAAGGGCTGAAATCTGCGAGGTCATCCAGCTCAAAAGCATCTTTATAAGCATCAGCCAAATGTGCCTGAAAACCAAATAAAGAGGGGAATCCTTGCATTTCTATAAGTCTGGGTACTAAACGACCCTTTTCATCTTTACAAATGCCAAAATCGAATGCTAAAAAATGAGGATGATCATTTTCATTGGGAACTATCCACTCTTTAGGAATTGCGCTGTCAGTAAGGGCTTTGAAATCAGGTTGTTTGATTAATTTGATGATTTCTTCGCCCGCTTCGATCAGCTGATTTTTTAAATCCTCGGGAATGAATACAGGTGTTTCGGCAAATCTGATTGTTAGGGGTGGATAATCTTCACCAAGCACACGTAAAAACTGAACATACTTGTCTGTGGTAAAGTTCCGGTTAAAATATTCCCTGTAAGTACGGACCATATCAGGCTTCTTTAAAAGATTGAATAGCTTCGGTTAAAAAATTGGGTAATATAGTTTTCTGTGTCAGCAGGATTCTATCCGGATTATCCAGACTTTCCAGCATATCAAGATATTTTTCTTCACCATGTGCAGCAATAATAGTGTTTTTCTTCTCTTCTTCCAGTAAATATAACCTCATCCCTTCCGGATCTGCTTCGGGATGAAACTGGGTACCCACAAATTCCTTAGAGAAACGAATAGACATAATACAGCGTTCCAGATTAACATGAGGCCGTTCTTTTTCCAATGCTAAAACCTCCGCTCCGGTTTCGCTGAAAGTCTCGTCCTCTGCATCCACGACCTGCCAGTCTCTACTATCAATTGCATAAAATGGATTGGTAAGGCCGGTATAGATAATATCATTCTCTCCGTGTGCTGTTAAGGTAACCGGAAAAATCCCGAAAGCGTTAGATTTCCGCTCAGTAACCATCCCTAAGCCATATTTTCGGCAGGCCATCTGGAAAGAGTGACAAATTAGGAAGGCATATTTTTTGTCTTCGTGTGATTGATTATGGGCCTCTAAATCATCCAGGAGATTAAAAAAGGAGTTTTCCCATTCCTGACCTTCACCCTCATAAGGACTGCCCGGACCACCACTTGAAATATAAATATCAAACTCCGTTCCTGGAATTTCATCTTTCACTCTCAAATCGAATACTTGAATGGACAACTCCAGTTCATGCTCCTCTTTGTAAGTGGATACAATATTCAGAATACCTCTTAATCCCTGGTTAGGGAACCCGTTATTCATGTCTATGACCGCAACTTTAATTTCTTTTAGCTGTTCTGTCATCCGTGTGCTCCGATTAAAGTTTGTGAAGTAATGTAATCTACAACCGATTCAAAGCTGCCTGTTTGTGAATAAATTGCGAGTTGCCTGTCGGCTCCTGTGCCATTTTCAAGAATCTTGTGGATATAATTAAGGTCTGCTCTGCATCCAAGTTCATCCACAACGTCGTCCACAAAATCTAATAGTTCCAGTACAAGATTGCGGCAATTGATCTCCATTTCTTTACCGAAGTCAATTAAGTTCCCATCAATTCCATAACGGGCTGCCCTCCATTTATTCTCATTGATCAGCGCCCTTGAATAATTGATAAAACTCATGTTTTGAAGACGAAGCTTATACAATTTAGCACAAAGTGCCTGAAACAATGCTACAAATGCCATAGTTTCATCAATCAACATCGGACAGTCGCAAATCCTGAATTCAATAGTTTCAAAAAATGGATGTACCCGAATATCCCACCATATCTTTTTGGCATTATCAATACTGTTCGTTTTGATCAGCAGCTTGACATAGTTATCATAATCTTCAATACTATTGAATACATCTGGGATGCCAGTTCTTGGAAACTTATCAAATATTTTTGTTCTGTAGGATTTATACCCGGTGTTTCTGCCTTCCCAAAAAGGCGAATTTGTAGATAAAGCAAATACATGGGGCAGGAAATAACGAACCTGGTTAGCAATGTGAATGGCTAGTTCCCGTGACTGGAAGCCTACATGAACATGTAAACCGAAAATCAGGTTAGAGCGTGCAGCCTCCTGAAGTTCATTGACAATTTCGCTATATCTTGGGTGTTCAGTGATCAATTGCTTTTCCCAATGTGAAAATGGGTGAGTTCCTGAAGCACCAATACGCAGGCCCTGTTCGCCCGCAAGTACCGATACTGTATGGCGCAGTTGTGATATTTCCAGACGTGCTTGTTCGGTATTTTTGCAAATACCAGTTCCAACTTCCACAACTGCCTGGTGCATCTCTGCCTTTACCTGGTCCTTATGGATTTTTTGCGCAGCCTCCACTATTTTCTGATCATGAGAGGTTAGCTCACGCGTAACCGGATCAATGACCATATATTCTTCTTCTACACCGAGCGTAAATTCATTCATCATCTTGGAACCTCCTTATTGAATCTATTTTTTCTTTGCTGCCGCTGTTTTAGCAGTTACCGTCGTTGTAACTTTTTTAGTAAGTCCAGTGCTTTTTACTGTTGCTTTAGGCTTTGCCGGACTTTCTGGTTTAGGCTTTACTAAAGCTTCAGATTTACTTGTTGCTGAGCTTTCTGTCTTAGGCTTCGCTGAACTCTCTGTTTTAGTTTTTGCTGAACTTTTCACTTTAAGCTTTGCTGAATCTCCCACTTCGACCGGAACTGCTCTTGCCTGCTTACCAGAACCAGTTAATGGTTTTCCAGCGATAGCCGACTTCAAATATTCGCCCCAAGTTAAGTTATCCTGTCCATCAATCTGCGCTTTTGCTCTTTCTATTGCATATTTTGCCGAATGTTCTACCACCCAGTCGAAATTTTCCTGACCCACACTTTTAACATCTGCATCAGGTGCAGGGTTGCAGAAATCAATAGCATAAGGGATGCCATCGCGCACTGCAAATTCTACCGTATTAAAATCGTAGCCTAAATACTGATTCAGTTTAATCACATAATCATGAATCGTCTTAATCAGCTTTTCGTTAGCAGCCTTTTCCTCTACAGCATACCTCAAATGCGCAGGATTACGCGGTTCATACTGCATGATACGAACATATTTTCCTCCAATACAATAACATCTGAAATATTCCTCAAATTCGATTTCTTCCTGCAGCATCATCACATGCTGATGCGTCTGACTATGTTTGTCGAAAAATTCCTCTTTATTATTTAGTTTATAAACTTCTTTCCAGCCGCCCCCGTCAAAAGGTTTCATATAAGCCGGGAAACCCGTGTATTCAAAGATGTTATCCCAGTCAAAAGGAAAAGCCAGGTTGCTGAAAGAATTTTCATTTGTATCATCCGGTCTGGCGTGCGAAGGGATCAGGGCAGTTTTAGGAACGGGGATTCCTAATTTGACAGCCAGCGCATTGTTGAAAAACTTTTCATCAGCACTCCACCAAAAAGGATTATTAATTACTGCTGTTCCTGTGATTGCTGCATTTTTTAAGGACGCTCTGTAAAATGGAACATCCTGAGAAATACGGTCAATGATTACTGCATAATCCAATGGTTCAGCCTGGAATATTTTATCGATATTGACAAATTCCGCCTGGAAATCTTTGCTTCCTAATTCATTTACACGTTTCACGAAGGCTTCAGGAAATGATCGTTCCTGTCCGAATAAGATGCCTATTTTCTTCATAGATTTTAAACTTAGGTAGTCGCTTTTTATAATATTGTTTATGTTCTTTTTTATGATGTTGTTATATCCTTGCTAAATAATCCGGGAACATTTGTCGCCATATTGGCCAGTCATGATCCGCATCAGGTCTGATATCCAGCCAATGGTTTATGTTTTTCTGATGAAGAATTCCTGATAAACGTTCATTAAAGGGTTTACAAATATCCCGGTCTGCTGTGCCCAATATAATATTGATATTCCAGAGATCAGGATCCTGATCGCGGGGAAGAAAGTCAACAGGGTTATTATAGTAAATATCAATGTTATAATAACCATCAGTCTGTGGAGTAATATCAAATGTTCCGCTCATGCTGAACATATGACTCACTAAAGCAGGGTGTTTGAAAGCAAAATTTGCTGCATGATAGCCGCCAAAACTACATCCCGCTGCCACTACTTTCTGATAACCGGTTTCGTGGGCTGCCATTGGAAAAAGTTCTTCAACCAGCATTTTATCATACCAGGAGTGGTTGTGTGCGCGGCCTGCCGGAGAGATATCTTTATTATACCAGCTCAGTGCATCGACACTGTCAGGACAATATATTTTAATTTTTCCTTCCTCAATTAGCTGTTGTACTGAAGCAATCAGACCGAAATCTTTTGTTTCATAATAACGGCCTTTACTTGTGGGGAAAAGCAGTACCGGCTGCCCGCTATGGCCATAAGTCAGGAGTTCTATATCGCCACTTAAATTGGGGCTGTACCATTTCTTATATTCTTCTTTCACGGCTTTCCCTATTAGTATACTGAAGATATGTAAAACTCATTCAAACCCAAAAGGTTTAATAAATTTATTCTTATCTCTTATCAATTTATTAAACCTGTATAAGTTTTGGTGTGAAAAGCATCAACTGAATGGTGTTAGCTTGGTTTTTGTATCAAAAAAATAGATAAATTATTTCTGGAGATTGTTAAATTTGCAGGGAATTTGTGAGAAAGGGAATTCGTTGAATTATGTATACTACTAAATCAGTTCTTGGGTTAACCCCAGTTATCCGTCAATTAGAGTCCATTCATTTACAGCGCATAGTGGAAATAGAATTATTCTATCCTTCCGGGCTGCTGGGAAATGAAAAGTTGAATTTGTTGTTGTTAAACGATGGACAGGATGCTGCAGGACTAAACCTGCAGGAGACCCTGAGCAGTTTGTACGAAGATCAGAAAATTGAACCCGTTGTTGTTGCTGCAATCAGAGCTTCTGAAGAGCGGCTTCAGGAATATGGTGTAGCTGGAGTTGTTGATTTTGCTTCAAGGGGCAGCAAGGCTAATTCGTATTCCAACTTCATCACCCTTGAATTAATGCCTTACCTTGAAAAAGAAACTGGAATGCCTTTTTTGGGTAAACGTGCATTTGCCGGATGCTCATTAGGTGGCTTAACCGCTTTTGATATCGTCTGGAAAAACGATGCTTTCTTTGACCTGGCCGGGGTTTTCTCTGGTTCTTTCTGGTGGAGAAAAAAAGATCTGAAAGACGGGTACACGGATGACGACCGCATTATGCACCAGGTAATCAGGGAGACTGAGGGAAAGCCTCCGGTGAAGTTCTGGTTAATGACCGGAACAGAAGATGAAACAGCTGACCGTAACCGTAATTTTATCATTGACTCTATTGATGATACAATTGATATTATCAAAGAATTAACCAAAAAAGGATATAAAAGACAAGAAGATATTTTCTACTATGAAATGGTGGGAGGGAAGCATAATGTAGCGACCTGGTCTAAAGCACTCCCTTCTTTTTTATGCTGGGCATTTCCAAGAAAAACGTTTTTATAGCCTATTACACAAGTATTTTACAATACATCACTCAAAGCCTGAATTTGATCAGATGGATGTGTGAATATCCCTTTCTGCTCATTTAGTGATTGTGCGGCCATCACTTTTGCTACAGCACTCACTTTAATACTTCTGTACTTTTTCCATTTACCAACCAAAAGTGGATTGATTAAATGCATCAATCTGTTCATTATACTCTCCCCGAAACGTTTTTGTGTTCTTTCTCCATCCAATAAAGAAGGGCGGTAGATATGGATACTTTTGAACGGAACTACCTTAAGGTCACGTTCCACTTCTCCTTTTGTTCTGTTGTAAAAGAAGGAAGAGTTTTCGTTGGCGCCCATTGCTGAAACTAAGTGATAACTTGCTGCGCCATTTGTATAAGCTATCCTGGCGATGTCCAGGGGATACTGATAGTCTATCTGACGGTATTGCTGCTGATCCGGCGTCTGGCTTTTTGTAGTACCAAGGCAGCAGAAAACTGCGTTTCCTTTAATTTCTGCCGCATAGTCATTCAAACGATTAAAATCTATTACTAACTGATTTAATTTAAGATGTTGTATCGTTAATCTCTTGCGGACCAATACCAGTACCTCAGTGTAATGGACATCATCTAATAAGTCTTGTAGTAAACTCCGGCCAATAGATCCGCTTGCACCAACCAGTATTGCTTTCATATTTTCTGTCATAAACGTTTTCTTTCAGCTTATTGATGTTATCATCGCAACCTATCATCTCAGAATAGTTGTAATTCATTTCAGAATAGTTGTAATCTTTAAAGATCACTTTTTCTGTTAAAAAACAGGCGTTATCAATTTTTTTCTTCGTTGATCAGACGGTTTTGTTACACAATCATCTTGGAATAAGATGAAAAGGAATTTAATGTCCGGATTGCTTTTTATGCGAAATATATTGACATAGTCCTAGTTAATAGGCTGATATATCAATTATTTACGTTATCTTTGCGCCAAAATTTAGGCGCATTTTATGCAAAAAATAAGAAACATAGCTATTATAGCACACGTTGACCACGGTAAAACTACATTGGTTGATAAGATTTTACACACTTGTTCTATTTTTCGTGACAACGAGCAAACAGGTGACTTAATACTTGACAATAACGACCTGGAGAGAGAACGTGGTATTACCATCGTTTCCAAAAACGTTTCAGTAATGTATAAAGATATTAAAATTAATATCATTGATACACCTGGTCACGCCGATTTCGGTGGTGAAGTTGAACGTGTATTAAAAATGGCTGATGGTGTATTGTTGTTATGCGATGCGTTTGAAGGTGCAATGCCTCAAACTCGTTTCGTAACTCAAAAAGCTTTGGCTTTAGGTTTGAAGCCTATTGTTGTTGTAAATAAAGTAGATAAAGAAAACTGTCGTCCTGAAGAGGTTTATGAGCAGATTTTTGAATTGTTCTTTAACCTTGAAGCTACAGAAGACCAGTTGGATTTCCCTGTAATCTACGGTTCATCTAAACAAGGATGGATGAGTACAGATTATACTAAACCAACTACAGATATTTTCCCTTTATTAGATGCAGTTGTTGCTAACATTCCAGCTCCGCAATTAATTGAAGGAACTTTACAAATGCAGATCACTTCGTTAGATTATTCATCTTTCGTAGGTCGTATCGCAGTTGGACGTGTTCACCGCGGATCAATTAAAGAAAACCAGCCGGTTACTTTAATCAAACGTGATGGTAAAATGGTAAAATCAAGAGTAAAAGAATTATACACTTTCGAAGGATTAGGTAAAGTTCGTACTACTGAAGTATTTTCAGGTGATATCTGCGCAGTTGTAGGTATTGATGGATTTGATATCGGTGATACTATTGCTGATTTTGAAGCTCCTGAGCAATTACCAGTTATCAAAATTGATGAGCCGACTATGAACATGTTGTTCACAATCAACAACTCACCATTTTTCGGTAAAGAAGGTAAATTTGTTACTTCTCAACGTATCAAAGAACGTTTGTACAAAGAGATGGAGAAAAATCTTGCTTTGAAAGTTGTGGAAACTGAATCACCTGATGCTTATTTAGTATATGGTAGAGGTATTCTGCATTTATCAGTATTAATCGAGACTATGCGTCGCGAAGGATATGAAATTCAGGTAGGACAACCACAGGTAATTATCAAAGAAATTGATGGTAAGAAATGTGAGCCGGTTGAAACACTGATCGTTGACGTACCGGGTGAAGTCGCTGGTAAAGTAATTGAACTGGTTACACAACGTAAAGGTGAACTGTTGATCATGGAGCCAAAAGGTGATTTACAACATTTAGAGTTTGAAATCCCTGCACGTGGTATCATTGGTTTAAGAAATAACGTATTAACTGCTACAGGTGGTGAAGCGATTATGGCTCACCGTTTCAAAGCTTACGAGCCTTGGAAAGGTACTATTCCTGGAAGATTGAATGGTGTATTGGTTTCTATGGAAAAAGGAAGCACAACAGCTTATTCAATTGATAAATTACAGGATCGTGGTCGTTTCTTCGTTGACCCGGGTGTTGATGTTTATGAAGGTCAGATTATGGGTGAGCACATCCGTGATAATGATTTAGTAGTAAACATTGTTAAAGGAAAAGCTTTAACTAATATGCGTGCATCAGGTACAGATGATAGTAACCGTATTGCTCCGGCAATTAAGTTCTCTCTGGAAGAAGCTATGGAATACATCCAGGCTGATGAGTACATTGAAATCACTCCATTAAGCATGCGTTTACGTAAAATCTACTTAACTGAAGGTGAACGTAAAATAAAAGGTAAAAATTTCTAATACCTTATAACTAAGTATGAATCCCGTAAGCTTTTGCTTGCGGGATTTTTTGTTTTAAGACGGTTTTCGGGTTGCTCGTTGTATAGGTAAAAACTATAGTTATTCAATTGTGAAATAGGCAAGAGGTAATTTTTACAAAGTTTCTTAGTTTTGTAGCTCAACAATTGATATCATGGAATCATTACAAGGAAAAAATGCACTGATTACAGGTGCTGGTAAAGGAATTGGTCGTGCTTTGGCGATTGCCCTTGCGCAAGAGGGGGTGAATGTGGGACTAGTGGCCAGGACAGAAGCTGACTTGAAAAATGTGGCAGAAGAACTAAAAGCTTTTAATATTCATATCGCTATTGCTACTGCAGATGTTGCTTCAATAGACTCGGTAAATGCTGCTGTGGCGAAAGTTAAAACTGAGTTGGGCGTTATAGATATTCTGATCAATAATGCAGGGATCAGCTCCTTTGGTTCCTTCATGGAATTAGAACCAGCAAGGTGGGAAGAGATTGTAAAAGTTAATTTATTCGGTGCTTATTATGTAACCCGTGCCGTACTTCCGGAAATGATAGATCGCAAAACAGGGGATATCGTAAATATTTCTTCTACAGCAGGCCAGCGCGGAGCGGCTGTCACCAGTGCTTATAGTGCTTCTAAATTTGCATTAATTGGTCTTTCTGAATCCTTAATGCAAGAAGTCCGCAAACATAATATCCGTGTAACGACTTTAACACCAAGTACAGTTGCAACAGACATGGCTAAAGACTTGAAACTTACTGACGGAAACCCTGATAAAGTGATGCAACCAGAAGACCTTGCAGAATTAGTGGTAAGCCAATTGAAATTAAACCGCAGGGTTTTTGTAAAAGAAGCAGGACTCTGGTCTACAAATCCATAAGATGAAACGGATCCTTTACTGGTTTGCGGCTGTAACTTTAGTCATTGTGCTTCTTTTTGCAGTGCTGTTTACCTGGCGCCCGGAACTGGTGCGGGTTTTACGGTACCAGTCTCCTGATGCCAATACCTATAAGATATTTCCGCAGGCCATTATCCAGCCTTCAGCTACCGCTTTTCATTTTGTAAAAGCAACAGTTAACCGGGATGATCTGGATACTGTTCATGTACTGAACTGGAAGAATGAATACGTTCCATTTACTACCTACCTGAAAGATGGAAAAGCTTTAGCTTTTATGGTCATCAGGAATGATACGATTATCTATCAGAAATTTGCGCCTGGGTATAGCGATACCACGCTAACCACACTTTTCTCAGTCGCTAAAACTATGGTTTCGATCATGACAGGTAAAGCCCTGGCTGAAGGAAAAATTAAAAGCCTGGATGATCACCTTAAACAGTACATTCCTGAACTCAAAAATAACCCGGCATTTAATCAGATTACGTTGAGAAATTTACTGGAGATGAAATCAGGTCTGGAGTTCAAGGACGTTTATGGAGGAATTATAGCCGCTTTCTTGTCAGACGAAGCGAAATACTATTATACAGAAGATATCAAAAAAGAATTGCTTCAGGTAAAGTTGGCGAACAAACCCGGTACCGTCTGGAAGTATAAAAGTATAGATGCTTTCCTATTGACCTGGGCGCTGGAAAATGCAACCGGCCAAAAAGCTGCAACTTACTTTCAGGATAAAGTATGGAAACAAATTGGTACTGCCTATCCGGCAAGTTTCGGGCTGGACCATCAAAATGGATTTCCAAACACGGCAAGCAGGTTTCAGTCGACCGCAATAGACTTAGCTAAACTCGGCCGCCTTTATCTGAACAGGGGCCTGTATAACGGCCACCAGGTAATCCCTGAAGCTTGGGTGTGCAAATCTGTTGATTTGGGAAATGAAGCCCCTGTGAGCGCTAAAGGCTGGCAGAAATCGGCACATCACTATTTATGGTGGATCCCACAACAAGGGAAGACCGGGGATTATGCTGCAGAGGGAATGAGAGGTCAGATATTATACATTGATCCCCTGACAAATACCATCATTGTTCAGTTTTCAGAAAAAGGAGCAGGAGGTTACCCTTTTAGAAAAATCAGTAAATATTTGTCGGGCTTATCATTTTCCTATCCTAAATAGAAAATATGGCCGAAAGCCTGAATTTTTACTTTATTTTTACATTTAAAGAATAATTTTATAATCATTCTTTAAATGCTTTGGTATTGATGGTTTTTTAAATGATATAAGTAATTAACATCAACTAATTTTTGTTTAATTATAAGATTGTAAAAGAAAAAATACAAGTCTATGTTTTGTATTTGGATATGCATTAGTTAGGTTTACCCCCTGTTAAAAAATGTGGGAGTATAATTTGAGTATTGATAAGATTAATTTAATAGGAGAAAATCTAACTTTAGATAAAGAAGTAGTGCATAATAATCCTGACGAAGCTATAGTGACGAAAAGCAATTACAGCTTCATTAATTTCGTGAGATTTATTTCAATGATAGGAGTGGTCTGGGCGCATATCAGGTTTATGCCAGACAATTTAAATACAGAACAGTTTCTGGCCCGTCTGCCAAACTTCATGAAAATGGAATACATATTTTTTATGCAGTTTTTTAAATTTGGAGTAATCTGCTTCTTTCTGATATCAGGATACTTATTAGGCGACAAAATACAGTCCAGCGAACCATACCAGTACTTTAAACGCCGGTTCAATGTTACTGCCAAACCTTACATAGTGGTTGTGCTGATCATCCTTGTAGCAGAAAGTATTAGTTTCTTTCTGGTACATGGTAACCGTTCTGGTACAGAATTCTATGCGCTTATGAAATACTTAGTTCTTGACGGAGCTTTGTGGTACCTGCCGAATTACCTGATTTCTCTCACCGTTTTACTTTGCTGTACTAAATACATTCATAAAATATAGTTTGGGGGAATTCTTTTCTTAGCCACGCTGATATATACCGCCTTAACCGTATATAATCCAGCATATGAGGTTTCACATACTTCAGCGATATTTGGTTTTGTATTTTATTTATGGCTTGGTGTTTATGTAAGACAGCATAACCTGATCAATCAGATTTACAAAATTAAAATCAACTGGTTAATACTAATTACACTCTCTCTGTTTGTGCTATCAAGTATAGAGTCTTACGAGCTTTTAGAAAAGAATAATACGCAGTATTTTAATGTATTGAGAGTTATGAATCAACTTTATTCGATTTCCATGTTCTGCCTTCTTGTCAAGATCTCGCAACGGGGAATTACTTTTAATTTCTTTAATCCAAGAGCGGAAACATTTGGCATCTATCTATACCATTCCATCTTTATAATTTTTTTCCTGCCCAGGATGCATAGCTTGCTGATGAAATATTTACAGGTTGATATTTATAACATGTCAAACTATCTCTTGCTATTCTTGCTTTACTTTCTGGTTTGCTATCTTTTCACAGTCTTTTTAGTTAGATTTTTGATTAAGTATAAGTTAGGATATCTTAGTTTAAATCAACATTCCTGAACTAATAACCAGTTGCATTTTCGGATAAAACACATTAAGGCTCAACCGCTATTTTTTTCTTAATATTTTTGATTTATATCAAAAATATTACATATGTTCGGAAAATATATATGGCTCAAATGAATGCTAAATCGTCTCTCGTTATTCTCTCTGCTTTACTAATATTCGTTTTTTCATCTTGCAAAAAAAACAGTCCTCAAGATTCAGGGATTAAGCCTGCTGATCCTACTAAACAATTTAAAGTTATTGTACTTGGTTCTTCTACTGCTGCTGGTTATAAGTTGGCTAATCCGGATCTTAGCTTTCCAAACTTGTTAAATAATAAGCTCATTAAAGATAAAAAAAATGCAGAGGTTATAAATCTGGCCGCTCCTGGCTATACAACCTACCAGATTATGCCTGTCAGAGCTATCAATCTTAATGGACGTCCATTACCTGACATGCTAAAGAATATTGAAGCTGGTCTGAAATATAATCCTAAACTATTGATTATATGCATGCCAACCAATGATATCGCTTTGGGTTTTTCTGAAGATGAAATCCTGACAAATTATAAAGTACTAGTAGAAATGCTGGACAAGGCCAATGTTGAATATCTGATTACAGGAACACAGCCTCGTAATTTTATTGAAGATAGTTACAGGCGCAGATTAACTATTCTGAACAATGAACTTCTGGAAGCTTATCCCGGACATGTGGTCGATTATTTGGAAGAGCTGGCCACTAATAAAAACTATATCAAAGACAAATATTCAAATGGAGATGGAATCCATATAAATGAAGATGGGCATAAAGTTATTTTTCAAAAAATAATTAATACTCCATTGTTCAAAGATGTTTTTGAGTATGAATAACAGCCTGAAGATTAATCGTTAGTTTTCTTATGCTTGACATAATATTGTGTCAGATTAATTGCAATCCAAAAATGGTTAACCAAGTTTGGAATCAATCCGTAATACTTATGAAAGATACGGAAACGCTCCTTTAAGCTCGCAAAATGTTTTTGTTTGGAAATCCCGCCGACCAGATATTTGGCTACATAAAGCTGTGTATTTACAATACTTGATGCTTTTTTTGCAGCTTTAATAATCCAGTCAATATCTGAGCTGTACTTATACTTCAAATCATAGGGCTCTGCTAAACTGCGCTTCACATAAATGGCCTGATGACTAATACTCATTCCATGTTTAAAACTGCGCCAGCTAAAACATTCCGGAGCGCGGTGTCTTCTTTGTCCTAAGCTCTGCCAGTTATCATTGAACATCTCAGTTTCCCCATAATAGATATCAGCTCCCGGTGCGGTCTCAAAAATATCCGTTACTGTTTCAGGCGCATAAATCTCATCTCCCGAGTTCATAAACAAAATATAATCGCCAGTAGCTAATTTCAATCCTTTATTCATTGCATCATAAATCCCCTTATCTTTTTCGGAAATAAACTGAGCCAGCCTGGATTTATACTTATAGATGATATCTTTTGTTCCATCTGTTGAAGCGCCGTCAATCAGGATATATTCAATATTCGGGTAGGTCTGGTTCAACACCGAAAGCATGGAGCGTTCGATATCCCTTACATTATTATATACGATGGTAATGACACTTAGCTTTGGCTGCAACATGAAATAAAATATAATTGATTAATGTGGATGTAAATTGATCAGGGATTGATATAAAGCAATGTGTTTATCAGCAATGACTGCTTCAGAAAAATGTGTGAGTATAGTTAAACGGGCTTCCTTCTGAATCTCTGCTGCATTTTCTTCATGATACAGCCATTCCATACCTGTAGCCAGATCCTCAGCAGATTCGTAATCGGCCAGGTAACCATTCACCAGATGCTCGACCATATCTGGAATCCCGCCAGTTTTAAAGGCTACTACTGGAGTTGCACAGGCCAGACTCTCCATAACCGTATTCGGAAGATTATCTTCAAGAGAAGCCGTGATAAATACGTCAGCCGCCGAATAACACTTCGCCAAATGGGCATCATTATCTATTTTTCCGAGATAAGTCGTTTTAAAAGGAAAAACAGGCACGTCATTCTGGTCCTTATTGCCAAAGATCAGTAATTCTATATTTTCTTTGACGATACCAGGTCTGGTGGACAGATCGTTCATAGCCTCAATCAAATAAGCCGTCCCTTTGTGCTTATCATTATTAGAAGGCATAAAGCCACTCATTAAAACGAATTTATCGGGTGCAATATGCAGAGACCTCTTCGCTTCAGCTTTCACATAAGGCTTAAAAACATTAGTCTCAATAGTATTCGGAATAACAGTAGTTTCTCTTGCACCCATCAAACTGCTGAACTTTACCGAGCTGGCCATCCAGCGGCTTGGTGCAACAATATGAAAGCCCAGATTTGCATATCCTTTTCTCTTGCTTACCCAATTCCAATGAGAAATATCATTAGGTCCACTAATCTTTAATAGCGGGCAAGACCCGCACTGCTTATGAAAATTCTCACAAGCATACCTCACATGACAGCCCCCCGTGAAAGCATTGCTATCATGAAAAGTCCAGACGATAGGCTTGTCCAGCTCCTCCAGCTCAGCCAGCTTCTTCGGAGTTAAAAAACCATGATTAATCCAATGGATATGAATCAGATCTGCATCTTTCAATGCGTCATTATCTATCACAGAACGGCCAAACCACTGCAAAGAAAAAGGAGTTTTCAGCGCCTTCGTTAAAAATTTGGCCAGATACCTTTCGGCGAGAATATTGAAAATAGCCCGTCCTTTTTGAAAGAGACTTTTGCTAAATGAATCAGCTTTATTGCTCTTCTTAAACTGGTAATAAACCATCACGCGGGATTCAACGCCACTAGCCTGCAGCGCATCACTTAGACGGAGGCAAGCTCTTCCAGCCCCACCGTTTCCTTCGTATGTATTTAAATGGATTATCTTCAACAGCTCAAAATTACATATAATTGTTATCCTTTATTCGATGCCCTAAACAAATTTATTACCTAAATTTTAGCAGCCTCCTGATTTTTTAACTGTTTTCAGTTGAATATAATTAATTTTACGTCTCCCAAATAAATAAAGAAACATTTTTTTCTTCCATAACGTCAGATGTACAAACTCTAGTACCCCATTTGACGTTATTAACCCGAAGAGACGAAACAAAAACAACAGAAAAAGAAAACACACATGGATAACCTTTTAACAGACAGACAATTTTGGGTAAATTATTGGGAAAGTAAAACAGGACTGTCAGTCAATATCCCTGCAAACTATCTCTTTCATAAAGAGCTCACCACCATAGTCCAGACCCAAAAGGTAAAAACTGCCATAGAACTCGGTGGATTTCCCGGCTACTACGCTGTCTTCCTTAAAAAATACCTTAAACTCGATGTTACCCTCCTGGACTATTTTGTCCATCAGCCCGTAACCAACGACCTGCTCAAAGCCAACAACCTCAAAGAAAGCGATATTCACAGTATTGAAACTGATCTCTTCAACCATAAAGAAACCCAGCAATACGATCTGGTTTTATCCTGTGGCTTGATTGAGCACTTCAACGACACCGCCGACATTATACAGCGCCACATAGACTTCGTCAAACCAGGAGGAACCCTTTTCATCACTCTGCCCAACTTCAAAGCCATCAACGGCTGGTTTCAGAAATCATTTGACCGGGCCAACTACGACAAACATAACATCTCCTGCATGGATCCCGCTCTCCTTGCCGAAATCTGCAAAAAAGCCGGCCTCGAAGTTATCCAATCCAAATATTTCGGGCACTTCAGCATCTGGCTTGAAAACGAAAAACAACGGTCAACCGGCGTAAAAATCCTTAAAAAAACCATATGGCTTGCCGGGAAAGTATTCACAAAAATAATCCCGTTCAACTCCCGTCAACTGTCCCCATATATCATTCTGGAAGCCAGAAAACAAAAGTAAAAACAATCCTAAAGCTTCAATAAGTAGTTTTGTCTGGAAAGTGAATCAGTTTTTCCTTCAGAAAGTTTCAGGAAAGAAGGAAGTTTCTCTTTTTATTCCAAAAACATAACCTAATTATGCACCCTGCCAAACCACTCCAATATTTGAGAAGTAGATCTTCTTTTAAAGTAAAAGTAGGGCGGCTTGTCATACCAGTTGAGAAATTAAAAACCCCTGATACTGTAGGTGACCAGCGTTGGTTTTACCAACAAACGGCACCGACAGTATCGGGGGGGGTATATTTCGCTGGTGGAGAAACCCTACTTTAAAAGACCAATCTCTTTCAAATACCTCTTCAATCTTTCTATATAGCTCCCCTTCCTCGTACTTAAAAACCCCTTTATAGCCTGATAAGCCACAGAACTCTCCTTCACAACCTCCGGAAAAACCTTCACCCGGCTCGGATTAATAATCACATTATAGATATCATTGATCCCAGAATGTACCCCAGAACCATCATGGCCAATATTATTCACTAACGACTGGCTCGGATTTAACGTCAATCCGCCCCTTAAAAACACCGAAGCATACCACCTGATCGCCCACGAATTATTCTTTCCACTCTTAAAATCCTTCATCTGTTTCCAGAAATTCATTTGATGCTCAATAGAGAACTCAGCCCTTTTCCGCGCATCAAACTGCTTCATCAATACGTCAATATTTGGCTCAAAATGCTGCCACGCCCTACCCCACGTTGCCCACCCCCAGCTCGTTGCCGCCCTGTAAAAAAAAGTCTCCGGCAGCGTATTCTCCTTCAGCGGGTACATATAAGCACCAATATGCATTACCTTCTCCTGCTCACGATAACGGTTCAGCGCATCATTAAAATAAGTCAGCGTATAAGGCGAAGTCACTAAATCATCCTCAAAAACGATCACCTGCTTATAATCCTTTACCAATCTGCTTACCCCCGCAATTACAGACTCAGCAAGGCCCATATTACTTTTTCTCTCGATAATCTCCACAGACCTGAATCCATCAATATGTTTCAGTAACTCCCTTACTTCCTTCACATTCTCTTCCTCGGCCTCTGACTTTGGGCCGTCAGAAAAAACAAATAGACGGCTTTCGGCCGCCAGTTCATTCTGTCTCAGAAACTTAAGCGTACGTTCAGTATGCTTGGGCCTGTTGTAAACAAATAAGGCAATAGGAGCGAAACTTTGCATGAATTAAAATATTTGAAGTGTCTGACTTGATTTTCTGGTTAAAACGGTATATGCATTCCCATATTGTTCCTGCTTTTTCGTTCCTAATAAATTCCCAACCATCTTTTTGATCCGGTATTCCAGCTCAATCCTCAAAACCTTTGAAAAAGTCCCTGGCGTTTTGTTATTGACGAACTGGTTGAACTTAATCGTTGCCGTAGGCGTCATAGAAACCTTATCATCTATAATCTCTAAACCCTCACTCTGCAATAAAAAACGCAAAGCAGTAGGCGTGTACATATTAATATGTCCATAATCCAGGAAATGTTTCATCCTTTTATCCACCCCGAAACGATAATCCAAAGGAACTTCGACCACGATATGTTTGGCTACACGTTTTAACTCCCGGATTAAAATCCGTTCATGCTCTACATGCTCCAGTACATGCGCCAAAATAACCAGATCAAACTCATTGTCCCCGTAAGGAATCTGGTAGCCATCAAAGCGCTGTACCTCTTTCAATCTGCTTAAACCGCGACTCTGAATCAGAGAAACACCCGTATCAGCAATTTCCAGCGCATAAAGTTCCTTGCCGAAATTCCATTCATTTAAAAAATGAAGAATACTGCCATCACCCGCACCGACCTCCAGTACTTTAACAGGCTGGATGCTTTTGCAAACATCCATAATATTCTTTGCCTTAGCTTCCGCTCCAAGCATGCGCCAGGTCGTATCGGTCTGTGTATAAAAATTGTCGTATGCTGATTTTACTTCATCGCTTAACATGGCAAAAATTCTTTTTAGGTGTAATATGAATTCTGAAAAATCCAGGCAACTTCAGCCTCTGCTTAAATCTGAACAGTTACTAAACATGCGGTGAATTTTTCTGACGATTGAATATTTTTTGAAACACAGTGAACAAAAATAATGATTTTAACATCATTATACCCTGATCCCTGGTTTTGGGAATTAATAAAAGATAAAAAGCACTGACCGCACAAGCGATTAAAGTAGCAATAGACGCGCCTACACCACCATACAGGGGGATCAGCCATAAATTAAGTAAGATATTGATCACAGCACCCATTGCCGTCCGCTGGAAAGATATCATGGTATAACCTTCTGCCAGTAAATATTGGGAGCTCGCACTGCCTAGAAAAACGAATAAACCAGACCAGATATGTATCGATAACATTTGCCCCGCACCATTATAAGTGTCGCCATAGAGAAACTGAATAATAAACGGCGCTAAAAATGTGATCACTATCGCTACCGGTAAACTAATAAATACCAGTAAATCATATAAATTCCTTAAACGTTTCTGATACCGGTCCAGATCAGTTTTCCTAGCATGGATTAAAGCTGGAAAGACGGAGGTTACAATGGCTACAGGAATGAAAAACCAAGCTTCGCTAATTTTTGCTGCCGCGCTGTAAATCCCAACTTCTACACTACCTACGCTCTTTAACATCACCTGATCAATCTTCATGTAGATAGAAACCATAACTGCCGATAGTATCAGCGGAAAAGATTGTTTTAGCAAACTGATAGCCCTTTTGCGGCTAAAAGTCCAGGTAAATAAGCTAAACCCCCTTTGATGATACATATAGACCAGGCCAGTAGCAAGTGCAAGGCTGTCAAAAGTCAAAGAAGCTGCAAAATAGATCAGCGGCATTTTGAAAACAACGAGTAATACCTTCACCACGGCAGATAATACCACGCAGATATTCTGTACTTTAACTACGTATTTAGAAGCAACCTGTGATTGAAAATATGAATCAATCACATTAAATGACTTGAAAAAGGACGCAAAAGACAAGATTAAAATAATCCAGGTCAGTGAATCTCCCGGTTTTTCTGAATAATTATGGAAAAGCAGGTAAATACAAACCGTAATCGGGATTAATAATGCATTTACTCCTAAACGCATCAATAAAGAAGTACCTAAAATTTCATCTTTCTTATGCGGTTCATTCAGAATTTCCCGGATAATAAACGTGTCCAAACCTAAAGCACCAACAGCCGCGATAATCATGGTGAAAGCATCTGCAAAACTAAGTTCCCCAAAAGAAGAAGCACGAAGATACCGCGCAATGACGAAGCCAACTACCATGCTGAGAATTTTCCCAAACATCAGCCAACCCGTATTTTTAAAATACTTGTTAAACGCTTCCTCGTCAAAACCTTTTAAACCCGGTAATTTCATCCGCGCAAAGATGTGAAATTAAAAACTCTTCTCAATTCGCTTTAATTGTTTCAAATGATGCTTTAGATGGATTTCCATAAAACGGAACCATTGTGATGCATTTAAATAACCTAAACGTGGATGACGGGTTTTAAGTGCGGGATCAGCTAAATGAAGCTGGCTATAAACAATATCAAGCTGTTCAAGGAATTTCTGGATAAATGCTGCCGCGGCCTCTTTTGTGATTTTTCTTTCCCTTCCAACTAATGCTTTGGGCACCTTATACTTTGCATTTGGTGGAAAGCTCCCGATAAATAAGATCACTTTGACAATGAAAGCAGTAGACTTTATTTTTCCTTCTCCTTTTATACAGTTATCCACTTCTTTAAGTGTCAATATACTGATGTCAAAAATATGTGAATATACTTCGCTGTATGACCATCCTCCAATAGGGGGTGTTTCTTGAAACTGACCCTCAGAGACCTCCCGTAAAAAATGCTGATAATTTGCTGAAATATCTTTCAGCGAAGAAAAAACGGAAGAATTGCGCATAACTATACTTTATAGATTTAGAGAATTTATATTCAGGTCATCATTTTGGTAATGACCTGAATATAAACTGCTGTTCCGATTAAAACAGTAGATTGCTAAAAATGTTGCATTAATTCTTCCAAATGCAATATTTGCCATGCTACATCAGCAGGTTTGGCAATATTTAAAGGGTTAAAGAAAATAGCTTTGATTCCAAAATCCTGTGCACCGCGGATGTCAGCTTCTAGACTATCACCAATCATGATACTCTCTTGTTTCTCTGCACCCGCCTTTTGCAGTGCATACTCAAAAATTGCGCGGTCAGGCTTATTCACACCCACATCTTCAGAAATAATTACGTTCGAAAAATATGGGTTTAAATTACAGGTTGCCATTTTAGTCAGGGTAGTTTCCTTGAACCCGTTGGAGATAATATGCAGTGTGTATTTTTGTTGTAAATAGGATAGTACCTTTTCTGACCCTTCGAATAAGTTCTTTTTTCTTGGGCTTTGGTTCACATAATCAGCCTCAAACCCCTGGGGCACTAAATCTGGCGAAACACCCAGCTGAACAAAAGTTCTGCTGAAACGTTCGGATCTTAATACTTCTTTGGTGATTTTCCCCAGGTGATACTCCGCCCACAGTGCATGATTATTTTCCGTGTAAACGTCAATAAATAGATCGCAAACCGGAAGACCAAGCAGATTCAGATCATACTGATGATACAATTCAGTTAAGGTTTCCCTTGCATTTTTATCAAAATCCCAGATCGTATGGTCTAAATCAAAAAAGATATGTTTGATCATTTGATACTTAGATTTTGGTTCCGTAAGCAAGATCTCCGGCATCACCTAATCCAGGTACGATATAGGATTTAACGGTCATTTCATCATCGATTGCGCCCAACCATAATTTGGCATGAGGTAAGTTTGCACGTACATGCCTTACCCCTTCAGCACTTGCAATAGCAGCTACAATATGTAATTCTTTGATTTTGTATTTCGCCATTAGTTCTTTACAGCACAAAACCATGCTCAGGCCAGTAGCCAGCATCGGATCAACCATAATTAAAACTCTGTCTGTCAAATCAGGAGAAGAAATGTAATCCACATGAATCTCTATCGTCCCTGCAGGATTTGATTTGCGGTAAGCAGTAACAAATGCTGCATCAGCGCGATCAAAGATATTCAGCATGCCTTGTTGCATAGGTAATCCAGCACGTAAAATTGTAGCCAGTACCGGCTGACTGTCCAACGCTTTAGTTTTAGCAATTCCCAATGGAGTCTTCGTCTCTGAATCGTTATATGGCAAGTTTCTACTGATCTCCCAGGCAAAAAACTCACCCAGTCTTTCCAGGTTTTTACGGAAACGCATCGTATCCTTCTGGATATTTTCATCACGTAATTCTGCCATGAAAATATTCGCAATAGAATTTGTTTTACTCAGGTCAAATATCATTTGGCAAAGATAAAAAATTGCTTAACAATTGTGTGTATAGTCTTCTTCCAACTTTCCCTTTACCGAATTCCGGCAAAGTTTCTTTGTGCCATAAAATATAAAAATGACCATTTAATAATTTGACATTTTCTATCAATTTTCCCCATTGATCTATTGTTTCATCAATATTAAATGTCCTGCGCTGTAAGAGAATAGTATCATTGATAGCGATAGGATAAATTTGTAAATGTGTGGTTTTTTCCAGCTGCAGATCATACCAGAAAAATGGGGTACAAGTACCAGCTCTAAAGCCAACTGTGGTGTCATAACCCATTCTATAATCCTTGAGTACACCCGATTTCAGCAATTGAAGATAGCTTCTTGGAAAAGTAATCTGCCGGTCGCAAATCAGGTCTACTCCTGCAGAAGGTTTAAAAAAATAAACCGGTGCCAGCTGATGTTTTTCATGTTGTTCATTCAGAAATAACGATAATCCGCTGCCCTTGGCCTGCGCTGCAGATCTGGGACGGGAAATGAAAGGGATATTCCTTAAAAAATTAACCGCATGCTTAAAAATATTAAAAGAGCTCATTCCCGGCGCATCGTACATGCACACCAGTGGGGTGAACTCAAATTTCTTTTGTCCGAAATGGAGTTTAGGATAACGCTTCAACAACATGTTTTTGAGCAGCAGTGCCCAGCCATCTATAACCGGGAATTCCAGCAGCTTAAGTTTGAATTGTAAACTTGCCTCAGGAGGGTAATTTCCTGCTGCATCTGCCGTAAAAGGCAGATACTCTTCATACCGGCTTACAAAATAAAATGCTGCAGCGAAAACATCAAACGGCAAACTGCTGTTATCTACTGCAAAAGGGACAATCATATCCCCGAAAGTTGTGGTCTTGATAGTTGGAGGCGAAATGGTATGTGCAAGCAGGAAATCGGAATTTTTAAAGAAAGGCTCATCACCAACAGGCATCTCAGAATAGCTGATTTTAGGCAACGGTGAAGCCTTAAATTCTTGCACATTCGAACTGAACCCTGCCTGTGTTTTGAGGATATCGGTGAAAATAAAGTTGAAAACATACTTTATCCTGGGCGTAAGTATGGGAACATATACCAATAATTTCATGCTGCCAATAAATTTAGGATATAATCACGACAATCCAATACATCAATAATTGTTATCTTTGAATAGCTATGAAATTTCAACTTGTTTCAGATTATAAACCTACGGGTGATCAACCAGCCGCCATTGAACAATTGGTTACAGGCGTTAACAATAATGAAAATTATCAGACATTACTGGGGGTAACGGGATCTGGTAAAACGTTTACAGTAGCCAATGTGATTCAGCAAACGCAGAAACCCACTTTGATTCTGAGCCATAATAAAACATTGGCTGCCCAATTGTATGGAGAATTCAAAAACTTTTTTCCTGAAAATCAGGTGAATTATTTTGTTTCTTACTATGATTATTATCAGCCAGAGGCTTATATGCCCAGCAGCAATACCTATATCGAAAAGGATTTAAGTATTAATGAAGAGATTGAAAAACTCAGACTAAGAACAACTTCGGCTTTAATGTCGGGACGCAGGGACGTAATTGTCGTTTCTTCCATCTCCTGTATTTATGGTATGGGAAATCCGGAAGATTTCTCCCGCTCGGTATTCCGCTTTGCGGTGGGTACCAGGGTTTCCAGAAATACATTCCTGCATAGTCTGGTTGAAATTTTATATGCACGGACTATCAATGACTTTAAACGGGGAACGTTTAGAGTTAAGGGTGATACCGTTGATATCTTTCCGGCTTATTTAGATACTGCTTACCGCATTTCTTTTTTCGGAGATGATATTGAAGAGCTCAGTATTATCGATCCGGTTACGGGTAAAACAATAGAAAAAGTGGAAGATATGGCCGTTTATCCGGCAAATCTGTTTGTGACACCAAAAGATAGATTTACTTCCTCTATCTGGGGAATTCAGGAAGAACTGGAAGTCAGGAAAAATCAATTGATAGGAGACAGACAATTACTGGAAGCCAAGCGATTGGAAGAAAGAGTCAATTTTGATATTGAAATGATGAAAGAACTGGGTTATTGTTCAGGTATTGAGAACTATTCAAGGTTCTTCGATGGTCGTCAGCCCGGCATGCGTCCCTTTTGTTTACTGGATTATTTCCCTGAAGATTACCTGATGGTGATTGACGAAAGTCATGTAACTGTACCACAGATCAGGGCGATGTATGGTGGCGACAGATCGCGTAAAATGTCATTGGTGGAATATGGTTTCCGCTTGCCTTCTGCTTTGGATAACAGGCCTTTAAATTTTGAGGAATTTGAAAGCCTTGCCCCGCAAACGATCTATGTAAGTGCAACACCTGCAGATTATGAACTGCAGAAAACAGAGGGGGTTGTAGTGGAGCAGGTTATCCGCCCTACAGGCTTGCTTGATCCGCTGATTGAAGTACGGCCGGCAGTAAATCAGGTCGATGATTTACTGGATGAAATTGATAAAACTATAAAAATGGGCGACCGTGTACTGGTAACCACCCTGACCAAACGTATGGCAGAGGAATTAACCAAATACATGGACAGGCTGAATATAAAATGCCGTTACATCCACTCTGAAGTGAAAACACTGGAAAGGGTGGAGATTTTACGGGGATTGCGTTTAGGCGAGTTTGATGTGCTGATCGGGATCAACTTGTTAAGAGAAGGACTGGATTTACCAGAAGTTTCTTTTGTCGCGATTCTGGATGCCGATAAGGAAGGGTTTTTAAGATCAGACCGGGCATTGATCCAGACCGTGGGCAGGGCGGCGAGAAATGACAGAGGCAGGGTCATTCTTTATGCGGATAAAATAACAGATTCCATGGCCAGGACAATAGATGAAACCAGTCGCCGCAGAGAAAGACAAATTGCTTACAATACGGAGCATGGCATTACCCCTAAAACAGTGGGAAAAAGCAGAGAGGCTATTATGGAACAGACTTCTGTACTCGACTTCTCAGCAAATACAGAGCATAAAAATGCTTATGTGGAGACTAATCAGGCGAGTATAATGGCAGATCCGATTGTGCAGTATATGACACAACCCGAAATGCAGAAATCAATTGATAAGACACGAAAAGATATGGCTAAAGCAGCCAAAGACATGGATTTCTTAATGGCTGCGCGGTTGCGTGACGAAATGTTCGCAATGGAAACAGTTTTTGCAGAGAGATTTGGTAAACAAAAAGTTAAATAATGGACGGAAAGAACAGAGCGGATATTTATCCGGGATTAGAAGTAGAGATCATTTTAAAGAAAGATCAGCGCAGCGGGAAGCTGACCAGGGGGATTGTTGCTAACTTATTGACTTCTTCAGCTTTTCACTCCCGTGGGATTAAAGTTCGTCTGGAAGACGGACAAATAGGAAGAGTTGCAGAAATCGTTGAAGAAGATTAGGTCTTTAAATAGGTTTAAATGCTGGTCAAAGCAACATTTCTGTACAGATTGTAATTATTATATAACAAACAGGCAGTCTTTGTAATAATCAGCATTGAATTCTGTCTATATTTGTAGATTAACTGAAAAAATAAATGGGATTAATTAAATTTCTTTTTTTTACTATACTGATACTCTGGATTATCCGTCTTTTATTGAGACTGGTTTTTCCAATGGTAATCAAAAGTATCTTCGGGAAAATGCAGCAACAGTCTTCAGGTTATGCCGGACAGCAGCAGCAACAACAACAGCGCTACTCTACTAAACCAGAGGGCTCGTTGTCAATTGACTATGTACCGCCACAGCCTAAGCAGGGAAATGCCGATAAACTAGGTGATTTCGTTGATTACGAGGAAATTAAATAAAAATATCCTGCTAATCGATATATTTCCTTCCTAATCTGTATCAATTTTATATTTTTGGGGTTAGTTTAATATAAACAGACCTTAATGAACAATTGGTTAAAAAGGAATGGCATACACTTAGCCATCAGTGCATTTTTTGTAATTTTATGTTTCGTCTATTTTAGTCCTGTTTTACAGGGAAAAGTTCCGATTCAAGGCGATGTCATGCAGGCTAAAGCCATGCAGCGGGAGATCATGGAGTACAAAGCCAAAGATGGAAAAGGTCCACTGTGGACGAACGAAATGTTTGGTGGGATGCCTGCTTATCAGATCTGGGTTCAATATCCGCTCAATCTGACTACTTATGGGATAGCATTGATTACAGATGTTTTACCAAATCCTGTAGGAACAGTTTTAATGTATCTTTTAGGTTCCTACCTGCTTTTCTGCGTATTAAAGGTTAACCCCTGGCTTGCTGCGGCAGGCGCAATCGCATTCGCATTTACTTCTTATAATTTTATAATTATTAGTGCCGGGCATAGCAACAAGGCTCTTGCAATTGGCCTTTTTGCGCCGATCCTTGCAGGAATTATTCTGACTATGCGGGGTAAATACTGGATGGGTGCAAGTTTGACAGCACTTTTTCTGGCCCTGAATATCAGAGCTAACCATATCCAGATGACTTATTATTTTCTGTTGGCGCTGTTAATTTACATCGGAATAGAAATCTACCACGCTGTTAAAGCGAATAAAACTAAAGAACTTTCTAAAGCGCTTGGGTTTCTTGGAATGGCTGTACTGCTTTCAGTAATGGTTAATGCGAGTAACCTGTGGACAACTTATGAATATGGAAAAGAGACTATCCGTGGTAAATCTAACCTGACTGCAGATGCAGCAGAACCAGATAGTGGTCTTCCAAAGGACTATGCTTATCAGTGGAGCCAGGGGGTAAGTGAATCTTTTACCTTTTTGATCCCTAATTTATATGGTGGCGGATCTAATCGCCTGGATGCTAAATCAAACGTAGCTAAAGCTATTGAAACCGTAGGTGCTTCACCTGAGCAAGCAGCCGGTTTTGCAGCGCAGATGCCAGTATACTGGGGCGATAAACCGGGTACTGCAGGTCCTTATTATTTCGGAGCAATTGTATGTTTATTATTTGTATTCGGTTTGTTTATTGTACGTAACCGTATTAAATGGTGGATTTTAGCGACAACAATCTTATTCCTTTTCTTGTCATTTGGTAAAAATCTGCCATTTATATCTGATCTGTTCTTCGACTATGTACCATTGTACAACAAATTCAGAGCTGTAGAATCTATTCTGGCAGTAGTTGGGTTGTTGTTCCCAATATTAGCTGTACTTGCTGTTAAAGAAGCTCAGGACGGACAATATGACCAAAAATACCTGGTTAAAAAACTAACGTGGTCTGCTGGTATAACGGGTGGCTTCGCCTTGATTATTGCCGTTATGCCTACTTTGTTCTTCAGTTTCAAGACTTCTGATCATGAAGCTTTTCTGAGTACACTGAGTCAGGCAGTAAATAATGATAAAAACATTGCGCTTACCATTGGTAATGCGCTGATACAAGACAGGGCTGAACTGGCAAGAGCCGATGCTTTGAGAACTCTGATCTTTATCGCCATCGGATTTGGATTAACCTGGGCATTCATCACTAAAAAGATGAAAGCAGAATATGCTTTTGGTTTACTGGCTTTATTTATCCTGATCGATATGTGGCAGGTAGATCGCCGTTATTTAAATAATCAAAACTTTGTACCTGCATCTTCGCTGACGAATCATTATCAGCCAAGAGATGTAGATACTTTTATTTTGGCAGATAAAGATCCTGATTTCAGAGTATTTGATACATCAATCCCGACATTTACCAGTGCAGATGCTTCATACTTCCACAAAACAGTTGGTGGAGCGCATTCAGCAAGGCTAAAACGTATTCAGGAACTGGTTGATCATCAGTTTACGAAAAGCGTAAACCACGATGTGCTGGACATGCTGAATACTAAATATATTATTACGCAGGATCAGCAGACTGGTGCTTATAAAATGCAGCGCAATGAGTCTGCGGCCGGTAACGCATGGATTGTAGATCAGGTTCAGTTTGTGAAAAACGCTGACGAAGAGATGAAAGCAATCAGCAGTTTTGATCCTAAGAAAGAAGCTATTGTAGATATTAAGTATAAAAACTTAATTGATACGGCTAAAGCGGGTATTGGCGGGCCAACATCGTCTATTAAGTTAGATAGTTATCATCCGGATCACATGGTTTATTCTTATAGCGCGCCAAGAGACGTAATCGCGGTGTTCTCTGAGATCTATTATGATAAAGGCTGGAAAATGTATATTGATGATGTTGAGAAGCCTTATTTCAGAGCTGATTATACATTACGTGCTGCACAACTTCCTGCTGGAAATCATAAAATTGACTTCATTTTCCACCCTACTTCTTACTATATGGGAGAGAAAATCTCATTTGCAGGTTCAATCCTGTTGATGTTAGGTTTAGGGTTTGCTGTTTATACAGATCAGAAAAAAACAAAAAAGGTAGGTTAATACTTTTTTAACAGATTAATGAGAAGGGTTGTTGCATGATGCAGCAACCCTTTTTTGTTGAGGTGAAAAATTGAGGTTTTGCAGGGGTTTTGGCTAGGTACTGTAGGGGTTGTGGTATACATTGAAGTAGTGTTGAAGAACCGTTGAAGAAGGGTTGAAGTAGCCCAGGCTACTTCAAGGGTAGTTGAATGCTAGTTCAAGGCTAGTTCAACCTACAACACAACCTAGCCACAACCCCTATAAACCTGAACTCATGCCAACTAGAAAATCAGCTTGCTCTAACCCTCTTAAATACTAATATTTATACCATAATACTTACTTAACACATTGTTAACCTGAGTTTTGCATATTTGTGTATATAAACTGAACTGATATGCAAGAAATAATTACGGTTGTCTGTGTTATCGCTCTTGTAGCTTTCTTTTTCAGTCCCTATGAACTAACCATAGATGAAGACGATGTGTAAAAGAGAAGTTGATATTGTTGTGATTTCTGATGTCCACCTGGGCACTTACGGTTGTCATGCAAAAGAACTCCTTAAATATTTAAAAAGTATCAAACCCAAAATATTGATCCTGAACGGAGATATCATTGATATCTGGCAATTCAGTAAAAGATACTGGCCTGAAACACATATGAAAGTTGTCAGAAAACTGATGAAGTTTGTAACTGAGGGAGTACCGGTATACTATCTGACAGGAAATCATGATGAGTTATTGCGCAAATTCGCAGACATGCACCTGGGCTCTTTCCATATCCAGAATAAGCTGGTTTTAGAACTCGATGGAAAAAAAGCATGGTTTTTCCATGGCGATATCTTCGATGTGACGATGCAGCACTCTAAATGGCTTGCCAAATTAGGCGCAGTGGGTTATGACAGTTTAATTCTCATCAATAGCTTTGTCAACTGGGGACTGAAACTCTTTGGCAAAGAAAAAATGAGTTTTTCTAAAAAAGTTAAAGCACAGTTTAAAGACGCCGTTAAGTTTATCAATAAATTCGAGGATACAGCTTCCGAACTGGCTGCGCAAAATGGTTATGCCTATGTAGTTTGCGGCCATATTCATCAGCCCGAGATGAGGACAGTAACTACTGAAGATGGGCAGGTATTGTATTTAAACAGTGGTGACTGGGTAGAAAACCTGACTGCACTGGAATATAAAGATCAGAACTGGAACATCTTCAAATATGATGCTAAAGACTTTCAAACCGACGAAGTCGAAGAGGGAATTCTTTCCGATAGTGAGGATTTGCATAGTAAGCTGGATATCAATATGTTGCTACAAAAGATAAAATTAGAAATTGTCTAGCAAATAAAATTACAGATATTCGGCAAGGATGAAGATACTTTATGCTATTCAAGGTACAGGAAACGGCCATATCAGCCGCGCACGTGAAATCGTGCCTTTATTACAACAACACGGCGATGTAGAATTATTAATCAGTGGTACACAGGCGGATGTTAAACTGAGTCAGCAAGTGGCTTATCAGCTTCATGGTTTTAGTTTTATTTTCGGTAAAAAGGGTGGGGTAGACCATTACGAAACCTGGAAATCAATGAATCTTCCACGGTTCGTAAAGGACATGCGTCAGCTACCACTCAAAAATTACGATCTTATTTTAAATGATTTTGAACCTGTTACAGCCTGGGCATGTAAATTAAAGGGAGTAGAGAGTGTAGGTTTAAGTCATCAGGCATCTTTTCAATCGAAGAAAGTTCCAAAGCCTAAAAGTATTGACTGGGCTCAGTTGGTAATGAAATATTATGCACCATCTACACATTACGTAGGTTTCCACTTCAAAGAATACGACGATTTTATCCATACCCCAGTTATTCGTTCGGAGATCAGAAATCTTCAGACCAGCAACCTGGGGCATTATACAGTATACCTGCCTGCAATAGCTGATGAAATGCTGGTGCCAATTTTACAACAAATTCCCCATGTGCAATGGCAGGTTTTCTCTAAACATACAAAAACAAGTTTTACTGCCGGGAACGTGTATGTCCGTCCTGTCAATAATGAACAGTTTAATCTGAGCATGGCAAGCTGCGAAGGCTTATTCACTGGTGGTGGTTTTGAGGGGCCGGCTGAAGCTTTATTCCTGGGTAAAAAACTTCTGGTTGTGCCCATGAAATTTCAATACGAGCAACAATGTAATGCTTATGCTCTGCAGGAAATGGGCTTGCCAGTAATTTGGGGGTCTAATAAAAATTGGCTGCCTATAATTCAAAAATGGGTGCTTCAGCCGCAAATGCATCAATTTAATTTTCCTGATGAGACTGCTGATGTGATTGAAAAAGTTGTCAGCCAGTTTGCCAGATAAATTTCTTTACTTTGCCCTTCTATTTACGGCATGATCAATCAATTCAAAACGTTAAACCCTATTAATATACTCCTGCTGTTCGCATATACTTTTTTTATGCGGATCTCGATTTTGATCAATCCACCAGTGCGGTTGAATTTTGAGTTTATGGAGCCGTATGCCAAGTTTTTGATTCAAATTCCTATAGGGGATAATTTTTCGGTGATTACCAACATTCTGCTGGCTGGTATTTTGGTTTTTATCCAGGCGATCATCTTTAACAGGATCGTTAATAACCATACTTTACTGGCTAAACCAAGTTTCCTGCCAGCTTTACTCTATATTACGGGAGCCAGTTTATTTGATCCTTTTCTTATTCTCAGCCCGGTACTGATTTCCAATTTCATGTTGATCCTGATCATGGATAAATTGTTGAAAATTGGTAAATCGCCCAATGCCATCATGATTATGTTTGATATCGGGCTTTTTATTGCAGTAGGTACGCTGATCTATTTTCCGTTTGTCATGATGCTTTTGCTCATCTGGCTAAGTTTATTGCTATATCGCTCATTTAACTGGAGAGAATGGGTTTCGGGATTGGTAGGCTTTCTGGCTATTATCTTCTTTCTGGCTGTGTTCTATTACTGGAACGACAATCTGGGGATGTTTTATAAAATATGGCTCCCTTTAAAAAATAAATTCCCGTCGATGTTTAAAATCAGGTATAATGATTACCTGGTGCTGGTTCCTGTAGGAATCACGATGGTATTAGCCACTATACAATTGCGGGAGAATTTCTTCAGGAGTTTTATCAGTACCAGGAAGGCCTTTCAAATGCTGTTTTTTATGTTTTTAATCGCAATTTTAAGTGTCTATACGAAGTCGAACTTTAAACTATACCATTTTCTACTCTGTGTGCCACCGGGCGCAGTTTTGCTGGCTTACTATTTTTCGAATGCAACAAAACGATGGTTTTATGAAAGCTTGTTCGTTATTTTGGTCTTAACGATACAGTTCTTTTTGTTTGTTTAACTTTTTTTAACAATTTGACGGCTTGAAACTTGGTAAAGATTAATAGCTTTGTAACATGAAGTGTGGATTGGTAAATGCATAATCTCGTAATAGATATCGGCAATACTAACAGTAAAATAGCTGTTTTTAACGATAAAGTGCTGGTATTTTTTCAAATCCTTGAGCATTTTGATCAGCAGGTACTGACGATATTAATCGCTGAGTATAAGGTTGCTAATTCTACTGTTTCCAGTGTGAAAAAAGCTGATGCTGCACTTTTAGCCATTTTGGAGGCGCAAACCAATTATATGCCGTTTTCTACCAATTTGAATACTGGCATAAATAATTATTATAAAACAATATCCACTCTCGGACAAGACAGATGGGCAAAAATAATTGCCGTTCATCATGCTTATCCTCAGCAAGATTGTTTAGTTATAGATGCAGGGACCTGTATTACCTATGATTTTTTAAACAAGGAGGGAGCTTATTATGGTGGAAGCATTAGTTTGGGCCTGAATATGAGGTTTCTTGCTTTGAATCACTACACTGGCAAGCTGCCATTAGTAAAGTGGGACAGGGAATTACAAATTATTCCTCAGGGTACTGATACGGAAACTGCCATTATAAATGGCGTCCTGCAGGGTGTAATCAACGAAGTTGAAGGATTTATAGCATTAAATAATAAAAATAATAAAGAACTGAAGGTAGTTATAACTGGAGGGGATGCTACTTTTTTGCTGGAACAATTAAAAAACAGCATCTTTGCACCTCAAATTATACACGATCCCTATTTAGTATTAAAAGGATTAAATGAAGTCATTGCATTTGAATATGTACAAAAAAATTAATTATATAACTGCAGTTTTAGTTCTGCTAGCCAGCATTTCTGTTAACGCACAGGTTACTACCCAGTCGCCATATTCTAAATATGGAATCGGAAACCTTAAAGGTGTCTTACTCCCTCAGTTCAGGGCGATGGGCGGAATTTCGACAGCGGTGAATAAACCTACCGGATATAACAATATCAACATTCAGAATCCAGCGTCTTATGCCGGAATCACTTCGACAACTATTGATGTTGGTGTTGCAGGTACTTTTACCAATCTGAAAAAGGATGGTGCAGCCGAAAACAGTTTCAATGGTACGTTAAGTCATCTTGCTTTGGCTTTTCCGGTTAATCAGCACTCTGCATTAAGTTTTGGTATTCTGCCTTATTCAGAACTGGGCTACAATTTCTCTAACAGACAAACTGTTACAGGTACTCCTGGAAACCCTTCAACTGCTGATGTAAATAATGTTTATTCTGGTGAGGGCGGACTATCAAAAGCCTATATTGGTTATGGTTACCGTTTTGGTGATCACTTTAGAATTGGTGCCAATATGGAATATCTTTTTGGTAACCTGATTGAAAACAGAGGAGTGGAATTCGTAAATGATCCAAGCGCTTTTGCAACCCGTTTGCAAAACAAGAATAGCATCGGGGGTATCAGTTTCTCTTATGGTGCGCAGTATGATGTCCGTTTAACCTCTAAAATGTTATTGACTTTTGGTTATTCAGGTTCATCTGCTTCTACAATCAATTCTACAAGAACCTTTATGGCCAGCAAATATTTGTATGATGGCAATACAGGAGAAGGTAATGTAACTGTAGAAACTGTGGATTCTATAGGAAGCGGAAAATCTAATCTGAAACTTCCTTTGATCCATAACTTCGGAATTGCACTGCAAAAAGATAACAAATGGCTGATTGGTGCGGATTTCAGAACCGGTAAATGGTCTTCTTATGCTATTAATGGTGTGAACCAGGGTTTACAAAACAGTCAGGGCATATCTGTTGGTGGCCAGATTACACCTGATATTACTTCAATCAATAGTTATTTCAAAAGAGTTGACTATCGTTTAGGCTTTAGTTATGATAAGACTTATATTAATATATCTGATCAGGATGTGAAACAAATGGCAATATCATTTGGTCTTGGGTTGCCGTTGGCAAACTCTCAAACCAGGGGTACATTCTATAAAATGAATTTCACAACTGAGCTGGGCCGCAGAGGAACGATGCAAAGCGGTACGCTTCAGGAAAACTATATCAGTGTTCATTTGGGCTTCACGCTGAATGATACCTGGTTCAAAAGATTTAAATTCGACTAATGAATACTGCCGGTATATTATCCCGTATAGTTATACTGTGCTTTGTCCCGCTTTTTTTAAGTTCCTGCAATGGGGATGACTTAAAAAAAGCGGCTACAATATCCTCCAAAAAACTTATACTCAGTAAGGACCGGTCTTTAAAGGTAGAAATCGTTTTCAGCGATTCTGCCGTTGTTAAAGCCAAAGGGTTTGCACCCATTCTGGATCAGGTAAATCCATCTTCAGGCAGTAAATACCAGGAGATGCCGAAAGGGGTGAAAATTACCTTCTTCGATCCGAAACAAACCATTACAGGAACTATTACTTCTGATTATGCGATTAGAAAAGAAACCGAACAGGTAACGATATTTAAGAAAAATGTTGTTGTTGTCCGTGATGATCTGACTTTTAACACAGAAGAGCTAACCTGGAATCAACAAAAAAAGATGTATTTCTCTCCAAAAGGGATAGTTACCCGTCCAGATGGTACGGTTTTAAATGCCATAAACTTTACTGCGCCTGAAGATTTCAGTTCTGTTGCCTTTGAACAAGGGTCAGGTGAAACTTATGTTAAGGGCGACCTCGGGCAATAACCTCCTGTCCTTCCGAAAATGATTCTCTACTGAGCTTTTCAAGCTTAGTCTGTAACTATATTGTTATGAATTCCTGCGACAAAAAAAATGGCTGATTAAACCTTTCAAATATTGGGAAAAATGCCGCTTTTAATATCGTTTTAGCACTTTTTAGGTAAAAAATAATGCACTGTAATATTAATCGTTAGTTAATAACCAAAATAGCAATTTGCCTATACTTTTGGCTACAATATTTTTTGAATAAACGATTTAAATTGTCAAAAAATGTAAAAAAAAGTTTTTTACATCATTTTCAAACCCTATATTTAGTGATTATCAACCAGTATGAGTATCAACCACTCATTAACCATTATTAACAATTAACTAACTAAATTATTTGAAATTATGAAAAAACTTCTACAAAGTTTGTTCGTGCTTTTGTTCTTTGCGGTATCTGCAATGGCTCAGGAGCGGACAATCAGTGGTACAGTTACGGCTCAGGAAGATGGCCTTCCCCTTCCGGGCGTAAGTGTGAAAATCAAAGGGACACAAATTGCAACCAGCACATCTGGAAATGGAAAATTTACGATTCGTGCAGGCAGCAATGCAGTATTAGTCTTCTCTTTTATCGGTTATTTACCTAAAGAGGTTACTGCAGGCGCAAATGCAATCAATGTGTCTTTAGTAGCGGACAACCAGCAACTGAATGAAGTTGTGGTAACAGCTATGGGACAGTTAAGAACTAAAAACTCTTTGCCTTATGCAGCACAACAGGTTAAAGGAGATGAATTAACCCAAACAAGAACGGCAAATGCGGCTTCAGCATTGTCTGGAAAAGTATCTGGTCTACAAATTATTCAAGGTAACGCAATTGGTGGGTCTACCAATGTGGTTATCAGGGGTAATAAATCATTAACAAGTAACAACCAGGCTCTATTTGTAGTAGATGGTGTACCTGTTGATAACTCAAACAACAACACTGCCGATCAAAAAACAGGAAGAGGCGGATATGACTATGGTAACGCTGCTGCGGATATCAATCCTGATGATATTGAATCAGTGAACGTACTAAAAGGAGCTGCTGCAAGTGCATTGTATGGTTCAAGGGGTGCAAATGGGGTTGTAATGATTACAACAAAAAGCAGAAAACAAGGTGGTATGGGTATCACGATTAATAGTGGTTTATCTATTGGATCTATTGATAAATCTACATTCCCTACCTATCAGAAAGAATACGGAGCTGGTTACTCAAGTGGATACGAAAGTGGTGATGGTTTCCTTTTAATTGATGTATTAGGTAACGGAGTAAAAGAAAAAGTTGTACCAACAAGTGAAGATGCTTCTTATGGAGCAAAGTTTGATCCTAATTTATTAGTTTATCAATGGGATGCTTTTGATCCTGCTTCTCCTAATTTTCATAAAAAAACTCCATGGGTTGCAGCGGCTAATGGTCCTGCGTCATTCTATCAAACTGCTATTTCTAACAGCAACAGTATAATGTTAGATGGAGCAACAGATAAAGGAAGTATCAAACTTGGTTATAGCAGAAATGATGAGAGAGGTACTTTACCTAACAGTAGAGTGCTAAAAAACATCGTGAACTTTGGTTCTACTTATAAGATTACTGATCGTTTAACTGCTTCTGCTTCTGCGAATTTCTCGAAAATCGACGGTAAGGGAAGATATGGTTCAGGATACAGTGGTCAAAACGTGAATCAGAATTTCAGACAATGGTATCAAACTAACGTAGATATGCAGGCTCAAAAAGATGCATACTTCAGAAATAAAAAGAATATAACCTGGAACTGGGCAGACCCATCAACTCCAGAGGGCTTAGTTGCAAAATACACTGATAATTATTACTGGACAAGATATGAGAATTTTGAAACCGATACCAGAACCAGGATTTTCGGAAATGCAGCGTTAAATTACAAAGTTAACGATTGGTTGAATGTGATGGGAAGAGTAACTTTAGATGCCTACAATGAAAATCAGGAAGAACGTATTGCTGTAGGTAGTCAGGGTGCTGCAGCTTATTCGCGTCAGGATCGTACTTTTAATGAGACAAACTATGATTTAATCGCGAATGTTGATAAAAACATTTCGAAAGATTTGAACTTTAAAGCACTTTTAGGTACTAACATCAGAACAAGTAAAGTAACAAGTATTTTTAATACGACTAATGGTGGTTTAATTGTACCAGGTTTATACAGTATATCGAATTCTGTTGGAACTCTGGCTGCTCCTATTGAAACTTATCAGCCTAAACAAGTTGACGGTTATTTTGGTGGTGTTACACTTGGTTATAAGGAATTTTTAACTTTTGACGGTACATTCAGAAGAGATAAATCTTCAACTTTACCTGCAGGTAATAATGCTTATAATTATTACTCTATTGCTGGTAGCTGGTTATTTTCTAAACATATACAACAAGATTGGTTGTCTTCAGGTAAATTAAGAGTTAACTATGCTACAGTAGGTAATGACGCGCCATGGGGCAGTACACAAAATTCTTACAAAATAGAAAATCAATTTGGGAGTACAATTGTAACTTCATATCCAATTACAACTAATAATAGTAAGCTGAAGCCTGAGCAAACAGAAAGTACTGAATTTGGTTTGGAAATGGCTTTCTTGAAAAACCGCCTTGGTTTTGATGCTTCGTATTATATAACTAATACTAAAAATCAAATCCTTCCTGTTTCAGTTTCTCCATCAGTTGGTTTTTCTAATACTTATGTTAATGCTGGTGTTATCCAAAATAAAGGAGTTGAACTTTCTGTATATGGTACTCCAATCAAGACAGATGATTTTAACTGGACTATTAACGTAAACTGGACCAGAAACCGGAATTTAGTTAAGGAATTATATAATGACAGTAAAAACGTACAGATTGCAAGTTATAATGCCGGTATTAGTGTAAATGGAACATTAGGTCAGGCTTTCGGAACAATCCAAGGTAAAACTTATGTTTATGATGCTCAGGGTCAAAAAGTTATTGGTGCTGATGGTTATTATCAAACGACAAGTTCAACTAATAATGTAATTGGAAATATTAACCCGGACTGGATGGGTGGTATTTATAATAAATTCAGATACAAAAGCATCACTTTAGGCTTTTTAATTGATATTAAAAAAGGTGGTGATTTATGGTCATTGGATCAGTTCTATGCTACTTATACAGGTATATTGCCTAACACTGTTGGTAATAATGATTTGGGCAACCCAGTTAGAAATCCTGTTACTAATGATAATAAAAGCGGGGGCGTTATTTTACCTGGTGTAACAGCTGATGGTAAGCCAAATACGAAACGTGTAATTATTGATGCAAATAACGGCAGATATCCGCAATCAGAATTTATTTATGACGCGGGTTATGTGAAGTTAAGAGAAGCGACTGTGACTTATAGTTTACCAAAATCGCTTATTGCAAAGTGGGGACCGGTTAAAGGTGTAGATCTTTCTGTTTTTGGAAGAAACTTATGGATTATTCATAAAAATCTTCCATATGCAGATCCAGAAGAGAATTTATCTTCAGGTAATGCTCAAGGCTTCCAAAGTGGTGCTTATCCTACTACAAGAGTTATTGGATTCAATGCCAAATTATCATTCTAAAATTAAATTCTATTCAGATGAAAAAACTAATTATATTTTTTATTGGCGTACTCAGTTTAGCGGCCTGCAAAAAAGATATCACCACCTTAAATACCGAAACGAAGAATCCGGCAACTGTACCTGCGGGTAGTTTATTTGCTTTTGCAACTAAATCTTATGTAGATGCAATGACCAGTGCAAGTGTAAATGTTAACGTATTTAGATTTACGGTTAGTCATTGGGCAATGACCACGTATCAAGATGAAGCAAGATATGATTTTACTACAAGGACTATTCCTTTATTCTGGTTTAGATCAATGTATAGAGATGTGCTACAAAACCTAAGTAATTCTGCACAAATAATTAGTGCTGACGCTACAATAACACCAGATGAAAAAGCTAATAAATTAGCTATACTTGATATTATGCAGGTTACTACGTTTAGTACGCTTGTGAATACATTTGGTAATGTGCCGTATACTGAAGCGCTTAATCCGGCTAATTTATTTCCTAAATATGATGATGCCAAAACTATTTCGCTTGATCTGATAAAACGGTTAAATAATGATATTAGTCAATTAAAAACAACAAGTCCTGGGTTTTCGACTTCAGAGGATCTTATTAACAAAGGTTCTATTGCGAAATGGATAAAATATGCTAATACATTGCGTATGCAACAAGGAATGATCCTTGCTGATGTAGACGCTGCTACAGCTAAAGCTGCGATAGAGGCTTCAGATGCAGGCGCAATTTCTGCTGCTGCTGATAATAGTTCTTTTCAATATTTAGCAGGTGCACCAAGTCAGAACCCATTGTTTGTTGATATCGTTACTGGAGGCCGTGGTGACTATGTCGCTGCTGAAGATCTAGTAAATAAACTTACGACACTTGCTGACCCTCGTTTATCTCAATATTTTGCTAAAACTGCTGCTGGTACTTATGTAGGTGGAAAAGTTGGTGCTAACAATACAATTTCACTTTTCTCTCTTCCTGCTCCAAAAGTTTATGCAGCTGATGCTCCAACTTTAGTGATGGATTATGTAGAAACTGAGTTTTTCAGAGCTGAGGCAGTTGAAAGGGGATTTGCTGTATCTGGTAGTGCTGAAACTCACTATAATAATGCAATAACTGCATCAATTATCTATTGGGGTGGTACAGTTGCAGATGCTGCAACTTATTTAGCTCAGCCAGCTGTAGCTTATGCAACAGCTACAGGTACCTGGAAAGAAAAAATCGGAACACAAAAATGGATCGCTTTATATGACCGTCCTTTCAATGGCTGGACTGAAATGAGAAGACTTGATTTTCCTAAAATTACAGCTCCAGTGAGTGCGAGGTCTACTTTTCCAACAAGATTTACTTATCCGGGCAATGAGCAACAGTTAAATGGTACTAACTATGCTGCTGCTGCTGCTGCAATTGGTGGTGATTTAGTTACAACTAAGCTATTCTGGGATAAATTCTAAATCTCAGATGCTTTTATTATAAAATTAAGATCATTTTAATGATTTTAATTGAATACCCTCAGGAATTTCCTGGGGGTATTTGTTTTTAAGGCTAAAAATATTCAGGTTTTGCCATTAAAAATTGAAAAATGGAATTCTGCTGAGGAATTCCATTTTTTTAAGGTAAAATGTTGGTTTTTAGTGTTGTAGGTGAAAAATAGTGTATATTAATGTAATAAAAATATTACCTCAATCAAAACCTATCAACCAAGACCTATGAAAAAACAGTTATTAATTGTTGTCGCATTGCTATTCCTATGTACAGGGATGGTAATGGCGCAAAAAAAAGCAATCACCGGAACCGTTATTGATGGAGCCAATAAAGAAATTATCCCTGGTGTATCTATCCGCGTTAAGGGCACTACACTAAGCACAAGCACCAACCAAAATGGACAATTTTCTATCCTGGCAGGGCCGGCAGACCAGCTGATTTTCAGCTATACCGGTTATACTGCAATAACAGCGACTGTAGGAACCAACACAAAAATTGATATAACTTTAGAGAGTAATACTGCCCAGTTAAATGAGGTCGTATTGATCGGTACGCGTTCTGCGGGCCGCGTAAAGTTGGAAACGGCGGTTCCTGTGGATATTGTCAATGTCAGCAAATCTGCGGCTACAACTGGACGTATGGAACTTACAGATATCTTAAACTATGCAGCACCTTCTTTTAATTATAATAAACAGTCTGGTTCTGATGGGGCGGATCATGTGGAACTAGGTACTTTAAGGGGTTTAGGGCCTGATCAAACCCTAGTATTGATTAACGGTAAACGCCGTCACTCTACTGCTTTTGTTTCTGTATTCGGGACACGTGGAAGGGGGAACTCTGGTGTAGATCTGAGTACAATACCCACAGCCTCAATTGACCGGGTAGAGATTTTAAGAGATGGTGCGTCTGCACAATACGGCTCTGATGCGATAGCAGGGGTAATCAATATTGTTTTAAAGAAAACAGTGAACCAGTTTAATATCAATGTGGGTTATTCTGGATACTATGATCCTGCATTTAACAGTAAAAAAAGTGTAGTAGCCAACCAATATCCGCATGGTGGATCAATTGATGGAAATGCAGTTAATGTAGATGCAAACTATGGCTTTAAAATAGGAAAAGAGGGTTTCCTGAATATTACCGCAGATTACTCGAAAAGTGGAAAAACATACAGACAGGTGCATGATACCACTACGTCAGATCCAAAAGCATTACCTGTAAATACAGCCAGACGTGCTAACGGAGACGGTTCGTCTGAGAATGGGACTATCTTTTTTAACAACGAAATCCCGTTAAGTGCCAAAACTACCTTTTACAGTTTTGGCGGATATAGCTATAAAGGATCTGATGCTTATGCATTTTCAAGAAACTTTCTGGCCAGACCGGATCGTTTTCCAACAACGGGCAGCGGTGCGTTGATTCCGGTAGACGGGGTGATTTTTAATACACCAAACGGGGATTCTTATTATAATCCGCTGATTGAGACACACAATACTGATCTCTCATTTGCAGGTGGTCTGAAAGGGAGTTTTGGAGATGCCTGGGATTGGGATCTGAGTAATAATACGGGAAGTAATAATTTTCATTTTTATGGTGAAAAAACGTTTAATGCGTCATTAGGGGCTGATAAGACACATTTTGACGATGGAGGATCGGCTTTCTTACAAAATACAACCAATCTGAATTTTAGTAAACACTTTGATAAAGTACTTTCCGGGTTTAACCTGGGTTTTGGTGCAGAATACCGCTACGAACGCTACAAAATCTTTTCGGGAGAGGAAGCTTCTTATAAAAACTATGATCCAAATGGGGTAAAAGCAGCAGGTTCGCAAGGCTTTCCGGGTTTTCAACCTGGTGACGCTGTCAATGCAAACCGTAAAGTATTCGGTGGCTTCGTGGATTTCGAGGTTGATATTACTAAAAAATGGCTGATCGATTTCGCCAACAGGCTGGAGCATTACAATGACTTTGGTTATAATTTCAGTACTAAATTTGCTACCCGTTACAAGCTGACGGATAATTTCAATATCCGTGGTTCGGTAGGTACAGGTTTCCGTGCACCGTCTTTACAACAGATTAACTATAGTTCTACCTTTACGAACGTTCAGGGCGCTATAATTTCTGAAGTTAAAATTGCACCTAACTATAGTCCGATCACACAGGCAGCAGGTATTCCTAACCTGAAACAGGAAAAATCTAAAAACGCAGGACTTGGATTTACCTTTAAACCGGTTCCTGAATTCAGTGTTACTGTAGATGGGTATATCATTAAGGTGACTGACCGCGTCGTATTATCGGGTCAGTTTAGTGCAGATGATACTTCACTGGATCCATCATTTACCAATGCACTGAAAGCATTGCATGTAGGCTCGGCGCAATTCTTCGCCAATGCGGTGAACACTACTAACCGTGGTTTAGATGTAGTCCTGGATTACAATAAAACTATAGGAGATAACCGTTACCGTATGTTGTTTACAGGCAACTTTCAGCATATGACCATTGATAAGGTCAATTATCCGCCCATTCTGGGGAAAACGGAGACTTTACAAGAGACTTTCCTGAGTTCAAGGGAGAAGAAGTTTATCCTGGCTTCTGCCCCGGCAGCTAAATTCTCTTTAAACCCGGAATTTGGACACAAAGATTTCACTGCGGGTTTGCGCTTTACTTATTTCGGGAAAGTTAATATCTATGGTTATGGCGATGGATCAACTATTTATCCTACGGTACCTGCAGATAACGGGTCCGGTCAGTTGCCAGATCTGTACAATTACAGCGGAAAAGTGGTAAGTGATCTTTATTTCTCTTGTAAATTGAATAAGATTGCTCGTATTACACTGGGTTCGGATAATATATTTAATGTACATCCTGATCTGGGTTATATTAAAGGAGCAAAAGGATATGCTTATAACAATGAACCTGCGGGGCCATTTGATGCAGTGCAAATGGGCGGAAATGGAAGGCGTTTCTTTGTTCGTGTGGGTTTAACCCTATAGTATTTCAGTTAAAAGGATAAAAACCTGCACCGGCCGGTCTGACTTGCCTGTGTGGGTTTTTGTGCATTTTCTCTGCTGTAAAAACTTTATTGAATCAAATTTAAATTTGCTCATATTCAAAAACATTAAATTGTTTTCTTTTTTTAGCAAAAGTTGTATCTTGCGCCCTCTTTAGAAATATAAATAATAGATATTATGGGTTTTATGACATTTTTGCGGAATCGCATGGGCATTATCTTAGTGGGCGCCATCGGTTTTGCAATTGTTGCATTTTTAGTCGGTGATGCAATTAACGTAGGAAAGCCTTTCTGGGCAGCATCTCAAAAAGTTGTTGGGTCAGTAGATGGTGAGGAAATCAACATCGATGAATTCGGTCCTAAAGTAGATCAGAATTTACAACAGTTCAAACAGCAGTACGGTGGTAGTGCTAATCCTCAAATGACAGCTATGGCTGTTGACAATGCATGGAATGGTGAATTAGCTACTTTATTGCTGGCTAAAGAATATCACCGTTTAGGTTTAGGTATTTCCAGCGAAGAATTGTTCGATTTATACCAGGGTAAAAATCCCAGCCCGCTGATCGTTCAATATTTTGGTAATCCTCAAACTGGTCAGGTTGACCGTGCTGCGGTAATCAATTCATTGAAACAACAAGCCTCAAATCCTCAGTTGAAACAACAATGGGATTTATTGGAAGCTGAAGTTGAAAAACAAGCTTTACAACAGAAATATGCTAACTTAATTAAAAACTCTGTTTACGTAACTTCTATTGAAGCTAACGATGAATATCAAAACAGAAATAAACTTGCTAATTTCAACTATGTAAGCCTGGATTATGCAAGTATTCCTGATGCATCAGTTAAGCCTTCGGAGTCTGATTATTCAGATTACTACAACAACAATAAAAAGAGATTTGATAACCCAACTGAGACCCGTTCATTTGAATATGTTTCTTTCAGTGTTAATCCAACTAAAGAAGATTCTGCTGCCGTTAAAGGCCAGATAGAAAAATTAGCTGCGGATTTCAAAGCTTCGAAAAGTGATTCTTTATTTGCAGCAGTTAATTCTGATGTAAAAGTTCCATATGCGTATATCAACAAAGGTAAATTAGACCCTAAAATTGATTCAGCAGTATTTGCTTTACCAGCAGGAAGTTTCTACGGACCAGTGTTCAGTGGAAATTCTTACAAATTGGTTAAAGTTATCGATACTCGTTTTTCTCCGGATTCAGTTAAAGCAAGTCATATTCTTTTAGACGCAACCAAATTAGGTGGTGTGGATAAGGCAGAGAAAATGGCTGACTCTTTAAAAAACCTGATTCAAAAAGGAGCGAGTTTCGCTGAATTGGCTAAAACTTACAGTGTAGACGGCTCGAAAGATAAAGGTGGTGAACTGGGTACTTTCTCCAGAGGTCAAATGGTGCCTGAATTTGAGAATGCAGCATTTAATGGTCAGGTTGGTGAGCTTAAGGTAGTACGCTCACAATTTGGTGTACACTTAATTAAAATTGAAAAACAAATTGGTTCTTCTAAAGTAGCTAAGCTGGCTTATATTGAGAAAAACCTTACACCAAGCAGCAAAACTAAGGATCAGGCTTATAAAAAAGCATCTAACTTCCTGAATATAGCTAAAGGTGATAACTTTAGTGCTGAAGCTAAGAAATTAGGTTATACAGTAGCAGTTGCGGATAGAATTACAGGAAGTCAGGGTTATGCGCCAGGATTAGATAATCCTCGTCAGTTGATCCGTGATGGTTTTGCAGCTAAAAAAGGTGACGTGTTAACAGAAGTTTATCAAATGGATAATGCTTTCGTTGTAGCACACGTAACTGACATTAAAGCAAAAGGTATTCTGCCTCTTGATGCTGTTAAAAAGGACATTGAGCCAATGGTGATCAATGCTGTTAAAGCAAAGATGCTAACGGAAAAATTAAACAATGCAGCTAAAGGTGCTGGCAGTCTGGCTCAGGTAGCTCAGAAAGTTGGTAAAACAGTTACACCTGTTTCTAACATTGTTTTCTCTAACCCTATTGTACCGGGTGCAGCACAGGAAAATAAGCTGATTGGTAGTGTATTTGGTTCAGCACCAGGTAAAGTATCTAAGCCAATTGATGGTGAGCATGGCGTATATGTATTTACAGTAAATGGATTTACTAACCCGGCACCAATTGGAAATACTTACAAACAAAAAGAAACTATGCGTCAGGTTATTGCTCAGAAGTCATTAGGAGCAGCATTCCAGGCATTGCAAGATAAAAGTGACATAAAAGACAATAGAGTGAAATTCTATTAATCTTATTTTACGTAATTTTGAAACCGGAAGTACATCACTTCCGGTTTTTTTATTTTAAGCGAAAATGGATATTCAGGAAAATATAGTCAATAAGGTTGCTGCCAGTGGTTTAGTTACATTTAATCTGGAGCTTTACTACGATCAGGGAGAAAGGGTAGTCTATGATATTAAAGAAAACCTGTTCCACGGTCTGATGCTTAGAGAAAAGGATTTCAGAGAATTTATTAAAATTCATGACTGGGCATCTTACACAGGAAAAAATGTAGCTGTGATCTGCAGTGCAGATGCTATTGTGCCAACCTGGGCTTATATGTTATTGGCCAATAAGTTGAAGCCTTTTGCAAATGAAGTCGTTTTTGGTGGTTTAGATACCCTGGAGGCTGTTTTATTCAGTAAGGCCTTAGCCAAAGTTGACCTTTCTGTATACCAGGATGCGAGGGTTGTAGTGAAGGGATGTGCGGATATTGATATTCCGGTATCTGCTTATGTAGAGATCACTTCTTTGTTAACTCCGGTGGTAAAAAGTATTATGTATGGTGAACCTTGTTCTACAGTGCCTATCTTTAAACGAAAGGATTAGTTTTTTGGAGGAGTTTTTGTTTAGATCAGGTATGAGAAAATTGTTTTTGCTGTTTGTATTTTTGATTACCATCGCCGATGCTGAAGCTCAGGAATTACCGTTAAAGAAGGAACCTATCTTTCAGGCGGGTGAAGTTTTATCTTATAAATTGAAATATGGCTTTATCACAGCTGCCGAGGCTACGATTAAAGTCATGAATTCTGACCTCAAATTTGAGGATAATGAGACTTATAAACTGGTTGTCGATGCGAAAACTTCGGGCACCTTTGATATCTTTTATAAAATCAGGGATCATTACGATTCTTATATAGACAAGACGAAACTGACTCCGTATTTTTATCAGGAGGACATTAAAGAGGCAAGTTATACCAGAAAAGACAAGGCGAGGTTTACGCAGGAAGCCAAAAAGGTGGTTTCTAATAAGGGTACCTTTACTGCACCAACAAATCAGACCTTTGATCTGGTTTCTGCTTATTATTTTGCCCGCAGTCTGGATATTTCCAAACTAAAGACAGGAGAGAAGTTTAAGCTGAACTATTTTCTGGGTGATGGCATTCATCAGCTGGAAATTAAGTATGTTGGAAAAGAAGTTGTAAAAAGTAAACTGGGAAATATACGTTGTCTGAAATTCAGCCCGTCTATTGATCCGGGCAGGATCTTTAGAAAAGATAGCGCTTTGTATCTTTGGATCACTGATGATGGCAACAGGGTGCCTGTAAAGGCTCAGGTAGAGATTATCGTGGGTGCAGTCACTATGGAAATTAAATCGGCTGACGGACTGAAATATCCGCTGGCTAAAGAAAAATAAGAAATCATCATGATTTTCAAATTACAAAACGAATGAACATGAAATCATGATAGCTTCATAACCGCTGAAAAGCAAATATATTCTGATAAAAATGATAGAAATACAAAATACCCTGATACACGAAGATGTTATACGCGAAAATTTTGTGTGTAATCTGAATAAGTGTAAAGGTATCTGTTGTGTGGAGGGAGATGCAGGAGCGCCTTTAGAAGTAGCTGAAACAGCTATTCTTGCGGAGATTTATCCTAAGATAAAACATATGCTTGCGCCAAAAGGGATCGCAGCAATTGAAGAATACGGTACCTCTGTAGTAGATGCAGATGGTGACCTGACTACACCATGTGTTGATGGTAATAAGGAGTGCGCTTATGTTACTTTTGAGAATGGAATTACTAAATGTGCAATTGAGAAAGCACACGAACAGGGAATCGTGGATTGGCAAAAACCAATCTCCTGTCATTTGTATCCTATCCGGATTACACAATATCCGGAATTTGATGTGCTTAATTATGACAGATGGCATATCTGTTCTGATGCCTGTGCATTTGGAAGGGAGCTTAAAGTACCAGTCTATACCTTTTTAAAAGGCCCGCTGATCAGAAAATATGGCGCTGACTGGTATGAGGAATTAGAAAATAGTGTATCTTCAAATCTATAATCATAAAAATATAAAATTTTGAAAGGAATAATTTTAGCAGGGGGGAGCGGCACCAGGTTGCATCCCTTAACTCTGGTCATGAGTAAACAAATGATGCCTGTTTACGATAAACCAATGATTTATTATCCATTGTCGACATTAATGCTGGCTGGAATCAAAGAAATACTGATTATTTCTACCCCTCATGACCTTCCTAATTTTGAAAAGCTTCTGGGAGACGGTAGCAGTTTAGGCTGTAAATTTTCTTATGCTGTTCAGCATGAACCTAATGGTCTTGCCCAGGCTTTTGTAATTGGAGCTGACTTTATTGGAACGGATAAAGTTGCGCTTGTTTTAGGCGATAACATTTTCTATGGTGACGGTATGACTAAGCTATTACAAGCAAGTTCTGATCCTGATGGTGGTGTCGTTTTTGCCTACCGTGTATCAGACCCTGAACGGTACGGAGTAGTGGAATTTGATGACGATAAAAAAGCAATATCTATTGAAGAGAAACCTGTAGCACCGAAATCTGATTATGCAGTTCCAGGACTGTATTTCTATGATAACAGTGTGGTAGAAATCGCGAAAAATATTAAGCCTTCTCCACGTGGTGAATATGAAATTACCGATGTAAATAAAGTGTATCTTGAACAAGGAAACTTAAAAGTTGGTGTATTGAGCCGTGGAACAGCATGGCTGGATACAGGTACTTTTGCTTCCTTAATGCAGGCCGGACAGTTTGTACAGGTTATTGAAGAACGTCAGGGTTTAAAAATCGGATGTATTGAAGAAGTAGCTTACAGAATGGGCTTTATTGATGCTGAGCAACTACGCAAAATAGCAACCCCACTTGTTAAGAGTGGATATGGTGCTTATTTGCTAAAAATGATCAAATAAATTTAAAACAATCTTAACCAGAAACATGAATTATAATTTGCCTAAACTACCTTATATAGGGGTAGATATTGGAGGCTCTCATATTACAGCAGCACACGTAGGTGCTGCTGATTTGAAAGTAATTAAGAGTTCTCTGATCAGAGAACGCGTAGCTTCTATGGAAGGTGCTGATGTAATCATTAAGTCTTGGGTTGATGCTTTATTGCCACTGATCGAAAATCAGGGTGAAGAAACCACCTATGTTGGCATTGCGATGCCCGGACCTTTCGATTATGAAAAAGGAATCTCCCTGATGAAAGGAACTAAAAAATATGACTCATTATATGGGTTAAATGTTTTAGAAATTTTAGCTGAAAAATTAAATATCCCAGCTAGTCATATTCTTTTCAGAAATGATGCTGAATCGTTTTTGCATGGTGAATTGGCCTCAGGAGCAGTGGCAGGAGAGAAACGTGCGTTGGGAATTACACTTGGAACCGGATTAGGTTCTGCAAGTAATTGTCAGGGTAAAACTGTAGACTCGGACCGTGCATTTATTCCATTCAAGGACAGTATTGCTGAAGAGTATATTTCTACAAGGTGGTTTTCAAAGCGTTATAAAGAGTTAACCGGAAAAGATATTAAAAATGTAGAATCTCTGCTTGAATCTGATGAACAGGGAATCAAGGATCAGATATTTGAGGAGTTTGGCCAGAATCTGGCAAGTTTCCTGAATGATTTTATTGCTGAAGAGAAGCCTGATGTTATTGTGATCGGCGGAAATATAGCCAAGACATGGGATTATTTTATTCCAGAAGTAAAAAAGCATCTTCAAGATCAGCATGTCGCTTTAAAACAAAGCATCATGTGGGAAGATGCAGCTTTAGTTGGTGCTGCTTATAGCTGGCAGCTTGCTTAAGACTTACGCTTAAAAAGAAATTCGGTGCTCTTGTTAAAATTCAATGCCCCCAGAAAGTGTCTAACTTCTTGGGGGCATTGCAAAACAAGAGTACCGCTTTTTATTTATATAGCTTTAGTAGCTTCTTTCAGCCAGTCGTTTTCTTCCTGACTTAGTCTTGGACTTAGTTTTTCAAAAACTTCTGCATGATAACTGTTCAGCCAGTCGATCTGTGATTGGTCCAGCAATTCTTTTTTCACAATGGTCGTATTGATTGGAGCAATAGTTAATGTTTCAAAACCATAAAACTCGTTAAACTCATTCACTTCAATCGCAATCGTTTGTACGAGGTTTTCAATACGGATACCATGTCTTCCGGGACGATACACTCCTGGTTCAATAGAGGTGATCATACCCAGTTCTATAGAGACAGGAGTATTGGTTGGGTTAAAGACTTGCGGGCCTTCATGTACATTCAGGAAATAGCCTACGCCATGGCCTGTTCCATGCCCATAATTGATTGTGTAATCCCATAATGGTTTTCTGGTGATCGCATCGATCTGGTATCCGCAGGTTCCTTTAGGGAATTTTGCTTTACAGCCATCAATCATACCTTTCAGCACAAGTGTATAATCTGTTTCTTCCTGTTCGGTGGTAATACCCATTGGGATAGTACGGGTAATATCTGTCGTACCATAAAAATACTGACCTCCTGAATCTACCAGGAACAGACTTTCAGGAATTACTTCTGCATCGCATTCAGCCGAAGGTGAGTAATGCGGTAAAGCACCATGGGCTCTGAAGGCACTGATCGTTGTAAAACTATCTCCGATAAATCCTTCTTGTGCCGCTCTGTACTGGCGGAGCTGCGCAGCTGCAGAAAGTTCTGTAATTTTGGTTTTTCCAATAGTTTCTTCTACCCATTTTAAAAACCTGGTGATGGCAACACCGTCTTTAAGCATAGCTTCACGGGTATTCTTAATTTCAGTTTCGTTCTTAACAGCTTTCAGATTGGTAGAAGGGTTGGTTTCCTTAATAATCTTTACAGCAGAAGGTACCAGCTTCGCATAAGCATAGCAGTTACGTTTTGGATCTATAAATATGGAGGTGTTTATTGGAAGCTGAGTCAGGGCACGTTCAATTTCTTCGTAAGGAAGAACTTCAACTCCGCTTTTCAGTAAGGTCACTTTTTCTTCTGCTGTTAGTTTATCGGGATTAATGAATAAAGTAGCATGGTCCTGATTAATCAGTGCGAAGGCCAGCACCACAGGATTAAAGTTTACATCTTTACCTCTGATATTGAATAACCAGGCAATATCATCCAGTGAAGAAACCAGGTGATGGTCTGCCTGATGTTTAAGTAATGCAGCCCTTACTTGCGTTAGCTTGCTGCTTACAGCTTGTCCAATGTGTTCATCCGCAATTAAAAATGCTGGATCAACGGGTAATGCCGGACGGTTTTCCCAGATCGGGCTTAAATAATCTTTGCTGACTAATTGAATACCTCTGGTAGATAATTGCTGGGTAAGCAGATCGCCTAATAAAACAGAAAGTAACTTCTCATTGGTCGCCACTATAGCACCTTTATCCAATTTTTCATTTAACCACTGTATATATTCTGGTGCATGCTGAACTTTTTGTTTGACCAGTTCAAAACCACTGTCTGCTAATTGTGCAGCTCCTTGTTCAAAATATCTGAAATCAGTCCAGAGACCAGCAAAATCATGTGTAATTACTAATGTGCCTGCAGAGCCGGTAAACCCTGAAGTAAATGGGATACATTTATAGTGTTTTGGCAGGTATTCACTGATATGAGGATCAGCAGATGGGATGATATAGGCCTGTACATTATCGGCCTTCATTTGTTTACGTATTTCGCGTAGTTTATCCTGATATGTCATATTGCAAATGTTGTTGTATAGAATTTGATGTCCAAATTTAACGAATTTATTTACACGCTTGAGACAATGGATGTTTTGAAGATGGGGTCAGAAAAAAATAGTTGCCTTAAAAAGTGGCCTGAACAGATTATAAGCTGAATTTTTAATTATTCTTTAGCAATAGCAACAAAAACACGCCGTTATAGGAGTTTTAATTTATCTTTGGGGTCGAGGAGAAGAATATGGGATTGAAAATGCGTATAACGTATAGAGACACAGATTATGTGTACGAAATTGTAAATGGTGCGTCAATAAATAAAGAAACTACCGAATTGAAAATAATTTTAAACGGGCAGCCGGTAACTTTATTGAAAAGTATCAATCAGGTCTGGATGCAGCAGGAGAGTGAATTTACTATTGAACCTGATCTTGCTCAGGCTTTAGGCAGATCTGTATCTTTGCGCTACCGTATGTAATCACAATCCAATATTCCTCAGAAAAGCTCCACAGACAGCCGGTTTTAATCGTGCCAGGTAACCTGTTTTTTTCGAAAGTTCTTTCAATGCGCTATCTTTATATCCAGACCATTTTCCGGATTTTAAAATGAATATAAAGGGCGAAGCACGCTATCAGCGGCAAATATTACTTAAAGATTTTGGGTCTGGTGGTCAGCAGAAGCTTTTTGAAGCAAAAGTGCTGGTCATTGGTGCAGGTGGACTCGGTTGTCCCATTTTACAATATCTTGCTGCGGCTGGTATTGGCACTTTAGGGATTATAGATCATGATGTAGTAGAGCTGAGTAACTTGCACAGGCAAATTTTATACACAGTTGCAGATGTGGGACTTTCAAAGGCATCCTGCGCAGCAGAAAGATTAAGGAAATTCAATCCTGATATTACAATTATTCCCTATCAGTTACAATTGACGAATCAGAATGCGGTATCAATTTTAAATGAATTTGATATTGTGATTGATGGCTCAGATAACTTTCCGACACGGTATATGATCAACGATGCCTGTGTATTATTAAACAAACCTTTAATCTATGGCGCATTGTCCGAATCCGAAGGACAGGTTGCTGTCTTTAATGTGGCAGGCGCTGATGGTGTTAAAGTGAATTACAGAGATGTTTTTCCCACCTCCCCACAGCCAGGTGAAGTTTTAAATTGTTCGGAAGCAGGAGTGCTTGGTGTTTTACCAGGCATTATTGGAACAATGCAGGCCAGTGAGGCAATCAAACTGATTTCGGGGATTGGAATACCGCTGATCAATAAAATGATCATTTATAACCTGTATTCTGGAGAAACGTATAAACTCAAGTTATCACCTGCAGCTTTAGGAGAGACAACTTTACCCGCTAGTCTGGAAGCTTTCGCTCAAATGGATTATCAATGGTTTTGCGGTATTAAACAACAGAGCGGAGAAGTTAAAGAAATGAGTCCGGCAGATTTTAATAAAATGAAACAAACAGGGGATTTCACAATTATTGATGTGCGGGAGCCAGGTGAACTTCCTGCAGCATCCGGATTTGACTTTGTCAGTTTACCACTATCTGAACTAAGAAAGCAAATTCCACCTATTGAAGGAAAGAAAGTAATTTTGTTCTGCCACTCTGGAATCAGAAGTGTCATTGCAGGAGAATTATTGCTGGAAGCCTATCCTGATAAACAATTTTATAGCCTTAAAGGTGGCGTCTTACGCTTGAACCTTTAATGGATAAGGCAGGAAAAGTATAGTAGTACTTTTTCCTGCCAAAATTAATTATTCGTAACGCAACGCTTCAATAGGGTCGAGACGGGAAGCCTTTAAGGCCGGATAATAGCCAAAGAAGATCCCTGTAACTGCACAGACCAGGAAGGAGATCACAATAGAGAACTCAGAAATTACGGTTGGCCAATTCAGCATTTTAGGGACTATCAATGCCGCTGATACCCCGATCACGACACCAATCACACCACCGGTAATACTGATCATAACTGCCTCAATTAAAAACTGAAGCAGGATATCAATTCCCCTCGCCCCAATAGACATTCTTAAGCCTATTTCACGTGTTCTTTCGGTTACTGAAACATACATGATATTCATAATTCCAATTCCGCCAATCACTAGAGAAATACTGGCTACCGCAGTTAATAAAGCGGTCATCATACTGCTGGTAGAATTCATCATGGTCATCAGCTCTGCTTGTGTCCTGACCTGAAAATCATTATCCTGATTCTGTCTTAAGCGATGAGATTCTCTCAAAATCGAATTGATTTCATTAACCGCAGCATCAGAAGCACCCTCATTAATTGCAGACGCATAGATACTTCCAAAATAAATAGAGGAAGTTATTCTTTTCTGAATGGTTGTATAAGGTGCAATAATCAGGTCATCCTGATCCTGTCCGAAATTGCTATATCCTTTAGGGACAAGTACACCGATAACCTGAAAGGGAATCTTTCCGAACCTGATGATCTTGCCTATTGGATCTTCTCCATTCGGGAAAAGATTGTCGACAACTGTTTTGCCCAGTAAACAAACCTTGGCTGATGCCCTCACGTCCTGGTCGGAAAATACAATTCCCTCTTTGATCACCAGTTTTCTGATATCAAGGTACTCCGGACTAACTCCTTGTATATTCGTCGGCCAGTTATTTGCCCCATTGATTGCCTGTCCGCTAGAGGAGGCCAGCGGAGAGAGTGTAGCAATATCAGGCGCACTTTTCTTCATAGCTTCCACATCCTTGTAGGTTAAAGTTTTAAAACTGCTTCCGCCTAATCTTGCTCCTCCAGGTTCATTACTATAAGGAGTAATGGTGATCATATTGGAGCCCATACTAGACAGTGATGCATTAATACTTTCTTTTGATCCTTCCCCAATGGACATCATTGTGATTACAGAACCCACTCCTATAATAATACCGAGCATAGTGAGCAAGGCACGTAATTTATTGCGTTCTAAAGCTAACAGGGCCAGTCTGACCAGATTAATGAGTTTCATAATCGCATATTTTAATAATCATCGGCTGCTGGCAGAGAAGCTAAAGCCTCTTTGGCAGACCGATGGTTAGTATTCATTGAGTCTTTTTGAACCTTACCGTCTCTAAGCATGATCGTTCTGCTGCTGAATCCTGCAATGTCAGGCTCGTGCGTAACGAACACAATTGTTTTTCCATTCTGATTCAAATCCTGCATCAGGGACATGATTTCATAAGAGGTACGTGTATCCAGATTACCCGTCGCCTCATCTGCCAGAATCATTACCGGTTCATTTACCAAAGCTCTTGCAATGGCTACACGCTGCTGCTGACCGCCTGACAATTGGTTGGGAGTGTGGTCAAACCTTCCATCCAGCTTCACAGCTTGTAAAGCTGCAATAGCTCTTTCTTTTCTCTCTTTCGAACCTATTGCAGGATTATAAAGCAAGGGTAATTCTACATTTTCCAATGCCGTAGTACGGGGTAGTAAATTATAAGCCTGGAAAACAAAGCCAATCTTCGTATTTCTTAGTTTGGCCAGCTGATCTCTGGAAAGCTCTTTCACATTGACCTTGTCGAGCATATAAATCCCGTCTGTAGGTTTATCCAGGCATCCAAGCATATTTAATAACGTTGTTTTTCCTGAACCGCTGCTTCCCATAATGGTTACGAATTCTCCAGCATTGACCTCAAAAGAGACCCCTTTCAATGCCCTTACAATTTCAGTACCCATGGTAAACTCACGCTTTACATTCAGGATTTCCAGAATTTTGTTGTTCATCGTTTTCTTCCTCCCGGTCTTTGTGGCATAAACGGACTCTTAACCGCAGCGGCATTTGCTGCGGCAACAGATTCAGTTCCGGTAACCACGACCTCATTGTCATTTAATCCACTTAATACCTGCACATGGTTATTGTCATTCAAACCAATTTTAATCTTTTTCTGAATGAGCTTGTTCGCTTGTAAAACCCAGACATAGCTGTCAGGAACCTTTACCGTCTCAGATTTGGAAGTGCTGTCTGACGTTTGTTTCCTCATTTTATTACCATCAGCACCATGCGCTTTACGTTCATGTCGTTTTTCGGGTGCTGGTATAAGCTCGTACTGTTTCTTTAAGGATGAATCCGGATTGAACTTTATGGCTTGTACAGAAATCAACGAGGCATCTTTAACCTCCTTCGTATAAATTACAATGTTGGCTGTCATTCCCGGCTTTAATTTTTTGTCATTATTTGGTGCATCAATCAGTGTAGAATAAGTCACCACGTTCGCCGATATAGAAGGTTGCAGACGAATCTCTTTCACCGTCCCATTGAAAGTATCATCAATAAAAGCATCTACAGTAAATGATGCTCTCAACCCAACAACAACATTACCTATATCGGCCTCATCCACCTTTGCCTGGACCTGCATTTTGGTGATATCTTTCGCAATGGTGAAAATTGTAGGGGTATTAAAACTGGCTGCTAGTGTTTGCCCGATATTCACACTTCTGCCTAACACAACACCGTCAATAGGAGAATAAATCTGCGTAAAAGAAAGGTTTCTTTCTGCCGCTCTTAACTGCGCTTGAGCACTATTAACAGTAGCTTTAGCCACCTGATAAGTATTTAAAGCGATATCATAATCCTGTTTACTGATAGAACCCGTTTCAAACAATTGTTTTTGACGGCTAAAATTTGCAGCCTGATAACTCTGATTGCTCTGCGCCTGCGCCACACCCGCTTTGGCCTGATCGACTGTGGCCATAATCAGTGTTTTATCCAGTTGCGCAACAAGCTGACCTTTTTTTACTGTAGAATTGAAATCAGCATATAAAGCAGAGACTGTTCCCGATACTTGTGTACCTACAGTAACCGTGTCGACAGGTTGTACCGTTCCGGTGGCCGTTACACTCGTGGAGATTGCACCCTTACTGACGGTTTCTGTGGTTAGCACAACAGGTTTTTCTTTAGTCCTTAAAAAGAAGTACCAAACCAAACCAGCTAAAACAATCACTGAGACTATAATTAACCTAATTTTTTTAGAGTTCATGATTTATAATTTAATGGGTGTTCCCAAGTAAAAGGCATAAATTCTTGCAGCAAGTGCAGCATTATATTTTGCTTGTATATACGATTGCATCGCCTGGACGTATAAATTTCGCTGCTGATAAAAAGAGACAATATTAAAGACGCCAATCTTTAATTCCTGAGTGGCTATCCGGTAAACTTCTGTGTTGTACTTTAATTGTTCAATTGCTGAAACTAACTGACTTTGTGAATTCTGCGCAGTGATATAAGCTTTTTCAGTAGTTAGTGCCAGCGTGGTTTTTGTGTTTTCCAATGCCAGATCAGATTGGATAGCCTGTATTTTTGCCTTAGCAACATTGGTCTTGTTGATTCTGTTCGTGAAAATCGGAACAGAGAGCGTTAGTCCGCCCTGCTGATAGAAATTATTATCAAATTGTTTGAAAGCATTATAGGTCGGATCATTCGCATAACTTGTCCCGACTCCAGCTCCCAATGTTAAAGTGGGGAGGTAACCAGACTTAGCTTTATCCACATCAAGGGCTGCTATGCGTACGCCAAGTTCAGCATTTTTGATTTCAGGACGATTCTGTAAGGCATATTGTTGTACCGTTTGCAGGGCTGGGATGGATTGATCAGAGATTACAGTGTCAGGTTTTATAATATCAAAATCATGAGTTGCAGGTAGTTGTAATAACTGTTTTAAAGTAATTTTATCCTGGCGCTCTGCATTTTGTGCAGTGATCAAATTATAATGATCCCCGGCGAGTTGTGCCTGAAATTGAGCTACATCTTTTTTTGCGGCAGTACCCACCTCAAAAAGATGCTGTGTCTGACCAAGTTGTGCAGTCGATGTTTTGACCAGATCCTGATTGTACACAATACTTTCCTTATCGAGCAGAATGCTTAAATACGCCTGCGTAATGGCCAGGGTAATATCGTTCTCAGTAGAAAGGACAGTGAAATTTGCAGACTGAACAGCCAAATCTTTCTGTTTAATATCAGTTTTCAGATAACCTCCTTTATATAATGTCCAGGAAGAGGCCAGTCCATAAGCACCAGAATAATTAATGGCATTGGTTGAACCATTCGTATTCAGGTTATAATGATTGAAAGATTGAGACGCTGAACCAGAAAGATTGGGCAGCAGTGCAGATTTCGACTGTAGTTCGTCTTGTTTGGCGCTTTCGGTAGTTAGTCTTAATGTCTTGAGTTGAATATTGTTTTGCTTTGCATAGTCAAGACAGGTAGCCAGATCCCATATCACTGGAATATCTTTAGTTGTCGTGTCCTGGGCGAAACCTTGAATACAGGAGAAGCCAAGAAACAAAAAGAGCAGGCTCTTAATGGTTAATTGTGACATATGATGAGATTAAAAATCCGGTTTAACAGATCTAATTAACGTTAATTAACGAGGCGAAAAAAGTATAATCGACTGGTGGTTAAAACATACCGACAAAGAACAAAAAGTGGACGATGGAAAGATTTGCACCTATTACTATAGGTTGATTACCTTGCCCTAATAAATATAATTAAATTTTTGAATAGATGAATGCAGTAAAAAGCCGTTCCTATATCACAGTTCTTCTCCATATTTTATTATGGATGCTATTCGCCTTTATCCTGCTTTTTTATATGCCATTAACTTGGAGTATTACTGTACCTCCCCAGTTCTGGATCAAGCAAAGTTTTGAACTGTTTCTGCTCATTATTATCTTTTATGTCAATAGCTATATCTTCGTTCCGCAATTGCTGATGAAGAATAAGTCTTTTCTGTTTTTGCTGATTATAGTTTTGGTGGCAGCGCTGAGTAGCTTCCTCGTGAAATCTTTGGATGACGCGTTGAATTTACCTTTTCTAATTAACCAGGCATTTATGAAAATCGGTATTCCGAAACTTCCGAAAGCCGGAAACAAGATGGATATTTTTCTGATCATGATGACTTTCCTGGTGATCGGAATCAGCACCAGCGTAACCCTGATACAAAAATGGCAAGCTAATAAACAATTGCAGGAAGCACTTGAAAAAGACCGGATAGGATCAGAATTGTCCTTTTTAAAAGCCCAGATTAATCCTCACTTCTTTTTCAATACGCTGAATAATATCTATGCCCTAACACATGTGGACGTAGAGAAATCCCGTAATGCACTGCATAAATTATCGAGAATGATGCGTTATCTCTTGTATGACACTCAGGCAGGCAGTACCCCACTCAGCAAAGAAGTCTCCTTTATCGTCGATTATATTGAGCTCATGAAGCTTCGGCTGAATGATACGACTAAAGTTACTTTTGAAGGTCCGCTGATCAATAATGATATACAAATCGCACCTATGTTATTTCTTCCTTATATTGAGAATGCCTTCAAACATGGTGTAAGTTCAACTTCATCCTCGGTGATCTCTATTGAGCTGAGTATGGAAGAAGATCTCCTTGAGATGAAGGTAAGGAACTCGATTTTTAATGAAAATGCAGAGATTGCAGATAATTATGGGGGTATAGGACTCACAAATACTAAAAGACGTCTGGATTTATTATATCCGGGTAAGCATACTTTTTCGGCCGGTAAGACTGAAGATACCAATGAATTTATTGTTCACTTAACCTTAATACTTGATGATACTGAATTGTATAGCGGTAGACGATGAGCCACTAGCCCTGGGGCTGGTTTGCAGTTTTATTGAACAAACTCCTTTTTTACATCTTGCAGGCAGTTTCTCCAGTGGGGTAACCGCGCTGACTATGATTCATGAACAGGAAATAGATCTTATTTTTCTGGATATACAGATGCCAGATCTAACGGGGATTCAACTGGCCCGGATTCTGGACAGACAGCCCGGTAGTAATGGCCCGAGAGTAATATTTACCACGGCTTTTAACAACTTTGCACTCGAAGGCTATAAAGTCGATGCGCTGGATTATCTGTTGAAACCATTTAATTATGAAGAGTTTCTGATTGCAGCCAATAAGGGAAGAGCTTATGCTGAACTGGTTAAACCTGCCCAGCAAGCCACTATTCAGACTGAACAGGAAGAAGAGTATATCTTTTTAAAAGTTGAATATCATCTGGTTAGAGTTGCTATTAAAGACATCCTGTATATTGAAGGACTTAAAGATTATGTAAAAGTTTATCTGGAAAACGCAGACAAGGCGATATTGACTTTAACCAGCCTTAAGGTTCTGGAACAAAAGCTGTCTGCTAAAATATTTATGCGGGTTCACCGATCTTACATCGTTTCACTTGAAAAGGTAAATTCTGTTACCAAGAATAGTTTGAACATCGGCTCACTAAGTATAACCGTGGGTGAACAATATAAAGATGCATTCAACACCTACCTGAGCAGGTGGATGTAAGTGATGTAATTAACTTAAAGTTTCTAATTCTCGAAATTGGAAATCAATTCAACTTACCGGCTTTTTTAGGTAAAAAGGAGTGGCCTCATTCCTTTTTCCGGTTAGCTCATATTTTTATTTCAGAAATAAAATTTAAAATTAATTAACTGACAGTCAGTTTGTTGACTCTTATTTTTGCGTTGTGCTGTGGTAACTTTGCTTATGATGCAATAAAATTCAGATATGGATTGGTAGCTTAGCTCCCAAATTGAGAAATTTTTGCAAAAGTGGACTTACCTATGAGTTTAAAATGCAAATATTCAACGCTTAACGATTGTTCCTGTAAATATATTTCCAGTAATGAAAAAACATCTAAAGTACAAAAAAGACGGTCTCTCTCCACTAATTTTCATACCACCTGAATGTGTTATGAATTATCAGAAGATTCCTGATTCGCAATTTTAATATTTAACTGCTAACCTATAATTGGAAATGAATAAACAGTGTACTCTGGCTTTAGAGTGGACTTGTTTATGCTCGTTTCCCCTTTTTGCTATAAAAAATAATCTACTATTTTAAATTCAATACGCTCATGAATAAAAAAGTTAAGCATTTTGCCGTGCTTATCGGACTGCTCTCTGCATTCGGTGCTAAAGCTCAAGTTGGAATTGGAACTAATGTTCCTGATGCAAGTGCCCAACTTGAAATACTTTCTACTTCAAAAGGTCTTCTTATCCCAAGGATGTCACTTTTACAACGTAATGATATCAATAACCCTGCCAATGGTTTATTAATCTACCAGACAAATAGTTCTTCTGGCTTTTATTTTTATAATAACGGACAGTGGCAGAGGCTGGTAAATAACTCAGAGTTAACTTCAGGAGGCAATGGAACTAGTGGAAATACTATCTTAAATGGAAATGTTGTGCCTTCTTCAGCTATAGGTTCAAACGGAGATTTCTATTTGAATACCAGTAATAATACTTTATATGGCCCCAAAGGATCAGGAAGCTGGCCAGCAAACGGGACAGTATTAGTAGGTTCAAAAGGAGATCCGGGTATACCTGGTTCACAGGGAATCCAGGGAATAGCAGGTCCAAAAGGAGATCCTGGTGCACCCGGAGCACAGGGGATTCCTGGCGCAACAGGTTCAAAAGGAGATCCTGGGACGCTTGGAGCACAGGGTATTCCAGGTGCAACCGGTCCAAAAGGCGATCCTGGAGTACAAGGTATCCAGGGTATTCAAGGGATTCCTGGGATTCCGGGGAATTTTTTGCCCGGAATAGGGAAAACAGTCACATCTGGAGGGACTATAACGATCGTAAACGGTCAGGAGGCTGTTTTGAAAGACTTTACACTTGACCTTGCGGACAATGCCGTTACCTCAGTTAAAATTGCTGATGGAACAATTGGTAATATTGATCTGGATAAAAAGAACATCCCGCTGAGTGGATTCGGGGTGCCAGCTAAAAATGTGTCCTTTGGAGGGTACAGAATTACGAACCTTGCTGCGCCGGCAAAAGATCAGGATGCGGTTACAAAAAAATACGTTGATGATAAACTGATTACAGGGCCAGTAAACCCTGGACAAATACCAGCATTGAGCTATGATGGAGCGAGTAACTTATCTATAAGAGGTGGAAATACAGTAAGTCTTGAAAACCTGAACCAATCTTTGAGTCTTGTTGGGACAGTATTATCTATATCAGGACCAAGAAACAGCCAGGTGGATCTTTATTCATTGCTAAACGACGGTAGCAGTGGCGGACCAGTAGTACATGATGCTACACTCACAGGCCTTGGAAATTTAAGCAAGCCATTAGGGCTTTCAAACACAGGAGTTACTCCTGGTGAATACAGATCTGCAAATGTTACGATAGATGCAAAAGGCCGTATTACTTACGCAACATCGGGTGCTGGTGGCAATATAGGGCAGGGAACTGTAACTTCTGTAGCTGTAACTCCGGCAAATGGGTTAACAGGTTCAGTTGCTGATCCATCAACTACCCCTAATATTACACTTGGAACTTCAGTTGAAGGTATCCTAACAGGAAAAGCAGGCGCAATTACAGCAGCAGCAACGACAGGTACAGGAGCTATTGTTTTAAGCGACTCTCCAACATTAACTACACCGAACATCGGAAATGCTACTGGTAATATTGACGGTACTGCACGTAATATATCAGGTATTGTTCCCATTATTAATGGCGGTACAGGTGCAAATAATGTACCAGACGCCAAAGCAAACTTAGGTATTGGAAATGTTGACAATACCTCCGATATCAATAAACCAGTTAGTAATGCCGTTAGAAATGAACTGAATAAAAAAGTAGATAACAATGCTCCGATAACTGCTGCTACTAAAACTAAAATAACTTATGATGCTAAAGGATTAGTGACCAGAGGCGAAGACGCAACTACTGCTGATATTGCAGAAACAACGAATAAAAAATATGTTACTGACGCGCAGCTTACCCTAATCAATAACATGACCAATATTAATACAGGTGACCAGATTGCACTTACGGTTCCTGTTACCCCAAAAGGCGCACTGGTTTCAACCAATGTACAAGCTGCATTAGAGGAATTACAAGGTAAAATAACCACCTCTGCAGGTGGCGGAATGACTGGTGTTAAACACGATGCAACCTTAACCGGAGACGGCAATATAACAGACTTAAGCTTAGCAGACAAAGCGGTTACGCTGGCTAAAATGGCCGATGCTTTACCAAATTCATTAATAGGAAATAGTACAGCAATAGCAGGCAAACCAGAATACATTACTGCTGGTAATGGTATCGCCATCAACGGAGGAACATTAGCGGTGAACATCCCCGATGCAACAACAACCAAATCGGGCTTGCTTACGCCGGCAGATAAAGCAAAATTAGATGGTTTAGGTAATAGCAGTTATATTTTGACGGCAGCTTCTGCGACTATCTTAGGAGGAATTAAAGTTGGTGCAAACCTTAGTATTGATGCAGGCGGAGTATTATCCGCAACCGCATCAGGCAGTACCAGTGGAATAACCAGTGTAACTGCCGGAACAGGGTTAGAAGGAGGAGCTACCAGCGGCAACGCTACTTTAGGACTGGCACCTATCCCTGCAAATACAATTTTAGGTAACTCCGGATTGACACCTGCAGTACCAACCCCATTAAATGCTGCAACAGTCAAATCGGTACTTCTTTTAGATAAAGTTCAAAATGTTGACCAGACAAATGCAGATAACCTGACTACCGGAACTCTTAAAGAGAAACTATTCGGTGCCGGAACGATTCCTGTAGAGGCTTTGAAAACTACAGGTACTGCTGATGCAACGAAAGTTCTTCGCGGTGATGGTACCTGGGGTACAGTTACAGCTGGTTCCTTAACAGGTATTCTTCCGGTTACCAATGGCGGAACTGGTAAAGATTCTTATACTGCCGGAAACTATATTAAAGCAGGAAACGCAACTACGCTGATCGAAGTTACCCCAGCCGATCTGAAAGCAGAACTCGGAGTGAATTTAAAAGAAGACGCTGCTAATAAAAGTCTTGATGGAACATTTGCAAGTAACTCAGATGAGTTGTTCCCTACAGAGAAAGCAACAAAGACCTATGTAGACAAAACAGTTGCCGCAGCAGTAAAAGCAGCTGAAATAGGAGCAGGAGCAGTTCCTGATGCAGATGCAACTACCAAAGGAAAACTAAAATTAGCAGGAGACTTCACCGGTACTGCAGATTTACCTTTAGTCAAACAAGTAGGTGGTTTAGCTGCTGATGTAATTAAAGACGGTGTTAACCTTGCAAATGCAGCAACTGCCATCAATACACCCAATACAATAGTTAAAAGAGATGCCAACGGTGACTTCTCCGCAGGTAAAATCAAAGCAGATTTAATAGGGAATGCGACCACTGCAACCACAGCAGGCTCTGCTACCACAGCCGGTAACGTAACAGGTGTAGTTGCAATTGCCAATGGTGGAACAGGAGCAACAGATGCTGCCGGAGCAAGAACAAACTTAGGTCTTGGAAATATCCAAAATACAGCAGATAAAGATAAAATCATCAGTGACCTGACTAAAGCAGCACTGGATGGAAAAATAAATATTACAGAAAAAGGATCACCTTCAGGCGTAACTCCATTAGACGGTTCTGGTAAAATTGACAGCAAATACTTACCAAACTCTTTGACTGGGGCAGTTACTTATCAAGGTGTCTATAATGCGGTGTCAAATTCACCAGCACTGGCAGCCCCGGGTTCAGCTAACAAAGGATATTATTTTGTAGTGACCACAGCAGGGACACAACAAGGTTTGACTTTAAACGTAGGAGACTGGGTAATTTCAAATGGAACAAACTGGGATAAAGTAAGCAGCAGCAGTACAATTTCTACTGTATTTGGCAGAACCGGAGCAATTGCTGCGGCACCTGGAGATTACACCACAGATCAGGTAACTGAGGCTGGCAATAAATATTACACTGAAGCAAGAGTGAGTGCAAACCCTACCGTTGCAGCGCACACCGCTGCACTTGCGGGTAAAGAAGATGCCGTTAATAAAAGTACTGATGGAACATTTGCCAGCAATTCGGATGTTAAATTCCCAACAGAAAAGGCAATAAAAACATATATTGATAAAAAGGTTCCTGCATTTACAGCAGCCGACGCCAATAAAGTACTTACTGTAAATAGCGGTGGAACCGCTGCATTATGGACAGCTAGTACAGGCGGTGGCAGTGGAACAGTCACTTCTGCTTCCATTGTCAATGCAAATGGGATCAGTGGTACAGTAGCCAACCCAACTACTACGCCAGCAATTACATTAATACTGGGCGCAATTACCCCAACAGCCATCAATGCTACAGGAGCTATCACTACAAGCGGAACAATTACCGGAAGTAACTTAACCGGAACAAACACCGGCGATCAGACAGATATTCCTGGTAAATCTCAAACCGTAGAAACCAATGCAATTATTACTGGAGATGTAAAAACTACGACTAAGAATACTGTGGTTATCCAACCCGGTGTAGTTACTTATGCCAAGATGCAAGCCATGACGGCAAATAAGCTTTTAGGATCTGGCGCGTCAGGAACAGCAGTAAGTGAAATTACGCTGGGAACAGGCTTAAGCTTTACTGGTAATACACTCAATGCAGCAGGTGGCAGCGGCGGTAGCGGAACAGTAACCAATGTATCCCTGACAACAGCTAGTGGTATTGTTGGTTCAGTGGCAGCCCCTAACACTACGCCAGGTATTTCGCTGAGTTTAGGAAATATCACGCCAACCTCTATCAATACATCAGGAACAATTATTGGAAGTAATTTAGCTGGCACAAATACAGGTGACCAGACTATTGCACTTTCGGGCGATGTGAGTGGAACAGGTACCGGGCCAATCACCACCGCAATCGGTACGAATAAAGTGACCTCAGCGCATATTCTGGACGGAACAATTGTCGCAGCAGATATCGCGAACCAAACCATTACCGCTACAAAATTAAATAACATTACCGCTAACGGAACAACAGGACAAGTCCTTTCTTCAAACGGAAGTGGTGGGTTTACCTGGACAACACCAGCAAGTGGTGGAGGCGGTGCCACAACAGACTTAACTTATACTGCAGCCCCGCTAACAGGAACAATTACACCAACAAGCCCTGGAAAAGCAGTTGTTATTCCAGGCGCAACAGCCGTGGCGGCCGGTTTGATGCCAAACACAGATAAAATTAAACTAGATAAGATTGATGACATCGTAACTGCTACCGATGCAAATAAAGTATTAACAGTAAGTGCAGACGGTACAAAAGCAAAGTGGGTTACTCCAGCCGCGGGCGGTGGAAGTTCCGGCTACCAGGTTTATAAGTTGAATGGCGGAAAGGTTATGGTTAAAGCATCCGGCCCTGGAGTAACTTATACTTTAACGGGTAATGCAATGAATATTACGATCCCGGCAGGTGTACTTGTTTATTATATCAGAGCGAATACAACACTTCTGGAAATAGGGAGTAAATCGTTTATTAGTCTTTCTATTAAAGATGAATCAGGATTGGTCAACAACGATGCTACTGATACAATGATTCCATTTATAAGTTTTGCTCAGAGAACAGCAGCAGCTGCAAGTTTAAGTACCGCGGACAGTTACCAGCCTGCAGGTACCGGCAATCTCAATGTTCAAACCGTAGGATACAGTGGAGGAACACTAAATCTTATGTTAACCGGAGTGAACAACCTTACAAACGGTAACGGATTCTATGTAATGATTAATTTTTAACAGATGAAAATATCAAGGTTCTGCGTATTTATTATTCTGATTTTCTCAGTCTGCAGCAGTAAAGCACAATCTATAGTACAGTTCAACGGACAGTTTGTGATCCAGAAAATTGAAGCTATGGGAATCAATGAATATCAGATTCGGGGAGTTTTTACCGATCAGTCGGGTGTATTTCAGTCAACCGATGGGCTACCAGGTGACAGGATCATTGATGGCAGTGGAAAGATGTTTGAAATTATCTCCCTGACTACAGAAGGTTCTATTATCAATGCATTGTCAAAGGCAATGGATGGAGTTGCTCCAACTATTGGAGATGGATTGATCTATCGTCCGTCGGCTAAAGGATTTCCATTGATTACCAATAATGCAGGAGTTGCGATTCTGACCAGTGCCCAAAATACAGCAACCTTATCTATAGACAATAGTATCCCTACTTATGGTTCTGGTACCACACTTCCTGAAGCCACAGCAAAAGTTGGAGATGTCGTGCTGCTTTCCGGTAATTCAAAAATCTATAAGATGGAGACTGGTGGCTGGAAAATGGTCACTAATATCCCTTTCGTATTTGGTCTTCCGGATAATGCAGTTAAGGGCGATGTTGTTTACAATGCGCTTGATGATCAGAATTATACTTATGACGGAAACTCCTGGATATTACCAAAAGTACTGACCGCGCTGCCTACACAATCTAAATATGGAGATGTATTCTATGACAAAAGTCAGCAGAAGCTATTCATGTTCGATGTCAATAACAAGTGGATAAATATTGGTGGATTATCTATTCCAGGCGGGCCGGGAACTGAATTTCCTGGCAATAGTAAGCCCGGAGATCTTTATTTCAACACAGATAACAATACACTTTACGTCTTAGATAATTCCAAAAAATGGTTAGAAATTTCTGCTAACGGATCCACTCCATCAGGAGATACGAATCCAGATCCTTCTGCTGTTCTTGTCAAAGAAGGAAACCTGTTTTACAACACAGCAGACCATAAACTATATGTTTACAATGGTACAGCATGGGTGCCTGCCGATCTTTCACTAAACAGCGGACAAATCTTTATGGGAAACAGTTCCAACATGGCGAGCGGAGTAACGATCTCCGGAGATGCAACTCTTGGGGCTTCCGGCAGATTGATTATTGAGAAGAATGCAATCACAGATGAGAAACTTGATAAAGCACGTATTCCACTAAGTGGCTTTGGCATTCCTACAGATGATATTAAGCTGGGTAATGGAACTACAAATTTTAAAATTACTAATCTTAAAGATCCCTCACTCGCATCAGATGCTGTAACGCTTGGTTATTTAAAATCGTTGTTTGCAAAACCTGCTCTTTTAGCCTTACCTGCCGATAACTTTTTTATAGGAAATTCTTCTGGTATAGCTACTGCAGTTGCCAAAAGTATGATTCCAATCAGTGGATTTGACAGGCCTTTGAAAGATGTTTCTATGGGTGACGGAATCCCTGGTGGTGTAAGTTTCAAGATTACCAATATGAGTGATCCAAAGCTTCCTCAGGATGCCGCAACAATGAATTATGTCGATAATCGCATCGTTGCGCCAGGAAAGCTAAGCCTTCCAAAAGGATTTATGTTTGTTGGAAATGATATTAGTACAGCAACAGCTGTAGAAAAAAAGAGTATTCCTTTTAGTGAATTTGGACCAGCTGTACTTCCTGTTTCTTTAGGAGGATTTAATATGACTAATCTGGCTGAACCAAAGGATGCTCAGGATGCAGCGACCAGGAATTACGTAGATACTAAAGTTATTGTCGCTGCTAATATCTCCTTAACTAAAGGGAACTTTTTCGTAGGTGACGATAAAGGAAAAGCTGCCGATGTATTGAAAAATACGATTCCTTTAAGTGGTTTTGGCTTACCAGTTGTACCTGTTTCTATGGGGGGGCTTGTGCTTAATAATTTAGGTACTCCAGTAGCTGACGGAGATGCATCTACAAAGAAATATGTTGATGATCAATTTAGAAACCCGGATTCTCTGGTTTTACCTGAAGGGTCTTTTTTTGTTGGAAATGATAAAGGAAAAGCTAAACCCACAGCTAAAAAACTAATTCCTGTCAGTGGTTTCGGAGAAGCAAAAGACAATATTTATATGGGAGATAAGGATACACAATTCGGTATTAGTTTCCTGAAATATCCTGAGGCTCCTTTAGATGCTGCTACCAGAAGTTATGTAGATGATCAGTTTGCTATCCCTAGCTCATTAACTATTCCAAGAGATCACATGCTTGTAGGTGACATATTAAACAAGGCAAAAGCAGTTGCGAAAGATGATATTCCACTGAGTGATTTTGGAAACGCAGTAAAGGATATTGCAATAGGTAATGGAACAACTAATTTCAAAATTATCAACCTTGCCGATCCATCAACCGATCAGGAAGCCGCTACTAAAAAATACGTAGATTCAAAAACTACCAAAACACCAGTAGGGCCCACCGCTCCGGGTACAGCAGTTGCAGGTGATACTTACTACAACACCGCAGATAACCGCCTGTACGTTTATAACGGCACAGACTGGGTACCTGTAGACAATAAACTAAACAACACAGAACTATATGTAGGAGATGCTAAAGGTAATGCCGTTTCCACTCCAAAAA
>NZ_JBEPPL010000016.1:0-146367 GCF_040547305.1 Pedobacter sp. UYP1 | reverse complement strand
TTTCTTTCTTTCTTTCTTTCTTTCTTTCTTTCTTTCTTTCTTTCTTTCTTTCTTTCTTTCTTTCTTTCTTTCTTTCTTTCTTTCTTTCTTTCTTTTCCAGCTCCCCTCAGTTCGGATGAGAATAAAAAAAACAGGAAGTAAGTTTTCTGACATTGTTCATTCTTCATGAACGTCAGAAGAAAACTTACTTCCTGTTTTTTTTATTCTCAGAGGACACCCCCTTTATTCAGCCATGTTGTTATAAACAGCCTGTACATCGTCATCATCTTCCAACTTATCGATAAGTTTGAAAACATCAAGCGCCTGTTCTTCAGAAATAGGTGTTGTGGACATAGCAATCCTTTCCAATTTCGCGCTTTTCATTTCAAAGCCTAAATCTTCCAGTGCTTTCTGCATCTTACCAAAATCTTCAAATGCTGTCTGAACAACTGCGATATCATTACCCTCTTCATCAGATTCCAGATATAGCTCTTCTAAACCAGCATCGATCAATTCGAACTCCAACTCTTCCAAATCCTTCTCTCCTGGTACAAATCTAAAAATAGACTTGCGGTTGAAAATGAAATCCAGAGAACCTGTTTTCCCTAAAGAACCACCAGTTTTACTGAAGTAACTACGCACGTTAGCTACAGTTCTATTCGTATTGTCAGTAGCAGTTTCGATTAATATAGCTACACCATGAAGTGCATATCCTTCGTAAACATGCTCCTCGTAACCATTCTCATCCTTATTAGAAGCCCTTTTAATTGCAGCATCCACTCGGTCCTTCGGCATATTTACCGCTTTAGAGTTTTGGATCGCTGTACGTAAACGTGAATTCGTATCAGGATTCGGACCACCGTCCTTTACTGCCATTACAATCTCTTTCCCTATACGGGTGAACTGTACGGCCATTTTAGCCCAACGCTTAAATTTTCTTTCTTTTCTAAACTCAAATGCTCTTCCCATGGTATAAATTATATAGGTTTACCCTATCTTTTTTAAATTGTTTAACATATCAATCGTCATTTTTGACAGATTAAATTCAGGCTTCCAACCCCAGTCACGTCTTGCAATCTGATCATCCATCGAACGTGGCCAGCTTGAAGCTATCTGTTGACGGGGATCATTAGCAGTATAAGTTAAGGTAAATTCTGGAATATGTTTCCTTATTTCAGCGGCCAAAGTTTCAGGCGTAAAACTTACACCAGCAAAATTGTAGCTTGAACGAATAGAAATACGGTCTGCCGGAGCATCCATCAATTCTATTGTTCCACGGATCGCATCGTCCATATACATCATTGGCAATTCCGTTTCAGCAGAAAGGAAGGAAGCATAACTCGCTTTCTTTAAAGCATCATGAAATATATGAATCGCATAATCCGTTGTTCCTCCACCTGGAGCAGCTTTCCAGCTAATTAAACCTGGATAGCGAATACTACGTACATCCAGACCAAATTTCTGATGGTAATACTCACACCATCTTTCACCTGCTAATTTACTGATACCATAAACGGTATTTGGATCCATCACACAATATTGTTCAGTCTGATCCTTTGGAGAATTAGGGCCGAATACTGCAATTGAACTTGGCCAGTAAACTTTTGCAGTTTTATAGACAATCGCCAGGTCAAGGATGTTCAGCAAACCATTCATATTCAGGTCCCAGGCAAGCTTTGGATTCTGCTCACCAGTAGCCGATAATAAAGCGGCCAGCAAATAAACCTGGCTAGGTTTATATTTATTAAAAATGGTATTTAAAGTATCCTTCTCTAAAACATTAACGAACTCAAAAGGTCCTGAATTCTTAATGTCATAATCAGGACGTCGGATATCACAGGCCACTACATTGTCTTCACCATAAGTTTTGCGCAGTGCAGTAACCAGTTCAGTTCCTATCTGCCCATTAGAGCCTAATACTAGTATTTTTTCGGTCATTGGTCTTTTGATTTTGGCAAAGGTAAAAAATTGCATGAAACCTGTTGAAAAATGTTTTTACACAGGTATTGTTTATATTTAGTAAGCGGTCTTAAAATAGCCTTTAAAAGGGTGTTTAGACATCCTTTTGCCAATTCCTTATTTAGAATGAATATAGGGTGTAACAAAAGCAAGAATATTGAGAATTAAATATCAATATTTTGTTCGTTACGTCTATTTTTTTTCTATTTTTAGTAGTTGATAGTGTATAAACAACACCTTAAATAACCAAATATCAAAGTATGGAAAGAAGAGACGCAGTCAGAAACATTGCCTTTTTAATGGGAGGCGCATTATCTGCTACTACAATCGGAGTATTTCTTGACAGCTGTAACACCCCTTCCACCAAGAAAGGATCGGGACTATTTTCAGCAGATCAGGACCAGTTGATCACTGAAGTAGCAGACATTATTATCCCATCAACTAAAACACCAGGTGCAAAAGCTGCAGGTGTCGGGCCATGGATTTCAATGATGGTTAGGGACTGTTACCCTAAAGAGGCACAAGACGTATTTGTGAAAGGTCTTGAAGATCTGGAAGCACGTTCTAAAAAAGAATACAACAATTCGTTCCTTAAAATTTCTGTAAAAGAACGCGGAGAATTACTTGGAAAAGTAAGAGATGAGACCGTTGCTGCTCAGAAAGCTGACGGTGAAAAAGCTGCAGCTGCAGAAAAAGCGAAAGGAACTGGAAAAGCTTTGACAAATACTGTTAAAGCTGCTAAATATGGCCCACAAGGCCCTTCTTACTTTTTTGCCATCGCAAGAGATTTAACCATGTTAGGTTATTTCACCTCAGAAATCGGTGCAACACAAGCGTTAGAATACATTGACGTTCCCGGCCGTTACAATGGCTGTGTTGATTTGAAACCTGGACAAAAAGTTTATTCTTCTTAATCTCTATTTACAAAACACATGAATTTAAACACAAAAGCAACCGCACAAAATACATACGATGCTATCGTAGTCGGATCAGGAATAAGTGGAGGATGGGCAGCAAAAGAACTAACTGAAAAGGGACTTAAAGTTCTGTTGCTTGAACGCGGCAGAAACATTGAACATATAAAAGACTATACTACAGCAATGAAAAAACCATGGGAATTTGAACACCGTGGTAAATTAACTGAAGTACAAAAAGATGCACACCCGGTACAAAAGCGTGATTATCCTTACCAGGAATTCAATGAAAGCTTTTGGGTAAATGACCATGAATGTCCGTACACAGAAGTTAAACGTTTTGACTGGTACCGCGGATTTCACGTAGGTGGAAAATCATTGATGTGGGGCCGTCAAAGTTACCGCTTCAGTGACCTGAACTTTGAAGACAATAAAAAAGACGGTCATGGTAATGACTGGCCTATCAGATACAAAGACTTAAGCCCATGGTATGACCATGTTGAAAAGTTTGCAGGCATTAGTGGTCAGGTAGAAAACTGGCCTGCTTTACCTGATGGACACTTTCTGCCGCCAATGGAAATGAATTGCGTGGAAAAAGATGTTAAAAAGAGAATAGAAGATAAGTGGAAGAAATCACGTATCATGACTATTGGCCGTACAGCAAATCTTACTGTTCCCCATGGAGGAAGAGGAAGTTGCCAATACCGTGACAGATGTAGCAGAGGTTGTCCTTTTGGTGCTTATTTCAGTACACAATCTTCTACACTTCCGGCTGCTGTAGCTACTGGAAACCTTACTTTACGTCCTTTCTCTTTGGTAGACCATATTGTTTATGACAAAGAAACACAGAAAGCAACAGGCGTAGTGATCATCGATTCAGAGACTAAAGAAAACATAGAATACTTTGCAAAGATTGTCTTTGTAAATGGTTCTACTTTAGGGAGTACTTTCTTATTGTTAAATTCAACTTCTGCTGAACATCCTAATGGTTTAGGTAATGGAAGTGGTGAGCTTGGACACAATTTAATGGATCACCATTTCCGTTGTGGCGCTTCGGGAGATGCTGAAGGTTTTGACGATAAATATACTTATGGCCGCAGGGCAAATGGTATTTATGTACCAAGATACCAGAACATGGGTGGCGATAAACGTGATTATTTACGTGGATTCGGTTATCAAGGTGGTGCAAGCCGTACAGGATGGCATAAAGATGTAGCTGAACTTGCTTTTGGTGGCGACTTTAAAGATCTGATGACACAGCCAGGTGCCTGGAAAATGGGATTAGGTGGTTTTGGAGAGTCTCTTCCATACCATGAAAACAGAGTTTATATCGATAAAACCAAAAAAGATAAATGGGGAATGCCGGTATTGGCTATTGACTGTGAGTTTAAAGGTAACGAAGAAAAAATGCGTATTGACATGATGAATGACGCAGCAGAAATGCTTGAAGCAGCAGGAATCAAGAATGTACAAACTTATGATGCGGGATCAACTCCAGGCATGGCTATTCATGAACAAGGAACAGCCCGTATGGGAAATGATCCTAAGACTTCGGTATTAAATAAATGGAACCAGATGCATGAAGTTAAAAATGTGTTTGTAACTGATGGATCTTGTATGCCATCTATTGCTTGTCAAAATCCTTCGCTGACTTTTATGGCTTTGACAGCCAGAGCAGCAGATTTTGCAGTAAGTGAACTAAAAAAAGGTAATCTTTAATGAACGGTAAAATAAGAATGGGGATGATCGGTGGTGGTAAAAATGCCTTTATAGGCGCCGTCCACCGCATCGCAGCCAATATAGATGGTCAGATAGAACTGGTTTGCGGAGCTTTAAGTTCCAATCCTGAAACCGCAAAGGAATCGGGTGAATTATTGTTCCTGGCAGCAGACAGAAATTACGGGACTTACCAGGAGATGATCGAAAAAGAGAGTCTCCTGCCTGAAGCTGTAAGAATGCATTTTGTAACTATTGTTACCCCTAATTTCGCGCATTTCGCGCCTGCAATGCTGGCGCTGGAACATGGTTTCCATGTGGTTATTGACAAGCCGATCAGTTTAACACTGGCAGAGGCCAAACAACTCAGAGACAAAGTATCGGAAACAGGTTTGACTTTAGCGCTTACCTATACGTATTCTGGTTATCCGATGGTTAAACAGGCGCGTCAGATGGTAAAGGATAATGCTTTCGGGAAGATTAGAAAAATCCTGGTAGAATATCCTCAGGGGTGGTTAAGTTTACCTTCTGAACGTGATGGCAACAAACAATCTGCGTGGAGAACTGATCCTTCGAAAAGTGGGATCAGTGGTTGTATGGGGGATATCGGAACACATGCTGCACAGCTTGCTGAATATATTTCAGGTCTGGAGATTACAAAAATCTGTGCGGACCTGAATATTATGGTAGATGGTCGTGCGCTTGATGATGACGGAAATGTCTTACTGAAATTCGACAATGGAGCAAATGGAGTTTTAGTGGCTTCACAGATTGCTGCTGGAGAAGAAAATGCACTGAAGATTAAAGTTTACGGGGAAAAAGGAAGTCTGGAATGGCACCAGGAAGAACCGAATACACTGAAAGTAAAATGGCTGGATGCACCTACTCAACTTTACCGCGCCGGACAAGGTTATTTAACCTCCGCAGCGCAGTTTAATGCGAGAACACCAGCCGGACATCCGGAAGGTTATCTGGAAGCTTTTGCGAACATTTACCGGAATTTCGCGTTAACTTTAAAGGCAAAGCAAGAAGGTAAAACTCCTACTCCGGAAATGTTAGATTTCCCTGGTGTAGAGGATGGTGTACGTGGAATGGCGTTTATAGAAAATGTAGTGGCCTCAGGGCTTTCAGACCAGAAATGGTTTGATTTTAAAATATAAATAACGATGACAACAATCAAAGGACCAGCAGTTTTTTTAGCCCAGTTTATTGGAGACCAGGCCCCGTTCAATTCCCTTGACGGGATTTGTCAATGGGCAGCAGATTTAGGGTTTAAAGGTATACAAATGCCAACCCTGGATAACAGATTTATTGACTTGCAGAAAGCGGCAGAGAGTAAAACCTATGCGGATGAACTGAAAGGAAAAATCAATTCTTATGGTCTGGAAATTACAGAACTTTCTACGCATATTCAAGGTCAGTTAATCGCAGTTAATCCTGCTTATGACAAGGTATTTGATGGTTTCGCACCAGCTGCTTATCAGAATAATCCAGCAGCCAGAACTGAGTGGGCAGTACAACAACTTAAATATGCTGCCAAGGCTTCTCAGAACCTTGGTTTGAATGCACATGCAACTTTTAGTGGTTCACTTTTATGGCATATGTTTCATCCATGGCCACAAAGACCAGAAGGATTAGTAGAGGAAGGTTTTAAAGAACTTGCCCGCCGATGGTTGCCGATATTGAATGAATTTGATACTTGTGGTGTAGATGTTTGTTATGAGATCCACCCGGGTGAAGATTTGTTTGATGGGGTAACTTATGAGATGTTTTTGGAGCAGGTAAATTTCCATCCAAGAGCATGCCTATTGTATGATCCATCACACTTTGTATTACAACAGCTGGATTACATCCAGTATATTGATCTTTATCATGAAAGAATTAAAGCTTTCCATGTAAAGGATGCAGAATTTAACCCAACTGGCCGTCAGGGTACTTTTGGTGGCTACCAGAGCTGGGCAAACCGCGCAGGCCGTTACCGTTCTCCTGGAGATGGACAGGTAGATTTCAAAACTATCTTCAGTAAACTTGCACAGTATGATTTTAAAGGTTGGGCAGTAATGGAATGGGAATGCTGTATTAAAGATTCTGAGACTGGAGCCAGAGAAGGTGCTGAGTTTATTAAAAACCACATTATTCCGGTAACTACCAGAGCATTTGATGATTTCGCTGCGACAGGTGCAGATTTAGAATTCAACAAACAAATATTAGGTATAAAATAAATAGTAAAACACAAACACACAAAACAATGAAACCTGAATGAGCTTACCTTTATAATCAGGATAAAAAGCTCATGAAAGCTTCATAACCATTAAGAACAATAAGAACATTATGAAAAAGACACTGTTAATTTTGGGATGTATTAGTTTAGCAATAGCTTCTTGCGGAAACCCGGGATCTACTACTGAAGGGTCAACTACAGCAGCTTCAACAGATACTGAAACTACGGTAAAGGCACAAACTCCATCAGAAATGTTGCCAGGTGAGAAACTAATAGCTACAGCAGATTGTATCGGCTGCCATAACAAAACTCAAAAGGTAATCGGACCTGCATATGTAGATATCGCAGCAAAATATCCTTCAAGCGAAGAAAACATCAACAAATTAGCTGATGTAGTGATTGCAGGAAGTAAAGGAACCTGGGGTGATCTGCCAATGACTCCTCACCCTAATTTGAGTAAAGACGATGCTAAACAAATGGTGACCTGGATTTTGTCACTGAAAAAATAAGTTCTCCGGAACACCAACATATCCCTATCTAACCGAATAGTATTAAGCATGGAACCTGCATGAGTTTACACTCAGAGTTTAGCTGACAAAACTCATGCAAGCTTCATAACCTAAAACCAATATAATCTGATGAAAAAAACCAACAAAGAGATAGACGCGTCTAACAGGCGTTCGTTTCTTAAGACAACAGCAGTAGCCGCAGCTTCATTTATGATTGTACCCCGTCATGTATTGGGTGGCAATGGATTTATAGCACCGAGTGACAGATTAATAGTAGCAGGAGTTGGAGCAGGTGGAAAAGGTGGTTCAGATATTGCAAATTTTGCTAAAAGCGGAAAAGCAGATATCGGATTTTTATGTGATGTAGATACAAACAGAGCTGCGGGATCAGTGAAAAGCTTCCCTAAAGCCAAATTTTATAAAGACTGGCGCGAATTGCTTGATAAAGAGCATAAAAACTTTGATGCAGTTAGTGTTTCAACGCCAGATCATAGTCATGCAATGATTGCCCTTGCTGCCATGCAACTAGGTAAACATGTGTATGTTCAAAAACCATTAACTCATGATATTTATGAGGCCAGAAAGTTAACAGAAGCGGCAAAAAAATATAAAGTGGTTACACAAATGGGTAACCAGGGTGCCTCAAATGATGGCCCCCGTCAAATGAAAGAATGGTATGATGCAGGTCTGATTGGAGATGTACATACCGTTTATGCCTGGACAGACCGTCCGGTATGGCCGCAAGGTATTCCATGGTCTGCAAACAAAGCAGATATTCCTAAAAACCTGGACTGGGATTTATGGCTGAACAGTGCTCCTTATAAAGACTACGTAGAAAAGCTTGTTCCTTTTAACTGGAGAGGCTGGTGGGATTATGGAACAGGTGCATTAGGAGATATGGGTTGCCATTTGCTGGAAGCTCCTTTTAGTGTGCTTGGTTTAAAGTATGCTGCTGAGGTAGAAGCCAGCGTTGGTTCTGTTTATGTGGATGAATTTAAACGTGGTTATTTCCCGGATAGTTGCCCGCCTTCAAGTCATGTAACGTTAAAATTCCCTAAAACTGCTAAAACTCAGGGTGATGTTACCGTACATTGGATGGATGGTGGTATTCAACCAACGCGTCCGGAAGAACTGGAAGCCAATGAAGTATTTGGTGATGGAGGTAATGGAACATTATTCATCGGAACAAAAGGAAAAATGATGAGTGAAACCTATAGTGCGAATCCTCGTCTTTTACCATTGAGCCGTAATAAAGACATTAAAGTTCCTGAAAAATTTGCGCGTGTATCTCATGGTGCAGAAGGTCATTATGCGCAATGGGTTGAGGCTTGTATCGCCGGTCATGGCAAAAAAGAACTGAGTTCTCCGTTCGAAATTGCAGGTCCGCTTACAGAAGCCTTGTTAATGGCTAACCTTGCTATCAGAGCAAATGATGTACAACGCAAAGATGCAAATGGAAAAATTAGTTATCCTGGCAGAAATATCAAACTGTTATGGGATAATGACAATATGAAAGTTACCAATTTTGATGCTGTAAACCAGTACGTCAAACGCGAATACCGCAAAGGATGGACACTGGGTGCTTAATTTTATCTAAAACAACATATATGAAGACTTACGCGATTTCTGCGATACTGGTATTTACAATGATTAGCTTCAATTCACAAGCTCAGAGTTCAAAAAAAGGGTTTACTTCTTTATTTGATGGAAAAACAACTAAAGGATGGCATAGCTATGGAAAAACTTCTGTCGGAAAAGGCTGGAAAGTTGAAAATGGTGCAATACATCTTGACCCCAAGTCTAAACAAAAAGACGATGGTGACCTGGTAACGGATAAAGAATATGCAAACTTCCATTTAAAAATTGACTGGAAAGTAGCTCCTAAATCTAATAGCGGTATCTTATTCCACATCAATGAGAATCCGGAGAAATACAATCAAACTTACAGTACAGGCCCTGAGATGCAGGTAATTGACAATGATGGACACCCTGATGGAAAGATAATTAAACACCGTGCAGGTGATTTGTACGACTTGGTAAAAAGCAGTTCAGAACCTGTTAAACCAGTTGGACAATGGAATACTGCCGAAATTATCAGTAATAAAGGTAAATTAGAATTTATCTTGAATGGCGTAAAAACAGTTTCAACTACACAGTTCGATGAGAACTGGAAAGCACTGATCGCAGGTAGCAAGTTTGCTAAATGGGAAGGTTTTGGAACTTTTACAAAAGGAAAGATTGCATTACAAGATCATGGAGATGAAGTTTGGTTCCGTAATATTATGATCAAAGAACTGTAAGCTTGTTAAATTCTGATACACCTTAAAAACCTTTAAACTATATGATGAATATTAATACCCGTATTAAATTATCAACTATGATGTTCCTGGAGTTCTTTATCTGGGGTTCATGGTTTGTTACGCTGGGTACTTTCTTAGAAAAAAACCTGCACGCTACAGGTGCAGACTCAGCTGCTGTATTCTCTACGCAGTCGTGGGGAGCGATTATTGCCCCTTTTATTATCGGACTGATTGCCGACAGATTCTTTAATGCAGAGAAAATTCTCGGTGTACTGCATCTGATCGGAGCGGTATTAATGTACCAGATGTATACAGCGACGGATGTAAATGTATTCTATCCTTATGTTTTAGGTTATATGATCCTGTTTATGCCTACCCTGGCCTTAGTGAATTCGGTATCATTTAACCAGATGAAAGATGCTGAAAAAGAGTTTTCAAATATCAGATTCTGGGGTACTATCGGATGGATTGTTGCTGGATTATGTATCAGTTACTTATTCTTATGGGATTCAAAAGCTGGGATGGATTCAGGTCTGTTAAAAAACACTTTCCTGATGGCCGGAGTAGCTTCTCTGATTCTAGGTTTGTTTAGTTTTGCATTGCCTGAAACCCCACCAAAAGTATCCAAAGATGATAAAGTTACGATCTCAGATATCCTGGGTTTAGACGCTTTGAAATTACTGAAGGATAAAAACTTCGCGGTTTTCTTCGTATCTGCTATTTTAATCTGTATCCCGCTTGCTTTTTATTATCAGAATGCAAATCTTTTCTTATCCAATATTGGTGTAGAAGGGCCTACTGGTAAAATGGCAATTGGACAAGTATCTGAAGCATTATTTTTATTAATGATCCCTGTATTCTTCAAAAGATTCGGATTTAAAACCACGATCCTGGTCGGCATGATTGCCTGGGCAGTTCGTTATGCTTTATTCGCTTATGGTAATGCTGGTGAATTAAGCTTTATGCTAATTATCGGTATCGCTTTACATGGTGTATGTTATGACTTCTTCTTTGTATCGGGACAGATTTACACGAATTCAAGAGCTGGAGAAAAATATAAAAGTGCTGCTCAGGGTTTAATTACTCTGGCTACTTATGGTGTAGGGATGCTGATTGGCTTTAAAGTTGCTGGTATGATTACTGACAGCTATAAATTAGTTGATGGCTCTGTAGACTGGAAAATGGTTTGGATCATCCCTGCAGGAATTGCGTTGGTTGTATTCTTACTTTTCACCGTTTTCTTTAACGAGAAACGTAAAAGAGTTGTGGACACCCAATTTAACGAAGTTTAAAGATGGGTACTGAGCAAAGCCGTAGAAATGCGCTGAAAACAATGATTACAGGTTCAGCAATTTTGGGACTGTCTTCTGCGATGCCTTCCTATGCTGCGGAACGGGAATCAGGTGATGCTTCCTTAAAAAGTAATGCTCCTTTAAAAGGGAATGTAAACCATTCTGTTTGCCGCTGGTGTTTTAGTGACATTGAATTGGATGAACTTTGTATCGCAGTCAAAGGAATGGGCTTAAAAGCAATAGACCTCGTAGGGCCTGCTGAATGGCCTGTTTTGAAGAAACATGGATTGTATTCTTCAATGTGTAATGGTGCAGAGATTAATTTGACTGATGGCTGGAATGATAAAACGTTTCATCCTAAATTGATAGAGAATTATACAAAAATGATTCCTCTGGTAGCAGAAGCTGGTTATAAAAACCTGATTTGTTTTAGTGGAAGCCGCAGAGGCAAAACTGATGAAGAAGGGTGGAATAATTGTGTGGAAGGATTGAAGCAGGTTATTGGAATTGCCGAGAAACACAATGTTGTACTGGTGATGGAATTATTGAATAGTAAAGTTGATCATAAAGATTACCAGTGTGATCATACTGCGTGGGGCGCTGAACTTGCTAAAAGACTGGGTTCAGAGAACTTTAAATTACTATACGACATTTATCATATGCAAATTGATGAAGGTGACGTTATTCACAACATCAGTACTTATCACCCGTATATTGCGCATTACCATACTGCTGGTGTACCCGGCAGGAATGAAATAGATGACTCGCAGGAACTTTTTTATCCTGCAATCATCAAAGCTATCCTGGCAACAGGTTTTAAAGGATACATCGCACAGGAATTTATTCCTAAACAGAAGGATAAACTTCAGTCCTTAAGAAACGCGGTTAAAATTTGTGACTTATAAAGATTTAATTATGAACTCAAGAAGAGATTTCCTTAAACAGGCGGGTTTAGCTGCGGCAGGTGCTGTGGTATTACCCTCACTAACCTTTGCTGCTGCCCCGGCAAAAGTTGTTGGTTTACAACTATATTCATTAAGAGCACAATTACCAGCTGATGTAGCTGGTACGATTGCTAAAGTTGCAAAAGCTGGCTATAAAGAAGTGGAAACTTATGGTTATTCATTAAAAGATAAGTATTGGGGTTTAGATCCTAAAGCTTTTAAGACTTTACTATCAAATAATGGGTTAACTGCGCCAAGCGGACATTATGGGATGGATAAATTCATCGGAACCGGTAACTCAGATGAGCTCAAAAGCTATATCGAGGCAGCCAATACAATTGGCAGCAGCTATATTGTGGCTCCGTATTTAGGAGATAATTTACGCAAAACAGAAGATGACTGGAAAAAAGTTGCAGCAAGACTAAACGAAGCTTCAGCAATTTGTAAAGCAAGCGGACTGGGCCTGGGGTACCATAACCATAATTTCGAATTTGTAAAATATGGTGAAACCACGGGTTATGAAATCCTGCTAAAAGAAACAGATCCGAACGCGGTTAAGTTTGAAATGGATATCTACTGGGTAGTAAGATCTGGTAATGATCCAATCAAGTTATTTACTGATCACCCGGGACGTTTCCCAATGTGGCATGTAAAGGATATGGACAAAGTTGACAACACGATTAATACAGAAGTAGGCTCTGGAAAGATTGATTTTAAGGCAATCTATAAAGGAGCTAAACTGGCAGGATTAAAACACCTGATCGTAGAGCAGGAGAACTACAGCATTGATCCTTATGTGAGTATTAAGCAAAGTGCAGATTACGTTAAAAAGTCAATCTTATAAATAATTTATTTAGAAGGCGGGCTTAAATAAGCCCGCCTTTTTTTGTGCAGCAAGGTTTCCTGAAATCAGTAAAATGCGTCATAAAGAGCTGGTTTTAAGAAACTATTTAAACAGATTCTAAGGAAAAAGCGAAGTTTTTTCCCATATTTGGAATATGGTATATTATCATTAATAAACTTTAAAAAAAACCATTAAAAAAAATCAAAACATGAAAATTGCAGTTGTAGGTGCTACTGGTTTAGTAGGCACTGTTATGTTAAAAGTACTAGAAGAGCGTAATTTCCCGTTAACCGAACTAATTCCGGTTGCATCTGAGAAGAGTGTTGGTAAAGAGATCATATTCAAGGGTAAGAAGTTCAAGGTTGTTAACATGGAAACAGCAATTGCAATGAAACCTGATGTGGCTTTATTCTCTGCGGGTGGCAGTACTTCCTTAAAATATGCTCCTTTATTTGCAGAAGCAGGAACAACGGTAATTGATAATTCGTCTGCATGGCGCATGGATCCATCTAAAAAACTGATTGTACCAGAGGTTAATGGTCATGAATTATCAATTGATGATAAAATCATTGCTAATCCAAATTGTTCAACGATACAAATGGTAGTGGCTTTAAAACCATTGCATGATAAATACAGAATTAAACGTGTAGTGGTTTCTACTTATCAATCTGTTACCGGAACTGGCGTTAAGGCTGTGGAGCAAATGATGAATGAGCGTAAAGGTATTTTAGATGGCCCGATGGCTTATCCTCACCAGATCGACCTAAACGTTATTCCTCAGATTGATGTATTCGAAGAAAACGGGTATACTAAGGAAGAAATGAAAATGATCAAAGAAACCCGTAAAATTATGGGCGACGATAGCATCCGCGTAACAGCAACAACAGTAAGAATCCCTGTAATGGGTGGTCACTCAGAATCTGTGAACATAGAGTTTGAGAGTGATTTTGATGTTGCTGAGATCAGATCAATTTTAGAGAAAACAGACGGTATTATTGTAGTAGATGATATTGCAAATCTTAAATACCCTATGCCGAAAGATGCACATGAAAAAGATGAGGTTTTTGTAGGTCGTATCAGAAGAGACGAATCTTTGCCAAATACTGTAAATATGTGGATTGTTGCAGATAACCTGCGTAAAGGTGCTGCAACGAATACAGTGCAGATTGCTGAATTTTTACTAAGAAAAGAGCTGATCTGATCCGGTTCTTTAAAAATACAGGATGTGGTGTTAATCTGGCAAAATGCTGGAATAACACCACATTTTTTGTTATTAGTCTTTTGCTTTCCCGTTATTTGCAATAGATTTATCCGATATAGATGTTAAAAAAATCAATAGTATTCCTGTTCGTGCTTTCGCACGGTTTTTCGTTTGCCCAGAGCCCTGTGCAAAAACTAACACAATCCTTCAATACACTATTAGAAGACAAGCAAGCAAAATATGCAATCACTTCAATTTGTGTATTAGATGCTAAAACAGGAAAACAACTGTATGCAAAGAACGAGAATATCGGGCTCGCTACTGCTTCTACGTTAAAAACAATCACCTCAGCAACCGCATTTTCCATTTTAGGCAAAGATTTCCATTATCAAACTACGTTGGGCTACAGCGGGAGTGTTAGTGCTGACGGCACCTTAAAAGGAGATTTAATTATAATTGGCGGCGGCGACCCTACGCTGGGTTCTCCGCGTTATGCAAATAGCAAAGAAAGCGTGGTCTTAGCCCAATGGGTCTCAGCAATCAAAGCAGCTGGTATTAAAAGAGTTGAGGGTAAGGTGATTGGTGATGATGGCCTTTGGGGCACTCAATCTACACCAGACGGCTGGATATGGCAGGACCTTGGTAATTATTATGGCGCAGGTACATCAGCCTTAAGCTGGAGAGAAAATCAGTTTGACATTAAACTCCGTCCGGGAAATCTGGTTGCTATACTTAAAACGGTACCAGATATGCCTTACCTGACGATCGTCAACGAATTAAAACCGGGTACCGCTGGCAGTGGAGACCATGCCTACGCTTATCTCCCGCCTTTATCGAATATGGCTTACCTGAGAGGCACATGGGCAACAGATATACAAAAACAAGGTATTGCTGCTGCCTTACCCGATCCAGCTTATGAAGCAGCATTCCGTTTGAAAGATACTTTAGCCAGGGCAAGCATTCAGGTTACAGAAGCTCCGGTAACAAGCCGCCAGCTTTCTGCAGCCAAATTACCTTTGCCAGAAGTTAAACAAAAACTGAGTACCATAACCTCTCCTGCCCTGCCCGAGATCGTTTACTGGCTAAATAAAAAGAGTATCAACTTATATGCAGAACATCTTTTAAGAACTATTGCATGGAAATCGGGTGTTGCGCCTACCACAAGTAATGGTGCAGCTGCAGAGGTTAAATTCTGGGCCGCTAAAGGCTTTGATAAAAACGCAATGAATATTATTGATGGCAGCGGACTTTCACCAGCTACCAGAGTGACGACTTCGGCCATGGCCAACATCCTCTTCCAGGTACAGCAGGAAAACTGGTTCCCGGATTTCTATAAATCTTTACCAGAATACAATGGAATGAAATTAAAAAGCGGTACGATCAACGATGTTTCTGCATTTGCGGGCTATTATACAGCTGATAACGGCAGTAAATATGTAATTGTGATCAATATTAACAATTATTCAGGTTCTGGCATTAATAGTAAACTATTCAAAGTGCTGGATGCCCTTAAGTAGCAATAATTTATCCACAGAAACCCCGTATTTATCCACAAATTGTTAAATTGCAACCTTTTACCAATTTCACAAGCACAAGCCCCTCTTCATTTTATGAATAAATTTTTACCTTTTATATGCTGCCTACTTTTTTATACGAGCACATATAGTCAACAAATGGGATCCGGAACTTCTAATTCTTCTGTTATAGATAGCAATACCAATTTTACCAGCAGACCACCTGAATTTTCAATAATTCCAGAGCCTGTATCTTTGTTAAAAACCAATGGTTCTTTCACTTTACCAGATAAAGTAGTTGTTTTAGCTACTCCGGAGATGAAACTTGTAGTAGATTATCTGAAGGAAAAACTGTCCGTTCCTACGGGTAAGTTTGTCGCTGAATTTGCGCATACACAAGCAACAGGGACCATCAGATTAGTACTCAACCCCAGACCAGATGCAACTTTAGGAAATGAAGGCTATCAACTTTCGGTAACGCCAACTATGATCGTTATTAAAGCGAATCAGGCAGCGGGACTTTTTTATGGTGTTCAGAGTCTATTGCAGCTCTTCCCAAAAGAAATAGAATCCAAAGAGTTAGTGGAAGGGGTAACCTGGAAGATCCCTTGTGTAGAAGTTACTGACTATCCGCGCGTAGCCTGGAGAGGATTGATGTTTGATGTAGCCCGCCACTTTTTCACGAAACAAGAAGTGAAGCAATACATTGATGCGATGGTTCGCTATAAGTTTAACCTGCTGCATCTTCACCTTACAGATGATGAAGGTTGGAGATTAGAGATTAAAGGTTTGCCAAAATTAACTGAGGTAGGTGCATGGAATGTTAAAAAAGTAGGTGATTTCGGTACTTTCAGTACACCGGGAGCTGATGAACCGCGTACTTATGGTGGTTTTTATACGCAGGACGATGTCAGAGAACTGATTAAATATGCCAAAGACAGATTCGTAGATATTTTACCAGAGATTGATGTTCCCGGACATAGTCTTGCAGCAGTTGTTTCTTACCCGGAACTATCTTGTACCCCTGGCGCAGAAACTTACCGTGTACGTTCAGGAGAGCGTATTATGGACTGGTCAAAAGGTGCTCCACCAATTGCATTGGTCGATAATACCTTATGCCCGGCTAATGAAAAAGTCTATGCTTTTCTCGATACGATCATTACACAAGTAGCTGCTTTATTCCCTTTTGAATATATTCATATGGGTGGTGATGAAGCTCCAATAAATTACTGGCAGAAGAGTGATGCTATTAAAGCTTTAATGGCAAGAGAAGGCTTAAAAGATATGCATCAGGTTCAAGGATATTTCGAAAAGAGAGTGCAGAAAATTGTAGAGTCGAAAGGCAAGAAATTTATGGGATGGGATGAAATTCTTAATGGCGATATGCCTCCAAGTGCAGCAGTGATGAGCTGGAGAAGTGTGAATTTCGGGATAGAGGCTTCCCGCACCAAACATGAAGTTGTAATGAGCCCACAAGGGACTAACTATCTTGATTTGATGCAGGGTGATGTTACTTCTGAATCCAAAGTATATAATTCTGTCCGTTTAGGTAAAGCCTATGAATTTGACCCTATCCCGGCCGGAGCAGACCCTAAATACATCAAAGGAGGACAAGGGAACTTATGGGCAGAACAAGTCTATAATATCCGTCAGGCCGAATATATGACCTGGCCAAGAGGTTATGCCATTGCGGAATCAGTATGGTCTCCTAAAGAGAAGAAAAACTGGACTAATTTCACCGGTAAAGTTGAGCAGCATTTTCATAGAATGGACATTGCTGAGACTAAATATTCGCCAGCAATTTATGACCCTATTGTAAAAGCAAGCAGAACTGCAGATAAACAGGTGATGGTTGAACTGACTACCGAAATTGATGGTCTGGATATTTATTACAGCTTCGACAATTCGACTCCTGATAGGTTTTATCCAAAATATACAGAAAAAGTGGTCATCCCTAAGGATGCAAACCAAATGCGTGTGATTACCTACAGAGGTAAACAGGCGATCGGCAGATTACTAACAATAACTGTTGATGATTTAAATAAAAGAGCAGGAAAAAGATAAGCGGTTGAGATACTTCGTACACATCAGTTACAATGGTTTACAATACAATGGGTGGCAAAAACAGCTGAATGTATTGAATATCCAAGGCGTGATAGAAAACGCCCTGACACAGATTTTTAAGGTACCCGTCTTCATTAATGGATGCGGCCGTACAGATGCGCAGGTTCATGCCAGCCAGTTCTTTTTCCATATGGATATTGAGCAGCCATGGGATTTTGATCTGATCTTCAGGCTCAATAAACTACTCCCATTGAATATTGCGGTTTACGATATTATACCGATGGAAGGTCTACCCCATGCCCGGTTTGATGCAGTACAGCGTGCTTATGATTATTTTCTGCATACTTATAAAGATCCCTTTTTAAATGGCTTGAGCTCTTACTATCTGCTGGAGAATCTGCAATGGGACCAAATGAAAGCAGCAGTCGCTTTACTCCCGCAATACAAAGACTATCGCGCCTTTTGTACGAGTCCCGATAAATATGAGCATACTTTATGTTATGTAAGATCTGCCAGCTTAATGGTCGATGAAAAAGGGGAGAAAATGAGATTTCAGATCTCTTCTAACCGGTTTTTAGGAAAAATGATCCGTATTATTATGGGTCAGCTTTTAAAAATCGGACAGGGAACACTCAGCGTGGACGAATTTGAAAGCCATCTGATCAGCAGAAAAACCCCCGCATTGATTACTCCTGCACATCCGCAGGGATTGTACCTTTCTAAAGTAACTTACCCCTACCTGAACCTTCCGCCAAGAGTCGATTTCTCTGCTGTACTTCAAAAACACGCAGATACAAACTGGAAAGCACTCTGATATTATTTACGCTCAGGTGAGATTCGCGCATTTAGAAACTCTTATTTTTGTGGAAATTTAAAGATTATGAATTTCCACACCAGAAAATGGATCAAACCCGAAGACTTAAATCCTAATGGAAGCTTATTTGGCGGTAGTTTGTTAAGATGGATAGATGAAGAAGCGGCAATTTACGCTATTGTTCAACTAGGCAATCCAAGAGTTGTGACCAAATATATTTCGGAGATCAACTTTGTCAGCTCTGCAAAACAGGGAGATATTATTGAAATGGGGATTACTGCAATCGCTTTTGGCAATACCTCTTTGACGATGCGTTGTGAAGTCCGCAACAAGATTACCAGAAAAAGTATTTTAACAATTGATAAAATGGTGTTCGTAAACGTTGATGAATATGGCAATCCTGTCGCACACGGCAGAACAGAGATCAAATTTATAGAAGAGCAGTTCGCTGCCGAAGATAATTAGTTCCGGGCCAGGATTTCTGCGCGAATATCGTCGGCGGTCAAGCTGATTCCGCTCATCACCAATGTTGCTTTAGCATAAAACGGCTCACGTTCAGCCAGTTTACCTTCAATAAATTCAAGTACTCCTTCGGTAGTCAGATTACGCAGCAGCGGACGCTTGGCTATTCCACTTTCCAGGCGTTTAGCCAATGCAGTTGGCGGCATCTCAATATAGATCGTTGTGCCATTGGCATTCATCCAATCTATATTATCAAAGAAGCATGGTGTGCCCCCGCCCGTCGCGATTATGCAGTTTTTTGGATAATTAAAAGACTGAAGTGTTTCACTTTCCAATTTACGGAAGGCTTTCTCTCCATGGGTTGAAAAATAATCACCTACGGCAAGTCCTGTATTTTTCTCAATCTGGTGATCCAGATCAATCAGATCATAACCAAGTTTAGTCGCTAATTTTCTTCCCAGCGTACTCTTGCCGCATCCCATAAAACCAATCAGAAATATCTTCATTAATTATTCAATTTTACTCTTGGGTCAACAAGAGCGTACAATACATCTACAAAAATATTAATTACTACGAATACCAGTGCAATAAAAAGAATCGATCCCATCACTACAGGGAAATCTGACATCTCCAAAGCTCTGACCGTAGCCCTGCCTAATCCATTATAACCAAAAATATATTCCACAAAGAAAGAACCGGCAAGCAAAGAAGCAAACCATCCGGAAATTGCCGTGATTACAGGATTCATCGCATTCTTTAAAGCATGTTTATAAATAATAGCATTACGTCCCAAGCCTTTGGCACTTGCAGTGCGGATATAATCTTGCGCCAATATATCAAGCATTGCTGTCCTGGTAAGCTGTACAATAATTGCCAGCGGGCGAAGGCCAAGTGTAAGCACTGGCAATACCAGGTTTTTCAGCGTCAGCACTTCTCCCCTGAAGGGATCATAACTATATAAACTCCCGGACATATTCAAGCCAGTATACGGGCCGAGTACAAAACCGAAAAACCAGGCAATAATAATACCCGCAAAAAAAGAGGGAGCTGATAACCCCATAATTGCAAATGCATTGACCGAATGATCAATCCAGGTATTTTTATACACTGCGGAGAGTACGCCCAATAAAACACCTAGTAGTGTAGCAAACAACATAGCTGTTGCAGCTAATACAAAGGTGTTAGGGACAGTTTCGGATAATATTGTCGATACTTCCCGCTTTGTTTGATAAGATCGTCTCAGATAGGGCCATTTCAAGGCAATAACTCCAGAAGAATAACTGATCAAGCGCGCATAATGATACTTTTCCTGTGCCTGTTTATTATCCTCATGCAAACCAACCGGGGACAGGTCATTCAGGAACAGGACAAATTGCATAGGCTTAGAGCGGTCTAACCCGAATTCTTTACGCACAGCTTCTAAAGATTGTATGTCAGCGCGCTGCCCCAGTGTCATCCTTGCCGGATCGCCAGGCAGGAGGTTGAACAGGACAAATACAACAACTACTACACCCACCATCACAGCGAGCCCATAGCAGAATTTCCTGAGCGCGTAAAACCACATCTGAGTTACTTATTGAAATAAGTGGCTTTTAATTTCTCCAGTGAAGGTAGAGACTGGTAACTCCATTTATTAATTACAACCCCGTTTTTCATCAGCACAATACCAGGATTAGCTCTGACCATACTCTTTAAAGGTACAGCATCAGCATAAAATATTTCCGCAAACAACTTATGTTGCTTACTGAATACCGCAGCATCCTGAGCAGAATTAGAAGTCAGCAATACTGTCCGGATATTGAACTGTTCTGTCAGATCCAAGGTCATTGCATTCAATTTTCCTATAGCATCTTCATCTGTATGATTGAGGTTATAAGCAACGATCAAAATATTATAATATGGATTTTCTATCAGTTCTTTAGTATAATCGGTTCCTGAAGCATCGCTGATAACCAGATCTTTGATTTTAGCTTCATATCCTTTCTTAATCAATTTCTGTACCGGCTGGCCTGCGATCTCCCAGTTATTATCTTTCCAGATTTCTGTTTTCAGATAATCTTTATCACTCATTTCTTTGGTCTCCCCGGTTGCTTTATTTTTCAGCTTATACATGATCAGATAAAGATCCGGTTCTGCACCAGCAGGAATTTTCATTGCCTCTGGTAAGCTGGCTCCTTTTTTATAAGGTAAAAAGTCAAGTATAGGAAGATAGGTATAAGTATAGATACTGAAAATTACAGAAAGTGCAACTACAGCGATCAGGCCGATTTTTTGCTGGCCGGGATTTGTAGTGAGTGGTAATATTTTATTGCGGTTGATAAACAGGTAAACAATCAGGACCAATAAGATCAGATCTTTTGAGAAAGATTGCCATGGCGTTAAAGGAATAGCATCTCCGAAACAGCCGCAAGAAGTGACTACTTTAAAAGCAGCAGAAACAAAGGTCAGAAAAGTAAAAAAGATAATGATCCCAAGCAGACCTGCGGCTACTTTCTTACTCCAGAAACCAAATAACAATAGCGCACCCAATACAATTTCAAGCACACAAAGAAAGATAGCTATCCCTGTCGCATATGGACTAAAGACAGAGATATGAAATACATCAAAGTATTCCTCTAACTTATATCCGAACCCCAGCGGATCGTTGGCCTTGATCAGACCGGAGAAAATAAAAAGTATCCCTACAAATATTCTTGAAAAATTCAGCGCGGCTTTGTTCATCTTTTTACAGCTATTTTTATGTATTGATATTATTTCACATCCATTCTGATCAGTGCAAAAACTGCATAGTTCAGCATGTCCTGATAGTTGGCAACCACACCTTCTGAGGCTACAGTCTCTCCAAGATTATCTTCAATTTGTTTCACTCTGAATACTTTCATCAGGATAAGGTCGGTCAGAGAACTAACTCTCATATCTCTCCAGGCTTCACCGTAATCGTGATTTTTGGCCAGCATTAAATCTTTGGTCTCTTTTACCTTTTGATCAAACAGGGCTTCCACTTTTGCCAGCTCCAATTCATTCGGATCATTCGCTGTCATTTCACTTTGCATCATCGCAATTACACAGTAATTAATAATACCAATATATTCAGGAATAATTCCCTCTCCAACTTTAGAAACTTTCTTTTCTTCCAGCGTCCGGATACGCTGCGCTTTGATGAACAACTGATCGGTAATAGAAGACAAACGCAGAATGCGCCATGCCGTTCCATAATCTTTGGTTTTCTTTAAAAAAAGCGATTTACAAACCGCAATTACTGAGTCGAATTCTTGTGAGGTATTTGTTGCCAAAACAATTAAAATATTTAGAGTCTGATAAATTTTAAACGGCTCTTAGAAATCGTTTAAATTTATCGGATAAATTTAAACAGCTTCTTAGTTTAAAGCTATTTTAATACTGTATTTTTGTACAGAATGATGGCTAAAGATACATTTTTAAACCGAAAAATAACACTTAACCTAAAAGGTGAACTCCTGGATTTAAGCCGTCCATGTGTAATGGGCATCTTGAATTTAACCCCCGATTCTTTCTATAGCAACAGCAGAATGGGTTCTATAGATGCGGCTCTTGAAAGAGCAGAAATATGCCTGAAAGAAGGAGCTGCTTTTATCGATATCGGGGCCTATTCTTCCCGTCCAGGAGCAGCAGGAGTTACTACCGATGAAGAACTCAGAAGAATGATCCCTGCAATAGCCGCGATCAGCAAAAGATTTCCGGAAGCTAAGTTATCTATTGATACTTTCCGCGCTAAAGTCGCCAGAGAAAGTATCGCAGCCGGAGCACATGTGGTGAATGACATTTCGGGAGGAAACCTTGATGAACTGATGTTTGAGACCGTTGCGGCATTAAATGTACCTTATATTCTGATGCATATGCAGGGTACTCCACAAACTATGCAGCAAAAGCCTGTTTATAAAAATATAGGGCTTGAAGTAGTGGACTATCTTGCAGAAAAAGTGAATGCTTTAAAGGCACTCGGTGTTAAAGATATTATTCTGGATCCCGGTTTCGGCTTTGCTAAAAACACGACACACAATTACCAGTTAATGAATCAGCTGGAAAACCTGGGTGTGTTCGGCTTACCGGTGCTGGTTGGCATTTCAAGGAAGTCCATGATCTATAAATTATTAGGCACTACAGCCGACGAAGCGTTGAACGGAACGACAGTTTTAAATACAATTGCCTTACAAAAAGGGGCAGTAATTTTACGTGTACATGATGTAAAGGCTGCTGTTGAATGTATCTCAATTGTCGAAAAAATGCAACAATCTTAATATTTTCCTAACTTGGCAACAATGAAAGGCTTTGACTTTGATTTTCTAACGATAACAGTTACGGATGTGGTGGACATTTTGTTCGTTGCCTTCCTGATCTATTATACTTATAACCTGATTAAAAATACCCTGGCAGTTAATTTATTACTGGGTATGTTCATCATTCTGATTCTGTGGTTTGTGGTAGATGCGCTGAATATGCGTCTTCTATCAACTATCATCAATAAATTCATGAGTGTAGGGATTATCGCATTGATTGTGATTTTCCAGCCCGAGATCAGGCGTTTCCTACTGTTGATTGGTAAAAACACGTTCCTGCAGAAAAACAAAGCCTGGTGGGGATACTTATTTGGCAGCAAAGATATTGAACGCGATAACCTGGTCAGGATTAAACCTATTATCGATGCCTGTAAAAGCATGAAAAAGTCCAGAACAGGGGCTTTGATTGTATTCGTTAAATTTTATGATGATCAGCTATTTGCTAACAGCTGCGAATTGATAGATTCTAAAATCTCCAAACGTTTATTAGAAAGTATATTTCAAAAATATAGCCCGCTGCATGATGGAGCTGTAGTTATTGCGGAGAATAAGATTAAAAGTGCCAGCTGCATATTACCGCTCACAGACAATGATAAATTGCCTCCGCAGTTCGGTTTACGTCACCGCGCTGGAATTGGTGTGTCAGAAACTACCGATGCAGTTGCAGTTATTGTATCTGAAGAAACTGGTGAAATTGCTTATGCGAAACAAGGCAGGGTAAGGATGAATGTTTCTTTCGGAGAACTGGAAAAACTACTGAATAAGGATTTTTAACCTGTTCGAATAACAGGGTTATCAAAAATCCAGCCGCAATAAAAAATCCGGCACAAAGACCGGACTCCTTACCGGTATACACCGGACATATCTTTTAAGATATCAATTAGCAATATTGATCAAAAGCACCTTTAAGGTTATCAGCGATCATTTGAGCTGCACGTCCTTCAATTTGATGACGCTCAATCATATGTACTAATTTACCGTCTTTGAACAATGCCATAGCTGGAGAAGATGGAGGAAATGGCATCATATAGCTTCTTGCTCTATCTACCGCTTCTTTTTCCATTCCTGCAAAAACAGTAATCATTTTATCAGGGTGTTTCTCATTCGCAGCTGCTAATTTTGCTGCAGGTCTTGCATTTGAAGCTGCACAGCCACAAACAGAATTCACAACTACAAAAACAGTTCCTTCTGAAGAAATAGCGTTGTCCACATCTTCTGCAGTTTTCATTTCTTCAAAACCTACGTTTGTAAGTTCTGCACGCATCGGTTCAACTAAATATTCTGGATACATATATAAAAGCTTTAATATTATTCAATTTTACTATACAAAGGTACTGCACTGTTACATAGCATCAAAGGATTACTCATGGAGTGAATCGTTTTTTACCTTGAAATTACTTTGAACCCGCAGCGTTGCAAATTCAAATCTGGCAGGATTAAATGATTTCAAAAGCCGCTTTTCCCTTCGGAATATAAAACATCATATCGAGCATCAGCTCTTCTTTGGTTTCTTCATTCACCAGGTACAAAGCCGATTCGCCGTTTATTTTCTTCAAAGCAGCTATTTTTCCGTTTCCATAAGTTTGCAGCACAGCATTGGCAGGAATAGGTGCTACCTTAAACCCAGCCTCAAAATCTTCTATTAAACCATTAATCCTGGCGCTTGCCTGTTTTGGGCTCATATACATGGAAGTGACCATAATATGTTCTCTGTTAGTAATCACCTCTTTGAAATGATCATATCTCTTATTATTAATTAAGGTAGCCATATGCTGATAAGCTGTTCTCAACTTCTCATTCATATCTTCCACATCTTTCAGGTTAGTCCCCTCCTTCCAGCCTTTCAGCTGATAAGGGACAGTAGCATTAAAAGTTAACTGATGGCGTAAAACAGGTATTTTTTGTTCCTCTTTTACTGGCGCAAATTGATAAGTTACCAGCTGCTCTTTAAATACAAAATCCTTTTCTGCATCATACAACTTGATATTAAATTTAAGCATTGCGGCAGGGTCAAGACTCAGCTTTCCGGAATGCGGGAGTAAAGTTGCAGAAATAGTTTGCACACCACTTTCCAGGATAGAAAAATTCACTGGAGTCATAGAGGCAACCTGCCCCGGAATATCCAGTGTCATTACAGAAATGTCGTTAATGCGGATTTCAAACATGCAATGTGCCACACTGAAATCGACCATATAATAGGGTTGTCTCATCAGATCTTTATTTTTTATTTGCTTTTGGAAGTAGTTTACTGGCTTCACGGACATCCAGGTTAATGCTTGAAGAATATCCCTTCAATGAGGCCAGTTCCGATACCTGAGAATTTGAATAGTTCAGAATCGCCAATCTTGCCTCTTCATGTTTCTCCTTTGACATCGCATCCGTAAAGAAATGACCAATGGTTGTTTTTGGGTCTATCCATACCCGGTTAAAATACTGAACGTTTTCACTAAAAACAGTGGTATACGCATCGCCTGGATAAGGTGCTTTACCTAACTTTTGATCCAATGCGGCAGCAAGAGCTTTAACCTGTGGTTCAGAGAACACTTTAAGCTCCACAAAACTAATCGTACTGTCTTTACGGGAATAATGAATAATGACCCTGTTCACAGAATCACCTAGTTTCCCCGATAAGTCAACTCCATTAAACTTCATTAATTTTGGATCTGCACTTTCAAATATATCATATTGCGCCAGTGTCCAGCTGGTAGTTTTACCTCCCTTTACAGGTAATGACGTGCCTTTTAACGCCTGGCCTATGGTCTCTTTAAAATTGATATCAGCCAGATCAAATTCTGCTGGTTTCACGCTTTTGCATGAGCAGTTGATCAGTACAATTAAAGCTAAGTAGATTGATGTTTTCATCGTAATTATAATTTGTTTTTTTGAACCTATTCCTGAAGTCTTTTATAAGATTGTTTTATTCTTTCTACTACAGTGAAAGTATTTCCCTCCTCAGCAACTTTAATACCATTGTTCAGTATAAATAAGTCTGTAGAAAAATCTGGTTTGCCATCTATTTCGGTATAATTATCAGCAACAACAATCGTTTGATTCGTTTTCTTATCTACATAAAACACTGCTGGATAACCAAGGACCTCTCCTTTAGCGCGCGGTTTTGGAACAGCTGCAAGCACAGTTCCCTTTCCATATTTCGCAGCTATATATTTTCCAAGTTTCTTAGCTTCTGTTTTTTTCGATATCCTGATGACCAGACCGGCCAGTTTTGTATGCTTCTGATCAGTAAAAAGGAAAGAAACTGTACTGCTCAGATCAGATTTGGCTCCATTTTGCCCACCTCTGGTAAATTCAACATTACCAAACTTGAATTTATTAACGCTATTGGTAGTGAGACAGGGTAAAGAGCTTGCCAGTTCCCGTTCTTCAGGATAGGCATCTTTACCTTTTAATACCTCAGTAATTGCAGTTCGGTAAGCCAGTTTTTCAAGGTCATACTTAGTTTGCGCTTTGATTATATTGATCATAAAAACAGTGACCAGTGTAAGTGTTAAAATTATAGTCTTTTTCATAATTAATCGTCATCCCCTCTCATTAATGGAATCTGGATACTTATCCCGCTAATTTCCTCTAAGCTTTTGATAACATCAAATTTAGGGATCACCTCTTTATAGTTTCCTTCAGCAAGTACCCAATCTCCTTTTTGATCTTTTACCAAATCCGCAGCAGGTGTACCTTTTTTAGTGGCTAATCCTACACTTGCAGTAATTATATACTCTGCATCCAGCCCATCAAATCCTAGTTTAGGCTTATACATTAATCCTTTTGAGTCATAATAAACACCATGCCCGAAAGTAATCGAGGCACTGCCTTTTGCTTTAACTTCAAAATAACCATCTACGGAAACAACCAACATAGAAAGTTCTCCTTTGATCATCACACCAGCTTTTAACTCCACACCAAGTGTACTGGTTGCCTCCAATTTGAAGGTATCTTCTTTAGTTTCAGATACTGTATTAAATCCAAAACCTATTTTAGTATTGATCATACTTGTAATGACCAGATCCATATAAAAATCTACACTAGCCTTAAATCCTACATCATCATTTCCAAGATCCAAACCTTTTTTAAGCTGCTCTTTAATCTTTTGGTATAATCTTACTGCTCCAGGAGCAGCAGAACCACCAGAAATAGCACCAGCGACAAGACCAATAGCAGTTCCAATCAGATCGATTGTCAATTCCAGACCAATCAGCGGATTTGCATTAAAATTAATATCTATCCGAGTACCTATTTTAGACATAGGCGCACCTTTCTTTTTAGCACGTTGCAATTGCCAGGTTGCTGATAAAGAAAGATTAGGTGGTTTTACAGCAAATGAGATCGGCCCATTTTTAAATCCGATATTCCTCACTGTTCCTTTGGTCTGCGCAGTAATCGCGTCAGAAATAGAATTTAAACCAGAAAAAAGACTGTAGAGTTTTTTGAACTTTCCTTCATGTTGTTTTTTAAACTCATCATGTCCGCCATATGTTCCGTCACCGCCCATATTCCAATTACTTTGCAAATCGAAACCAAAAGAAGCTTCCTTTTGCTTCCACCTTCTTTCAGCACCCAGTTTACCAGCCCTGCTTTGCATCTCCCTATGCTGTTCGGGCGTAAAATTCTGCCACTTCACACTTAGATCATTGGTCAGGTTTAAGAAAAAGGTCAATACCCATTTGATATCCGAATAAGTATTGATCACCAGTGTTGGTTTATTCTGATCAGAAAAATAAGCGCAGGAATTGATATAATAGTAGAACTTATTCGCCTGTCTGCTCATCGGCCAGATGTAATCATAAGCATGTGCCCTTTCATCCAAAGGAGAATAAACCTTAGGATGAATAGTTTCCGCTGCATCCAGCTTGAGTGTAGTACTTGCTTTGGCAGGCAGCAGATCACCATAAGGAACTTCTAACTTATGCGGAGTAGAAACAAGATTACAAAGACCTTTAGTTTTAAAGTTTGAAATCTTTATCGGAATTTCTCTTTTGATACTTTCGCCAGGCCCGATAGTCTCATATTGTATACTTACTGCGTTATGCGTAAAAATTTTAAGTTTTATAGTCGTTCTGCGGTTAACGATACTATCCTGTTTACTCAGATTTTCATCCGCGTTTACTAATTTCGTTTTTCCATATCCTTTAGGAAAAATCCTGGAAGCATCAATATTTTTAGAAATCAGGTAATCTACTGCTGCTTTAGCCCTTTTTTCTGAAAGCTTCATATTGTACTCTGGGGTACCAAAACGATCGGTATGTGATCCTAATTCTACTGGTGTGTAAGGGATCTTCATCAAAATCTCCGCAATCTTATCCAGCTTCTTTTTATCATTGTCCCGTACCTTATACTCATCAAAAGCATAATTGATTTTCTCATCCAGATAGAATTCAGAATTCTTTGCGCCTTCAAGGTTGATCTTTCCTTCATCAAATACCGGAACCGCTTTAGGGTCCATCAGCTCAATTTTAGTATACCGGCAATGATCTACCTGTTTCAGATTTTCCAGTGGAGGCCCTACTGTAGCTACAGTAAGATTAGTTGGACTTGCTACTGCCGAAGTTGAAACTGCATTTTTAAGTCTCAGGAATCTGGCGTGCATATCCTGCTTCTTGCTATCCAACACTAATTTTTGAGTTAACGGATCCAATACTTTAACATAAATCTCCTGAACGTCCGGGCCCGTTTTAAGTTTGGGATACCATAAAAAAGTATGCCTGATCAGTAAATTAACCTCTCCATTCTCACATAAAATATTATTTAGAGTATCCACAGGAAAATCATCTCCCCACTCCATTTTAAAGAACTGTAACGTAACTCTGTTTCCATTTAACCCTTCAGTAAATAATCTCAGATGGACATCATCACCAAAACGGATCGGTTCTTTCCCAAGGGATGTTCCTTTATATTCTTTACTCCAGCTTGAACTCACAATCGATGGTTCGCAAACACCTCTAACCAGTATCCCCGCATGAAGACTCAGGTCAATTGAACCTGTTAAACTTGCTTCCAGGTAGTACATAGGTGAACTTCCGCAAAGTTTTTTAGGAATGGATAATGCTCTGATTTCAGGAACACCAGTTTTTGCAGCCATCAAAACCTTTTTGCGCTTCACATCTTCATATAACCAGGTGATGTTATTTTTTTGCGCTTCAGTAGTTTCCGGAAACCATTCTGCTACCTCAAATGCAGTCGCAACATCAGCTTTGATCAGTACTAAACTATCATTGGTGGTTCCGGGGAAATAACTTTCTCCGGCTTTTAATCGAATCTTTTTTGGTCCTTTTACAGTTTTCGCCATGTTATTCAAAAATTATTCCTTCAATACTAACCGGTTCTTCTGTTAACGCTCTGGGATCTACCGCAGGATTTAATACTTTGCTCACTTTTGGCTCTGCATTTTTGAAATTCTGTCCACCCGGTTCAGCAATCTGACCATGTTTAATTATCTTGATACAATCAGGCCCGCCAATCGGACAAGTTGCCTTGCTATCTTCCAGTATAATTTTACCACCATTGGTTAAGGTAGTGTGTTCATAAAAATATTTCCATTCCAAAACGATAGCATTACAGGGTTTGCCCAGCTGTTTTGCACAGGGGCCAAACGTATTCTGCTTAAAAGTGGCACCAATATCTTTGGTACTGGCAATGTACTTGGTTGATCCGCTTTTATCATTTGCGTACTCACGTTTATGGGTCAGCACTTTTAAAAAGTCAGGATTTTTGCCAAAATCACACATACACATTGCCCCCTCCACTACTAAATGTTTTTCTGCCATGTCTTTATGTTTAAGTTATTTCTCCCATAAAAAGTTAAAAATATCTGTTACTTTTCTCCCTTTCTGCGAAGCATTCCCATCAAGGAATGTCATTCCTCGTTGTTGACTTTCAGTTGTTATAATTTTAATTTCTTCTTCTTCATCTTCAATCAACTCAAATATTTTGAGTTCTGTTTCCTGAGGAATATTGAATTCAAGAATCCATTTAGCCACAATTGACCGGATTGACCTGGTTGATGGGTCCAGTACATACTTCGCTGTATAATTTCCTGTTGCACCAGCAGCATTTGGATTCAGGAGCTGTTCCAAAGGAAAACTCTGCTCTTCTAAAAGGTCAGCATTACTTCTTTTGTCGGTCACTGTACCCTGATGATGTATTTCAATATAATTGGCCTCATTCAAAAAAGGGATGACTTCTTGTGTGGTTTTGAATTCCACTGGTGCTGCGCGGCCTGCGATTGGAAAGGACAGTTGTTCTTCCACCTTAAATTCACCTCCGTAAGACTTGTAAACAGCAGCAAAGAAAACCGAATAGAACAACTCGTTTTTAAAAATCTCACTCACCCGCTCCGGCGTAGAGATAGCTTCTTCCATGAGTTCAAGATACCTTTCTGTGGTTTCGCCCTGAAAATATTCCAGTACCGCCTTTTTAGTTTCACTCCACCTGCTAATGAGTTCTGTATAATTATGGACTCCTATATACTGACCATCAAAGTCTATTTCCAGCAGCAACGGATAAAATACCTTTCCGCATTCATAAGCCAGTTGATCAGCAACCAGATCAGGAACTTTATTATTCAGGAAAACCGGGGAAGTCCTTTCTACCTTAAAAATCCTGGCCCGGTCAACCATAGTTTTCACAAAACTGATGTCGAGATTAAATTTTATCGTATACTCTTTTTCACCTAATAAATACGTGTACTGCACCCCATAACTACGGCAAAAATCACCTGATTTGAGCTGTAGTTTAAGCGCGTGCTGATCAACGAATTCTACCTTTTCCATCTTTAGTCAGATTCAAGTTCAGTCTTTGCCTTCTGTTTAGTTATTTTAGTTTCCTGTGTTCCTGTTTTAAAAGTAACTGCAATGGTATATTCATCCGGATTTACTTCAAAATGAAGTTCCGCTTTACCCATTTCAGGAATTCTTGCAAATGCTATTCTGAGTTCATTTTCATCAAAATCAAGTGTAGTCAGCATTTTTTGCCCTTTCTTATCAATCCATGCTACAATAACCTCTCTTGGTAAAGCTCTTTCCGCTACCGGATTATTTAGCAGGGAATCTCCAAAAATCTCTTCTGATTCCTGGTTAAAATAAAAAGGTTTAAGCTCATAAAATTTAACGGCCTTTGAATTCACCGTGAAATGCCAGTTGTAACGCTTCTGCCAGATATCAAACTGATCAGGCTTTATTTCGCCTTTCACAACACGCTCACGAACTTCTACAGGGGCATTTCTTTCGTAAGTGTCTTTAACAAATCCCGGTTCGAACAGGAAAGTATAATCTTTATCTAAATCATGTGCAGTCAATTTCACCTCTTTCGCCTGAAATTTAGCCACCTCAATTTGTTTAGGGCCTCCGGAAAGCCATAAAACTATACCACCGCCAGGAGTTAATCCCAGTGTTAAATAATTATAATCTTCTCTTTTATTAGTTGTATGATCAAGATAACCATCTTTTAAAAGATGGGCTATTTCCTGCTGAGGCAGCGCAAAACGTCCGCGGTAAAATTTATTCTCCGCAAAAGACAACCAGGTTAAAGACAGACTGTCTGGTGCTGGTCTTTTCTCCGGCCCAACATCCATTACCCCACCATTATCTCCCCAACCCATATTTACAAAAGCAGATCTTGGTAAATTGGGGCTATAACCATGATTGGAAATAAACTGTCCTTCAATAATTCTGATCGGGTACTCCTGTGGAGCTCCAACTGTTGGGATCCACTTATATTCTTCTGTCTGCATACGCTGGCAAGATGATAATTGAAAAATTAAGACCAGCTGAATTGCGATCAACTGGAATATCGTTATTATTTTAACCTTCATAAGGTATTCTTTTACGTACGTTGTTCTCCATATTTGGCTGGAAAGGGCCTCCTATTCCATCATAATTAGCCGACCAATGCAGGAATTGATTACGCAGTAATCTCAGGTTCTTTTGTTCAGTTAATGCTGTATTATAATCAAATGCACTAATTTTTTTGGCATTATAATCTGCTATTAATTGTTTGTAGTACATGAATTTATAAGGAAGCTCCTTACCGAATACATACCCATGTAACTTCTTTTTTACCCCATCTAATAATGCATAGGTTAATTTATACTCACCTTCTACACCAACCTGATCAAAAGGTAAAGGAACTGGTTCTTTCAATCCGAATTCCGACATAAAATGAAGCGGGATATAACTGTAATTTTTTTTCAGCGCACGTGTACCTGAAAGTTTGCGCCTTACAGAATGTAGTTCCAGTTGCTCTTCCAAATACCACCCTTCAGCAATCAGCCGGTTTTTTTCCGCTTCTAAAACTGCACTGCCACCATTCAGAATTTCATCTACATATTCGGTTTCATCCGGATAACTGCCTCCAATATCAGAGTGTACACCCGGTAGTTCTTTCTCTATACCTTTTTTTCCGGCACTTTGGATACGGGTGAGTGCGAAATATTTACGGTGCTCATTTTCAGCAGTAAAATGAATCACCTTTTCTGCTTTAAAAAGTCTGTCCAGATGCAGTTCTCCCACATCATTGCTAAAATCAGGAGAAATCACAAAACCACTTTTATTAAACGAGGATACAGTATCGAATAATCCCACAAAACGAATAATGATATTGGTAACTTTCACACCTTTGCTCAGTAGTAGTTTCCCCAATTCTCCGCCTTTTGGTAATCTTTCCAGGGTAGTCACCTGCCCGTGAATATCATATCTAACACCGGTGCCTGCCTGGTAAGATGGATAGTCAGACTGGGTAACCTCATAAATGAAATTTCTCGCGGCAGCTGCCCCTCTGCTAAAACCAAATACATCAATCGTCAGTGTATTCACCTTTTTCTTTGTGGCTTTAGCTACAACACGATCAGCCAGTTGCTGACAACCTTTTAGCACTTTCTTAGGTATACCTGTTTTTCCAGCACCGAACCCCGAACCAGTCGTATCATCTGAATCCAGATTCGTCGTTCCGATTCCTTCGGTATAAGTCTTAATAATCTTATCAGATTCTTTATAATAAGCAAGTAACCTCGCTACATTAGACAAATCATTTCCATAACTCCCTTCATTTTTACCAGTGTCATGGTTTTTGGTATTGGTCATATTATTTAAAGTACCATCAAAGAAAACACCCGCAATAATGTCTATGCCATCTACTGTGGTGTATTTCATTTGCTGAGGCTCTCCGTAAACAATCCCGTCTTTAGAGTTCTCTGTTACTTTTTGAGCAGCATTGGACTGTATAGTCTTGGCAAAGGCAGTATATTCCTGTTTTGCCATTTCCTGCATATGCCCGTTGGCAATTTTCGTGATATTACCATTTCCCATAATTAAAAGAGATTACTTTTTTCCCCACTATTATTATGAATTGTTTTGGCAGCATGTTTGGTAATGCTTCCTTCTAAACTACTCATACTGAGTGCACCTGCCGCAGTCTTGGTAATATTGGTTGCTTCACTCTTAAAAGCATCCAATGCAACCTCGCTGATATTTGCAGCAGTCAGTGAATAATCTGCTCCGGTACTGATGGTATTGTTCACGCCAACCTGTGTGGTCATGTCATTGCCAGCGAGTGTTCCAATATTCTTACCTACGTTAATGTCCAGGTTCTCTCCGACATTGATTTGCATGTTCTTCGAATTCAAAGTCATGTTTTCGTTGGCAGTAATGGTAATATTGTTTCCGCTGGTATCAATATGGATCAGATTTTTGTTGATATCTGTGATCGTAATTCCATGTCCGGAAGGTCCGTCGTTGAATTCGACTAAATGCCCGCTTCTGGTAGTAATACTTTTCAGGTGATTCGCATCCTTACCTCCGGCGCCTGTATTTCCATGAAAAATACTCCCCATTACAAAAGGTCTGTCAGGGTCATTATATCTGAAACCTACCACCACCTGATCTCCAACTTCAGGAATGAAAACATAACCTCTGTTTTTCGCAAAAGGCTCACTGCTTCCCCCGTCAGGAGTTAGTACTCTGATCCAGTCGGTAGTAGAATTGTCTTTTTGCCAAAGCATCTGAACTTTAATCCTGCCTGTTTGCGAAGGATCATTGTTATCGGTTACAATAGCGATCTGAGATTCTGCCTGAGGGGCTTGAATATGCGCCACCGGTAAAACCTCTGTATTCGAAGGAACACCTTTAAAAGTGTTGTTATATCTGCCAAGACCATCAATATGATGGCTGATTTCTGTCACTAAAAACTTGCCTACAGAATCCTGGTTAAAACTTGCCGATCCTATTTTATGGGAAACCTGCACATCAGCAATGCTTCCGATATTTAAAGCCGTATTGGTACTCTCTCCGGTAAGATCGGAAAGATTTGAAGCCATTGCCGCTTTATGTTTATCTGCCAGCTGTTCCAGCTGACTTTTATTATCTACCCTTGGCTTGACCGGCGTATTTACTTTACTGTCAAATACGGTAGTGGATTCCTTAAAAGCATGCTGTGAAAAATCATTAAGCCCTTTACTCTGGTTGGCAGAGTTGGTAGCCAGTGTATTATCTTCCTGAGAGCGGTAAGAATAATAAGAGAAATTCATAGGCTGAATCCTCACTGCCATATTCATAAAATTCAGGTTCTGGCCATGTACCAGTGAAACTGTACGCTGGTTAGCTGGCATTCCAAAATGAAGTGTCTTTCCATCATAAAAGAAGAACTCACCATATTCTGAACTCAACCTGTTTATAAAGGCAAAATTGCTTTCTTTAAACTGAGTAATGTATTTCAGTCCTTCTTTATAAGCAGGCTTAATTGCAAACTCCATTTCATTTGTTGGCAGCGTATCGGTAACTTTTTTCACAATCTGATCCAGCTTCATATCGCTGTAAGAGATGAGATTTCCACCAGTTTCCAGCAAGATTGTCGGAGAAAACCCTTTGATGATCAAGTTACCTCTCAAGCCATGGCTTTGCGTCAGATTAACTTCGCAAACCACCCCTTTAAAGTCCATGTTCCCTTTATCAATACTGACGATAAAACTTTTGCCTACCCATGTTTTCGACTGATCAATTTTAAATCCTCCGGTTTGTTCAATCACATCCTGGTTAATGATGAGCTCAAATTCATGGTGACGGTTAAACGCCTGAGTAATACTCAGCGAGTTAAAATGAACAATTGCAGTATCATCAATATGTATTTCCAGATTTATTTTCTTTTCCATCTTGCAGAAATTAGCTGTTATTTTTGTTGGTATTATTTTCCATAACTCAGTTCGAAATTCATTCCCGGCACTAACCCGTTAATAGTTTGTCTTATAAAATCAAGATGTCTTCTTTTGAGTTCTGTTCCGGTATTCATAATTCCGGGAAAGTCATTCAGGGTATTTTCCCAGGACACTCCCTGTTCCAGATAAGTACCTGGTGTGTAAAGTACCCCACTACCTGTATGGGCAAACTTGTGGTTTATAGGAGATTGATCAGGGTTGTCGAGACTTAGTTTCCTTGCGTCCCAGCGGATATCCCCTTTCTGATAGGTATTTGGATTTGTCTTGTGAATTGCTGCTGTCCAGTGTGCGCTATTGTCCATGACCCAGTTTACTTCGAAAGAAGTTTTAATAGGTGCGGCCAGATAATTCATGGGTAAGGTTGATCCGGGAATAATTTTGATGTGCAATTTTCCTCCCCAGACAGACCGGATCAGTCTTTCTACCTTTCTGTGGAAATCTTTGGTTTCGGTATACGTCCACCTGCTGGTACCCGGAACGTTGTTCCAGTTATATCTCCATCTTTGCACAACTTTAAAATCATTTTTTTCAAGGTCGAACAAGATGGAGAAATAAGGCGTATCTTTTTTGTAGCGTAACATAGATGATAACTAAGAGAACATTAAGCTTTTGGCCAGTCATTGGTATGCTCAGCATTTCCAAGTTTTAGTTTTCTGGCAGAAATGACAAAACTCAGTGTCATTGGTGTATTGTCATTAACGGCAATTCCTTCATTGTACTGAATGATATACCCATCTTCAAATGAAAGCTCTTTCATCTTTGCATCTTCTTCGCCTTTTTTAAAGATGATCGTGCCTGCTAATGGTTTATATTGATTATTTACCATGGATTCGATAACTGAAGTATCTTCAGTTGATTCTATTTCAAGGTGAATAGACCCACCATAAACACCTGAAGACGGACGTCCTTTGGCATCTACATCTCTATTTAAGGAGAAACTGCATTGCAGTACATCGAATTCCTTAGCGCCTAGAGTTAGTCTGGTTTTAAAAGCCATAATCGTATGAGTTAAATGGTATTACTAATGATTTGAATTGATTTGATCCGATCGAAAAGAATCCGGCAGTTCCGGCATTCAAAGCTATGGATTAATAAGCTGGCTTAAGCTAAGCCTTCGGCCAGTCGTTGGTATGCTCAGCATTGCCAAGCTTTAACTTACGGGCAGAAATCTGGAACTTCAGCGTCATCGGATTATCACCCGTGACATTAATTCCTTCGGTATACTTGACAATATAACCGTCCTCAAAATGAACTTCTTTCATTTTGGCATCTTCTTCAGATTTTTTGATCAGTAGTGTACCGGCTAAAGGTTTATATTGATTGTTGACCATTGATTCGACGATAAAAGTATCTTCAGTCGATTCAATTTCCACGTCGATTGTGCCGCCATATACTCCGGAAGAAGGTCTTCCTTTGGCATCTACATCCCGGTTGAGCGAATAGGAACAATGGAGCACATCGTACTCCTTGCCCGAAAAGTTTAATCTTGCTTTGAAAGCCATAACTTTAATTTTTGGGTGAAAAATATTTACTAAGTATATACAATACTAACAATAATTTTGCCAACATTCCAACTTTCGTTTCTTTATCAGACCCGCCCCCCTTTGATTGCAGATCAGGGAGATATATTTTTTTTATCAGGCCCAAAACGGGAGTAACATCAAATTAGATACTGTTTCGTGAATGTTGAATTAGGCTACAGTTTGTAGTTAAAGGATACAGTTATGCCCAAAATTTCAGAGAAAAAACCAAAACATGGCCTTCAGCTAAAAAAACACCTGTTGAAAGCGTGTTGAATAATGCCTAGGAATGACCTTGCAATGACCCCAGTCATTCCAACCTCATCTCAAGGTCTTTTTAACGACGTTTCAATAGAGAAGTGTAACAGGATTTCTACTTATATTTTCATATTTTCCGGAAAATAAAACCCCATCAAAACTAGTTTTGACGGGGTTTTATTTGAATAATTGAATCAGGATTATCCCAGTCTCAATACCAGGTGTAAAGTAGCAAGAACGCTCATCTTAATACCAGATGTAGCGTACTTCCTTTTTGAATATTATAATCTGCCAAAGTCCTTCCATCTTCTAATTGCTTGCCCCCATAAATTAAGCGCTGTTGATCTGGCGGTATGCCTTCTTTATCCTGTATTTTAGCTTTTACGTTTTCAATCGTATCTGACGACTGAACTTCAAGTGTAATGGTTTTACCTGTTAAGGTCTTTACATAGATTTGCATGGCAGAAGCTGTACTCACAAAGGCGCACAGCATAAAAACCACAAATAAGGAGAGAGAGATTTTTTTGAACATAGTTTATTATTTTAAAGTGCAATTTAATTTATTTTTTAATCAAAACAACACAAAAACAATCACGAAAAACAAAAACGAATCAATAAAACATAGTATTTATTCCATAAGAATATTTAGTTTAGCTTAAACTAAATTGTTATTATTATGAAAAATTACTTATCACTATCTTTTCTGGCTCTGATTCTTGTTTATTATACTACAGAAGCTACTGCAGGCAAGCTTCCTGCTGAAACTTCCAAATCAAATTCTTCGATTAAAAACCCAGTTATATCTCCGTTAAGCGGATCATTTACAAATCTTTTTTTCACATTAACTATCTCCGGACCAAGAGGAATTGTTTATGGCGGGGGAACTAACCACACCTACCGTGTAACTGGCCAGGGAGGAACAGACTACACCTGGACTATCGGTAATCTTGGAACTATCGTAAGCGGTCAGGGAACCAATTCAATAGTCGTGCAATACCAACAAATATCAGAAAATACGTTTCCCTTTTATATCACAATTACTGCTTTAGATAATAATACAGGTGAAAAAGGAACATTTATTCAAAAACTATCAGGCTGTAATAGCTGTCCGGCAGATTAAAATTCCAAAGTTTTAAGCTGTAATAAAGTTTTTCAACACAATGCCCTTCCTTAATGAAGGGCATTTTTTTTAAACATATGTTCACACATCTGTTATACCGATCAATAAGAATAAACCGTTTATTATACTGCTTAAGACTTACAGCTTTAAGAATCGGAGTATCATTTGAAAATCAAGAATGTGGAGATCTTTGTCTAAACATCCCAACCATCTGATCCCTTTTTGAATTTGGCTAAACTATTGTGTAATTTTGCAATAGTAAAAGAAGGCAAGAGTCAAGGGTATAATCCTGTCGCTTTCGCCTGCTAAACAACTAACTATAAATAAACAACTTAACAAAACAAAATATGTCATCAGTAGAGACTACTTACGTTCCTTTTAAAGTAAAGGACATTTCACTGGCAGAATGGGGCCGTAAAGAAATTGGATTAGCAGAAGCAGAAATGCCAGGCTTAATGTCTTTGCGTGCTGAATTTGGTCCTTCAAAACCATTAAAAGGCGCACGTATCGCAGGATGTTTGCACATGACTATCCAGACTGCAGTTCTGATCGAAACTTTAGTTGAACTTGGAGCAGAAGTGACCTGGTCATCCTGCAATATCTTCTCTACACAAGACCACGCTGCTGCTGCTATTGCTGCTGCCGGAATCCAGGTTTATGCTTGGAAAGGTTTGAATGAAGCAGATTTCGACTGGTGTATTGAGCAAACTTTACACTTCGGTCCAGAGCAACAACCATTAAATATGATCTTAGACGATGGTGGTGACTTAACCAACATGGTTTTCGATAAATTCCCTGAGCTGATTGCTGCAATCAAAGGATTATCAGAAGAAACTACTACTGGTGTTCACCGTTTATACGAACGTATGAAAAACGGAACTTTGCATTTACCAGCTATCAATGTAAATGACTCAGTTACTAAATCTAAATTTGACAACAAATACGGTTGCCGTGAGTCATTGGTAGATGCGATCCGTCGTGCTACTGATGTTATGCTTGCTGGTAAAGTTGCTGTAGTTGCAGGTTACGGTGATGTAGGTAAAGGTTCTGCTGAATCTTTAAGCTCACAAGGTGTTCGTGTTATCGTTTCTGAAATTGACCCTATCTGTGCATTACAAGCTGCAATGGAAGGTTATGAAGTGAAGAAATTCGCTACAGCAGTTAAAGAAGCTGATATCGTGGTTACAACTACTGGTAACTGTAACATCGTTCGTCCTGAGCATTTCAGAGTAATGAAAGATAAAGTTATCGTTTGTAACATTGGTCATTTTGACAATGAAATCGACGTAGCCTGGTTAAACTCTAACTACGGTGATACTAAAATCGAAATCAAACCACAGGTTGATAAATATACTATCGACGGTAAAGACGTTATTTTATTAGCTGAAGGTCGTTTAGTAAACTTAGGATGTGCTACTGGCCACCCAAGTTTCGTGATGTCTGCATCTTTCACTAACCAGACTTTAGCACAGTTAGAGCTTTGGACTAACCCAGGAAAATATGAGAACAAAGTATATGTTCTTCCTAAATCACTGGATGAGAAAGTAGCACGTTTACACTTAGCTAAAATTGGTGTTGAATTAGACGTATTAGATCAACAACAAGCTGATTATATCGGTGTACCAGTTGAAGGTCCTTTCAAACCGGAAGCTTACAGATACTAGTCCGTTTAAAGACCTTTTTTAAGAGGTTATAAATGCTATAAAAAAGGGATGTGCCGAAAGGACATCCCTTTTTTAATAAATAGTTATTTAGATCCTCCAAATTCATCTTCCACGCTTTCCGACAAATCATACATCAGCCACTGCTTGCTGGTTACCTCAGCAGACTTGCTTTTTAACAGCTTGATAAAGTCAGCCACTCCTACTGGTTCGTTTCCATTCCCATGAATCAAAACGATACTGCCGGCAGCAGCTTTCTGCCCTTTTGCCAACCAGGCATCACTACCTACCGGAATAATCCCATAAGCCAAAACTTTATCCACTACCAGCTGATCAGAAACCAATCCCGGAAACCTGAAAAATACAGAGGGAATTAAACCATGCTGCAACATAGCCAGTTCAGTACCCAGTATTTCAAAATTCATATCTGTCCCCGGTTCTAACAGAAAATTAGTCTTTAATGGTGCAGTTGGGCTTACATGGTGATTGAAGGAATGATCAATCCAGGTAATTTCAATTTCTTTTTTTGCCACCAGTTCTTTCAGCCAGTTCAGATCGTCAGCATGCGTTAACATCCACCGGCCAGTTATAGAAAGCGCTACAGGCACAGGCTGCTCAATTTTAGCAAACTCTGTAATCAATGATGTGAAAATAATCCGGTCTAACGGCTTATGTGATGGACAAAGATCTATAGTCAGCGTTATTCCCTTATCCTTAGGGAAGCCATGCGTCACCCCCGCATCCTTTAGCGCAAGCGCTTGTTTTGAAGCAGCATCGTAAGCTTTGAAATAAGGAGTCTGCTGAAAATAAGCTTTTGCACTTTTCCAGTCCATCGGGCGCACAACAACATTAGTTGTTAATGCTGTCGTTAAAGTCTGCGGATTTACAGTCAGATAAACCACTTGTCCTGCTTTCTCCATTTTGCGGATCACCAGCAACTCGTTTCCATGCACTTTTGCTACACCATTATAAACTGTATAATTTTTAATAACCTCCTGTGCAGAAGAGACAATTGCTCCAAAAATTAAAAAACAACAAATAATTACACAGAACGTTAACCTGTTTACAATAATATTATACCTGTTCATGTTTAATGGTTTATCTTTGTACATGGCAAAACTATCAGTAAATATCAATAAAATAGCCACGTTACGCAACAGTCGCGGGGGAAACAATCCAGATCTGGTTAAGGTAGCACTTGACTGTGAACGTTTTGGTGCGGAAGGAATCACTGTACATCCAAGACCTGATGAACGTCATATCCGTTATCAGGATGTATTCGATCTTAAAACAGCCATTTCAACAGAATTCAATATAGAAGGTAACTGCAAAGAACAAAAATTCATTGACCTTGTACTGGCCAATAAGCCTGCACAAGTAACATTGGTACCAGATACTGAAGGACAGATCACTTCCAATCATGGATGGGATACTATTAAGCATCAGGCCTATCTTAAAGAAATGGTTCAGCTATTTCAAAAAGAAGGTATCAGAGTTTCTATTTTCACAGATCCGGTAAGAGAAATTATAGAAGCTGCACAAACTACGGGAACCGACCGGATAGAACTTTACACAGAGTATTATGCAGCTAATTATGCCAAAGATCCTGTCAAAGCAATCAGCCCTTATACGCAAGCTGCACATACAGCAAATAAGCTTGGTTTAGGGATCAATGCCGGACATGATCTTGACCTGCAGAACCTGAAATATTTTGCAGATAACATTCCCAATTTACTGGAAGTTTCTATCGGCCATGCCTTAATTAGCGATTCCTTGTATTTAGGTCTGGAAAACACAATTCAGCTCTATTTAAAACAATTGTAGAATATATTTAGATCGGCCCATTCCATTGGAATGGAACTGAAATTTTAATACCTTTGCGCAAATTTATTGTTAACCGTCATGAGTTTAAACATCCATTACAAAGAAGACTTTAAAAACCGTCATATCGCTCCAAATGCGGAGGATACTGAGGCTATGTTAAGCACCCTTGGTCTGACTTCTATTGAAGAACTGATTGAACAAACTGTTCCTCAAAAAATCAGGCTGAAAAAACCACTTAATTTACCTGTTGCTAAGTCTGAGAAAGAATATTTGGAAAGCCTTAGACAAACGGCTTCACTGAATAAAGTTTTCAAATCTTATATCGGACAAGGATATTATGACACCACTACTCCAGGAGTAATTCTGAGAAATGTGATGGAAAATCCAGGATGGTATACACAATATACTCCATACCAGGCTGAAATTGCACAAGGCCGCTTACAGGCTTTGCTGAACTTCCAGACTATGGTGATTGACCTTACCGGTATGGAAATTGCAAATGCTTCTCTTTTAGATGAAGGTACTGCAGCTGCCGAAGCGATGTTTATGCAATTCAGTTTGCGTAAAAATACACAGGCAAATAAGTTTTTCGTTTCGGAATTGTTGTTCCCTCAAACTATAGACATTTTAAAAACCCGTGCAAATCCATTCGGAATTGAACTGGTAATCGGTGATCACCAGGCATTTGAAGCAACTGAAGAGTTCTTTGGTGCAATTGTTCAATATCCTGCTGGAAATGGTGAAGTTTTCAACTATACTTCATTCGCTGAAAAAGCACATGCTAAAAATGTTAAATTAACAGTGGTAGCTGATATTTTAAGCTTAACACTATTAACTCCTCCGGGAGAATGGGGAGCTGATATCGTTGTAGGTACTACACAACGTTTTGGTGTACCAATGGGCTTTGGTGGTCCGCACGCTGCATTTTTCGCAACTAAGGATGAATATAAACGTTCAATCCCAGGAAGAATTATCGGGGTAACTATTGACAGTCACAACAACTATGCTTTACGTATGGCGCTGCAAACAAGAGAGCAGCATATCCGCAGAGATAAAGCAACTTCAAACATCTGTACTGCACAGGCTTTATTAGCTATTATGGCTAGTTTCTATGCCGTATATCATGGCCCGAAAGGTCTTAAATTAATTGCAGAAAGAACACATGGTTTAGCTGTTGCACTTTCACAATCAATTGAGCAAATCGGCTATAAACAATTAAACAAAGTTTTCTTTGACACGATCCGTGTTGATTTAGGTGATTTAAAAGATTCAATTCATAAAGAATGTATTGATAACGAAATCAACCTGAACTACATCGGTTCTGTAGCTACGATCGCATTAGACGAAACTACTTCTATTGAAGACATCAAATTGCTGAATAAAATATTTTCTAAAGTAAAAGCGATCTCTGCGGACAGCGTTGAACTTGCTGAAGAAAAAAATATTCAAACTGTAATCCCTGCTGAATTACAACGTACTTCGGCTTACCTGACGCATCCGGTATTTAACCTGCACCATTCAGAGCATGAAATGTTGCGTTATATCAAATCACTGGAAGCAAAAGATCTTTCTCTTTGTCATTCTATGATTGCTTTAGGGTCATGTACCATGAAGTTAAATGCAACGACAGAAATGATCCCGGTTACCTGGGCAGAGTTTGGCCGTGTTCACCCATTTGCTCCGGCAGATCAGGTGGCTGGTTATTACACTATATTCAATGAGATTGACAGATGGTTAAGTGAAATTACTGGTTTTGCAGCCATGAGTTTACAGCCAAATGCTGGTGCTCAGGGAGAATATGCAGGCTTAATGGTAATCAGAGCTTATCACCAGGATCGTGGTGATCATCAGCGTAACATCGCTTTAATCCCTTCTTCTGCACATGGTACTAATCCTGCATCAGCAGCGATGGCCGGAATGAAGATTGTGATTGTTAAATGTGATGCAAACGGTAATATTGATGTAGCTGACCTGAAAGCAAAAGCTGAAGAGCATAAAGCTAACTTATCTTGTTTCATGGTAACTTACCCATCTACACATGGTGTATTTGAAGAAAGTATCATTGAAATCTGTGAAGTTATCCACGCTAATGGCGGACAGGTTTATATGGATGGTGCAAATATGAATGCTCAGGTAGGTTTAACCAGCCCTGCAAACATTGGCGCTGACGTATGTCACCTGAATTTACATAAAACATTCTGTATCCCTCACGGTGGTGGTGGTCCTGGTATGGGGCCGATCGGTGTTGCTGCACATTTGGTAAAATATTTACCAGGTCATGCGGTGGTAGACATCAACAATGAGAAATCAATTCATGCGGTATCTTCTGCACCATGGGGTTCTGCTTCTATCCTGATCATCTCTCATGCTTACATTGCAATGATGGGTGGCGAGGGATTGAAAAATGCTACTGAATATGCCATCTTAAATGCAAATTACATGAAAGCGCGTTTAGAGAAACATTACCCAGTACTTTATTCAGGAAGTAAAGGACGCTGTGCACATGAAATGATCCTGGATTGCCGCGGATTCAAAAACTTCGGTATCGAGGTAGTTGATATTGCGAAAAGATTAATGGATTATGGTTTCCACGCACCAACAGTTTCTTTCCCGGTTGCTGGAACGTTAATGGTTGAGCCAACAGAAAGTGAAGCTAAACATGAGCTTGACCGTTTCTGTGATGCTTTAATTGCCATCAGAAATGAAATTACCCAAGTGGAGAACGGTACATTGGATAAATTAGATAATCCATTGAAAAATGCACCGCATACTGCAGCTAAAGTTACAGGTGATGAATGGTCACATAGCTACAGCAGACAAACTGCAGCGTTCCCATTACCTTATGTATCAGAACATAAATTCTGGCCTTCGGTTGGAAGAGTTAACGATTCATTTGGAGACAGGTCATTAGTTTGTGCCTGCCCGCCAATAGAAAGTTATATGGAAGAAGAAGAAGTTAGTTTATAAACAAGCTTCACATTCCTTTGATTAAGCAGCAGGGTCATTTCTTTTTAAGATGACCCTGCTTTTTTGAAATATATAAATTCTCAAAGATTTACTTTACGTTTCTATTTTATATCTTTATATTAATCCCAGTGATCTTTCTATAAACTATTAAGCTGATGAATACTAAAATTAACCTGTTGGTAATTGACGATGATGACATTAACATTTTCATTATTAAGAAAATTGTTGAAAAAACAGGCTATGAGGCAAAAATGGTTGCCAAGACAAACGGATCAATGGCGATTGAATATCTGCAGGAATTAATCGCAAACAATGAGGTTCTTCCGCATCTGATCCTGATTGACATCAATATGCCAGTCTTGAATGGCTGGGAGTTTTTAGATGCTTATGAAAAGCTGGGGATACAAACTGAGATAGACATGTATATGCTCTCTTCTTCAGTTTATGAGAATGATATTGAAAAAGCCAAAACCTATAAAACAGTAAAAGGGTTTATTTCTAAACCCCTTTCTATTGAACGCCTTGTTGAACTCTTTGAAGGCAAAAATACACAGACTATATAACTTTAAACTGCCCTTCTTCGCCCAGTTCTATAAAACCGGTTGCTTTGCTTTTACCATGATAGAAAAGACAGTTCCAGTGTTCAGTAACAGCTGTATGCCCAAATTCTTCTCTTAGTTCCATGGACTTGCGCCCATCATAATCATATTTGGCAATAAATTTCTTGTACAGTTCTTCTGGCTCTGGCAAAACATCGCCACCAAAAAATACTTTATTTTCTTCATCTTCTAATAACCAGGCCTGGTGAAAAGGGGTATGTCCGCCAGTGAGGATATGTTTGATACCCGGAATTAAATCCCCTGTTTCGTCTACGAAAACCAGCGTTGCATTCCGTTGCAGGAAGTCAAAGATCTCGGTTCTGTAAGAGGAAGAAGCATTGGTAAAGGCACCCTCCCATTCTCCACGCTGAATCACGTAAGTCGCATTCGGAAAACTAAGCTCCATTCCATTGTTTTCTTTATGCACCATACCGCCGGCATGATCAAAATGCAGATGTGACATCAAAACATAATCCACATCTTCAGGATTAAAGCCTGCTTTGCGAATATTTTCATGTAAAATCAGCGCTCCATCACTGTTACTATAGCCTAATCCGGTATCCAGTACCAATAATTTATCCCCAAATTTAACAAGGAAAGGGTTAACGTGAATAAATAGAGATCCAGGTCTGTCTTTAGGGCTATCTGTCTGAGGATTAAAAGGGACGAACTTTTTGTCGGCTGCTACAGAATAAGAACCTTCATATAAAGTAAAAACTTGCAATGGCGTAGGTGTTAGTCAAAAGAATAATTAATGATATATTTACAATCTGTTACAAAGATATGGAACCTGCATGAAATACCTTCATGCTAACGTCATTACCGCTTAAACAGCGCTTTGCAAAAAATACAAAACTAAAACTAAATGAAGAAAAGATGGGTGCAAGCCGTAAAGGGTAAAGTAGAAATAACAGATTCGCTTGCACAGCAATTAAATATAGATACAAGTTTAGCTGAAATATTAGTACAACGGGATATCACTTCTTTTCAGGAAGCTAAAGACTTCTTCAGGCCGCAGCTCACCCAATTACATGATCCTTTTTTAATGAAGGATATGGATAAGGCAATCGCCAGGATTGATGTTGCCTTGGCTGCAGCAGAAAATATCATGATTTATGGAGATTATGATGTGGATGGCACAACCTCAGTAGCACTTGCTTATAGTTTTTTCCGCCAATTCACTTCGGCTATTGAATATTATATCCCTGATCGCCATAAAGAAGGATACGGGATTTCTACCGCGGGGATCGATCATGCAAAAGCACAGGGAATTACGCTGATTATTGCTCTGGACTGCGGGATTAAATCAAATGATAAGATTGACTATGCCAATACGCTTGGTATAGATTTCATCATTTGTGACCACCATTTACCAGGCGATGAATTACCAGCAGCAGTTGCTATTCTCGATCCTAAAAGATTGGATTGCCCTTATCCGTTTAAAGAACTTGCAGGTTGCGGAATTGGTTTTAAACTGGCTCAGGCCTATTGCCTGACACATCATCTTCCGGCAGAAAATTACGAAAGATACCTTGATCTGGTGATGGTTTCTATTGCTGCGGACATTGTGCCGATCAATGACGAAAACCGGACTCTTGCTTATTATGGGCTGATCAAATTAAATACAAACCCCTCTACAGGGTTGAAAGCTTTAATGGATAGCTGCGGTAAAAATAAAGATTTTACCATTACTGATGTTGTATTCACTTTAGCACCGCGGATTAATGCTGCCGGACGAATGGATCACGGTAACCAGGCTGTTAAAATGTTATTGTGTACAGCAGATACCCTGGCAGCAGAGCAGAGTCTTTTCATTAATCTGCAGAATACAGACCGGAAAACAACAGATCAGAATATTACCGCAGAGGCCCTGGCCCTGATTGATGAATCTGAAATACTGATCAATAAAAAAACAACCGTAGTTTATAACGACCAGTGGAATAAAGGAGTGATCGGTATTGTCGCTTCGCGGTTGACGGAAAAATATTACAGACCAACTATCGTTCTAACCCTGTCAAATGGGATGCTGACCGGATCAGCACGTTCAGTACCGGGTTATGATTTGTATGAAGCACTTTTAAGTTGCGCTGATTTACTGGAACAATTTGGCGGTCATAAGTTTGCAGCGGGGATGACAATCAAGCCCGAAAACATTGAAGCCTTTGCAGAAAGGTTTGAAACTGTCGTTGCTGCCACTATCACAGAAAATTTACTTTGTCCTGAAATTTTGATTGACAATGAAATTTCACTGACTCAAATTGATGGCAAGTTTCAACGTATACTCGCCCAGATGGCACCTTTTGGCCCGGTTAACCCGGCCCCGGTATTTGTGACTCATGATGTATTTTACGTGGGAACACCTTATATTGTAGGTGCAAAACATTTAAAGTTGAGCATTAAACAACAAAATTCCAGTATTTTTGAAACCATTGGATTCGGACTGGCAGAATTTGAGCAACTATTAAAACCTGGACAACCCTTCTCTGTTTGTTATACAATAGAAGAAAATGTTTGGAAAGAGCAGAAACGTTTACAATTGAATATTAAAGCAATAGAGATAAATAACCTCATATAAATGATATTAAGAGCTGATAATCTTATAAAAAAATACAAGCAACGGACTGTCGTCAACGACGTTTCGTTTAGTGTGAGTCAGGGGGAAATTGTAGGATTACTCGGCCCTAACGGAGCGGGAAAGACAACTTCCTTTTATATGATTGTAGGACTGATCAAGCCTAATGAAGGTAACATCTTTCTGGATGATGAAGACATTACCAAGGATGCGATGTACCGCAGGGCACAAAAAGGAATTGGTTATTTAGCACAGGAAGCTTCAGTTTTCAGAAAGCTGTCTGTAGAAGATAACATCCTGTCGATTCTGGAAATGACAACCATGACCAGAGTAGAGCGCCAGGAAAAACTGGAAGAGTTAATTGACGAATTCAGTTTGCATAAAGTAAGAAGAAACCGTGGTGACCTTTTATCAGGAGGGGAACGCCGCAGGACAGAGATTGCCAGAGCACTGGCAGCGAGCCCCAACTTCATCCTGTTGGATGAACCATTTGCAGGAGTAGACCCTATTGCTGTAGAGGAGATCCAGACGATTGTAGCCAAACTCAGAAATAAAAATATCGGGATCCTGATAACCGACCACAATGTTCAGGAAACACTTTCCATTACGGATCGGGCTTATCTGTTATTTGAAGGTAAAATACTGGAGTCTGGTACTCCCGAAATACTTGCCGCCAATGAAATGGTAAGAAAGGTCTACCTGGGTTCCAATTTTGTACTTCGCAGTAAAAACTTATAAGCTATCGTATGGCAATTGTAAATTCTATTTTCACCTGGTATATGAAAAAGCGTGTCCACCAGATTGAGCTTTTCATGAAATATCCGATAGATGTCCAGGAGGAATGGTTTCATACCCTGATTTCATGTGCTGAGAATACAGAATGGGGAAAGAAATATGATTATAAGTCTATTGAGACCCCGGATCAGTTTAAGCAGCGCGTTCCGCTTCAGAATTATGATTCTCTAAAACCTTATATCGAACGGATGCTGCAGGGGGAACAAAATATTCTCTGGCCTTCGGAGATTAAATGGTTCGCCAAATCATCCGGAACAACCAGTGACAGAAGTAAATTTATCCCAGTCTCTCCTGAGGCTTTAGAAGAATGCCATTTCAAGGGTGGGAAGGATATGATCTCCATCTTCTGCAATAACAAACCCTCCAACCAGATCCTGACCGGGAAAGCACTTGTATTAGGTGGCAGTCATCAAATTAACCAGTTAAATGAAGACTCCTTTTATGGGGATCTTTCTGCTGTACTGATCAAAAACTTGCCAATGTGGGCGGAATATTACCGTACACCGGATATTTCAATCGCTTTGATGGATGATTACGAGCAAAAAATGGACCGCATGGCAGAAGCCACCATTAAAGAGAACGTAACCAATATTTCTGGAGTACCTACCTGGACAATTGTGCTGGCTAAAAAAGTGCTGGAAATTACCGGCAAGAAGAATTTACTGGAAGTATGGCCAAACCTGGAACTTTATTTTCATGGGGCGGTAAATTTCAGTCCTTACAGGGAGCAGTTTAAAGAATTGATCCCAAGAGCTGATATGTATTACCTGGAAACCTATAATGCTTCTGAGGGCTTCTTTGGTATACAGGACCAGGTAAATTCGGAAGAGATGTTACTTATGCTGGATTATGGCATTTATTATGAGTTTTTACCTTTAGAGCAACTTTGTGATGATAATCCGGTAACGCTGAGTCTTGGAGAGGTAGAATTATATAAAAACTATGCAATTATCATTTCTACCAATGCTGGTTTATGGCGCTATGTAATTGGAGATACGGTTCAATTTACTTCTTTATCTCCTTTCAGAATCAAAATTACAGGCCGGACTAAACATTTTATCAATGCTTTCGGCGAAGAAGTGATTATTGATAATGCGGAACAAGCGATAAGTAAAGCGTGCAGAGAAACTGGCGCAGCTTTTAAAGATTATACTGCCTGTCCTATTTATTTTAAAGGAAATGATGCTGGAGGACACGAATGGATCATAGAATTTGACCAGCAGCCTGATGATTTTGAGAAATTCGTAGACGTATTAGATCAGACATTGAGAGAAATCAATTCTGACTATGATGCCAAACGTTTCAATAACATGGCGCTTTGCAGACCTAAAGTTCACAATGCACCAAAAGATACTTTTTATAACTGGCTGAAATCAAAAGGCAAATTAGGCGGACAGCACAAAGTGCCCCGGCTGGCTAATGAAAGGAAGTACGTGGATGAGATTTTACCGCTGTTAAACCGTTAAGGAAAAGGCTGCATCGACCCGCAAGAACACTTCCTGGTATCTGTTGCACCAAATGCACGCAAATAGTGCTGATAGTAGTCAGTTCTGTTTTTCATCGCTGCTACTGCTTCTCCATGGTTACATTCAATTGCGCCGTTGATAATATTGGTCACCAAACCGAATCCGGCAACCCACCCCTTTGCCTGATCCGCAGCTGAAGGCTTCCATTTTCCGGTAATCACTTCGTGTGCAGAAGGCTTAATTCCTTGCGGAGTCATCCAGAAATAAATGGCAGTTTCAAAGGCAACAACAGGATCTTTGAGAATCAGATCAGGATCAGAGAGTAATTTATTCTTGTCTCCAAAAATACAATCCGAAGCAAAGCCGTAATTCCCATTATAACTTAATTGAAGCGGGCCACGTCCGTAATATCTCTTTCCAGCAACTGCAGGATAAACAACATTAGCAGCCAGATATGCGTTTGTGGTGTCCAATTCTCTCTTGAGCATCAGCCCATCATTGAATTTACCATCCGCTCCATCTCTGGTTTCATGTGCAGCTTGTGCGAAAAAGGCCGCCAATTCTTTTTGATTGGTCGTTTGAGCTGTACTATTACAGAATTGACTATAATCAATAGTGATGGTGGTATATTCTTTTTGCTGTGCCCAGCTTTCATTCCAGTCTTTATCCTGGCGGACAACGGATTTTTTTCCTGTACGCTGGTCAAATCTGGTTATTTTATAAATAAAAGGTCCTCTTTTCTCTACTTGAATTTTAACCTGTGCTAAATTCTGAACAGCTTTCAGCAAAGAAGGATAAGTGTAAAACTTACTTCTCAATGGAAAGAGCTGGTTAAAAACAGCAGCAGAGAGTAAAGAAGGAAATGAAGGCTTAGTCGCGTTTTTATGATCAGAATTGTTTAACTTAATAGCGCTGGCGGTAGAAACAGCGCTTAAACAAATCAGTATAGCAGCAATAATTTTAAAGCCTTTTTGTCTCATATTTTTCAGTTCAGGTTTAGAACAACATGAATTTCATGCTTTTCTTATACCTGTGAATATAGAAACTTAATAAATCCCAGGCAAAGTCTAATTATACTCATAATTTATAAGGATGAATAATATTCACACATAAACATACACGGACCGGTCATTGTAATTCTTTTAATATTGTAGTTAATCAGCATCGTTTGATAAAAAGAACAATTTATACAACAATCAAACCAGTTTTTTGTTTAATGCATAATATTATTCTTAGGATTTCTTTTTATACCCAGTCAAAAGGAGCTAAAACGTGCCCTATCGCCTAAAAATGCATGCCCTGAATTAAAATCAATGACAAATAATCAAACGCCGGATAATCTTATTCCCAATAATGACGAGATCAGATTAAAAAAACTATATCAATATGAAATTCTGGACACCCATTCTGAAACGGATTTTGATACAATTGCTTTAATGGCGGCCGAAATATTCGGAACTAAGAAGGCTTTTGTAACTTTTGTTGATAAAGGGCATGTTTTCGTTAAAGCAAGCAGCAGCAGGATCGAGGTGGATCATATTTCCAGGGCTTATGGTCTTTGCTCGCTGAGTATTATGGAGGATGATCTGACTATTTTTCACGACACCCATCAATTTCCTGAGTTGATGAAAAACCCTTATATCTCCAGACCAGGAGGTGTAAGATTTTATGCAGCTGCACAGATCAGAACTGCTGATGGATTTGCACTGGGCACTGTCTGCGTCCTGGATGCTGAACCCCGGACCACGGTAACCGATCATCAGTCCAGAATGCTATTGTTACTTTCCAGAATGGTGATGGAGAAGCTGGAGACCCGCATGGTCAACAGAAAAATTGTGAGAGCCTATGATGACCGCCTGCATCGCCTGGCTCATGATATGAAAAACCCTATCACTTCAATTTCTTTGTACGCGCAATTGCTGGGCAGCCGCGAAATGACAAGTGAAAAGGTGTTCTCTATGGCCGCCAAAATTGAGAACTCTTCCAGAGGTGTAGAGAAAAAGCTTAACAACCTGCTAACAGATGCCAGGAGTGAAAATTCATTGGTTGAATTAGTTCATGAACCAGTCATTATTACTGGCCTGCTGCTACAGTTACAGCAGTCTTTTGAACTTTCACTGGCTGCGAAAAATCAAACTTTAATCATTAACAATGACCTGTCTGCCTTAATTTATGCGGATCGGGAACGGATATTGGATGTACTGGATAATTTGCTGAGTAATGCTATGAAGTACTCTTATGAAGGAGCTACTATTGTGATCAATACTTCGATAATTGAGGATGAGCTGATTATTGAGTTCAAGGATGAAGGTCTGGGCCTGAGTGAGGATGATAAGAAAAAGCTATTTACGAAATTCGCGAAATTAAGTGCGATTCCTACAGCACATGAAAAATCTTATGGCTTAGGCTTATTTATTGTAAAAATGCTTGTGGAAAGCCATAAAGGTAAAGTATGGGCAGAAAGCGAAGGTAAAAACTTTGGAAGCTCTTTCTTTATCTCTCTGCCCACTTATAAACAAGGATAGCTATTATAGGATCCCTGCCATATAAGGATCAGAAACGGACTCTTCACCGGTTTCTACATGCCCTGCATATTGCCTGCTATAAGCTTCATCTGCGGTTACAATCGTAAAATCATACCAGCCGGAGTGCTTTCCAAGGTTCAATACCACCTGTTCTTTACTTTTAGGTTTCAATTGAACTTTTTGGGAATTACCTGCATACACGCCTGGTTTGATTTCCAATGCTAAGGCTGTATTTCCTTTATTCTCCAGTACTATACTAACATTTCCACTGAGTTTTTCTTTAAGCAACCCGGACTTTTCATAAGTACAGTTTACAGTAAGCTCAGGATCATTTTTATTGCCTTTGAAATGTCTGAAAAATCCATTAGGCCCCCGAACTAGCAAGTTGTAATTTTCAGCTTTAAATTTATTAAGCTGAAGCTGGTGCGCGACCTGATCTCCTGCATTTACCGCATAATCCCAGTTTTTACCAGCGACCCCCGCATATGGATTTAAAGAGGTTACATTAAACGCTGAACCAACTGGCTCCAGTAATTGTCCAAATCCACTTTTACCAGATTCAAATTTTAATTCTACAGCTGTTTTATCTGCGTTCAAATTAGCTTCCGCGAATAACTGGTAGGGTAAAGCACAGGCTTTTCTTGTCCCTTTTTCTTGTACAGGCATAGCTGCAGGCGATGCGGAAGAAAATGGTGCATTGGTGTTAATTGCCGCGATTTCTGCTGCTGTCAATGCATCAGGCGTAACTTGAGCTGGTTTATTCTTCGCATTTTGAATGCTGGTGACCACCTCATTCTTTTGCAATGCTTTAGGGTTAACTATTTTCTCTCCGTTATAAGGTCTGAAAACTGAAGTCATATCTCCGCAAACAGCTCTTCTCCAATCACTGATATTATTATTTTTAATCTTTTTACCGGTCTTTTTACTTAAGAATTTCTCTAAGAATTGCTGGGAAGAGGTATGATCAAACACTTGTGAGTTTACATATCCTCCTTTACTCCATGGGGAAGCAATCAGCATGGGCACGCGGTAACCTAAACCTAGCGGGCTTCCCATTTTAGCTTCCCATTCTACGTCAATATTCATTTTTGAAGAGACTTTTCCCGTTTCCGGATCGTTAGGATTTGGCGCTACAAATGGTGGAATATGGTCAAAATACCCATCATTCTCGTCATAAGTTAAAACAAAGATGGTCTTTTTCCAGATTTCAGGGTTCTTGGTCAGGATGTCAATTGCCTCGGATACATACCATGTTCCATATAAAGGAGAACTGGTATGGTCTGAGAATCGCTGAGGGGCAACTAACCAGGAAACAGCGGGTAATTTACCCTGCTCTACATCTGCTCTGAATTGATGGAAAATATCATTTTTAGGGATATCTATTGTTTCTTTAACGCCTTGATCATCGGTGTAAGTGAAGGGTTCAAGCTCCAGATAATCTCCAGGTATATTGATATTTGTCGCAAATGCTTTGTCAATCAGGTTTCTCTCCTTTTGACTCAGTTTATTATATTTTGCGGTAACTTGTTCGGGAGTCAGGATTTCCTTTTTATTAGTCTGATCACCATTTTTCCTGAAATAAGCCGAAAGTTTAACGTGGTATCTTTTTACATATTCCAGCGGGTTATCCCCATAGTTATCCACCCAGTCACCCACTCTTTTATCTTGTAAATTTGCTGTCCAGAGTTCGTTTTGATAAACCTTCCAGGATACCCCATTGTCTTCCAGTAACTCGGGGAAAGTATCCCAGTCTACGAAAGCACCAGAATGAGATTCAGCTTGTGAGTTATTGACTACCGCTACAGCTTTTCCATTTTGCTCTGGACGGATTGTACCTGACCAGAAGAATAACCTGTTTGGTGTAGTCCCGGTTAGTGAGGAACAGAAGCTATGGTCACAAATGGTAAAGGCGTCTGCTAAAGCGTAATAAAAAGGAATATCAGTCCGCTCATAATGTCCTAAGGTCATCAGGGTTTTTACAGGAACCCATTTATCGTATTTGCCTTTATTGCGGGCTGCAACCTGGTCATTCCAGGAATGGGGCAACCCACCCTGCCAGGTAATTTTAGTTTTGTTAATATCTATGTGGAAAGGTGCAAAAGTATTCCCAGAAGTGTCTTGTTGCAGCCATACTTTATCGTGGTTAGGCAGAATTGCTGCACGGGGATCATTGAATCCACGTACTCCACTCAGTTTACCAAACATATGATCAAAAGAACGATTTTCCTGCATCAGGAATACTACGTGTTCTGCGTCATAAAAAGTAGTTCCGGGATCAGCTTCAATTGCCATTGCCTTTTGTATAGACATAGGAATTACGTTTGCTAAACCGGCAGCACCAGAAAACATTGCTGCTTTCTTCAAAAAGTCTCTTCTTGAATTCATTTTTGTTAATTAAATTATGTGTGTTAATCTAATGGAGCACATTTTAGCTATCAAATTATAAGAAATTTTTATAATTAATGCGCTGTAACAAAGATATTGCCCACATAAATCTTTAGTGTAAAGCCTTTGTTAAACAATAGAAACCGGTTTAGTTATTCAATCCTAATTGATTTTACAAGTAAAATCAATTAGCTTAGGTTGTTCAAACCTACAACCAAAGATAGTATGCAAGAATCAACGTCCTATATCAGTTCCCTCTTCAAACAAAGATCAGCCAGAGTAATTACCTTTGCAGTGGTCTTATCTATATACATGATCTATAAATCCGGATATTCAGCCGGAGAGTTTTTATATTATATCACGCACTAAAATAAAATGGCTTTTCCCGATCAGGAAAAGCCATTTTATTTTAAAATCTCAGCAGGTTTGTTTAAACTTCAGCCAGGTACTTATGGACAAAGCTGATCGCCATAGAGCCTTCTCCTACGGCTGAGGCTACTCTGTTCATGGCACCTGAGCGGACATCGCCTGCGGCAAAAATACCCGCACAACTGGTCTCCAATAAAAAGGGATCCCTTTTCAACTTCCACGTTTTAGTGAAACTTTCATAATTTCTCAATTCACGGCCAGTTTCAATGAAACCTTTTTCATCTTTCAGTATATCCAGTTTCAGCCAGTCTGTATAAGGTTTAGCACCTATAAAAATATAAAGTGCTGCAGCTTCTTCTTCCCTGGTTTCTTTTGTTTTAACGTTAATCAGTACCAATTTCTCTAAACACTTCTCCCCTTTCGCTTCAATCACTTCAGTATTCCCTAAAACGTGGACATTCGGTGTATGTCCAATCTGATCAATCAGGTAAGAGGACATAGTTGATGTCAAATCATCTTTACGGATAACAATGTTGACACTGCAAGCAAATTTTGATAAATACATTGCCGCCTGCCCAGCCGAGTTACCTCCACCAATAATATAAACATTTTTGTCTCTGCAAGCACTGGCTTCTGTAGTGGCAGCACCATAATAAATTCCAGCACCAGTCAGATCAGAAACACCTTTCACTTCCAGTTTCCGGTAATCCACACCTGTGGTGATGATCACAGAGCGGCTGATAATCTCAGGTCCGTCTTCCAGGATAATGGTTTTATAACCATCTTTTTGTTTAATATCGCTCACCGATTGCGGAGATAAGAATCCAGCACCCAGGCGTACAGCCTGGCTAATTGCTCTTCTGGTCAGATCTGCTCCACTCAATCCAGCCGGGAAGCCTAAATAGTTTTCTATTCTTGAACTTGTTCCTGCCTGTCCACCGGGAGCTTTACGTTCGATCATTAATGTTTTTAATCCTTCGGAAGCCCCATAAACTGCCGCAGCTAAACCTGCCGGGCCCGCACCAATAATCACCACATCATACATGTCATGAATAATTTCCGGGTTCTTCCCTATTTTTGCTGCAATTTCCTTAATAGATGGTTTAGTTAAAAATGTCCCATCATCCATTAAAACGATTGGCAGATCATCATTTGTCAGCTTATTGAGTGTTAATAGACTGGTCGCATCAGGATTGGTCTGTACATCCATCCATCGATATGGAATCAAATTGCTGGCTAAATAATCTTTGACCACATGCGATAACGGGGAGAATTGAAAACCGACCACTCTGATTCCTTTAAATTCAGGCGTATAATCACCTTGCCAGTCATCCAGCAGATCATTGATTACTGGATAAAGTTTATCTTCTGGCGGATCCCATGGTTTAATCAGATAATAATCAAGCTTCACCTCATTAATAGCTTTAATTGCTGCTTCAGTATCAGAATAAGCAGTCAGCAAAACACGCTTCGCTTCAGGATAAATGAGCATTGCTTTTTCCAGAAAAGCTACACCTTCCATTTCAGGCATCCGCTGGTCGCATAAAAATAAAGCGACTACATCGGCACTGTTTTTAAGTTCGATCAGCATATCCAGAGCTTCCTGAGCAGAAGTAGTACTTAATATTTTATATTCTTTACCGTATTTTATTTTCAGGTCACGGCTGATTGCACGCAAAACCTGTGGGTCATCATCTATAGAAAAAATTACAGGAAGGTTCATCTTTTATACTAATTTAAAATTCGTTAAACAGCTTATCAAGCCATTAGTTTTCCAGCGGAAAACATACCGTAAATTCCGTTCGGCCCGGTACAGATTTAACCTTAACATTACCATTGTGCTGATGAATAATTCTTTGAACCACTTCCAGTCCCATTCCTGTGCCTTTACCCATGGGTTTAGTCGTAAAAAAAGGATCGAATATACTATTGAGAATGTCGGCAGGAATGCCAGGGCCGTCATCAATAATAAAGACATTAACAAACTCTCTGTCCTTTTCTGTTTTCAGGATTAAAGTACCTTTCTGGTTGGGTTCCATAGCATCAATTGCATTGTCAATCAGGTTTGTCCAGACCTGATTTAATTCACCAATTATTCCTTTGATCTGCGGAAGCGTTTCATCATACTCTTCCACCACTTTAATATTCCCTTTCTTGATTTTGTGACCTAACATGGTCAGTGTATTGCGGATACCAATATGGATATCTGCGTATTCTTTATCCATTCCCCTGTCCATATGGGTAAATGTTTTAACTGAGTTAACCAGGTCAGCTATTCTTTTAGAGGATTCCTGAATATCTTCTACCATCCGCTCTGTAACCAGCAGATTGCTGATCCAGTTAAAAACCGGGGAAAGATGTTCAGCAATTGGTGCTGCACAGGCTTCCAGGTCGGCTACATTGAAGTTAAAATCAACAAAGCTTTCTGCAATGGTATAACCATTCTCTACATTCTTTGCTTCAAACCAGTCTGCAATTTCATCTTCCAGTGCTACACGTTGTTTTAAGGTTAATAGAGGTTTCTCTTTAACGCCTAGTATGCCAAATAATACCTCGTTTAATTTGTCTATCTGGTCTTCGGCAATTGTGATGGCAGCCACTTTCTTAAAAACTTCCGGCCCCATTCTTAAGTGTTCTTTCAGTGAAATAGAGTCACGTACAATTGCTGAAGCAGGGTTATTCAGCTCATGCGCCAAGCCTGCACTCAATTTACCGAGTGCCATCATCTTTTCATTTTGCTGCTGCATTGCCGTAAATTCTCTAACGCGGTTACTCATCACATGAACAAGTGATTGCGTCAGCTCAAAACGATCCTTAATCATTTCCTGAATGCTGTCTGTACGGAAACTCAAGAGCTGCACCTCACCAATTGCCTGTGCATATCCTCCTGAAATCTTCCCTCTTGAATAAGGCAGATAACCTGATATATCTCCTTTAGTAAACATTACAAATTCGCGTTTAGAGCCATTCTGGAACATATGAAGGCTCAGTTTACCTGCAACTAGCACATGGGGACCTTGAATCGGATCGCCAGGCCGGGTCAGATAATCGCCATCGTTCAGCAATTGATTTTCACTGTTATCTATAAACCATTTTAACTGATCATCAGGAACATTACTAAAAAAATCGAGTGACTTAAGCCATAAAACTGTTACGATATGCATGGCCTAAATTTAACTAAATTTATGAATCAATTGTTTACCAAAGCTTAACATTGAGGTTATTTGATATTAATAAACAAAGTTTAGTATTGCTAAACAAAAGATAGCAGCTATGAACCTCATTAAACTAGCAGTATTTGATATAGCCGGTACTACAATTAAGGATAATCATGAAGTGAGCAAGGCCCTTCAGACGGCTTTGGCAAAACATGGGTACGCCGTTGATTTAGCACAGATTAATCCTTTGATGGGTTATGAAAAAAATCTGGCCATCGGGCAGCTTCTGCAAATGCAGGGGTTAGCAACTGAAACGATCAGTACAAAGTTAATCAGTGCTATCCATGCTGATTTTGTACAGCAAATGCTAAATTTTTATACTTCAGGCCCAGTAATTGAGCCTCTTCCTCAGGTAGAGGAAACACTTAAAGCTTTAAGGGAACAAGGGATCAGCGTTGGAATTAATACTGGTTTTTCAAAGGATATTGCCGATGCGATTATTAACCGGTTACAATGGAGAGAAAAAGGGATTATTGATTACCTGATAGGATCTGACGAGGTTGAACTGGGCAGACCGCATCCTTTGATGATTCAACAATTAATGCAACAGGCTGGAATTACAGATCCTCTGCAAGTACTTAAAGCAGGAGATACCGAAGTGGATATTCATGAAGGACAAAATGCAGGTTGCAGGTTTGTAGTAGGCGTGACCACGGGAATTTTCACCCGCGAAGAGTTAGCGTCTTATCACCCGACTCACCTGATCGATGACATTGCAGAAGTGCTAACCATTATTAAGGGATAGTATGAGATTAATAGATCGTCTGCGGGCTAAAGTCGCTACATTACCTTATGCTTTGCTCTCTATAATGGCTGCTTTAGCTGCGTTTGGAACTTATACAGCTATGTATTCTTTCCGTAAGGCATTTGCAGCAGGTACTTTTACAGATCATCAGTATCTGCATCTTGATTATAAGGTATGGCTTGTAATTGCCCAGGTGATGGGGTATATGCTAAGTAAGTTTTACGGTATTCGTTTTATCTCCGAAATCAAGGGAAATAACCGGGGTAAAAGTATCCTGATTTTGATTGGAATTTCATGGCTTGCTTTGTTAGGTTTCGCACTCGTACCTGCGCCATGGAATATTGCCTTCTTATTTATCAATGGTTTTCCATTAGGGATGATCTGGGGCCTGGTATTTGGTTATCTGGAGGGTAGAAAGACTACCGAGTTCATGGCCGCTGTGATGTCTATCAGTTTAATATTCGCTTCTGGCTTTGTAAAAACTATCGGCCGTACTTTATTGACAGATTTCCATATCAATGAATACAATATGCCTTTCCTTACGGGTGCAATATTTGTGATTCCGCTTTTACTCTTTGTATTTTGCCTGGAACTTATGCCCCCTCCTACTGCAGAAGATAAAAAGTTAAGGGTAGAGCGTACACCGATGAATGCTAAAGAGCGAAAGGCTTTCCTGATCCGCTTTTTACCGGGTATCGTTTTGACACTGATTATTTATGTATTGTTAACGATTATGCGGGATGTCAGGGACAATTTTGAGGTAGAGATCTGGGCAGACCTGGGCGTAAAGAGTAATAATATTTATACGCATATAGACTTATTCATTTCTGTTATTGTTTTAATCGCGATGAGCTTGTTGATTCTGGTTAAGAAAAACATCAAGGCTTTCAGTATTATTCATTTATTTATTATCGGAGGGTGTTTGCTGGTCGGAATGTCTACTTATCTTTTTGACCATCTGATGATCAGTCCGATTGCCTGGATGACCATTGCGGGTCTGGGTCTTTATCTTGCTTATGTTCCTTATAATGCCATCTTTTTTGAAAGGATGATTGCTTCTTTCAATTATCGCAGCAATGCTGGCTTCATTATGTATGTAGCTGATGCTGCTGGTTATTTAGCGAGTGTGAGTATTTTATTAGTCAAAGAACTTGGTAAACCTAACATTAGCTGGGGTAACTTTTTTAAAGAAGGTGTAATGCTTGTGGCTATTGTAGGCGTAATTAGTGGAGTGCTGTCCCTTGTTTACTTTTTACAGACTGCGCAGAAGAATAAAAATAAAGAAAAAAAAGCTGAAGAGCAGAAAAAGAGCGAACAGCTTTTAATATCGTATCATTATGAGTAAAGCAATAGTAGTCGGCGCGGGTATTGTAGGTTTAGCGACGGCCCGTGCACTGGCAATCAGAGGTTATCAAGTTACAGTTATCGAGCGGAATGAGCGTGCCATTGGTGCATCTATCCGCAACTTCGGCATGGTATGGCCTATTGGGCAGGCTACAGGCCCAATGTTTGAAAGAGCAATGTTATCGCGTAGTATCTGGAAAGAGGTCTGTACAGCAGCCAAAATATGGCATGATGAAGTGGGCTCTTTGCATATTGCTTATCATGAGGACGAGTTACAGGTGATGCAGGAGTATGCAGAGATTAACCGCCGGCATCGGGATTGTAGTTTATTAACTCCGGAACAGGCTTTGGCGAAATCGCCTGCTATCAATGTAAATGGGTTGAAGGGTGCTTTATGGAGTGCAGAAGAAATGATTATTGAATCCAGAGTGGCGGTTGGACAGGTAGCGGCTTACCTTGCTGAAAAGTATGGGGTAATTTTTCATTGGAATACAGCTATCAGCCGGATTGAACATCCTAAAGTGAGTTCAGGAAATCAGAGTTGGGAAGCAGATGAGATCTTTGTTTGCAGCGGTGCTGATTTTGAAACGCTTTATCCTGAATTATTTGCGGCTACGGAAATTACCAAATGTAAGTTACAGATGATGCGCTTGGTAACGCAGCCGGATGAGTGGCGTATTGGCCCTTCTCTTTGTGGCGGTTTATCTATGATTCATTATCCGGGTTTTCAGGCTGCGGCCTCTTTACCAGCTTTAAGAAAAAGATATGAAGAACAGTACGCAACGCATTTAAACTGGGGTATTCATGTAATGGTTTCACAAAATGGAAGCGGTGAGCTGACTATCGGGGATTCTCATGAGTATGGTTTGGTTCATGATCCTTTTGATAAGGAATTTATCAATACCATGATCATTGACTACTTGCATACTTTTGCCGACTTCAAGGAGTGGAAAATGTTACAGTCGTGGCATGGTATTTATCCTAAAATGACCAATGGGGCTACTGAATTAATTACCGAAGTAGCGCCTGGAGTGACTGTGATCAATGGTTTAGGTGGTAATGGGATGACTTTATCCTTTGGATTGTGCGAGCAGTATATTGCGTCCAGAGGTTAAACGGATATATTTTAAATAAAAAAGGACAGCAATAGCTGTCCTTTTTTATTGTTATTTGAATTCCTTCATATCTACGATCCTGTTGTCGTCATGATATTTCAGGAAGGTATTTCCACTTTTATTTTTCGTAAAAGCATAGTTGGTTGTGATCCATTTGTTAAAAGCGGCTTCATCGCCTTTAGGGCTGCCAGCTACAATAGGCTCATTCACCACTTCATCGGTACGGTAATTAACCTGGTACAGGAAATCTTTAACAGCAAAAATGATCGTCTGCTTGTCTGGTGACATTAACAGAACCTTTCCTTGAATTCTTTCTTCAGGGTTTTGTCTTTTAACCAGGTAAACTTTAGCAGTTACGTTGGTAATGAAAAAATCGTTGTTAACCAGGTATCCGGTTGCACCGATTTTCTTCACGCCTTCGCTGAACTTCAAATCTTCTTTCCCTTTAGATGGGCGGTATAAACTGATCACTTCTAATCCTCCATTTTTTACTGCAATCAGAAATGGACGTGGAACAAGACCTGAGCTATCTGCGATTTGAACAAGCAGTGCTGTTTTCTGTTTATTGATGAATTGTGCAGAGGCAAATTTAGCCGGGCCTTTACTTTGATCGGCCGCGTCAGTTTGAATATGGACCGTACTATCTCTGAATTTCGCACCAAAGGTCTCTCCTTTTTCTTCATTGTTGCTCAAAACAGAAATGGAATCTGAGGCATTCGTTGGAAAATCATTAAAGACCTCGTTGTTAGTTAAGGTTCTTGGTGTATAATTCTTTACTTTTTGATCCTGCTGATTACATCCGGCAGAGAGAATTATTAAAGCAATGGCAACTAGAGATAATTTCATAATAAGTTAGGGTCAGGAAAAATCTTTTTTTTGGCAAATATGAGCTAAATCGTTTATAAATAATAATTTAAATCTCACTCCGCATATGAATAAAGAGTTTTTTAAAGCCTGCCTTCTCGTAAGCTTTAATTGCAATCGCATTATCTGAATAGACGTCCAGCCTCAATTCTGTGATACCTTGTGCTTTAGACCATATGGTTAATTCATGTAAAATCGCTTTATTCACACCTTTTCCGCGATGTTCTGGTATTACATACATAAAGCCTAAATAGGCATAACGATCGTATTTAAGATAGGGTTTAGCACTTTCGATCCTGGCATAACCGCAGCCCACAATTCCGGTACCTGACAGGGCAACCAGGAGCTCAATATGATCGGCGGTAATCAACTCATTGATGTTATAATAATGAACTCCTGTTTCTTTTAATACAGGGTTAAAAGGGCGTTCAGCTTCAACTACACCTTGTTCAAACTGTAATAGTATATCCAGATCACTGAGCGTTGCTTTTCTAATTATAATTTGTTCCATAAAGGGCTTTAAATGTTTTTTTCTTTAGCTAACTGTCTTTTTCTTCTTTTCGATATCAGGCAAAAAGCCGGTAATTATACCAATCAGTGGTAAGAAAGCGCAGACCTTGAACACATATTCAATACTGGTTTGATCGGCCAGTTTACCTAATACAGCTGAACCTACCCCGCCCATACCAAAAGCGAAACCGAAAAACAAGCCTGCAATCATACCTACTTTTCCAGGAATCAGCTCTGTTGCATAAACCAGGATCGCTGAAAAAGCCGAAGAGATAATTACCCCAATCACTACAGCCAGCACTCCTGTTAAAAATAATCCGGTATAAGGAAGTAATAATGTAAATGGTGCAACTCCCAGAATAGAAATCCATATAATATATTTCCTGCCGAAGCGGTCACCTAATGGTCCTCCAATCATCGTTCCTGCAGCAACAGCCGCTAAGAAAGCGAATAAGTAAAGTTGTGATTCCTGAACCGAAACATGAAACTTGTCTATCAGATAAAATGTGAAATAACTGGTCATACTCGCCATGTAAAAGTACTTGGAAAAGATCAGTACCAACAGGATCACAATGGAGCCAATTACTCTTCCTTTTGATAAAGTATGTTTAGGTTCATCTGAAGTCTGAACCTTTCCCTGGACTTTAAGATCAAGATGCCCTTGATACCATTTACCAATCTGAAATAGAATCAGAATGCCCAAAACCGCAGCAATTCCAAACCAGATAATATAAAACTGCCCGTAAGGAATAACAATCAATGCAGCGAGTAAAGGACCAATTGCGCTTCCTGCGTTTCCACCCAGCTGAAAGATGGACTGTGCCAATCCTTTTTTGCCGCCGGAGGCCAAATGGGCAACTCTTGACGCTTCAGGGTGAAAAATTGAAGAGCCTATTCCGATAAAACCAACGGATATCAGGATTGCTGCAAAACTCGCAGCCATGGATACAAAGATCAAACCGATCAGCGTAAATCCCATACCTGCAGCCAAAGAATAGGGTTTTGGTTTTTTATCAGAATAATGGCCGACAAAAGGTTGTAAGAGTGAAGCTGTGAGCTGATAAGTTAGTGTGATCAGGCCAATCTGAGAAAATGACAGGTTAAATTCAGTCTTGAAGAGCGGGTAAACGGATGGAATAACTGCTTGCAGCATATCGTTTAAGAAGTGCGTAAAACTTATCGTAAAAAGAATCGGATAAATTGTTTTCTGAATGATGTCTTTTTTGATACCGGGATCTAGTGTTGCTGTATTAGTTTCCATAAATTATGTCAGTTCATCTTTGTGATGAAGTTATTATTGAGAAATATGTCCTATGATTTTTGCTGAATTATTCCATGCTTTTTTTGCATCGCCGGCTTCAATACTTTTAACCAGTTGCTTGTGCTGATGGCTGGTGTCTTTAAATGCTTTAGTATCCTTGTAAACTTCAAGAAACCAATTTTTCATATGAATAGCTACCGATTTGTATAAGTCAATCAGGATTTCATTTCCAGAAGCTTCTGCAATGGAAATGTGAAACTGAATATCGGCATCGATACATTCTTCCAGCAAATCGTTCTTCGCTGCCTTATCACGCTTTTTTAAACACTCGTATATTTTTACCAGGTCAGCTTTTGTTCTGTTTAATGCTGCTTTTTCAGCAACTTTCATTTCCAGCAAATGCCTTACTTCATTCAAGTCTTCGAAATCAGCACGTTTTAAACGCTGAGATAAGGGTTCTTTGATCGCTGTTGAATTTTCCACGAAAGTGCCTATCCCCTGTTGTACTCTTAACAGCCCACTGTTGGACAAGATTTTGATTGCCTCTCTGATCGTAGAACGGCCAACTCCAAAGGAAGACATCAGCTCTGGTTCTATAGGTAGTTTTTGGTTTACTTTATAGGTACCAAAAGCGATTTGCTGTTGTATCTTCTCAGCTACTTCGTCAGCAAGGGATTTACGGGAAATTAACGTAGTTGTATTCATCATATCATCTGATGATTCAAATGTATTGATTTTCTTTATTATGTCAAATTTATTCGATTCCCATTTTGAACAAAATAATCTGAGTAAATTGTTTAAAACGCAATCCGATGATGACTATAATTGCCGCAACCGATTTTTCCATACTTGCTGATAATGCAGTTGAATATGCTGCTGCAATTGCAAAGCTTAAAGGAGCAAGACTGATTTTGTTTAATTCCTTTGTTATTCCGTTCCATGCGGCAAATACGCTTTTACCTGCTTCAAGTATCCAGGCGCTAATGATTGAGAACGAGATCCGTTTACTGGAAAGATCTTTTTCTCTTTCTTATAATTATCAGATTGAAGTAGGCCATGAATGTGCTTTTTCATTTCTTGAGGATGAATTGAAGGAAGTCATCAATAAATATAAAGCTGAGCTTGTTGTTTTAGGAATGCCAAAAAAAACACTGGAACAGGATCTCTGGGGAAATACGACTTCATTTGCTATTAAAAATCTAAAATTACCAGTGATGGCTGTTCCGCTGAATGCAAGGTTTGAAGGCACTAAAAGGGTGCTTTTTGCCTGTGATGTGTTGCGTGGATTATCTAAAAAGGCACTGGCACGAATCAAAGAAGTAGCTTTAGACCTTGATGCGCATATTGAAGTTTTTAATGTTGACCAGAAGCTGGAGATTTTAAGATCTGAGAAGGAGCATTCCTCAGTAGTCAATACACTTGATGATGGACTTGATGGGATTACGTATTATTATAAAAATGTAAAGTCTGTTATGGTCATCAGGGAAATAGAGAAAGAGATTAAAGAATTTCAGGCTGATTTGTTAATTATGGTTCCAAAGAAATATGGCTTCTGGGCCAATATTATTCACCGGAGTAAAACCCGTGTAATGGCCTCAGGGCTGGATATCCCTTTGCTTTCAATTCCTTTATAACACCTCCAGAACGATCGCTTTTAACAATCAATAGCATTAAAACAATCAATTATAACGATCGAAAGATATTCCCGATATTTGAATATGAAAATATTATTATTGAGCCTGGTGTTCCTTAGTCTGTTCATTTCTAGTTGTCAGCGCCAGGAAAAACAAAAAACAAGTCCAACTAAGAAAGACCATATTGCTGTTCAGGGAGTAAAAAAAACAGGCGTTGATTCTCTTCATAAAGCCATTAAAGTTGACTATCTGAATGAGATTCCTTAAATAATTTCCGAATTAAAAGGGTGAATTTAATCACCTTGTCCTATTAAGGGCCCGGGTCTCTTTTGATCCCCAGTTACCTGGTACGTAAGCAATTCCTAAATAAACCGATCCAGGATGTGTGCTTAAATATTCGTCCCTGTCTTCTGCTTCAGCAATATAGACAAAACCGCCATTCCCCGCTTTTCTTATTTGATGTGTATACATATACTCCACAGGGCAGTGCAGGAAGTTATCGACATTGCGTTCACTGTAAATCCAGTGGCCAGCATGCAAACAATTAATAGTTTTTTCATTGGTATAGTTTTTAGCTTAATCAATTCATCAAGCTTGCCATTAAAGTTTATAAATAAAGAATTTCGATTACTCAAAAAGAACAACGATTAATTATTAATTTCTGCGATTGACTAGTTTTCCGTTGTTTCACCCCCTGCTTAGATTTAGAGAAAACAGTATAAAAAAAGACCGGATGAATAACCTCCGGTCTTTTTTTCGTTATTTGGAATAGCAGATATTAATTAATATCATTTCAACTCTTCCACAGTTGTATTTATTTCATCGTCATAAGTCCTGACCAGAGAATCCAATGATTTACTATGATAAAAATCAATACAAGATGCAGTATAAGCCTTTCTACCACCATAATCCGCAATCTGAGAAGGTGTAATTTCTGAATAAACTTTGCGTGCAAGACTATCTATATCTTTGTATATATTTTTTTGACCATGACCATAGCTGGAGATATCTATATAGATACCTGGGCTAATATCATTCTTAAAAGTAGTATCATTTTTTCCAACAAGAGATATACATTCACACAGTGCATAATCTTTCACCCACCCTCTTTTTTCATTACGCAAGGAGTCTGTTTTTTGTTTGTCAGCATTTTTCGGTACTTTAGGAGCTTCACAGCCTCCTATGATATTAATCATAACTCCAATAGAAACGATTATTATTAGTCTTTTTCCCATATATTAATTATTTTAAAATCCATACAGTTACCTTTGATACTCCACCCTTTGCATTGAAATAATCATGCCCACCAATAGCCATGTCGTGCATCCATAACGAAGCGTGACCACTTGCTCCAAAATAATTTATTCCAGGGTAATTTGGTGTCATTAAATATATCCCCTGTTTTCCTTGAAGACGGCTTTTAAAATTTTTACCTTCTTTACCACCATCTGCGTTATTTAACTCTACCTTTTGTACGTCTGCGAAAGTTTCCTTAAGAAATCTGTATAATTCACCGGCAGCAATAAAATAATTTTTCCCATCCCCACCTTTAACTGTCCCTGTTACACTAGGAATCGTTATACCAGAATAAAGAAGTGCGCGTGAAACTCTCAATGCACAGGCATTATTATAGGCAGCAGGATTGTCCAAATGTGCAGCATAAACATTACCACCAATCAGTGCATAAACCTCTTTAGCCGGCATATCGGCCCCTATTGAGTTTTTGGGATAATATGCATTCATATTGGTAAGAGATGGGGCCTTTTGTTTAGGATATCCTTTTGCAGGCAGGCTATCCCAATCTATAAACTCCGGATATCCATCAGAAGGGCCATCTTGACCTTCAGTGGCAATAGAGGGTAAAGATGAATTTCCCCCTCCCGTATATCCACCCCAATAACCTGGCACTCCAAAATTAGTGAAATAATCTCCCGCATCTCCTGAACCGTTAACTGTATCTCCAATACTATAGAAATTCGCAGTATCAAAAAGTCCTGAATTATTATCTGGAGTAAAGTATGATGCTATAACTTCCCCAGAATTATAGATTTCAACCATTGATCCTTCATAACTGACACCATTAACAGTTAATGTTGTTTTAAATTGATCCGAAGGATATAGACCATTTGCTAATATGTATTTTAACAGTTCATTCATATTATCTTTAGGAACTACAGCATTAGATCCATTTAATCCAAAGGTTTTGCCAGGGGTTGGAACTGGACCGGGTCCTGGCACCGGACCAGGACCCGGTGTTGGCCCATCATCACCACCTGAACATATTGTAAAGCAAGTTTGTCCAATTTCCGTTGTTTCACAACTCATATCCTCATCAAATCCAGTTCCTGGTCCGGCTGGCCCAACACAGATAGTAACATATCTTGGAATGCAAATACTACTACATCCCATTGCTGACATTTCTTTAAGATTTTGAGTTTGAGTCTCCGTTTTACTAGTAGCTACATTCAATTTATAGGTCTGCACAGCTTTACCGCGTACAATTCTTACTAGCTTATAAGCAATTCCATTTGAATTTTTAAACTCGATATATCCCGCAAATAATGGATCCAGATTTTTAAAATCATTTTCAAGTATATTCTTTTTTGTTTTAGATATATAGCTTACATCAGGTATATAAGTTATAATGTTTGTTTTTATATCGCCTGATGAATTCTTAAATAAAAGTAGTCTTGAAAATGAAAATTTAGCTCTTTTAATGTTGTCTATTGCCTTTTCCCCATTTAACTGGTAGGTATTTACTTCTTTTTTATACATACTAACAGGGCTTTCTACCAAACTAAAAGCTCCAGAAATTATTTTTATAGCTTTTTCCCAATTTGGCTTAATAGAGCTAATGAATTGATCATCTGCATTCAAAGATTGAGTATTTCGATTAGCATTTGATTTTTCATAAAATTCTCTCGCTTGTGAAACTGTTAACTGATTATCCACTAATTTTCCGGGCTCTACGGAGACGTCCTTTCTACAGGATAAAATAATACAGCAGGTGAAAAATAATAAAAGTTTTTTCATAAATATATTCGTTTATTTAGATTAATTAAAAACAAATATAGATTATTACACAGAACATTTTATATGAAAAATTACTTTATATAAAAAAACAATATCCAATTATTAAATAATTAAAATTAAAAAACAACAATACAGATATTTGTGAATTAAAATTACAGGATAAGTCATCATAGTTGTTAAAATAAATAAACTTTATCAACTATGATGACAACAAGCGCAGACGTTACGTTTTTGATTTCTTAATTAACTGCCACAAATATATCCACCTCTGCATTTTCAGGATTTAAAGACCGCTCATCGTATATTTCAAAGTCGGCGGTAAAAGTTCTTTCCAATTCCGAATTCCAAATCTTATTCCATTCGTTATAAACTGCGCCTTGTATCAAATTGCCTTTGGCTACAAATTTTTGATAAGAAGCACTTTCGATTGTCTTACCTATCATCTGATCAGGTATGTCATCCAGGTTTTCAACTTTACATCCTAAAATAGTGGTGTAAGGTTTAGTATGATCTTTTTCATAAGCTGTATAAATACAGTAAAGTGAATTGTCAGTTTTATTTGGGATCCGCTCAAGAATTCCTTCCGACATAAACTTTTCCCAAAGTACAGGAATATCTTTAGCCGCTTGACCATTTTCATTAGTTGTCCGGACTGAAATACCAATTACATGGAAAGAGTCGATTTTTATAGTATCCATATTTTTATTTTGTTAAACAGCAAAAATAGAAGTGCTCATGACAACCCTATGTCAGCAGATGGCTTAATTTTTGTTTACTGTGTTTATATAATTCAAGAATTATCGGAAATGTATTAAATAGCGGTATTTTATTAAGAAAGAATTTCTGTTTTTAAAAACGTTTTTTCATGCTCCACTTTAATTGCAAATACGATATTCAAACATTTTCACAAGACTGTTAAACTCTCTGGCGCAAATAAAATTGCAGGCGTAAATCACTCTAAACAAGCTAAATTAACAAAAACAACATATGGAAAATAACTTCAACGTAACAAAAACAGAAGATGGAAAAACGGTAGCTATTGTGAGTTACATTACACTCATTGGATGGCTTATTGCTTATTTCGGCATGCACAAAGACAAAAGAACAGAACTGGGTAGCTTTCATTTAAGACAAACGCTATTACTTTATATTGTAGGTATTATACTACAAGTTTTACAGCGTATCATTCTTAGTATAGCTCCTTCAGGATTTATAGTTACCATATTCACTATTTTGTCTATCGTCTTATTTATTTTATGGATTATTGGTCTGATAGGTGCTATTCAGGGAACCAAAAGAGAAATTCCTCTGATAGGTCAAAGAGCACAATCAATGTTTCCAAATATCTAAGATGGAGAGTAAATAAAAAATTCGTGCAGAATATTCTGCACGAATTTTTTATTTATAAGAGATTTTTTCTAAGTTTCAATCGCATAAGTAGCTAATGCAATACAGGTACCATCAGCAAGATAAGCTGTAATGAGGATAGGTACATTCACTCCTCTCTCTATGCGTGTGACCAATATATCTGAGAAATTATCTTTCAGGTAAGTATAAAGTTCAGTAAATTTCTGAGCATTCCCTACCATCACCTGATCACCAGGATCAGCAGTGTTTACTATTTTTTCAAAGAAAGCGTCCTGATCAATTGTTGCCAGGGTGCCAGGGTTTTCGCTGTTAAGCTGAAGAAGCTTTTCATTTAACTGATCCTTGGGAACCCGTCCAAGGTTTTCAATAGTCAGCGGGGCTTCAGATTCACTGAAATAAAACAGACCCTGCGTTTTTTCAGCTAATTCGGTTAAAATTTGGTTTTCCATTTCGGTGAGATTATAGCAAGCATAACGTTTTATTATCAATTAATAATATATGAAAAATAAAGGTTAACACTAATTTCACACTATTAAATTAATTGATAGGGTTCCTATTGCAACAGACTGTACAATACAGTCATTGACCTAACGTTAAATTAGTTATGAATTCCAAAATCCCTGTAAAACGGAGCTACACGCTACTATTAACTTTTATGAGTTGTATAGCTGTACTATCCTGTTCGAAATCAAAAGAAACTCCTGCCGATCCTCCTGTTTTACCTATAGCGCTTCCAGTAAATAAAAATGCAGATACCAATCTGGACAATGCGCTATTTCTTAAATTAGTCAATGAGGTCAGAACGAAAGGTTGTGATTGTAAAGGACCTGATGGCGGAATAACTAAAATGCCGCCGGTTCCTTTGCTCGTATGGAGTAATGATTTGGCAAAAATCGCAAAGACCCATGCTGATGATATGGAAAAGAAGAATTACTTTGATCATACAGATACAGAAGGAAGGACTCCCGGACAGCGGATGACCGCAGCGGGGTATCTCTGGTCTGCTTATGCTGAAAATATAGCCAAAGGTCAGCAGACAGAAAATGAAGCTTTCAATGCATGGATAAACAGCGATCATGGACATTGCCAAAATATAATGAGTGTCAATATTAAGGAAATAGGGGTTGCGCGTTCTGCGGGTAATGGCAATTATTGGACACAATTACTCGGAACAAAGAGGTAAACATCATTTCAGAACAAGGAGGTAAAACAGTTTATAGTGATGAACGTCTTTTGAACAAAGTGAATTACGCCTTTTAAACAAAGTACTGAGTTTCTTACCAGCCTATCTTTGCTTTACCAATTAAATATGGGAACTCATGGAATTAAGAAATAAGGAATTTACCGCTCAAAAACCTATCAACTCTGGTTTCAGTGCGGCTTCTACTGCGCAGGATATAATTAAGGGTATAGACCTGTCAGGAAAAATTGCAATTGTAACTGGTGGTTATTCTGGAATTGGCTTAGAAACAGTCCGGGTTTTAAGTGCTGCGGGTGCAAGAGTTATCGTTCCTGCACGTGATTACGACAGAGCTGCACAGGCATTAAACGGAATCAGTAATATTGAAATTGAAGAAATGGAACTGATGAAACCAGATTCAATTGATGCATTTGCTGCCCGGTTTCTTAAAGCTGGTCGTCCTGTTCATCTCCTGATCAATAGTGCGGGAGTTATGGCAACTCCGCTGATGCGGGATTCCAGAGGTTATGAGTCACAATTTTCTACCAACCACCTTGGTCATTTCCAACTCACGTTACGTCTTTGGCCGGCATTATGCCAGGCAAATGGTGCCAGGGTAATCTCGGTTTCTTCCCGTGGACATCGCTATTCTCCGGTAATCCTGGAAGATGTCAATTTTGAAAACCGGGAATATACACCATATACTGCTTATGGACAGTCTAAAACAGCCAATATCCTTTTCGCATCGGCATTGGATAAACGTGGACAGAAAAATGATATCCGGGCTTTTTCTATTCATCCGGGTACGATTGTCAATACCAACCTGAGCCGCTATGCTTCTAAAGAAGAACTGCAAAAAGCGGGAGTGATTGACGCGCAGGGAAATGCAATCTTTGATCCGTTAAGACAGTTGAAAACGATAGAACAAGGGGCTTCTACCATAGTCTGGTGCTCAACAAATCCGATGCTTGATGGTTTAGGAGGTGTATATTGCGAGAACAATGATATTGCTTCGGTATTAACAAACCCCGATCCAATGGATCCATTAATTGGCGCAGATGCGAAAGGAAACTTTGGGGTAATGCCACATGCTGTTGATGCTGAAGTCGCTTTAAAGCTTTGGAATTTGAGCGAACTGCTTACAGGTATTACTATTCCATAGATTTCTTTATTTTTATACTATGGTTAAGGAAGATTTAAGTGCAAAGGCCGATGTGTTTTTCAATTGTATAGAGAAAAAATACTTCAGCAAAAGGATGAGCATCAATAAGCATGCACTTGTCAGCGTAATATCGGGGGAGATGAAAATCATTCAGGCCGATCATACTTACGTTTTCCGTGCTGGTGATACGTTTTTAATTCCCCGGAACCAGCTAGCCAAGGTAACGAAATATCCGGCAGACGGCCAGCCATACCGGGCCGTTTCTGTTTATTTTACATTAGCGTTTCTTCGCAAATATTACGCTTCCCAAAAGGCCGGTCATAATAATCTGGATATCCCCAAAATCAAACTATTTGACCGGCATCCTTTATTGGATAGTTTATTTAATTCTTTATTGCCTTACTTCAGCTTATCTGATGAGCTGCCAGCTGCAATAGCAGCGGGAAAAGTACAGGAAGCAATTACTATTCTACGAACTATTGATCCGGATATTGATCATATTCTTGGTCATTTTGAAGAACCCGGAAAAATTGATCTGGAAGATTTCATGGAGAAAAATTACATGTTCAATATGACTGCGGAGAAGTTTGGATATTTAACAGGAAGAAGCCTGACTACTTTCAAAAAGGATTTTAAAAAGATATTCAGCACTACTCCGCAAAAGTGGCTGACCAGGAAAAGACTGGAGCTCGCCCATTATCAAATATTTGAAGGGAAACAAAAGCCTTCTGCTGTGTATTTTGAAGCTGGATTTGAAAACCTGTCTCATTTTTCTTTCGCTTTCAAGAAGCAATTCGGATATAATCCAACGCGTGACCTTCATCTTTAAAGAATTGATTTATAACATTCAACAGGAGTTGTGTATCTTTAAATAAACCAAATTCATTAGGTATGATTAAGACGAGCTGGCCGGAATTAAAATATGAAAACCTGAAAGAGACAATTGCAACAGTACAATTGTGGACACAAATAGTTGGTAAGATCAGACTCGTCAATTCTCCATGGCTTAATCATTCGTGGCATGTAACTTTATATGTATCCGGGAAAGGTTTGACTACTGGAAGTATTCCTTATCATAATGGTCTTTTCCAGATAGATTTTGACTTTCTTGCGCATCAGCTGATCATTACATCCAGTGCAAATGGCCAGCAGCAATTCAATTTATCTTCACATTCTGTATCCAGTTTTTATCAGGAGCTTTTTGAAAAGCTGAAACTTCTGGAAATTGATGCAGAGATATATGCCAGGCCAAATGAGATAGAAAATGCGATCCCATTCCAGCAAGACACGATCCATTGCCATTATGAGAAAAATCAAATCGCTGCGTTCTGGCAGGCGCTGGTTAAAATGGAAGCCGTATTTACTAAATTCAGAGCAAAATTCAGTGGAAAATGTAGTCCGGTTCATTTCTTTTGGGGAGGATTTGATTTGGCAGTAACCAGGTTTTCGGGCAGAAAAGCTCCAAAACATACTGGCGGAATGCCTAATATGCCACTCGATGTCATGCAGGAAGCGTATTCTCATGAGGTAAGCAGCTGCGGTTTCTGGCCGGGCAATGATAACTTTCCTTATCCGGTTTTCTATGCTTATTGTTATCCGACCCCGGAAACGTTTAAAGATCAGCCTGTAAAACCTGAGGAAGCTTTCTTTAGCCCCGATTTAGGTGAGTTTATCCTTCATTATGAAGAAGTAAAAAATGCGGCTGATCCTGAAAAATTCCTGATGGAGTTTCTACAGTCAACTTACGAAGCCGCAGCCATTACCGGAAACTGGGACAGAACTTCTCTGGAATGTGATTTTTCAGCTCTGGAGTCCTGATCAATGACAAAATAACGACTTATTAAAATCCATGGTCTTTCCCCATCAGCTCATTTACTTTTGCTGAGGTTTGATGAATAATTTCGTCCATTTCCTTTACACAGTTATTGATCCTTTTATAGTATTCTTCCTTTTCATCCGGGCTGGTTGCAACATTAGCAAGTGCTGACAAGCCTAATATAGAGGCCACAGGTTTTCTGATCTCATGAGAATTGATCCAGGCAATCTCTTTCAGTGTATGGTTCTGTTCACTAATTTCTACTTCGCGCTTTTTTCGCTCTGTAATTTCGGTGACAATATCGATATATCCTGAGTGCTGCCCATCTGAATCAACTATGGAAGTACTATTTACTTCTACCCAGTAAGGATCGCCGCTTTTTGAATAATTTACAATTTCAATATTAAAAAAGTCATGCGCTTTGAGTGAAGCTATGATAGCATCGCTGGTCACCATACTGGTTTCAGGGCCGTATAACATCTCCCCTGGTGTCTTTCCTTTCAGCTCATTCAAAGTATAGCCAGTCAGCTGTTCAAATGAAGGATTAACCCAACTTATCTTTCCTCCGATATCTTTAATGACTACACCACTTTTAACTTTACTAACCACGTCGGCCAGTTGCTTGTTCTCTTCATCTTTACGCCTTAATTCATCGACGTCTTTTACAGCTCCGATTATCCGCCGGGGGGCGCCATTTTCATCCGTCACCAAATAAGCCTGATCAAAAACATATTTATAACTTCCATCAGCACAGCGCAGCCGATAAGAAGCTTCCCAGCGTTTTTTAGCCTGTTTAACAAAGGTATTTAAGCTGTCCAGAACTCTTTTGCTATCTGATGGATGCATTTTACCTATCCACCAATCCGGTTTGAAAAAACCTTGTTTATGGTCGTAACCAAATAGCTGTTTTAATCCGGAATTCCAGGTCACCTGACTGGTCGTCAAATCCCAGTCCCAGATTGCATCATGTGTAGCTTTGTTGACTAATTCATGTCTTTCCAGCGCATTATTCAATAACAATTCCCGATTAAAGGTGTCTGTAATATCTTTGAGTACGCCACTGATTTTATAAGGTTTCCCATCCTGGTAAATCACTTTTCCGGCTTCACGTACATAATGCCATTCACCGTCAATTTTTAAGCGGTGAACATAATCCATCTCCCCTGTAAGCTTTGTTTTTTCATGTGCTGCCAGGAATCCGTCTAAATCATCAGGATGTATTTGTCCCAGAAAAAATGAAACAGTCGTAATTGCCGCATCAGGCGCCAGGTCAAATAACGCATATAGGTTATCAGACCAGATCACTTCATCTGTTTGCAACAAGTACTCCCAACTGGCAATCTTAGCCATTTTCTGAGCATAGTACCACTGTTGCTGTTCTTTCCTGCTGTTTTCCAGTGCACGTTGTAAATAAGCTAATTCGCGCTTTTTTACTCTATTATAAAGGTTGACAAGGTAGTGCAGCAAGACCGCACTAAATGCGATAAAAAAAAAACCCTTCAGGCTATTAATCAGTGCACGATCTTTAACTGGCATACCGTCCACCAAAAAGGCAGTTAGCTGGTCACTTAATACCACCCAGACACAGCCTATAATCACGTACAGTAGTACGATGTAATTCTTGTTCTTCAAATAAATTGAGCTTATAAAATCATAGAGCCTGTTTGAAATTCAAACAGGCTCCTAAAAATAACTATAAATATCGATTTAAATCCAGAATTCTTATGGTTTTACGGTGACTCTGATCCCTTCAGAATGGGTCGTAAATTCTGGAGCATACATGCATTGTAAAGAGGTAATCCCATTGGAGAAGTTCCCTGCATGGGTCACTCTTAAGGCATATTCGAAAACGTATACTCCTTTCCGTAAATAACTGATAAAGAAATTTGTGGAAGCATCTTTAGTACTTTCATAATAGCCTAATCCATCCTGGTACTTATAATTGGAAATTACATTGACAGGCTCAAAACCTGCAGCTCTCATATCTTTCAGCTGCACATATTCCATATCACGATCAGTGTAGATCTCTATCCTGACTTTCAACAAATCTCCTGCTGCCAGTATATTGGATGAAGTTATTGGTGTCAGGACATCTCCTTTAGCGGTTTGTTTTTGTATAAACAGTTGCTTCTTGATTTTGACTCCTGTCGCAGATGAAGTGATTTTATCCAGCTGCTCAAAGTACTGCCAGTAGACTCCACCCCAGGCAATTGTTTTATTGTTGTTTTTAATTATAACAGTCGCCATTTCTGGCTTGACTTGTGCCCCTGCTATACTTACTTTCTGATAACCCGTTCCGGCTTCTTTCGGGTTAATGGCAATACCAATTTCAGTAAATGTTTGATTACCGATTAAGATTTCCGGTTCAGTTGATTCTGCCAGCAGATCATAACCTTTTAATAGTAATGCATAACAAGCTGCTGCCGTTGCTTTAGTTGTCTTCCAATCATTAGTCTGCTTATTCTTTAAAAGCCAGATTTTCATTTCTTCGACTGATTTCGTATCCGCTGCAACCTCATCAAAGGCTTCAATCAGCAGCGCTTGTGTTTCTACTGGATTTTGATACCACCACCATCCATTACGGTTATTGGCCCAATACATGCTCATTTCATCGTTTTGCTGTGCTCTTTCTTTTAAAAGGTTAATGATTTTTAGCGCTTCGGCTTTGTTCCCGTCTCTATTTAAAACCAATGCCGCCTGAGCCTGCTGGTAAGGTTCCATTGTTTTCCAATTATCAGCTACTTTTTTCAGGTAATAAGCAACAGCTTTCTTAAAACCAGGATCATTGTTTTTCTGAGCGGTATAACTGCGGCCATACAAATAATGTAATGGCAAATAAGCAACACCTTTTCCGGAAATTTCTCTTTTAAAATCATTCTGCAGTTGATTGTCAAGATAGATTATTGCTTTATTTAAGAGTTGATCAGATCCCGGAGCTATTTTTTCATTGAGCAGTTTCAAATGTTTAAGTTGTCCCATTCCCAACACTATATGCTGAGTAATATAGCGGTCATCGCTCATTCCGGTAAACCAGGCAAAAGAACCATTTGGCTTTTGCATCTTTTCCAGCTTTTCAAAGTTGTTCTTCAATTCATAACTCATCCTGTTCAGGTCAAATAAAACAGCCAGGCGTTTTTTCTGTTCGGCGTCTGAAGCGGCAGCTCTTACCCATGGAGTTTCTTCTAACAGAATTGACTTCAGTTCAGGGTTCTTCTCTAAGTTGGAGAGCAAAGCCTCTCCATTACCCGTTTGTTGCCATTGGTTAAATACTTGTTTTATTTTTGGAGAACTGTTGATGATTCCTGTTGCAAAACTATTCGCATAGAAACGGCTAAAGGTTTGTTCTGCACATTCATATGGGTATTCCATTAAATAAGGCAGGGATTGTATGGCATACCAGATTGGATTTGCCGTAAATTCAAAGGTTAATGCCTGGTTCTTTAATGTTTTGGATGTACCCGATTTTAAGAGCTTATTTAGCGTAAATGTCTTTGTTGTATTTCCACGGACGTTCAGTGGCATAGTTTCAGTAACCAGCATTGAATTCGGTAAAACCGGAACAGTCATCTCTTCTCCGTCACTGTATTTACCCGACTGTGCAACAACTTTATAGGTAATAGCACTGATACCTGATGGAATGATTAATGGCCATTTTAAAACCTCATTGCCTTTATTGGCCACCTCAAATTTCTGTAGTAGCTTTCCTTCTGAGGAAAGAAGCTGAATTAGTTTTCCAGTTAAAGCATCTCTTAATTCTAAAGAAGCTTCTCCTTTAAGAAGTTTTCCCGACAGATTATTCAGTTTGGCACTAAGCAGAATGGTATCACCTTCCCGGAAGAAACGCGGTGCATTTACTGCAATAGCCAATTGTTTTTGTGTGATTAACTCCTTAACAACGGTAGCGCTTTTCAAGTCTTTGGTATGCGCAAACCCCATCATCTTATAACGGGTCAAGGATTGAGGAATAGTAAATTCAATATTAATTTCACCAGCTTCGTTGGTTTTCAACTGTGGATAAAAGAAGGCTGTTTCGTTGAAATTAGTTCTTGGGACAACTTTTGATGTTGCGCCTACCAGTTCATTTTTTGTATCAGATTTATCAGTAGTGTCATAAACCTTATTATCTTCCATTACGATTTCCATACCGGCCATCTGGCCATTAAGTCGTGCTGAGGAACCCCTTATCATTACCGAACTTGACATCTTAGCTCTTTTTTCCATTGGAGCTGCCACCGCAAATTCATTTAAACTATTTTCATCATTTTCCAGGGTAATATCTGCTCTTCTGGCATGGGTTAATGTAATTTTAGAAAGTTTATACCCTATCGCAACAATACTTAACTGATCTCCTGACTTTGCCTTAATCGCATAAATACCATTGTCATCAGCAGTAATTTTGATTTTACCAAACATCACGATAGCTCCTGGTACTACATAACCCTGTTGATCAGTAATAACTCCGTAAACCTGGGTACCACGTTGCAGTGCCGCCAGTTTTTTAACACCTATTTCTGTACTTCCTTTTCTGGCTTCACTGGCCAGTCTTCGCAGATAATCCTGATAAGGATATCGAGTTCCAAGATCCATCTTAAATCCAGTTATGCTCAGTTGTTCGTAGTCGCGCTGGCTGCCCTGGTAATAATTTTGGTAAGTTCTTAAAAACCAAAGCTGACCTCCATTATTTATTCCGTTGTTATCAAATTTCCATTCGTAAGCTGTATAATAATAAGATGGAGGACTGATATTTTGCCAATCCATCTTTTTCAATTCATCTAATGAGGCATCATGTAAAGTAGCCACCATTTCTGCCATTTGTTTCTCGCCTTTTTGATTACTGATTTTCAACTTCCAGTTTTCCTTTTCTCCAGGCTGCAATTTATTACGGAACGTTATAAATTTAATATCAAGCGCTTTGGATGCATCAATTATATTTACTTGTTTCAAAGAATTGTAAACTACCCCGTTTTGAATCATGGTAAACTGAATTGCAAAAGCATTTTCAAACCCTCGTCCTGGAGGGATTTTAATGATACTTTGTTTTGGAGAAACCTTAACCCATACCTTTTCCGCGATGCTGTCCTTGTAATACACTTCGTAATAGGCTTTAGCATCTGGCAACATTCCCGCAATTCTGAAGACGGCACTCTCTGAAGGTGTTATCGTAGTTTTTTCTGCAACCAACCATTCCCTGGTACTTAGTATAGCCGTAGCCTCTTTGTGATAAACACGAACAATTTTAGTTACAGAAACAGTATCATTGCTGCTATTTCTGGCTGTCAGTTTAACTTTATAATAACCAGGGGCCAGATTTTTTTCAGATAGTTTCAGTTCAACTTTTCCATTGTCTGCTGTTATGTACTGACTAAAGCTGTTTTTAAAAGGCGACCAGTTTGCAGGATTGCCATCTCCTTTGTATTCTTCTGCCGGGAAGTTCTTCAGAAATTCTTCTTTGTTCAATGTATAGTTTTCAGCTATAACAGGGAATCCGTTACTGTTAACTAATCTGCCTGGATATTGCAATGCAGTCCATTCTGCATTTAGTTTTGAAGAAATGGGTTCTCCATTTAGATTTTCTATGCCAACAGAAAATGTATCTGCCGCCGATTTTAAAAATAACTCGTCAGGAATATTTACATTCAGCACCATATCTGTCTGACCGGCAGTAATACTCTTGGTTGCTGTCCGGGTTTCTCCATTCACATCCGTAATATCAGCAGTAATTTTAAAGGTATAGTTTTCATTTGCAGGCGCATTTGCTGCTGCAAGGAATGTGATATCAAAACGTCCACCTTCTTTGGTTTCTGTTGTCCCGATGGCAATTTGAGAGAGAGATTCGCGTTGATAAGGGCGACCATAGCTATAATTTGAGACCCTGCTTCTGGATACTTTATAACTCACCTTTGCACCGGTAACTGAATACCCAGAAAAAGACAATGCCTTTCCTTGTACTTTCACACTATCATTTAATTTATATTTCTGATTTGATTGTTCAAAAACGATTTCAAAAGTGGGTCTTTTATATTCTTCTACCTGAATCCCGATGCTGCCATATAGCGTTGTCAGCTGCATCATTCCATTTAATTTACCAGCAGGAATAGTGAATGACCCCTGAAAAGTTCCAAAGTCATTGGTTTTAACAGTGGTTGTTTCTATTTCCTTATAATTGGCATCTTTGAAAGTCAAAAATAAATTCAGGCCAGGAACAATACTATTTTTATAGTTTTTGTTTTCTAGCAGCAGACCTTTGTAATACACCGTTTGCCCAGGGCGATAAATACCTCTATCGGTAAATAAGATTACCTGTTTCCTGTCTTCCTCTACATTATTTCCATAACTGTTCACAGGTACATAAAGCGTATCGGTACCTTTAACAATCATAGCACGTCTTACGTTTAATGTCCCCTGAGATGCCGAAACTGCATACCCCGACTCATTTGTTTTAAATCGAGGGCTTTTCTCATTTATGTTTTGACCTTCCTTAAAATCTGATAAGATCTCCTGGATAAGCACTCCTTTTAAAGGTTCCCCGGTCACACTGTTGGCAACAAAATATTCTTTTTTATCATGGACATGTCTTTGGGTAACCGCCATTCCAGTGACTCTGAAATTGCTATGTTGCGAGACGTTGTCAACTTGATTAGTATCATTTGTATTCCTGGCAATTACAATATAATTACCATTCGGGAGCGCATCCATCTTCCCGATGATGTTATGTTCCTGGTAGTCATTTGATACAGGTAAAATCTCAGTCCATATTTTTACCGGCCGATGTGTTTTAATGAACTTATTATATTTTTCTTTTTCACCAAAGGCTGAATAATAGTCATTATAGAGAGCTGGTACCCTATAAACCCGCAGTTGTATACTATCTATATTTTTATAGGTAAAAAAAAGCTGAGATGGCTGACCAGGCTGACTGAATCCCTTTACTTGAAGAGTTAATATTTTACTGTTGATTTCTTTAATCAGGTTCTCCGCATTCTTGGCACCATTACTTTTGGGAAATGCTTTGATCGCCTTTTGAGCCAGTTCTACTGCCTTGATTAAATCTGGTTTCTTCTCATTGGATTTTCCGTTTTTATAAAATAATGCTTGTTCATATACTACATCAGCATAGATTTCATTACTGGCAGATTGTGCAGCCAGTAAAGTTATTGCTTTAAGATAAGCTGCTTCTTTATTTATAGCGGTGCTTTTCTCATTGATAAATTTCAATCTTTGCAGATCTGCATCAGCCAATGCTGCTCCATTAGGATTCAAAGCGTGAAATTGAAGCAAATTTTGAAGGATATTTATCTTAATCACCGCAAATGACGTACTATCATTTGTCTTCATTTTCAGGGATGCAAATGCGCTGTAATCTCCCAATAATCGCGGATCATTAAAATCTACACCATCATCGTCTGGTTTTGTCAGGTCGGTTTCTGAATTCATCAGGATATTCAATGCCCGGTGTGCTAGCAAATCGTATAAAGTTGGTCGCAGATATCTCGTGGAAGTATCACCAAGTAATAAATTATTTAAAAGACCAACCTTAGTTTTTTGGAGTAATTCTTTCTCAGATACCGACGCCACAAGATTTTTTACAGTTTCAGCTGTAATCCTCTGAATAGACCAGGTATTAATATTCTTACTGCTGTCTTGTTGTACGGTGGTACGCCTGAAAATCTTATACCTGTTTTGCTGATAAAAATTCCAGTAGGTTTCTGCAAGCAAAGATTGCAGTACACTTTTTTCTGGCTGTTTTGCTCCACTGACATCTTCCCTTAAATCATTCAGCACCTTTGTAAAAGCATCTTCTTCCAGATAGCCCTGAAACATGATCCGGTACATTGCAGATTTAATCAGCAAGATAGTATTATGTTGTGCTCTGGCTTGTTTATTTATGCTGTTAATAATTGCCAGCGCTTCTTTAGGCTTTTGCTGATTAGCCAGGGAGTCAACTTTCGCAAAATCTTTATTATTTATTTTCAGCTGTTGTTGAGCAAAGCTTTTTACCGGAAATAATAATAGAACTGTAAAGTAGAGTGTAAGACGTAAAGCGATTTTCATAGGTAGTGATTTTAAAGGAAGATGGCTTTTTTGCACAAATTCCATAACCAAATGGTAAACTACTACAAATGTCTAAATATTACGGCAAAATTAATTTGATTTCATATAACATACATTTCAGTAGCCTTGGATTGATTGTTGATAGCTTGATTAATATTGGCTATCCAGCCGATGTCTGCGCTAATTAAAAGACATTGAATATATGAAGCAATTTATCATCATCTTATCATCCGCAATATTGCTGGTTTCCTGTAATGGCAAACACAATGAAGGTAAAAAGCTGGCAGGCTCAATAGACAGCAATGTAAATGATTCTATCCATCAGCATACTACTGCTGCAGGAAAAGCTATTCAAGGAGCCTCTTCTGAGGCTGTTAAAGCCAGGGAATGGCTGATTGGAAGTATAGAAAACTCTTTGAACAAGGCGAATGGTAATCTGGAAAATTCCAATGAAGAAGCTGAAGAAGAAGTAAAAAGTATTTATACAACTCAATACAGTGCCTATAAAATTGATGCAATCAATGTAGATTTAGATGATGGGTTGACTGAAGATGAATTTATAGAGAAGTGGAAGGGCAAATATAATACAGAATTAGCAGGAGTTGGATTTGGATTTTTAGTTCCTGAGCAAGATTATGGCCTGATTAAAGTGACACATTGTGAACTGAAAAACAAAACTACTGATGGTTTTGTTTTTAAAGTATCTATTGAAGATACGAGTAATCATACAAAATATAACAGAGATATTAAAGTTGTCATCGCTGCAAAATCATTTCTTATTGATGATGTATTGGAGTATTAGCCACTTATTTATCTATAAATTGCGGCATATTCAGGCAATAACAGATTATCTGGAATTATTCTAAATTACTTTGGTATATTTGTGATGTATCTTGCAATGAGATATAATATTAAAATATTACAGTAATTTACGACCCTAATGATGATAGAATTAAAAACAGAGTTTTCAGAATACATTAAGGATTTCGAAGAGAAATTAAAGCTCTTATTCAGGGGAAAAGAAAATATCAATCAATTTAATTTAGCAGCGAAGCTTCCTCCATTAGTGATGCAGGAAATTCTTGCTGAGCAACCTTTGGCTGCGGCTATTCCTGAAGAGTACGGAGGCCGGGGAGCCGAAGTAAAAGAATGTCTGAGTGTACTGGCAGCAGCTTCTTACGAATCTTTACCGCTTTCGCTTACCTTTGGAATTAACATTGCCCTTTTTCTTGAGCCCCTTGCCAAATATGCAGATGAATCTGTAAAAAAAGAGGTTTTTGATCGTTTTCTTTACGAACAAAATATGGGTGGATTGATGATCACAGAACCCGATTACGGAAGTGATGCACTCAACATGAAAACGCGGAACAGCGAATTAACAAATGGCTATAGCATTAAAGGAACTAAACACTGGCAAGGTCTTACCGGCCTGGCCGACTATTGGCTGATTGCTTCCAGAGCAGAACTTGCTGATGGAGGACTTAGCCGTGATATAGATTTCTTTTTATGCGATAATACAAAAGAGAAACAACATGTTGTAGTAGATGAATATTTCGATACTATGGGACTTCATATGATCCCTTATGGCCGTAATATTTTAAACATCGAAGTACCTAAAACGTTTAAATTAAATCCTGAATCTACCGGCATTAAAATGATGCTGGATATTCTTCACCGCAGCAGAATGCAATTCCCAGGTATGGGAATGGGCTTTATCAAGCGGATGATGGATGAAGCGCTTCTGCAATGTAAAAACAGGATGGTTGGGGCAACAAACTTGTTAGCTATGGATCAGATCCAATTCCAGCTTTCAAAGATCCAGTCTGCTTACACGATCTGTTCAGCAATGTGTGTAAGAAGCAGCAAGATCAGTGGTATTGAACATAATCTGGCTTCAGAAGGCCTGGAAGCAAATAGTATGAAAGCTGTAGTTACTGATTTGATGCAGGAATCTGCCCAGATCCTAACACAGGTTTCAGGCGCCAAAGGATATCAGACCTCACATGTAGGTGGCCGTGGAATTATGGATAGCAGACCTTTTCAGATTTTCGAGGGTTCCAATGAAATGCTTTATGCTCAAATTTCTGAAATCATTATACGTCAGATGAAGAAACAGAAAGAATCGAATTTATTTGATTTCCTGGCTACACTGAAACAAACTGCTGAAGCTTGTCATTACTTCAAACAGGAACTAAGTTTCACCTTGAATAGCGCCCTTTCACAACGGAAATTATTTGATCTGGGAAAAGTGATCGGAAGAATTGTTTCTTTAGGTTATGTATTGGATCTGGAACTTAAAGGTTTCAGAAAAGATCTGATTGATAATTGCATTATGAATGTGAAACAAGAAGTACGCACTTTAATCTGTTCTTTTACTTTTGATAACAGTTCACAGGTAATAGAGGATTATAAGGCAGAAAGTTCCTGGTTTAACTTCGCTTAACCAGGCAGACTTAGCCCACAAAAAAAGCCGGTATGTTCACATACCGGCTTTTTTTGTGGGCTAAGTCTGCGCTAAAAATCGACTTTAATCTTAGCTCTAATCCCCCATTTGGATATTCTTGGATGATCGAGATAAGTAAACCTTCTGACCAGATCAACTCTCAGTATTTTGAAAATATTAGATAGTCCCACACTTCCCTCCACATAAGGCGTAGAACCTAATGCCGGAGATACTTCATTGCCATGTCTATCCCTTGGAAACTGATATAACCCAGAACCTTCGCGCGGATCATTTTTACTGGAAAGAGAACCACTTAATACTTTTAAAGTCAGGATTTCTCTCAATTGAAGTCTCTTCACTAATGGTATTTTATTCAGGATAAATCCGTTGAAATTATGTTCCAGATTAATACTTGCATATCTGTCACTCATAAATTCCATAAAATTCATCAGGTTATAAGATGGCAGTTCGTAAGCATAACTTTGATTTGCCCGATGTATAGTTAACAATGGAAAAGGAACCTTTCCAAATACCTTCCCTGCTTCCAGGATAATATCTGAATAGCCAAATTGAGAAAAGTAAGCTCTTTTAAATACGTTAAAGGTCAGGTTCTGATAATTATAGTCTCCATTCAGGAATCCCTTTACCCCAACAGAACCCCGTAAAGTGAAAATAGGATATGCATTCCGGATTGGTCTTCTGAAGCGTTTCCCCTGATAAAATTGTTCATGAGGTGCCCATCTCACTTCGGCCGTAAACTCAGAAGTGGTAATATCCGGAACCTCCGAATGGCCGGAATTAGTCAATGCAATAAACCGAAGCCCACCTGTCGGGTCTAACACCTGGTTCTTGTAAGCTACTTTAAAGGAGAAATGATTTTCGGTTTCATGCAGATATTCCAACAGCCATTTTCTATTGTATAACCATTTATCATTTACCCCTCTTTTAAATGATAACAGGAAGTTATCATCTTCAAGGAAATTGAGATCCTGCCCCGGTATCTGAGTTTCATAACTATGTCTTAAGGTTAATGATTTTACAGGGAATTCATAAATTGAACCCGGAGAAAGTGAGAGTATTGTTCCTAATGAATATTTCCATTTTTGGTCACGGCTGCCATAAGCAATGTGTCCGTCAAAGAAAATTCTTTTGCTGAATAAATCGGTTGTCCTTCCACCAACTTTAAGCCTCAGGCCTTCTACAGGATTAAAGCTGTAGAAAGAGTTGAAAGGGCCTACTTCTACTTTACCCTGGCCAATATAACCGGAAAGTAAGAAGGAGGCTAATCCCATAGCGCGCTTAAATGGTTTTGAGTTTTTCAGGCTATCAATATTCTTATAGGCCATTTCCTCAATTGGAGTGAGCTTTTCTGGCCTCAGCTCTGCCATTTGCACTGGCTGACCTTCCAGACTTTTAGATTTTAAGGGCAGGTTTAATGCGTTTGGACTAGTAACAAAATCATTGATAAACAAAGTCCTTTCTCCGAAAATACTGGCGCCTTCTTTAAAAAGCCCAAGATCCATTGCCATTATACTTTTCCCTAAGTAGTAATGTCCCGTTTTATCCTGGTGGTATTGAAGAGAAATGTTCATCTCCTTTACCCAGTTAATGTTTATTTTAGAGTTAACAGAAAGTGTAGCCTTTTGTACTGCGTATTTACCATCGAGTGCTATATACAGATAACCCAGAAAAAGCACATCTTCTTTATTACGGGGTGCTATCATCAGTTTAATCTGCATTGGAGATACGTCTTTTAAAGTATCTATAATAAAGTACTTATAAAACTGAGGGGCAAGATCAGCAATCGGGCTCATAAAACTCTGATTTCCTATACCAATATCATTTTGATAGAGATCAACCCGCTGATAAATCTTATCGAGATATTCATTGATACCATCCTCGTCAATAAATTGATCTATACGGGATTGATTCTCTGCAAGAACAGCAGTCTCCTGTTTAAAAGGGTTCTGATAAACCAGGTTATGGCTCATTTTTTCCTTCATAAAAATAGGGGTCAGTAATTTTCCCGGCCGGGTCAGCGAATCTGAATTATTTTTTAAAAATGATAACCGCTTAAGCAATTTCGAAGTCTTTGCTTTTTCAGTAGTCATACTTAATGAAATATTCATTTTTTCATATTCCTGATAGGAAAGGTAATTCTGAAGGTTTGCTGCATTGGATTTTTTATGTTCGATCACTTTTCTGATCAATTCAACTGCCGGATTGCCTTTATTCTTATATCTCGGCTGATGAGCGACGGAGATGCTTACTTCAGACAAATCTTCAGACTGCGGCTCTAATTCAATATTCATATGATGGCTATGTCCTGCAGGCATTTCCAGTTTCAATCTTCGGTAACCTATCCCATAAAAATGAATCGCTTTAATTTTTTCCTTCGAAATGATGGTATAAAATCCTTTGGCATCGCTTGAGGTTTTACTCGTGGAATTTTCGAAACTTATAGTTACTCCAGACAATGGCTGTCCTGTTGATTTGTCTGTAATCAGACCTTTCACTTGTACCGTCTGGGCCTCTGCCCCAAAGAAAAAGAAAAGAAAGAATATTGAAATAAGAAACTTCATAAAGCCTATAGGCCATAATTGACTGGGATAATAGAATAATTCAAATTACAAACTGCCCATTACCCAAATCACGGGCAGTTTGTATGGCTGGCAAAACTATTTCAATGGTATTGCGTAGCCTACTGTTGCAATGAAACCCCGGTTCTTAACTGTCGCCGGGCCTTTGCTGACATCAGTTAAGCCAAGCGCATATCTGGCATCAACCAGAACAGCACCTTTACCAACAGGAATAGCTAAACCGCCACCCATCTGAACACCAAAGTTTAATTTCTGAACTTTGGCCTGATAGAAAGCTTCCATTTTATTCATTCCGCCAACAGCCAGTCCAATTGACGGACCCGCATTAATGTACACCGGACCAAAAGAATACTTCACCAAAATTGGAAGCTCCAGATAATTCAGGTTATACTTGTTGTTATCATTTTTGATTTTAGTACCTGCACTGACGTAGTTTAATTCGGGCTGAATTGAAAATGCAGAATTTTTAAGTCCTACATTAACTCCTAATCCTGCTGTAAAGCCCGCTTTTGATTTCTCTCCATCCATATTACTAATCGACTGTCTAGAGAAACTTAAACCAGCTTTCGGAATTAACTGAATGTCCTGAGCCTTTACTAATTGTACAGAGACTAATAGCCCTGCTGCTAACAATAATTTTTTCATACTCCAATAATTAATTTTACTTTCTTTATTCTCCAAATCTAAGCTGACCTCAAATTTATAGGTGGATAAAGTAACTGAGACGGAAATTACCCTTACTGAAACGACATTTCAATCTGTCCAACAGCATTTCCATTTCCTTAGCCATCTCATTCTTCAGCTCATTTAAGCTAATCGCTTAAAGCTGTATAATGCTCGTCTCAATAATAACCAGGTTCTTTTAATGTGAATCATTTGCGATTATTTGATTCGTAAACGCAGAATTTCCCAAGACCCCTATGCGGGAACATAAACAATGGTGAAACCCGGGGATGTAAAAAGCAAAAAGCCTTTCATGATTAATGAAAGGCTTTTTAATAGTCGATAGTGTTGTTCAGTTAAAACTTGATCAGCAATTTTTCAGCCATGAGCTTATCGTCTTTATAATATTCAAAAAACCATTCTCCATTCTTTTTCAGCACGATTCCATTGGCGGTTCCATTGTCGGCAATAAAATAATCCTGAACAGATGTTTTTAATAGAGTTAATACTTTCTTTGGCGTAGTGTCTATGAGTTGATACCCATTAGCTGTTGGCTGTGCATATAATGTTCCGGCAGCCTGATTTGTTTCTACTGCTACAGTTTTTGCTGGAGTTACCACTACAGCACTAACAGGGACAGTTGCAGTGGCTACAGGAGCATTAACTGCTGTTATAGTTGTTGCTACCTGCTGATCCTGTGAATTCACAGTTCCGTTATAAGCATATTTAACTTCATCCAGTGACGTAAAAGCATCTCTTAAAGCAAGGTTATAAGAAGTCTTATATTCTTTCTCTCTGCTTTTTCCTTCCTTGCTTTTAAAAACAATATTACCCTTACAATCTTTTAATAATAGTGTGAGATTGGTTGTAAACATTCCCTTTTTCTCCAGAACTTCAGCATGCAATGCATCACATTTATTATTGGCAATTGCTGTTGGTAGATCAAAATTATCAAAATAGGCATCAAATCCTTTTTCGGCCAGGAGAAATTTAGCCAGCGTATTGAGCCTGTACTGATCCTGTTCCTTAAGAAAACTGAATTTCTCTGGTACCAGCACATATTTATAATTATTAATCGTATGCTGGGCATACCCCGAAAAGGAAATAAATAAAAGGAGTAATAAAATGTATCTTTTCATATTAAACATTGATTTTTACAAAAATATTAAGGAGATCCTAAGATAGGAATATAGTTTTCATGGAAGCGAAAGAAATATTAAAACAGCATATCACTAAAACCGCCTCGTTGACCGATGAACAATTCGAGTACTTTTTCTCGCATTTTAAACCACGGTCTTACAAAAAAGGACAGGTAATAATCGGTACTGGTGAAAAAGTAGAACAGGAGTATTTTGTTATTTCCGGCTGCCTGAAAGCCTTTTTCATTAACGATGAGCTTAAAATGTATATCCTTCAGTTTGCAATGCCCACCTGGTGGACTTCAGACTATGGCGCTTTATACAACCAAACCAATGCGACCATCAGCGTAGATTGTATAACTGATACAGAAGTGCTTTGCCTATCTAATCTTGACCGGGAAAAAATATGCAGCGAACTGCACCAGGTAGAGCATTTTTTCAGGTGGAGAACCAACAGAGGCTATCTGGCTTCACAAAAAAGACTGTTATCATTTATGAATAATGACACCAGAATCCGGTATGAAGAGCTGCTGGCATTATATCCTCAACTGTATAATCTGGTTCCTAAACACCTTATCGCCGCCTATCTTGGCGTTTCCAGAGAAACACTCAGCAGACTTTACCATGCGCATAAATGAGCCGGCTACGAATGTGATGTACATCACCTGATCAGCTGAAATTTCCTGCCGTCCTTTGTACTATCAAATCACTAGCGATTGATATTATAAAGAAATGGAAACTAAAAAATTCAAACTTGTAAATACGCAAAGCAGCATTAGCTGGACTGGCAAAAAGGTGACAGGCACCCATAACGGTACCATCTCGATTAACGATGGTACACTTATTCTGGATGATAACAAACTCAGCGGCGGAAGCTTTGTTATTGACACGACCTCTATAAAAATACTCGATATCATTGATCCAGATACAAATGCTCAATTTGCTGGTCATCTATTCTCTGAAGATTTTTTCGCAACAGAAAGCTTTCCTCAAGCCACATTTACATTGACTAGCTCAAAATACCTTAGCTCATTGAACTATCTGCTCACAGGAAATCTGACTATTAAAGGCATTACACATCCGGTAGAATTCCCTGCAACTGTACTGATCACAGCAGATGAGATTAATGCTTCAGGAAAAATCACTATTGACCGGACCAAATATGACATGAAATTCCGTTCAGGCAATTTCTTCACCAATCTTGGTGATACACTCATCTACAACGAATTTGAGCTGGATGTAAAACTAACCGCATTAGTTCACAATTAAATTTCAGCTCATGCCATACGTAAAAATAGAATTAACCCGCGAGGATGTTACCCGGGAACAAAAACAATCCCTGATTGCAGGAGTCACTAAACTAATCACAGAAATACTGGATAAAGACCCTCAACTAACACATGTAGTGATTCAGGAAATTGAACTGGATAACTGGGGGTATGCAGGTGAACAGGTTTCCGTGCTGCGCGAAAAAGGAATAACAGCTAAAAAACAAGCTTAAACAACAACATGAAAACACAGACAGTAATCGTAACCGGTGCATCTACCGGTATTGGTAAGGCAATCGCAGGTTTATTTCTGCAAAAAGGATATAACGTAATTATTAATTCTGCAAATGAAGATAATTTAAGAGCTGCGTTTAATGAATTAGACAATCAGGAGCGTGTAGCTATGGTTATAGGTGACATTAGTAGGCCAGGCACCGGACAACTACTCGTTGATACAGCTGTAACAAGTTTCGGAGCTGTTGATGTACTCGTCAACAATGCTGGAATATTTGAGCCGAAACCTTTTCTGGAAGTTGACGAGGCGCATCTGGACAGTTTTTTAAACATCAACCTGAAAGGCACTTATTTTACAAGTCAGGCAGCAGTTAAACAAATGCTCAAACAAGGTGGAGGTTCCATTATCAATATTGGAACAGTGCTCGTTGATCATGCTATCGGTGGATTTCCAGCAACTGCACCAATTTCAAGTAAGGGTGGTATCCATGCTTTAACCAGACAACTGGCAGCAGAATTTGGTCCCAATAATATCCGTGTAAATGCTATAGCACCAGGAATTATCAGGAGCCCGCTTCAGGCTAAAACAGGCGTTACCAATGCAGATAGTCTTGCAGGCCTTCATTTACTGAATCGTATCGGCGAAACCAGTGACGTTGCGGAACTTGCTTTTTATCTGGCTGGCAGCAATTTTGTAACTGGTGAAATCGTTAATTTAGACGGAGGCCATGTTTCAGGCCATCATATCGGATAATAATGAATAAATTAGTAACCCGTGTAAATATTTAAATAATGTGGCATAAAACTCAAATCAGCGAATTATTTGGTATTAAATATCCTATACTTTCAGGCCCTATGGGCGGTGGCCTCTCTACTCCGGAACTTTTAGCTGCAGTATCCAATGCCGGCGGACTGGGGAGCTTTGGCGCCTATACACTTGACCCCGATCAAATACTTGCAGCAGCTCAGATTATCAAAACGAAAACTGATAAACCCTATAATATTAACTTGTGGGTATCGGATGTTGACGCTTCTTTAATTGACTATTCTGCGACACAGATTGAAGAAGTAAAGCAATTATTTAAACCTTATTTTGATGAGCTCAGCATTCCGCTGCCAGAGCTGGATGTAAATATCCCTTCCAGGTTTCTTCAGCAGGCAGAAGCAATCTTCGAGATCAGACCAGCAGTATTTAGTTTTATATTTGGTATTCCGCCAAAGGAAATACTGGATGAATGTCGCAGAATGGGCATTAAAACCGTAGGTGCAGCCACAACAATAGATGAGGCCTTAGCCTTGGAAGAAGCAAAAGTTGATGCAATAGTTGCTGCTGGCTTTGAAGCCGGAGGACACCGGCCTTCGTTTCTCCGCCCGGCACAGGATTCATTAACAGGAACCTTTACTCTTATTCAGCAGTTAAAAGCCAGCATAAAGACACCAATTATTGCAGCGGGCGGTATTGCTGATGCTAAGGGCATTGCCGCTGCTTTGACATTAGGTGCTGATGCTGTTCAGTTAGGCACAGCGTTTCTGGCTACAAACGAATCAAATGCAACACCTATTCACAGGGCGAAATTATTTTCTGAGGAATCCAACTATACCGTACTTTCTAAATCATTAACCGGCAGAATGGGCAGATTGATCCGGAACCGCATTTCAGATGAAATTAAACAGGAAACTGCAGTTCTTCCATTTCCACTGCAAAGCCGCCTGATCGGTCAGTTGAAAACAGCTGCACTTGCACAGGGAAAAACAGACCTGATTAACTTCTGGTCAGGACAGAATACCGTTAATTTAAAACATACCAGGGCAGCAGCGTTAATGCAGGCACTCATCACAGAGACAACAAACCTTTATCCTTAATTGTGAATTTCCTTTCCTGTGGAAATGGGAGCTTCAGGTGTTTCAGAATCCATACGGGCAGCCTTTAACTTTGCCCGTATGGACCATGCGCTGAACATATAGATAAGGGTGATCACAAAGTATATCCATAGCGGAATGTTTTTTCCGGCGATGATCAGATAGAGATAAGGTAAACTGTAGCCCAAAGCAGCAAATAGTAAAGGGAGAAGTATGGATCCTTTTTTTCTTAAATTTTTAATAGCCCAGCCCAAAAACAAAAGAAACAAGACCTTACTTAACAGATACAAAATGCCAAATAACCAGGGATCTACCTGATGTATATCAGCTTGATGAAAGAGGTAATTCTTTATAATAATGAAATAGTATTCCATTCTGTTTTTTTGTTGATCAGGAGAACTGGTGTTGCAAGATAGCGATCACATAAGGAGAGTCGATTCTGATATCATGGCTGATGTGCAATGGAATAGCTAAATAATCCCCTGCATTCAGCGTAAAAATCTCTTTGCCTACTGTACAGGTACATGTGCCTTTCAGAATAAAGAAACTTTCAGCTACAACTTCGTGAATTTCTTCCGGTACATTCAATCTGGTGATAACCAGCGTTTGTGCGATCTGTTCATTTTGCTGTAACGGATAAGCGAAAAAATCATCAAAAGGCTCAGCAGGGATCAAATGTTCCACCGCTTTCAACCAACTTTCATAATTCGAATATTTACTGGTCGGTGGCAGGTTATCCAGGTCAATCTTCTCTTCGGCAATGCCCAGAGCAGCCATGATCCTGTTTTGAAGCCCTGGACTTGGTGTAATAGCGTGGCTTTGCGCCAGTTTTTCAATGGCCAATCCGATCTGGTTGAGTTCCTGGCCTATTTCGGGATGAGCCGGGCGCAGCGCAGCGATCTCGTTTCCAAGGTCTGCATTGTTTAACTCGAAACAATATTGTTCCAGGTTACCCTCATCTATATAGGATTTGATTTCCATTGACTGCAAAGATAGTTAATGAATTGTATACCAAGGGTAAATCTTAATGAGTTCGTACAACCTGTGGTGCTATTTAAAACAAAAAAGCCTTTCAGTGAAAACTGAAAGGCTTTTTGCAATTTGCTCCCTCTGCTGGGCTCGAACCAGCGACCCTCTGATTAACAGTCAGATGCTCTAACCAGCTGAGCTAAGAAGGAGTGCTGGTTTTTTAAAAAAATAACGCCTTTTTTAAAAAGGTAAAGCGTAATATAAAAGGCAATGCCCTCTACTTTAACAGAAAAAACCTTTCAACGTGATGTTGAAAGGTTTTTAATCTGCTCCCTCTGCTGGGCTCGAACCAGCGACCCTCTGATTAACAGTCAGATGCTCTAACCAGCTGAGCTAAGAAGGAGTACTCTGGTTATCCGAAAACGTTTTTCTCTGCTTTAATAAACAACATAAAGCTTCGTTCGTTTTGGGAATGCAATATTAGGGCTTTTAAATTATTTATGCAATATTTGTAGACAATATTTTTCAAAAAAAATTAAAATAAAACATATGAGCCTGATAATCATAGGGACTGTAGCATTCGATGCAATTGAAACTCCCTTCGGAAAGACCGATAAAATAGTAGGTGGAGCTGCAACTTACGCAAGTTTGGCTGCTTCTTACTTCTACAATAAGGTGAAAATCGTCGGAGTTGTGGGTGATGACTTCCACCAGGAAGACATTAATACCTTCACAAAGCATGGTATTGATACCGAAGGTCTGCAAATAAAAGCAGGTGAAAAATCATTTTTCTGGTCAGGAAAGTACCATAATGACATGAACAGCAGAGACACTTTAGTTACTGAGCTGAATGTTTTGGGAGATTTTGACCCGATTATCCCTGAGAGCTACCAGGACTGCGAATACCTGATGTTAGGTAATCTTACTCCACAAGTACAGCAAACAGTCATCAAACGTCTTAAAAACAGGCCTAAACTAATCGTTTTAGATACGATGAACTTCTGGATGGACATTGCATTGAATGATTTGCTGGATACGCTTAAAATGATTGATGTATTAACGATTAATGATGAAGAAGCGCGTCAGCTTTCAGGCGAATATTCATTAGTTAAAGCAGCGAAGAAAATTCTGGAGATGGGCCCAAAATACCTGATCATTAAAAAAGGTGAACATGGTGCATTACTTTTCCATGAAGATAAAGTATTCTCTACCCCTGCCCTTCCTCTTGCAGAAGTTTTCGATCCAACTGGTGCAGGTGACACTTTTGCTGGTGGTTTTATTGGTTATTTAGCAAAAGTTGGAACAATCGACTTCGATACGATGAAAAATGCAATCGTTTATGGTTCTGCATTAGCCTCTTTCTGTGTAGAGAAATTCGGTACAGAAAAAATCGTCAACCTTACAGAAGCAGAAGTTGCTGGCCGTATACAAGAATTTGTAAACCTGAGCGCTTTCACACTGATTGAAGCTTAATTATTCATACGCCGTTAAATCGTGGAAACTGATTCTGAATAAAAAAACATCAGCATTTGCAATGCCTCCAGAAAATCTAACTTTTCGGGGCAAGCAAAGCTGATGCTTTTTTATTAACTTTTCAGTTTACCAATTGCGGTAAACTTTTCAAATACAGTTTCTGAATGTGGTGCATCCGCTAATTCATCAGTTAGGTCCTGTCCGGCCCAATGCTCATAATGCTTTCCATTTTTCCATAACCGGCTTTCCCCAACATCATAGATCAACCCAAGGTAAGCCACCCATATTTGCGGTTTGTCCTGTCCATTTCTCAACGCCAATTGTTGTTTAGTAAATTCTGGCAACTCCATTAACGACGTGATCTTAATTTAAAAAATTCAAAAAGATAAACACTCAGCAATAACATCCCCATAAAATAAAAGGGAGTTTCAAATGGAATATTAAACTGATTAAAATTCAGTGTTTCAGCACTATTATACTGTAAAACAGGCAAATTCGCCAGTATACCGTATACGATATAAAATGGAATCAAGGTTACCAGGAATGCTCGGTAAAAACGGTACATAAACCTGATGCTATTCACATATTCGACATACAGGATAAATACGAACAGAATCGAAAATGTAAAAAGTGTATATAACTTTTGATGACCAAAATAGAGCATTGCTATACATACGCCCAACATAATATTGCTAAAAGCCAGGCTATATTTTTCAGGACCATTATCTGGGAAACGATGATTAAGAAACAGGTAAACAGCGATCCCGCTTAAAGGTAAGAGAAACAATAACAGCAACTCTTCTATTGGTAATTGCCATAAAGTCATTCCACTCAGGTAAGGCGGATTAAACACAATTACTTTTAATTGCGTCATAAATTCCGTAGGGATAGAGAAAGCAAAAACGCTGATTAAAACGGCAAGGATTATGAATTTACTATTGTCAGTAAAGTTCAGTTGCCGGACAGAAAACAGTAAAACAGGCAATAACAAAAGTGCCAGGTTAATCAATAAATAAGTATAGTTCATTTAGCAGGATAAGTCTGAAGGCCAAAAATATACTTTTGATCCGACTAAACCACTTTCTTTTTCCTCTGCCATTATTCAAAAAAAGCAGCTATTTTTCACATAGCTGCTTTTCTTTAAAAGAAAACAGGATTACTAAACAATCTCTGTCCCTAAAATCTCTTTTGAATATGTTTTAAGATACTTTTTCAAGATCTGACGGGCTACGTGAATTCTTGTCTTTACTGTACCGATTGGAATTTCAAGCATATCTGCAATCTCATGATATTTATAGCCTTCAAAATATTTAATGAAAGGCACATAATATTCAGGCTGTAAAGTAGCTAAAGCCTTATTGATATCACCAATAATAAATTTACTGTCTATCGTATTTTTAGTGGCACTATAATGCAAATTTGCAGATGAGATATCCTCAGATTTAGTAATTAATGCATTTGTCTTGACCAAACGTCTATAATTATTAATAAAGGTATTTTTCATGATGGTGAATAACCATCCTTTCAAATTTGTTCCTTCTTTGAACTTACTATAATACGTAACCGCTTTCAGCATGGTATCCTGAACTAAGTCGTTTGCATCTTCAATATCTTTGGTAAAATTTAAAGCGAATGACTGCAAGGAAACCGAGTGGTTGTGAAGCTGAAGGTTGAATTCATTTTTTGTCATAGTGTTTAAGTTTTAAGGTTAAAAAAGCAAGCAAACAAGACCTTTTAAAAAGTGGCGTTATCTAGTTTGTTTAATCTTGTATATTAACACTTATACAACATATGTACCAAAAAAATGATTCATGATTAAACATATAGATTTAATTGTTTAACCATGAAAAAACCTCTTATAGTTGTGAAAATCACACAATTGTTACAGGATATTCACTTCCCGTTCCAGTTTTACATCAAATTTAGAACATACAGTGTCTATAATTTTTTCTGAAAAACTATACACTTCTTCACCAGTTGCTCCACCATGGTTAACCAGCACCAATGCCTGATTTTTCCAGGTTCCCGTATGCCCCTCAGTAATCCCTTTAAAACCACACTGCTCGATAAGCCAGCCTGCAGCAAGTTTAACTTTGTCCTGACCAACCGGGTAACTGATCATTGCAGGAAATTCACGTTTTAATCCTTCAAATTTCGAACGGTCGATGATAGGGTTTTTAAAGAAACTTCCAGCATTGCCGATGGTTGACGGATCTGGCAATTTACTCACCCTGATCTCTGCAACAATCTTTGAAATATCTGTGATTGTAGGATGCGTAATTCTTCTTTCGGCAAGCAGCGATTGTATGGCACCATACTGAGAATTGATTCTGATACGGGTAAACAGTCTGAAATTGACGCGCGTAATAATATATTGACCCTTTAATTCATTTTTAAAGACACTGTCTCTGTAAGCGAAATGGCAATCATCATACTCAAAATTCTTAAGCTCGCCTGTGGCCAGTTCAAATGCCTCACAAGATTCAAACACATCTTTAAGTTCTACTCCATAGGCACCAATATTCTGGATCGGAGATGCACCCACAGTCCCTGGAATAAGACTTAAATTTTCCATGCCTGCAAAACCATTCTCTACGCAATAGTTCACCAGATCATTCCATATCACACCTGCTCCAGCAGCAACAAATACCTGATTGTCTGTTACTTCAGTAGTAATATCAGGAATACTAACCTTTAACACCAGACCAGCATAGTCTTCGGTAAAAAGCACATTACTCCCCCCTCCAAGCACCAGCAATTTATTGGCTTTGAACACCGGATGGTTCCTTAGTTCTACCAGGTCATTTTCAGTAAAGATTTCAACAAAGAAGCGTGCTTTGACATCAATACCAAAAGTATTGTAAGTTTTAAGGGATATATTTTCTTGTAATACAAGCATAAGAATTATTAGAATTATTTACCGCAAATGTAATTGTTAGGCTGTGTAATAAATATGTTAAATATAATATTTAATAAATTTGCATAATTTACATCCGATTCTAACCCTAATTCAAGCCAGCACGCTCATAGAAAAAAGCATCGCTCATTCACAATGGAAAATCAAGATAGAAAAAGACTCTTAATTATAGACGCTGCACTAAAGAGGTTCGCACACTACGGACTCGCAAAAACTACGATGACCGAAATCGCAAAAGATATTGCTTTTTCAAAAGCGTTACTCTATTATTATTTCCCCGACAAATTGAGCTTGTATGTAAGTGTAATCGAGCATATGATGCACACGATCAGCAGAGACCTTATTAAGTCCGTAGAGAAGACCTCTACCGCTACGGAAGGTATCCTGATGTTGCTGCAGAAAAGACAAGCATTTACACAAAAATATTATAACCTGCTTGAATACACACAAATGATTGGTCCGGAACTTCCGGAAGCACTTTATGAAAAATTTCAGCGCGCCAGAGCATTCGAACTTAAAATCATTACTGGTTTATTAACCAAAGGCAATACATCCGGAGAATTTTCTATCAAGGATATTCCTTTCACCACTGAAATATTTGTGGAAGCCGTGTCAGGTATCCATTTCAATATACTTAACCGTGCCCGAAACATTTTCCCAGGAAAAGAACAATTTAAACTTATCTTTTTGAAAGAAAAAAGGTTCGCCGAAATCTTTCTGGCAGGTTTAAAGCCAGCAGACTAAGAACATATTTAAGTCACAAAACTACCATTTATTCGTTACAATAGCTTATAAGAGACTGAAAGCCAACAAAAACGGTTTAACAGCTCTTATAAAAGTCATGATATTGTCATTTCTTCGCTAGGAATACTTGTTTTTATACTAAAATTTCTTTATTAGAAAAGCTTGCCATACTTTTGACTTTACATATAATAAAGTCAGAAGGTAAAAAAGTAAAATGGCAGAAACGGATAAAAAAAGGGAGCTAATTATAGAGGGTGCAATAAAGCGTTTTATACATTTTGGCATCAACAAAACGACAATGAATGAAATAGCAGAGGATCTATCTGTCTCTAAGCCTTCATTGTATTATTATTTTCCAGATAAAACCAGTTTAATTCTTGGTGTAGTCGAACGGATTTTTAAAGATTATTTCGATGTTTTATACGCCGATTTAAAACAATCGTCCAATATTGAAACTACATTATTGAACATTGTAGAAATCAAACATCGCTTTTTCCTGCGCTATTATATGCTGCATTTATCTAATGGAAATCCAGATTCTTCACTAAACTCAGTTGAATTAAAATCATATTTAGAAAAAATGTTGGAGAAAAATGTTGAGTTTCACGAAAAAATATTTGAAATGGCAGTAGAAAATAAAGAGATCGCTCCACAAGAAGATATCTCTAAACTGGCCGAATTATATTTATCCTGTCAATCTGGTTTGACTTCTTTATGTGTGATGCACGGAAATAAAGAACTTTTCCCAGGAAAAAAGGAATTAAAAATTATGAAGGAAAAACAAATAAGTCTCTCTAAAATATTCATCAAAGGATTAAAAAACTAAAATCAGCCCTATTACACGAAAACCACAATCATGACTAAAAGAGTAAAATCAATTCCCATCTTAATGCTCTGCCTGCTGTTTGCCACCCTGGTAAATGCGCAAGAACAGCTTACGCTGAGAGATGCGCTTAATTTTGCCATCGAAAACAATACAAATGTGCGTAAAGCAAAACTTGATATCGATGGTGGTAAATACAAAACACAGGAAGTAAGAGCACAAGCACTGCCACAAATTTCAGCAAATGCCGGATTAACCTATAACCCGATAATTGGACAGCTGGTTTTTGGTGACCAGGCGTTTACTTTAGGAAGAAAGTGGAATTCCAATGCAGGCGTACAGTTAAGTCAGCAATTATTCAATCAACAGGTTTTCACTGGATTAAAGGCCTCAAAAACTAGTGAAAAGTATTATAATCTGAATGCAAATCTAACTGAAGAACAAATCATTGAACTGGTAGCCAATAACTATTATCAGGTTTTAGTGAGCAGACAACAGTTGAATGTGATAGATACTAACATCAAAAATGTTAAAGTTGTAGAGAAAATTATTGCGAATCAATATCAGAACGGCTTAGCTAAGAAAATCGATGTTGACCGGATCAAAGTTAATTTAACTAATCTGGAGACCCAACGTGAGCAAACCATTAATGCAGTAGTACAATTAGAAAATCAATTGAAATACTCGATGGGTATGCCTGTTTCAGCTGCTATCAGTTTGCCACCCGATGAATTCAGTAAAGTAGAAACACTACCTGCAATGGCAGACAGTGTTGACCTTGAAAACAGAACAGAAATCAGGTTATTGAATGTTCAGAAAGACTTATTAGGCCTGCAGCGTAAAGCTTATGTTGCGGAGTATTATCCGCAGCTTTCCTTGACAGCTAACCTGTCAAAAACTGGCCAAAGTGATAAATTCGACTTGTTCAGTAAGCATGGAAGTGCCTTTTACTATGATGCTTCTGCCATAGGATTAGCTTTAAAAATACCAATATTCAGTGGTTTTGCCACGCGCTCCAAAATCCGTCAGGCCGATGTGAATATCAGGAAAAATGATGAGGACATCAGAGACACTAAAAACACGTTGAACCTTGCATATGAAAATGCTAAGATTCAATTGAAAAACAATATTAATACGATTAAAGCACAACGCCAGAATGTACTGCTGGCACAGGAGATTTATAACAGCACGCAAAACAATTACAATAACGGACTTGCTGCATTAACTGATCTTCTGGATACCGAAAATGCCTTAACGTCTGCACAAAACAGCTATACTCAGGCATTACTGAACTACAAAATTGCCGAAATCCAACTAATCAAATCTAACGGAAATATAAAATCACTATTAAAATGAAAAGAGGAATTATAACAGTCATTCTAATTATAGTTGTTATCGGAGCTATTGCTTTGATACTTAAAAACAATAAGAAGAAAAATGACGCGCAAACGGCTTTGGTAGCTCAGGGAAGTGGTGCTATCAGTGTACGCGTGGCTCCAGTGAAAAAAGTAGCCGTTGATTTGGATTTTAGTGCAAATGGTAATTTTATACCTAAAAAAGAATTGAACTTTCTGTCAGAAAATGCAGGCCGTATTACAAAAATATATGTAGAAGAAGGCGACCGCGTCCATAAAGGACAGGTTTTGGCACATATTGATGCTGAGATTATCAATACAGATAAAGAAACTGCACAAGCTGCATTAGATAATGCAATCAGAGATGAAGCCAGATATGTAAGCTCTTTCAAAACAGGAGGTGTTACACAGCAACAACTTGATCAGGCAAAACTGGCTACAAGAAATGCCAAATTAAGATTACAAGGTTCTGCAAGAAGAGTAAGTGATGCGAATATCAAATCTCCGATTGATGGTATAGTGAATAAAAAATACATTGAGACCGGTGCTTTCGTTACTGCACAGGGTACGCAGTTGTTTGAACTGGTTGACGTTTCAAAATTAAAATTGAAAGTAAATGTAAACGAAGGACAGGTTGCAAACCTTAAAGTAGGCGAAGCTGTACAGATTAAATCAAATGTATTCCCTTCTGATAATTTTTCAGGTAAAATTACTTTTATCGCTGCTAAAGCAGATGAAACGCTAAACTTCCCAATTGAAATTGAAGTGGATAATAACCACAAAAACACGATCAAAGCAGGTATGTACGGAACTGCCATCTTCAAGTTCCCGGCTCAGGCAGCAACCATTACTATTCCCCGCGGTTCATTTGTGGGTAGTGTAAGCAGTAACGAAGTTTTCGTGCTTGGCGAAGGAAATACAGCAAAACAACGTAAAGTAGTTGCAGGCAGAATTATCGGTGATCAGGTAGAAATTCTTGATGGACTGAAAGAAGGTGAGACAGTAATCATCAGCGGACAGATCAATTTAGTTGACGGCAGTCCGGTTGCAATTATAAAATAATATCAGATTAGCATATAAATCTATATATAGATGAAATTAACAGAAATATCAATAAAAAGACCTTCACTTGTCATCGTTGTTTTCAGCGTATTGACATTACTGGGTTTATTGAGCTACTTCTCTTTAAGTTATGAGTTGCTGCCCAAATTCTCTCAGAATGTGGTGTCTATTTCCACGGTATATCCGGGTGCATCACCAAGTGAGGTAGAAAATACCGTAACCAAGAAAATTGAGGATGCGGTATCTTCCATGGAGAATATCAAAAAACTGAACGCGGTTTCTTACGAAAGTTTATCCGTTGTAACTATCACCCTGAATGATAAAGCCAATGTGGATTTATCATTAAATGAAGCACAACGTAAAGTAAATTCCATTCTGAAAGATTTACCAACAGATGTAAAGCCACCTTCATTAAATAAGTTCTCGCTGGATGATCTCCCAGTAATTACGATGTCGGCATCTGCAAAGATGGATGACGCCTCGTTCTACGATCTGATTGACAAACGTATTGCTCCGATTATTTCCAGGGTAAACGGTGTTGCACAGGTGAATTTGGTAGGTGGACAAGAACGTGAAATTGAAGTGGGTCTGGATGCAGATAAAATTCAGGGATACGGCTTATCTGTTTTACAAGTTCAGCAGTCAATTTTAACCTCCAATCTGGATTTCCCTACTGGTAGTGTAAAAACACACGACCAGGATATCTTAATCCGTTTATCAGGTAAATACAAAAACGTAGATGAACTGCGTAAGTTAGTTGTAGGTACAGGAAAAGATGGTGCACAAATTCGTTTGCAGGATATCGCAGATGTAAGAGACGCACAAAAAGAAGTAGAGAAATTAGCACGTATAGACCGTAAAGGAGCCATCGCGATACAAATCATCAAACAATCAGACGCAAATGCCGTAGAGGTAAGTAAAAGCGTTCATAAGGTGATTGAAACTTTGCAGAAAGACTATGCTAAAAATGACCTGAAAATAATTATTGCAAATGACAGCTCTATTTTCACGCTGGAATCTGCAGATGCGGTAATCCACGATTTATTACTTGCAATTGTTCTGGTAGCTTTTGTAATGCTTTTCTTCTTGCACAGTATCAGAAATGCATTGATCGTTATGGTTTCTATTCCAGCATCCCTGATTGCAACTTTTATCGGGATCAGTGTATTGGGTTATACCTTAAACCTGATGTCACTGCTGGGCTTATCCCTGGTTGTTGGTATTTTGGTGGATGATGCGATTGTGGTATTGGAGAATATTTACCGCCACATGGAAATGGGTAAAAACAAAGTACGTGCAGCCTATGATGCAACCAGTGAAATTGGTTTTACCGTAGTCTCTATTACCTTGGTAATTGTCGTGGTATTTTTCCCGATTGCAGTAAGTACAGGTTTGGTTTCCAACATCCTGCGTCAATTCTGCGTCGTGGTAATTATTGCAACTTTACTATCCTTACTGACCTCCTTCTCTATCGTCCCTCTTTTATCTTCCCGCTTTGGTAAATTAGAAAAGATAGAAGGTAAAAATATCTTCGGCCGTTTCATTTTATGGTTCGAAGCCCAATTACGCAAGTTCACTATCTGGATTACAGGTATTTTAACCTGGTCCTTAGCCAATAAAGGAAAAACTATCGCAATCGTATTGGTGATGTTTGTCAGCTCATGCGGACTAATTCCAGCAGGTTATATCGGAACAGAGTTTTTCCCGAAAAGTGATAAAGGAGAATTCCTTGTACAAATAGAGCTTCCTAAAGATGCCTCTATCGAACAAACGAATTTGATGACACAAAAAGCAGAAGCCTTTTTAGTTAAAAAACCAGAAATCATACAATTGATTACCACCGTAGGACAATCAAGCGGTGACTTTGGAGGAACACAAGCTACAGCCTATAAATCTGAGATCAATGTAAAATTGGTTGAAAAAGATAAACGCGAAGACGTATCGAGTATTTACGCGACAAAAGTAAGTCGTGAACTTTCTAAAGTATTAGTGGGTGCTAAAGTAAAAACTGTTCCGATCAGTATTTTGGGTATTGCAGAAAACGCCCCTATTGAACTGGTAGTGATGGGCTCAGATTTAGACAGTGCCATGAAATATGCCGAAGGCGCTAAAGCAGTTCTGGCTAAGATCAAAGGATCTGCAGAGCTGAAGTTATCTGTTGAGAATGGTAGTCCTGAAATTAATGTACAAGTAGATCGTGATAAGATGGCTGCTCTTGGTCTTACCCTGCAAACAGTAGGTGCAACCATGCAGACTGCATTTAGTGGAAATACAGATGGTAAATTCCGTAGAGGAGAATACGAGTATGACATTAATATCCGTTATCAAACGTTCAACCGTAAAAATATTGATGATGTAAGAAATCTGATATTTGTGAACACGGCAGGGAAACAAATTAAGTTATCACAATTTGCAGCGATTACCAATGGTTCAGGGCCAAGTCAGCTGGAAAGAAGAGATAAGAGTACCTCTGTTTCGGTAAGAGCGCAATCTATTGGTCGTCCAACAGGTACAATTGTAGCCGAGTTCCAACAACAATTGCTAGATCTGGAAAAATCAGGAAAACTTAAAAAACCTGTAGGCGTAAGTTACGTTTGGGCAGGTGATGCAGAAAACCAGGGAGACGGTTTCGGAACTTTAGGAATTGCCCTGCTGGCTTCAATCATTCTGGTTTACCTGATTATGGTAGCGCTTTATGACAGTTTTGTTTATCCTTTTGTAGTCATGTTCTCGATACCTTTATCAGTTATCGGAGCCCTGCTTGCATTGGCATTAACAAATAACGCCTTAAACATCTTTACAATTTTGGGTCTGATCATGCTGATCGGTCTGGTAGCCAAGAATGCGATTATCCTGGTCGATTTTACCAACCAGATGAAGGCAGAAGGTAAAACTACACACGAAGCACTTGTTTTAGCTAACCATGCACGTTTACGTCCAATTCTGATGACGACCATTGCGATGGTCATTGGTATGATGCCAATTGCACTTGCAGGTGGTGCTGGTGCTGAATGGAAAAACGGTCTGGCCTGGGTAATTATTGGTGGATTGTTAAGTTCACTATTCCTGACACTGATTGTAGTACCAGTAATGTACCAGATTTTTGACGGTATCCTTGAACGTCTTGGATTCAATAAAAAAGGCGTAACTATTGATGAATTGATGGTAGAACCTTATGAACATAAGGAAGTTCATGAATATGATTTAGATCACCAGCATTAAGAGCATTCTTTATAAATTTTAAAAAGGAACCCAATTGTGGTTCCTTTTTTGCATTGTAGAAATTCACAACACGTAATTATGAAATATACACTTGTATTGATCTTTCTTTTAACCTGCTCATTTTTGGTTAAAGCACAATATCCTCCAGTATTTGAAGGCATGACTACAGACAGTACCAAACTCATTTTAGGAGACATGGAACTGAATCTTATAAAATACAGTTACAATACACCCAGTATCAATTTCCTTGCTATCCATGACAATGAAGATACCGGAGTTAAAGCTGCTTTTGATTATATCGCTATAAATGGCGGAAGCATTTTAGATAGTCAATATGGAGGTGCAAGAAACTTCAAATTCATCCAGGATGAAGTTACTTACCAGACAGATCCAAACAGTATTTATACAGATGAAGGTATTCCAATCGGACTGGAGAAATATGGGGTATCGAGTGAAGCTGTAATTGCCGAACTGAAAAACACTGGCAAAACTATTCTCAAAACTTACAACCCTAAAAAATCAGCCTATATATTTACTCTTCATAATAACGCAGATGGTGGATTTGGCATTCAGAGTTACCTGCCGGAAAACGAATTAGGAAGTACCGCAGATTCCGTTCATGTCAATTATGAAATGGATGAAGACGATATGATTCTGGTCACTGAATTAAAGCTATTCAACCTCTTAAAAAAAGCAGATGTAAATGTGGTCCTGCAATCAGAAGAAGCAGTAGATGATGGCTCATTATCCATCTATGCCATGCAAAATAAAATCCCCTATATCAATGTAGAAGTACAACATGGCCATCAGGAAGAAAACCTAAGACTCATACAACTTGGCGTAACTGCTTTAGCTGAAGCCTATCCAAAACTGGGCATAAAAAAACCCGCAGTCGAAACTGCAGGTTTTTAATAAATTATATAGCTGATCTTAGATATGAATCGCTCTGTTTGCAGTCGCGGCCATAGCTGCTTCTTTAATAGCTTCAGTATAAGTAGGGTGTGCATGACAAATTCTTGCGATGTCTTCTGCAGAAGCACGGAATTCCATCGCAACGACAGCTTCAGCAATCATATCAGCAGCACGCGGGCCGATCATATGAACACCTAATATCTCGTCAGTAGCTTCATCCGCCAATACTTTTACAAAACCATCTGTATCCATACTTGCTTTAGCACGTCCGCTGGCTTTGAATGGGAAAGACCCTGCTTTATACTTTACACCTTTTTCTTTCAATTGCTCTTCAGTATAACCTACTGATGCAACCTCTGGCCAGGTATAAACAACTCCAGGGATCAGGTTATAGTTAATATGTGGTTTTTGACCAGCGATAGTTTCCGCCACAAAAACACCTTCATCTTCCGCTTTATGCGCAAGCATTGCACCAGTAATCACATCACCGATTGCATATACACCTTGTACAGCAGTTTCTAAATGTGCATTTACAGGAATTTTATGACCACGCTCTTCAGTTTTGATCCCGATATTCTCCAAACCTAAACCTTCAGTATAAGCGGTACGTCCAACAGCTACGATACAGTAATCAGCTTCTAAATTCACCTCTTCGCCTTTAGCGTTCAGTGCAGAAACCGTTACTTTTTTACCTTTTGCAGTTGCACCAGTTACTTTATGGCCCATAAAGAACTCCATACCCAGTGATTTTTTCAATACACGTTGTAATTCTTTACCTAAGCCAGCATCCATCGTAGCGATGATAGAAGGCAGGTATTCCACTACGGAAACTTTAGTTCCCAAACGTGCGTAAACAGAACCTAATTCAAGTCCGATTACCCCACCACCAATAACGATCATCGTTTTTGGAACTTCTTTAATATTTAATGCTTCTGTCGAAGTAATGATCCTTTTTTTATCTACTGGTAAAAATGGTAATGCCGTAGGTTTAGAACCCGATGCAATTACTACATTTTTAGCGGTGATCGTTTCAGATGTTCCGTCAGTTTTGGTAATCCTGATTGTATTTTTATCTACAAAAGAACCTAAACCTTCAAAACTGTCAATTTTATTCTTTTTAAACAAGTAAGTAATACCTGCTGTATTTTGCGCAACCACATCGTCTTTACGTGCAATCATTTGTGGCATATTCACAGTCAGATCCTTCAGGTTAATCCCGTGGGTATTGAAAGTATGCGCAGCATTATGATAATGCTCTGAAGAGTCTAACAATGCTTTAGATGGAATACAGCCTACATTTAAGCAAGTTCCACCAAAAGTTTTATATTTTTCTATAACTGCTGTTTTTAACCCTAATTGTGCACATCTTATTGCGCTAACATAACCACCAGGACCAGAACCAATAATAACGACGTCGTATTGCATAATGATAAAATTTTGTTGTACAAAGTTAATAATCCCCAATAGAAATAAGGCATCAGCAAGGGGGTTTCTTGTTAATCTTTCAATTAATCAACACTACTTCGGTCACAGACAATGTCTGCTCACGTGTAGTATGATTTAAAAACTTTCCTTTGACCATGGTAATCCGGTAATTCCCGAAAGTTTTAAGGCGTTTTAACTTTACGCCCTGCTGGATATATTGATCCACTAACGCTTTATCTGCATATAGCAGATAAGGTTTCGGAGGCAATAAAGATTCCTCACCAGGCCTTAAGAAATAGATAGGCGCATTAATATAAAAATCCAGCGAATAAGCAAAACCAAGATTGCTTTGCACTACAGGCAGATCTTTTGTATTGTGCGCATTGATCCAGAACGCAGCTTCACTATCCCCCTGATATTTGACTAACCGTGGATAATAAGCCAGGTTAAAATACAGATTGACAAAAAAAGCCACCGTACAAACCTGGAAGAATACTTTGTACCTATTATCAATTGGCTGAAGGGATATTATAATAAACAAAGCCACCACCCCTGCAAGCAATGCTGCAGCAAACACCGTGATATTATCCGGCTGGAAAAAATAATGCAGGACCACAATCAGGAAAGTCATAATCCCGCCTACAATCAGCTGCATGATCCGGATTGCCTTCACAGAACTTTCTAGTTTAAACTTACAGAGATATTGCGCACAAATGATCGTGAAAAACGGAAATACGATAGTAATATAAAAAGGGAGTTGAAATTTTGATAAAGAGAAGACCAGTAAAGTCAGGAATGAACCTGAGATACAAAACCATTCAGTTAACAAGGGTTTCTTAAAATTTTGGCGGAAAAACTGAAATATAGCCGTGTAAAGCAACAAACTCCAAGGTAAAAAGGCCCACAAAATGGTATGTAAAAAGAAGGTTGGATCACCATTTGATTTCTTGATCGGCCCGCTGTTAAAGAAACGGCCAAACTGACTATCCCAAAAGAAGAATTTGATCCCTGATACTCCCTGACGCCCAAAAACAACCTTCTCAGGATGAACATCAAACTGGTGGTACAAAGTATAAAGTTCAGGAAGCATAAAAACAAGGATCAGTACTGCCGCCAGTACCCACCTGAAATTAAAAACCATAGTCCAGTTCTTTTTGATCAGCAACTCTCCGGCAATAGCCCCTGCTATTGGGATCAACGCAAAAATACCTTTCGTCATCACCGCACAGGCAGCAAATACAGATGCGATCAGTAAATGCCAGAACCATTTTTTGCCCAAAGCTTTATAAAAGTGATAAACACTTGCGATAATCAGTCCGGTCAGAAAAGGTTCTGCACGAACATCCATCGTACAAATCAAGATGTGCTGAGCAGTTAATAACAGCAAAACAGCCCATAAACCAACTTGCTTCGAATAGAGTTCTTTAGCAAATCTATAAGTATAAACAGCCGCCAGCAGGATAAAAAGTATTCCGGGCAACTTATAAGCCCAGGTATTAATCCCAAAAACTTTGAAGAAAACAGCCGTAATCCAAAAAGGGAAATGAGGTTTATCCAGCCAATCCTTCCCTTCTACCATTAAATCAATAAAGTTATTGTGCTGAGCCATGTTTTTGGCGATGGAAGCATATAAAGCACCATCAGGCCCGATCACTGTTACAAATAACCCGGTAAAATTTAACAGTACAGCAAACCCGATAAAAAGGTAAAGCCATTTTGTAGTTTGATCTGCCAATACTTTCTGCATAGGTGTTGATTAGATTGATTTTCCTTTGTCAGAAGATTTGAAAACAAAGAAATAGTTTGCACTGAAATTCCAGAAGAAAACGATAAAAATAGCTATCGCTTTACTGATATAAAAGTTGACCGAAAGCAGATTATCCAATAAAAAGATAATAGCAGAATTTAAGAGCAGACCAATTAATGAAACGATAAAAAAAGCCGTAAACTGTAATCCTGGCTTCGACTTATTGGCTTTAAATGTCCAGTTGCGATGGATAATATAATTGCTGATGACAGCTGCCGTAAAGCCTATCCCATTTGCGATAAATTTATTAAAACCCAGCTCATCCTTAAAAAACCAGGTGAGTGCAAAATCTATGATCAATCCTGATACGCCTGTAATTCCAAACTTTATGAAAGCCAGGATTTTTGGCGTTAATAAAGACGATAAATAGGAGCTACTGAATTTATTTTGCGGCATGGCTGATCATTAGATGAGCTAAAGGTACAATCATTTTATAATTGAGGGTCAAAATGAGTAACATTTTAGATTATATAGCCTGCTATTTTATAAAAAAGACACCATATCCCTTATATTTAGGGCATCTAAACTTTTCATATGAACCCTTCTTTTAAAATGTTCTGGATGGCCCTATGCTTTCTGGTAACCAGCTATTCCTCCTTCGCCCAAGTGACAGATTCTGCCTATGTCCGTGACAATTACACTAAAATCGAAAGACAAATACCTATGCGGGATGGCGTTAAACTGTTTACTGCGATTTATATACCAAAGGATAAAAATCAAAAGTATCCTTTTATGTTGAACCGTACTCCATACACCAGCAGTCCTTATGGCGAAAACCAATACAAAACCACTTTGGGCCCAGACCCATTATTCCTGAAAGAAGGATTCATCTTTGTTTACCAGGATGTGCGCGGCAGATGGATGAGCGAAGGTGAATTTGTAGATGTACGACCTCAGATTGCCAATAAGAAAAGCAAAAAAGACATTGACGAAAGTACTGATACTTACGACACTATAGACTGGCTGATTAAAAACGTACCAAATAACAATGGAAAAGCAGGTATCTATGGAATTTCTTACCCAGGATTTTACTCTACAGCCTCGTTACCAGGTGCCCACCCAGGCCTGAAAGCAGTTTCCCCTCAGGCTCCGGTAACAGACTGGTTTCATGGTGATGATTTTCACCATAATGGTGCATTTATGCTGGCAGATGCCTTTAATTTTTATTCTGTATTTGGTGTTCCAAGACCAAAACCGATTACTCCGGACAAAGGGCCTAAAAGCTTTAAGTTCCCTATTAAAGACAATTACCGCTTTTTCCTAAGTGTTGGTGCACTGAAAAACGTGAAACTAAAATACTTTGGTGACACCATTAAATTCTGGAATGATCTGATGGCTCACGGCACTTATGATTCCTTTTGGAAAGCGATGGACATCCGTCAGCATCTGACTGATGTAAAACCAGCCGTGCTGGTAGTTGGTGGCTTCTTTGACGCCGAAGATGCCTACGGAGCTTTACATACCTATCAAGCCATTGAGAAACAAAATCCTAAAGCCAAGAATAGCCTGGTTATGGGGCCATGGTTTCACGGAGGTTGGTCAAGAGGAACAGGAGCTAGTTTTGGGGACATACAATTTGGTCAGCAAACCAGTACCTGGTATCAGCAAAATCTGGAATTCCCGTTCTTTATGCAATACCTGAAAGATAAAAAAGACGCAAACATAGCCGAAGCAACTATTTTTCTGACCGGCAGTAACCAGTGGAAGAAATTCAGCAGCTGGCCACCTCAGGATACAGAAGAAAAAACACTCTACTTCCAGGCCAATGGAAAACTAAGCTTTACTGCGCCAGAAACAGGAACCAGTTTTGATGAATACGAAAGTGATCCAAACAACCCGGTTCCTTATCAACAAGGCATACAGGAAAAAAGAACCAGAGAATATATGATCGACGATCAGCGTTTTGCCGCCCGCAGACCTGATGTAAAAGTTTACCAGACAGATGTGCTTACAGAAGACATTACCCTGACAGGCCCGCTAATGGCTAAACTTTCGGTATCTACCACGGGTACTGATGCAGATTATATTGTTAAGCTAATTGATGCTTATCCAGAAGATGAAGCCGATCCGGCAATCAATCCCAAAGGAATTATCATGGGTGGTTATGAAATGCTGGTTCGCGGTGAAGTGATGCGCGGAAAATTCCGCAATAGCTTTGAGCAGCCTGAAGCTTTCGTTCCAGGTCAGATCACCAAAGTAAATTATGCCCTTCCAGATGTTGGTCATACCTTTAAAAAAGGCCATAGAATTATGATTCAGGTTCAGAACTCCTGGTTTCCTTTAGTAGACAGGAACCCGCAGAAATTCCTGGATATTTACCACGCAGATGATAAAGACTTTCAGAAAGCAACCCACCGTATTTATCATGATAAAGCGAATGCTTCTGCTTTAACGGTGACTGTATTAAAACCATAATTCATTATGAAAAGATTATTTATCAGTACCCTTATTGTATTCACAGCACTTTTTCAGGCTAATGCGCAACTCTTACAAGGAAAGCATACCTTCTTGCGCGCAGATACATTAAGAGGTATGCTGACCCCACTGCGTACCTGTTATGACATCAACTACTACCACCTTGACGTGAAAGTTGATATCAACAACAAATCAGTTAGTGGAAGCAATGAATTCAATTTTACGGCAACAACAGATTTCAAACAACTTCAGTTTGACCTGTTCAGTAACCTTAACATTGAAAAAGTAGTTTATAAAAATCAAGAACTCCCTTTCAAAAGGGAGTTCAATGCTGTATTTACAACTTTTCCAGCCATAATTAAAAAAGGAGCAAAAGACAAGTTTGAAGTCTTTTACTCAGGCAATCCGGTCATTGCCAGAAAACCACCATGGGACGGAGGTTTTATTTTCAGTAAAGATGAAGCCGGAGATCCCTGGGTATCTGTTGCCTGTCAGGGCTTCGGTGCAAGCTCATGGTGGCCAACTAAAGAACATCAAAGTGATGAAGTTGACAGTGTGTTAATCAGTATCAGTGTTCCTAAAGATTTACAGGAAGTATCAAATGGACGCCTGCGCAGTATTGTCGACAAACCTGATGGCTATAAACAATACAACTGGTTTGTAGCCAATCCGATCAACAACTATAACATTACGTTTTACATCGGGAAATATGCCCACTGGACAGACATTTACAAAGGAGAAAATGGGGATCTTACCTTAGACTACTGGTCGCTAAAAGCTGATAGTGCGAAAGCAAGACCCCACTGGGATGCAGACGTAAAGCCAATGCTCAAAGCATTTGAACACTGGTTTGGACCATACCCTTTCTATAAAGATGGTTATAAACTTGTTCAGGCTCCTCATCTCGGCATGGAACATCAAAGTGCTGTTGCTTATGGTAACCAATTTAAAATGGGCTATCTGGGCAATGACTTATCTGGTTCTGGCTGGGGATTAAAGTTTGATTTCATTACTGTACATGAAAGTGGCCACGAGTGGTTCGGTAATAACATCACCTCCAAAGACATTGCTGATATGTGGATCCATGAGAGTTTCACCAACTATTCAGAAGCACTGATGGTTGAATCCATCTACGGAAAAAAAGCTTCCACTGCTTACGTAGCAGGCATAAGACATAAAATCCAAAATGACGTCCCGATCATCGGTGCTTACAATGTAAACCACGAAGGTTCGGGCGATATGTATTACAAAGGGGCAAATATGGTGCACACTATTCGTCAGCTTATCCAGAATGATGAAAAGTTCCGTCACATTTTACGTGGATTGAATAAAACATTCTACCACCAAACCGTTACTACAGCACAAATCGAAAACTATATCAGCAAAGAAAGCGGCTTAAAACTATCCAAAGTATTTGATCAGTATTTGAGAACCACACAGGTACCTACACTCAATTATCATATCAAAGACGGTAAACTATCCTACCGCTGGACAAATGTAGTTGAAGGATTCGATATGCCAGTTAAAGTATCTCTGACACCCGGTACCTTTAGTTTTATTTACCCGACTACAACCTTCAAAACAACCCCTGTTAAAGGTATTGACGAATCCGGTTTTAAAGCAGATCCTAATTTTTATATTTTGTTGAACCCGTCATGATTTTTCAAATCATATAACGAAATAAACCGGGCCTGCGAGCTCTTGAACACAAAAATCAAATCGATACTGGTGAAAAATGTAAAATCATGATAGCTTCATAACCGATAAAAAAATATATACTGGTAAAAAAAGGATAAATAATGCAGAAGTTTATGCAACTAATCAAACTCTTTAACGTCTTATAAAAAACCTAAAGAAATGAAGAAATTAAATACACTACTTTTACTAGCCCTGGTCACACTCGGTTATTATGTTAATGCCAAGTCTCCCATCCGGATTAATAAGTCCTTCACTGAAGAAGAAAGAGCTGTTGGAAGCTTTAAAGGTGTTGCTACAGGAGGACCACTGACTGTAAAGATCACGATGGGCAATAAAGAATCCCTGCGTCTGGAAGGTGACCAGGAAGCTATTGCCAATCTGACTACCGAAGTGATCTCTGGCGTTTTGACTATTAAACCAAAAACCAAATGGAATGACTGGTCAAGAAAATTCAATAGTGCCCATGTAGTCGTATACATCACGGCAAAAAAGATCAGTTCCTTAACCATGAGCGGATCAGGTAATATAGAAGTTGAAAACAGTATTAACTCACCAGAACTGGTCGCAACTCTTAGCGGCTCAGGTGGCATCACTGCCAGTGCAAATGTAAAATCGTTCACAGGCACAATCAGCGGTTCAGGTTCCATAAAACTAAGTGGCAAGGCAGACGATTCAAATCTAACCTTAAGTGGATCAGGAGGCTTTAAAGGCAAAGAGTTTGCCGTAAATGACCTATCTGCTCAAATTAGCGGTTCAGCGAATATTTACATCACAGCCAATAAGAACATTGAGGCAGTAATCAGTGGCTCAGGCAGTATTCGCTATTCGGGAAATGCAGCAGTCAGAAAAACTGTCATTGGATCCGGAAGTGTAAGAAAAGAATAGCAATTATTAACTCCCTATACAAAGAAAGGCCCTGTATTTAATTAAATACAGGGCCTTCTGTTATTAGAATGATTTTACAGGCAAAAAAAAGACACCGCTAATAAAGCAGTGTCAATTGATAATTTAATGTTTTTCATAGAAATATGATCCGCCTGCAATATCCACTATAACTATCAATACAATATCCTATTCCTGTTATTTTTTCGTTAAAAAATAAAACATGCCTTTAGACGCTTCTCTGGTCAATATATCCTTCCTGCAACAGAAAATCCCCAGGACGTTTAAAGTTTTAGAACTGGTACCCTAGCGCCCAGAAATTCTGTACATAGTTAATCTTCTGGCTTGCCTTATCCAAATCATCCCTGCCAGTAGTATGGACTGTTTTCAAATTAGTTGCCCCAACCTTTGTTGTATTCTGAATATATAACCCTCTGGTCACATAGAACTTCAGACCAATCTTAGCAGAAAAACCATAACCAGCAACGTTCCAGTGATTATTTCTTCCCTGCTCAAATAAACGTACATCGGACCTCGGTACCATCATACCACCACCAAGACCAGTCTCCAAAGTTAAAGAAGTCTCTCTCGAGGGTGCAACCCAGATATCATCATAACGCTCGATCTCAATATTTGCATAATTGAACCCGTCCGTATGCTCATAAGTAAGCATTTTATCCGTTACATTGATCATTTGTCCATTATACGTTCCAGCAAGCGCACCAGTAGGCACACCAGGTTCAGAAATCTGATCTCCGATATAACCAGTAATCGCTACCTGCTGCGGGATATCCATTACATATTTCATGTGATCCCAACCGATGGAAATACTATAATTATCAGCAATAAAATATCCTACACGAAGATTATACTGAGGCTCAGAAATCTTTGAAGGGTTTAAATAATTCCATTTTAACGGCGACTGCCTGTCATGGGCAACTACATCCTTCAATGTAAAATCATAATTAGGCCCTGTAAAGTTAATATCACTCTTTCCGTACCAGGAATGGTTATACCCCCAATGCACAAAGAAATCCCCTTTTCTCGAAAAATTCCTCTTGATCTCATTAGAGAATATACTCTTTCCAATCTTTACCGGATTATCCGTTGTATTTGTAGTTTCTTGTGCCTTCATCTTTTTACCAAAAACCAGGAACAACAATAATAAGTAGCTTTTTTTCACGATGTAAAAGTACAGAAATCCTGTCAAAAACGAATTACAGCCAAATATATGACATGAACAAAACAAAAAAAATCCTGCTGTATCGAAACAGCAGGATTTCCCAAAATATATTAATCAGTAATTATATGCCTAACAACAAACGTGCAGGATCTTCTAACAACTGTTTTACTCTTACTAAGAATCCAACGGACTCTCTGCCATCAATGATTCTGTGATCATAAGATAAAGCAAGATACATCATCGGACGAACAACAACTTCACCTTTCTCTGCAATAGGGCGCTCAATAATATTGTGCATTCCTAAAATCGCAGACTGAGGTGCATTGATAATTGGCGTAGACATCATTGAACCAAATACACCACCATTAGTGATTGTAAATGTTCCACCAGTCATCTCTTCCAAAGTCAATTTGCTATCACGTGCTTTAGTAGCCAGCTCAATTACAGATTTTTCAATCTGGGCAAGCGTCATGCTCTCTGCATTTCTGATAATTGGAACAACCAATCCCTTAGGCGCAGAAACAGCTATAGAAATATCTACGAAGTCGTTGTAAACAACAGACTCCCCATCAATACGTGCATTCACAGCAGGGAAATCTTTCATTGCCTCACAAACAGCTTTCGTGAAGAAACTCATGAAACCTAAACCAACACCATATTTTTCTTTGAACTGATCCTTATATTTTCCACGAAGATCCATGATCGGTTTCATGTTCACTTCGTTAAAAGTAGTTAACATGGCCGTTTCATTCTTCACTGCAACTAAACGTTTCGCGACAGTTTTGCGCAATGGAGACATTTTTTCTTTGCGTTCATTTCTTGAACCCGCAACAGGTGCAGCTACAGTTGGTGCAGCTTTTTCTGGAGCCTTAGCTGCTGGTGCAGCCGCTTTCTCCGCCTTAAGCGCATCATCTTTAGTAATTCTGCCATCAACACCAGAGCCTTTAACAGCCGCCGCGTCAACACCTTTTTCTGCAAGAATTTTACCCGCTGCCGGTGAAGGCGTACCAGTTGCATAACTCTCGCCATTTCTTTCTGCTACCGGAGCCGCAGGCTGAGCATCATTAACAACCGCTTTTTCTTCAGCAGCTGGTGCTGCCGCTTTTGCCGGAGCAGCTCCACTAGTTTCGATAGAACAAACTACAGCACCTATAGCCAGCGTATCGCCTTCGGCCGCCACTATTTTCAAAGTTCCGGCTTGCTCAGCAGTTAATTCAAAAGTTGCTTTATCAGACTCTAACTCGGCGATTACTTCATCCATTTCTACGGCATCACCATCATTCTTCACCCAACGGGATAAAACAACTTCGGTAATTGATTCGCCTACTGGCGGAACTTTTATTTCTAGACTCATAATTGATGTATTATATTTTCCTAATCTACGTTATATGCTTTACTCACTGATTTCTTAGCAATTTTCTGATCCACCTCAGTTACAGGTGCTGCAAAAGATTTTGCCAGAATATAAGCTTGCTCATCCGCATGCTGTTTCGCAAATCCAGTTGCAGTACTGCTGCTTTCTTTTCTTGAAATCACTTCAATATCACTGAATACTGTCTTTCTTGTTTTACGCAACAAATAAGGCCATGCACCCATGTTTTCAGGTTCTTCCTGAACCCAAATAGCTTCTTTCGCATTTTTATAACCTTTATAAACTTCTTCCATTTGTTTTAATGGCGTAGGATATAACTGTTCAACACGAACAATCGCAACATTTTTGATCTCTTCCTTTTGTTGTTTCTCTAACAATTCGTAGTAAATTTTACCACTGCAGAACAATACTCTGTCTACCTCATTAGCCTTAACATTTGCATCATTGATTACTTCCTGGAATTTTCCATTAGTAAATTCTTCCAGCTTAGAAACACATAGCGGATGACGCAATAAGCTTTTAGGAGTGAAAACGATTAATGGTTTTCTGAAATCACGTTTAAACTGACGACGGATTGCATGGAAAAAGTTAGCAGGAGTAGTACAGTTGGTTACCTGCATATTATAATCTGCACAAAGCTCCATAAAACGCTCAATCCTTGCAGAAGAGTGCTCAGGGCCCTGTCCTTCATAACCATGAGGCAATAACATGACTAACCCGTTTTCACGCTGCCATTTCGTTTCTGCACTTGCGATATATTGATCCACAACAATTTGTGCTCCATTAAAGAAATCACCAAACTGTGCTTCCCAAATAGTTAAAGCATTAGGATTTGCCATTGCATAACCATACTCAAACCCTAAAACACCATATTCAGATAAATGTGAATTGTAGATGTCAAATGGAGCCTGCTGATCAGAAAGATTACTTAAAGGGATATACTCCTCTTCAGAATCTTCTAAAGTTAAAACAGCATGACGATGTGAGAATGTACCACGCTCTACATCCTGTCCGCTTAAACGAACTCTCTTACCTTCAGTAAGTAAAGTTGCATAAGCCAGCTGCTCACCCATTGCCCAGTCAAAAACATGACTTGATGTAGCCATTTTATTACGCTCAGCAAATAGTTTCTCAATTTTCTTGAAGAACTTTTTATCCGCAGGCAAAGTACTGATCCTTTTTGCGATCTCTAATAAGGTAGTCTTTTTAACAGACGTATCAGGAGAAGTAACGAAATCTTCTGCACTGGCAATTCTCATGTCTGACCATGCACCGGCAAATTTCACTCCCTTATAAGTAGAAGTAACTTCTTTAGCTTCATTTAATCTCTCCTGTAAAATTCCACGGAATTCAACTTCCATTTCTTTTGCCAGGCTAGCTTCCATTTTACCTTCACCAATCAGTTGTTTGATATAGATATCTCTTGGATTAGCATGCTGCTCGATGCTTTTGTACAATAAAGGCTGAGTGAATTTAGGTTCATCTGCTTCATTATGTCCGAACCTGCGGTAACACAGGATATCGATGAAAACATCATTTTTATATTTCTGACGGTATTCCATAGCCAGGTTGATCGCATAAACCAAAGCTTCTACATCATCTCCATTCACATGGAAAACAGGAGAAAGAGTCACTTTTGCAATATCTGTACAATAAGTACTGGTACGGCCGTCTTTATAATTTGTAGTAAAACCAATCTGATTGTTAATCACCAGGTGGATTGTACCACCGGTTTTATAACCATCCAGACCAGCCATTTGGATAACCTCGTAAACGATACCCTGTCCGGCAACTGAAGCGTCACCATGGATAAGAATAGGCGCAATACGTGAATCATCCCCACCGTATTTGAAATCGATTTTAGAACGTGTCATTCCTTCAACCACACCATTTACTGTTTCCAGGTGAGATGGGTTAGGACATAAACTCAAATGGACGCTTTTTCCGTCATTCGTAGTTACATCTGTAGAATAACCAAGATGGTACTTCACATCGCCTCCAAAAGGAGATTCCGAGCTGTAGCCTTTACCTTCGAATTCAGCAAAGATATCTTTGTAAGTTTTTTGCATGATATTGGCAAGAACGTTCAAACGCCCTCTGTGTGCCATACCAATTACAAATTCTTCAATTCCCATTTCAGAACCCTTTTCAATCACTGAATCCAGTGCAGGAATTAAAGCCTCAGCTCCTTCTAAAGAAAATCTCTTCTGACCAAGAAACTTAGTTCCTAAAAAGTTCTCAAAGCTTACTGCCTCATTTAACTTTTTAAGAATCCTTCTTTTCTCTTCAATTGAAAAATTTGGCGTGTTCTGCACACTTTCCATTTTATTTTCAATCCAGCTTAATACTTCAGGTGTACGAACGAATTTATATTCCGCGCCAATAGACCTGCAGTAAGTTCTTTTCAGGAAGGTTACAATATCGCTTAGTTTGGCAGCACCAATACCAAGTTCTACGCTCGAATTGAAAACAGTATCCAGGTCAGTCTGACTTAAACCAAAGTTTTCGATATCAAGTGTTGGTAAATGATGACGTCTTTCTCTTACCGGATTTGTTTGGGTAAACAAATGACCCCGCTGGCGATAACCATTGATCAGATTTAAGACACTCACTTCTTTTAGAAAATGTTCGGGAGTTGCTTCACTGGCTACGCCAGCATCCGCTCCTCTTCCAAAATCAAACCCTTCAAAAAACTTCTGCCAGCCGAATTCAACCGCATTAGGATCTTCTTTATAAGCTTGATAAATAGAATCGATGTATTCGGCATTTGCGCCGTTGAGATAAGATAAATTATCCATTGTTTAAGAATTGGTATAAGTATGGCAAAATTAGGATTTTACCTTTAAAAACAGCTATAAATCATCAAGAAATTCTACGATTTCACAAACCTTTTTAAGTGGTGTCAGCCGATCGTCAAGAAGTATGTCAAATTCGGAGATTAAACTGCCCGCAACCAGCAGAGGCACATCCATATGGTCCAACACCTTAGTCAATATTTTATTGATGTCTTTTCCAAGATTCAGAGAAGTAAGAACAATAAAAGCGTAATCAGGTTTATAATGAGCAATGACCTTTTTAAGATCACTATATGGAATTTCCTGTCCAAGATACAGCGTATCCATCCCACATCGCTTCAATAAATAGCGGGCAAACAGTAAACCTGTTTCGTGCATTTCGGCTTCTGGCAGGAATAATAAGAATCTTTTGGGGTCTTTTCTATCTGGCTTGGAAAGCTTGTCAATCTCCACAATCATCCTGTCCCGGATTAGATTGGAGGCAAAGTGTTCATGTGAGGGATCTATTGCACCAGTCTGCCATAACATTCCTACCTTTTTCATAAACGGGAAAAGTACAAGATCCATCGTATCGACTAAACCTAATTCCTGAATACAACCGGAAAGAATTTCAGCAAATGCAATTTCGTCATATTTTAAGGCGGCGTCAGAAAGACGAAGCACCTGCACAGTATCGTTATTATAATCAGCTTGTAATTGGAGCACAAGGTCATTGATCTGTACCTTGTCCATTTTTGCAATCCGGCTTATCTTGTAACCTTTTTCATTCAAAGTCACAATATTAAGCAGATGCTTCAGGTCTTCCTCCTCGTAATATCTGATATTCGTAGGAGTTCTTTTTGGAGGCACCAGGTTATATCTGGCCTCCCATGCCCTGATCGTATGTGCTTTTATGCCTATTAAGCTTTCTATATCACTGATTGAGAATCTTTTCACTTCAAGTGATAACGCTCTTAAACAAAAAATGTTTTAAATATTTTTTCTGTTTAACCTTTATCCGTTTTTTTTATCAAATATCCTGTACCTCAATATCCAGTAATTTGATTTGTTTGTCTAAATCAAAAGCATTTTTAGAGCGTGTATCTTTTCCACCTCCGGCTACATAAGCCCAGTTACCCCAATTGCTGGCTGGTGAATAATCAATTAGTTTTTGTTCAAAATAGCCAGCCCCATCTATCCAATTCAACTTTAAGATATAAATCAAATAAGTAGCAACCAATAAGCGCCCGGTATGAGAAATAAAACCTGATTGATTCAGCTCTGTCATATATTGATCAACAACGGGATTACCAGTATTTCCATCCTTCCATTGCTGTAAACTTTGAATATATTCTCCGGTCTGCGGAAATTCTTTCATTTCAACAATATCCTTGAAGTAATCAACACTATGTTTTTTAAACATAAACCGGAAGAAATCCCTCCACAACAGGCCTAATATCAATTGGGTGAAATGCGTGTTGGCACCAAATTGCTGTTCGGCTTCTTTTACTGCCCAATACACCTTTCTTGGAGACAGGGCACCCACAGCCAGCCAGGGAGACAATTTAGAGGTAAAACTATGCTGGGCAGCATGCGCTTTACTACTACGGATATAAATTTCAGAACCGGCGGCAAATAATTCCTGTAAATGTTTTATTCCTTCCTCTTCACCACCAGACAAGTTAGTTAGAAAAGGTCCGCCACATTCAGGCAGTTCCCCCCATTCCTCAACTGGCACAAAATTAATCTGCTCAGGTGCAAGGAAACAATCTTTTACAATCGCATCTCTTTCTGTCTTTTTCTTAAACTGGGAAAAAACATCAGGAATATCTTTGATAGGAAATGGAAGATCTTCTTTATTGTAAAGTGTATGACCTATAAAGTGCTTCAGGTTTATTCTCAATTTCCATAGCAAGTCCTCTACATTCGAAGAAACTGTAGTTTCTTCAGTTGCCACCTCTCTATGGTGATAAACCTCTGCAATTTCATACTGCTCAGCAAGGGTTGAAATATGATCTTCCGGAGTACCAGAAATGATCAAAAGATTACCGCCCAGTTTTTTCAATGATTCGCGTAGCGCAGAGACGCTTTCTGCTAAAAATTGAAATCTATTGTGTACAGCTGTATTTTCTTCTTCAGTTTCAGCAGTACATTCAAAGTGGCGCGGATCAAAAAAATAAACAGGCAGGATACTATCGGACTTACTGATCGCTTCTACTAACATTTCGTTGTCATGTAACCGCAAATCATTTCTAAACCAGACGAGTATTTTCCGAGATTCCATTTATTTAGACTAAAGTTTGTTGTAATCTCCAAAAATATACCATTTTTATCCTAACATCTAATACACAAAGTAATATTTACATAAGCGCAACAAAAGTTTAGCTTAAAATCACGTTTAAACAGCTTTCCCGGAAACAAAAACACGACTATTAAAGTTAATCCTAAATGAACCAGCATATTTTACTCACAGGTGCAACCGGCATGCTCGGCAAAGATTTAATTCAAACGCTTCTAAAACGAGGAGATAAGGTCTCTGTTCTTTCCCGGAAGCCGCATCAAATTGACCAGGTCAAGGTTTTTCTATGGGATGTAGAACAACAAAAAATTGATATAACTTGCCTGGACGGTGTAGATAGTATTATCCATCTTGCCGGTGAAAATATTGCTAAAGGAAAATGGACTGCCCAGCGTAAAAAAGAAATTATTGACAGCCGCGTTCTTTCTACACAACTTCTATTTAAAACCATAGCAACAAACCCTAATCAGGTTAAAAACTTTATTTCTGCAGCTGCTATTGGCTATTATGGCAACCGCGGAGATGAAATATTGACAGAAGAAAGTGCTCCTGGCCATAATTTCCTTGCAGAATGCTGTATTCAATGGGAAAAAGCTATAGACCAGGGCCAGCAGCTGAAGTTGCGTATCGTAAAAATCAGGACCGGTGTAGTGCTGGCAAAAAATGATGGTGCACTAAAGGCTATGGCTGCCCCAATCAACTTGTTTGCGGGCGCTCCTCTTGGAAGCGGAAAACAATGGGTACCCTGGATTCATTACCAGGATATGACCCGAATCTATCTCCATGCGCTGGATAATGAATCATTAACAGGCGCTTACAATGCTACTGCCCCCTATCCTGTAACTAATAAGCAACTGACCAAAGCTATTGCCAAACAATTACATCGTCCTGTATGGCTATTCAGTGTTCCTGAAACAATATTACAACTTATTTTGGGAGAGATGAGTTCAATGGTCATCAACAGTACCCATACAACTGCACAAAAAATAGAATCCTGTGGGTTTATTTTCAAATATAGCCAACTGGAACAAGCTTTATCCGATATTTACGGCTCATGAAAACAGAGGTAAACATTTGCTGGTTAAGAAGAGATTTGAGGTTAAAAGACAACGCGGCACTCTACCACGCATTAAAAGGGAGCACCCCGGTTTTATTACTTTTTATATTTGACCGCCATATCCTGGACGATTTAAATGACCCGAAGGATGCAAGAGTAACCTTTATCTACCGAAAATTAAAAGAACTGGAAACTGAATTGCAGCAAAAAGGCTCTTCCATACTGATCAAGTATGGTACACCTGAGCAAATATGGCCAGAACTATTAAAAATCTATAACGTAAAATCTGTATATACGAATCATGATTACGAACCTTATGCAATGGAACGTGATGATGCTTTAGCGGAATACCTGCGCTCGGAATCTATACCTTTTCAAACCTTCAAAGACCAGGTTATTTTTGAGAAAAAGGAAATCGTAAAGGCTGACGGAAAGCCCTATACTGTTTTCACACCTTACTTCCGGCAATGGAAATTAAAGTTGAACGATTTTTATCTTAAAGCTTATCCGGTAAAAAAATACCTGAAAAATCTGCTTCAGATTCAACCATTTGCTTTTCCTGAATTAAGTGCATTGGGTTTTCAGGAATCAGAATTACAATTTCCCTCTGCAAGTTTTGGGCATAAATTAGCTGCTTATGAACAGCGAAGAGATTTCCCTGCAGACGATGCCACGACTCATCTGGGTATCCATTTAAGATTTGGGACAGTCAGTATCAGAGAGGCAGCAGCGAAAGCATTAAATGCTGATGCTGAGAAATGGCTATCTGAGCTGGCCTGGAGAGATTTTTATATGATGATTTTGTCTCAGTTCCCTCATATTACCACACAGTCCTTTAAACCGGCCTATGATCAGATTAAATGGTTGAACAGAGAGCAGGATTTTGAAGCCTGGAAAAATGGCAAAACAGGCTATCCTATAGTGGATGCAGGAATGAATCAGCTGAATCAAACGGGTTATATGCATAACCGGGTCAGAATGATTGTAGGAAGTTTCCTGACTAAACACCTGTTAATTGACTGGCGTTGGGGAGAAGCTTATTTTGCAGAAAAGTTATTAGATTACGAACTGGCCAGTAATGTAGGCGGATGGCAATGGGCTTGCGGTTGCGGTAATGATGCAGCCCCTTATTTCAGAGTATTCAATCCTGAGTTGCAAGCGAAGAAATTTGATCCGGACAATAAGTACATTTACAAGTGGGCACCTGAATATAAACAAGAAAAGCATAGCCAGCCTATAGTTGACCATGCTTTTGCCAGAGAACGAATTCTCAAAGTATTTAAAGAGGCATTAAATAATTAAATATATACAATGGTTAAGGAAACATAAAATCCCTGCTAAAATTAAATTTAGCAGGGATTTTATGTTTATTATTTCTTTTAATTTGTTACACTAACAATCTCTATATCGTAATCTAATACTGCATTTCTAGGAAGCGTCGGTAAATTTCCAATAGGGCCATAAGCACGATTAGAAGGAATAAGAAGGCGTATTTTACCTCCCTTAGTTAATTTTCCTGGAATTACATCACTCCAACCCTTAATTACACTTGCCAAAGTAGTACTATAAGTACCATCAAGACTACTCTGAAACACAGTGCCGTCAACAAATCTCAAGGTATAATTGACTATCAGCGTTGAGCTGAGTGAGATTTGATCAGTACCTGTACCTGGAGTTACAATATTATAATAAACCCCCAGAGGATCTTTAGTCATAGTGAGGTTATTCTTTTTAATAAGATCAGTGATAACGCGGGTATCCAGCGCAGTCTGTGATTTTTCCGGCGCCGTAGTCACTGTCAAATCAATATTTTCATTCGAAGGAACACTTCCTGAACCATTTTTCCCATAAGCCAGGTAAGATGGAAGCAGGATTCTTGCAGAACCACCTGGTTTAAGTTTCAGAATTACATCACGCAATGCAGTTACGCCTATACTTGCGAAAGTAGTATTATCATTAGGAACCAGTGCATTTGTATATCCACCAAGCGTACCTAAATTTCCATTTAAAGAAGTAGCCCAGTACACTGTACCATTTTCCAGTCCTTTTACAGAAACATTATATAACACAGAGTCACTGGTCGAATAAACAGCTGTACCAGTTCCTGGATTTAGTATCTGGTAGTAATAACCCGTTTTCAGTGAATCTTCAATAACAGTCAGATTATTGGCTGTAATATAATCCTGTATTTTCTTTCCGTCTACAACCTGAATAGAATCATAAGTCTTTTTACAAGAACTAAAAAGAACAGTTAAGCCAATCAAGGCAAGAGTAAATTGTGATAACTTTTTAAGCATTATTTTTATTTTGGTTGGACTATTGGTACGTATTTTTTTACTTCGATTAATTGAATGTCAAAATCCAATATTGAATTTGCAGGCAAAAACGAAGGTAATCTATTGCTTTGTTGTATTGCGGGAATTACTCTGTTCTGATAAGCCATCGTTGAGGGGATAATTAATCTGATATGCCCACCCGGCTGGATCAGTTTGAGTCCTTTTTGCAAGCCTTCTATAGCGGAGCCAAAAACAATTTTTGGAACCAGGTCATCAGTGACTACCGGAGTCATATCATATAACAGCTGCTTGATCGTACTTCCGGTATAACGCATTCTTATCGTATCTGTCTGTTCATAAGTTGCACTACTACCTTTACCTCCATCATAAATCTGGTAGTATAATCCATCAAGAGTCTTAAGCGCTGTTATTTTAGCAGTACCTACAGCTACCTTGTTAACGGAATCTATATATTTCAAAATCAAATCATCATCAATTGCCAGTTGTGCAGCTTTATCATAGGCAGGAGCTGTAGTACAGGCTGCGAAAGAACAAGCGGCGATTATCAACAATAACAGAGTTTTGATTTTAAACATATTGCACAAAAATAGTCTTTTATTAGGGATGGTACAATATTTAACCAATTTTAACAATTACCAAAAAAAACGGCCGGATCATATAGGATGATCCGGCCGTTGCTATCTTAATTAAGCTATTAAAAACAATACTTATTTTCAGCAATCAGTTGTTGTGCAACTTTCTGACGTGCATCTTTCACATTAAATGGTTCAACTTTAGTAAACCTTTTCAGTCCTACCAACATCATGCGTTGTTCGTCACCTTCAGCAAAAGCCCATAAAGCTTCTTTTCCAGCTTTTTGCAAAGCATCAACTGCTTCAACAAAATAGATACGCATCATATTCAGTTGCCCTTCGCAACCTTCAGCACCCCTTAAACTAACCAGTTTTTCTGTTCTCAACATTACTGACTCCGCTACGTAAACATAACTCGCCATATCTGCAATGTTCATCAGGATTTCCTGTTCTTTAGAAAGGCTCATCATTAATTTCTGAACTGCTGCTCCGGCAACCATTAATGTTGCTTTTTTAAGGTTTTGAATGATTTTTTTCTCCGCTGCAAAAAGCGTATCATCTTCTTCACCGAAATCAGGGATAGACATTAATTCGGCAGCTACAGCAGTAGCTGGGGTCATTAAGTCTAATTCACCTTTCATTGCTCTTTTCAACATCATATCAACAGTTAATAACCTGTTGATTTCGTTTGTTCCTTCAAAAATTCTGTTGATCCTTGCATCACGGTATGCTCTGTCCATTGGGGCATCAGCCGAGAAGCCCATTCCACCATAAATCTGAACGCCTTCATCCACTACATAATCCAACGCTTCAGAACCCCATACTTTAAGGATCGCACATTCTACTGCAAATTGCTCTGTAGACTTTAGTTTTGCCTTACTCTTATCCATACCGCCAGCAACCAATGCCTCATAAGCATCGTCAATATTCTGACCTGCACGATAATTAGCAGACTCTACCGCATAAACTTTGGTTGCCATTTCGGCAATCTTATAACGAATAGCGCCATACTTTGAAATCGGACGTTCAAACTGGATACGCTCATTTGAATAATTGATCGCAGTACTAATCACCGCTTTCGAAGCTCCGACAGCAGCAGCAGCCAATTTAATACGGCCAATATTTAAAATATTAACAGCGATCTTAAATCCGTTTTCACGTTCTGAAAGCATGTTTTCTACAGGAACTGCACAATCGTTGAAAAACACCTGACGTGTTGACGATCCTTTGATCCCCATTTTATGCTCCTCAGGGTTCATAGTTACCCCGCCAAACTCACGCTCTACAATAAATGCAGTCAGGTTTTTATCATCATCAATTTTCGCAAAGACAATAAAGATGTCAGCAAAACCACCATTGGTGATCCACATTTTCTGACCGTTAATCACATAATGTTTACCATCTGCTGATAACTTAGCTTTAGTTTTACCAGAGTTTGCATCCGATCCTGAATTTGGCTCTGTTAAACAGTAAGCTGCTTTCCATTCACCTGACCCCAATTTTGGTATATATTTCGCTTTCTGCGCTTCATTTCCATAATACAGAATGGGCAACGTACCGATACCTGTATGTGCAGAAATTGCAACTGCAAACGAATGACCAGCACCAATTACATCAGCAACCAGCATAGAAGTATTAAAGTTTTTACCGAAACCACCATACTCTTCAGGAATAGAAACACCCAGCAGGCCTAATGCTCCTGCTTTAGTTACCAATGAAGCCATCAGCCCTTCTTCCATTTTATCAATGCGATCCAGGTTAGGATACACTTCGGTCGTCAGAAAATCTCTGCACGTCTGTGCAATCATTTGCTGTTCTTCATCAAACTCTTCAGGAATAAATACATCCTGGTATGTGGTTTCCTTAATCAGGAACTCCCCACCTTTTACTTTTGTTTTGTCTGTAGTTTCCATATTCTTTGTAATTGAAATCTGCCGGGATTGCCCCGGAGGTTTCATGTTTATATTTTATAATGAAGCGCTTTTACCAACCGCTAAAGAAGTTCAAAAATACCAGCAGCACCTTGTCCGCTGCCCACACACATCGTCACCATTCCGTATTTACCATTTCTGCGTTTAAGCTCATGGAATAATTGCACAGAAAGCTTTGCACCTGTACAGCCCAGCGGATGACCTAAAGCAATCGCACCACCATTCACGTTCACGATATCCTGATTGATGCCTAAAGTTCTGACCACAGCTAGTGATTGAGAAGCAAAAGCTTCATTCAATTCAATTAAGTCCATTTGTTCTAATGTCAGACCAGCTTTCTTTAAAGCCAGAGGAATAGCCTCAATCGGGCCTATACCCATAATTCTTGGTGGCACACCTACCACACCATAACTCACCAGGCGGGCAATGGGATCAACTCCCAGTTCTTTCAACTTACTTTCAGAAACGACGATCACAAAAGCCGCACCATCCGAAGTCTGAGAAGAGTTACCAGCCGTTACACTTCCATCAGCTGCAAAAACAGGTTTAAGCTTAGCTAACTTATCCAGAGACGTATCCGCACGCGGCCCCTCATCAGTATCAACTACATAACTTCTGGTCTTCTTTTTTTGCTGACCATCCAGATAGTTTTCAGTCACCGTAATTGGTGCTACTCCAGCTTTTAAATGCCCGTTTTTTATAGCCTCAACTGCTTTCATATTTGACCTGAATGCAAACTCATCCTGATCCTCTCTGCTCACCTTATACTCATTGGCTACAGCTTCCGCAGTAAGTCCCATTCCCCAGTACCAGTCCGGGTTCTTTTGAGCAACTTCGTAATTAGGAACTACTTTCCATCCACCGAAAGGCATACCAGACATTACCTCTACACCACCGGCGATAATGCAGTCTGCCATTCCACTTTTAATTTTAGCAACCGCGGTCGCTATGGTATCCAATCCCGATGCGCAGTACCTGTTTAAGGTTACACCAGGAACTTTAACCGTATCCAGTCCCATCAAGGAAATCATACGGCCTATATTTAATCCTTGTTCTGCTTCCGGAGTTGCATTACCAACGATAACATCATCTATTTGATCTTTATCCAGATTAGGCACTGAGGCTACCAATTGTTTGATGACTTCAGCTGCCAGATCATCGGCCCTGGTAAAACGAAATACGCCACGTGGTGCTTTGCCCACTGCTGTACGTAAACCTGCTATGATATATGCTTCTTGCATTTTTTGATGTAGTTAAGAAAAGTCTCAGCGGAATAAATCCTGCCGATTCTTTGCTGTTAAACATTATATTATCTTTAAATCCTCTGGTTAGTTACGAAGTGGTTTTCCCTTGGTCACAATACTCTGAATTCTTTCTAAAGTCTTCCGCTCACCACAAAGTGACAGGAAAGCTTCTCTTTCCAGATCCAGTAAATATTGCTCGGTTACTTCTGTTGGAGATGACAAATCACCACCACACATTACATAGCCTAGTTTTTCCGAGATCTTTTTATCATGTTCAGAAATGTAATGACCTGAATACATCGTATTTGCGCCTGCATAAACAATTCCTAAGCCTTGTTTACCCAACACTCTGATATCTTTTCTTCTCACAGGTTGTGTATAACCAGCATCTGCAAGTTCAATAGCTTTTGCTTTAGCATCAGCAATCAATCTGCTACGGTTCATGGAAATAGAGAATTTATCTTTTTGCAGGTAACCTAATTCATAAGCTTCCAGCGCAGAGGTCGAAACTTTAGCCATTCCTATAGTCAGGAAACGATCTTTCAGTACGTTCTGAACAATCTGGTCATCTTTGTACTCATCAGAAGCACGCAGGGCAAATTCTTTTGTACCACCACCTCCAGGGATCACACCTACACCAAATTCAACCAGCCCCATATACGTTTCTGCATTCAGCTGTACATGGTCTGCATGTAAACTGAATTCACATCCGCCACCCAGCGTCAGGTTATGTGGAGCTACAACAACCGGAATTGAAGAATATCTGATTCGCATTGAAGTATTCTGGAATGCTCTGATTGCCATGTTTAACTCATCCCAATCCTGCTCTACAGCCATCATGAAGATCATTCCAACATTTGCACCCGCCGAGAAATTAGCGCCATCATTACCTATAACTACTCCTCTGTAATCTTTTTCTGCCAGGTCTATTGCTTTGTTAATAGCCTGAAGGGTATCGCCCCCGATGGTATTCATTTTGGAATGAAATTCCACATTCAATATTCCATCACCTAAATCAAGAATGGAAGCACCTGAGTTTTTCCAGATTGTTTTAGTTGTACGGATATTATCCAGGATAATGAATGAATCAGCACCTGGCAATGCTTTATAGCTCTTAGAAGGAATATCGTAATATTTTTTAACGCCATCTTCTACCTTGTAAAAAGTAGTATGACCAGCAGCAAGCATTTCATGAACCCAGGCAGCAGCCTCATGTCCATATTTTTTCATGCCTTCCAGTGATTCCCTGATACCTACAGCATCCCAAACTTCAAACGGGCCTAAATCCCATCCGAATCCAGCACGTAAGGCGTCATCAATCCTGTAAAGTTCATCTGAAATTTCAGGAATCCTGTCAGATACATATTCAAACAGACCAAAGAAAGAATGTCTGAACACTTCTGCTGCTTTATCCTTACCTGCTGCAAAAACTTTCATTCTGTCTCTGACGTTTTCGATTGGTTTGGTCAATTCAAGCGTAGCAGATTTTACTTTCTGTTGAACCCGGTATTCCAGTGTTTTTAAATCAAGCGCTAAAATTTCTGTTTTACCGTCAGCAGTTTTTGTTTTTTTATAGAAACCTTGTTTGGTTTTATCTCCTAACCATTTATTGGCTTCCATTTTAACGACATAATCAGGAAGCTTAAATAGATCGTGAGCTTTATCATCAGGACAATTATCATAAAGTCCTTTTGATACTTTAATCATCGTATCTAAACCTACTACATCAGAAGTACGAAAAGTAGCTGATTTTGGTCTGCCTAAAGCAGGTCCCGTAAATTTATCAACTTCTTCTACTGTCAAGTCCAGTTTCTCTACCAGATGCAGTAAAGCCATCATAGAATATACGCCTACTCTGTTGGCGATGAATGCGGGAGTATCCTTACATAAAACCGTTGTTTTACCTAAAAATTTATCTCCATAGTGCATTAAGAAATCTACCAGCTCAGGTTTGGTATCCGGAGTAGGGATGATTTCCAGTAAACGCAGATAACGTGGTGGATTAAAAAAGTGTGTACCACAGAAATTAGCTTTAAAATCATCGCTTCTTCCTTCGGTCATTAAATGTATAGGGATACCAGAAGTATTGGATGTAATTAACGTTCCAGCTTTACGGAACTGCTCAACCTGTTCAAATACTTTTTTCTTAATATCAAGATTTTCAACTACCACTTCAATAATCCAGTCTACGCCAGCAATTTTAGACATATCAGCCTCAAAGTTACCGGTGGTAATCTTGTTGATTACTTTTTTGGTATAAACCGGGGAAGGATTAGTTTTAATGGCATTTTGTAAAGCTGCATTGACAATACGGTTCTGAACTGCCGGATTTTCCAGCGTCAATCCTTTGGCTGTTTCCTCAGGGCTGAGTTCTTTCGGCGCAATATCTAACAACAATACTTCTACACCTATATTCGCAAAGTGACAAGCAATGCGTGAGCCCATGATACCGGAGCCTAATACCGCTACTTTATTTATCTTTTTGTTCATCATTTCCTGTAGTTACTGTATATCCTAAAGTGAGTTTATTTAATTTCTGTAAGCTTTGTACCAGGCTGTTCTTTTCTGGCACAGTCAAATGATCATTCAGGTATTCATTGAAAGAGCGGACAACGCTTTTTGCCACTTGCCGCTTCTCCCGGCCGAAGTCTGTCAGAAAGACTTTCACGGATCTTTTATCCCCAGAGGAAGCCTCTCTATATATTAACCCGGATTCCTCCATATTGTTTAGCATCCTGGACAGGCTGGTCGCCTTCACCCCAAGCAATCCTGCAAGCTGTGAAACTGCTGTACCATCTTTGTCAATATTAATCAACACATAACCAATAGCTTGCGTGATTCCAAATTCAGATGCAATCTGGTTATAGGTGTTAGACATGTTCTGCCAAACCACTTTCAATAAATAATCTATCGTTTCCTGTTGTTTCATTAATTACTATGCTTGCATAACAAAGCTAAAGAATATAAAACTAGAATCCAAGAAACCAGCATGATTTTTCAGCCCCCATAACGAAATGAATATCAGAATAATAATAGCTTCATAACCACTAAACCACGATTGCTCTTGAGTTCAATTAAAAACACTAAGGACTTCGAAAAAAACAATTAAATACTGATAAAAAAAAGAGCACAAAAAAAGCCGCCAGGTTTGACCCTGGCGGCTTCTAAAATATTGGTTTCAGACTAGTATAAAGTAAATTCTACTCTTCTGTTTTTCTGACGACCAGCTGCAGTTTTGTTAGTTGCAATTGGTTGGTTTTTACCGTAACCAGTAGCTTCGATTCTAGATGCATTAGCACCTTGAGAAACTAAGTAAGCTTTAACTGACTCAGCTCTGTCTTTAGACAATCTCATGTTCAAATCAGCTGAACCTGTGTTATCAGTGTGACCAGCTAATTTCAAGCTAAAGTTTTTAGTTACTAATAAGTTAGCAACACGGTTTAAAGAAGCATATGATTTAGATCTGATAGTCGCTTTAGACAAATCAAATTCTAAGTCTTTAATTGCTTGTTTAACAACTTTACGATCAGCTTCAGTGATGATTACTTTTTCAGTAACAACTGGAGCAGGCGCAACTAATGGACATCCAGCACCATCAACAACAGTTCCTGATGGAGTGTTAGGACATTTATCCAATTTGTCAGCAACACCGTCACCGTCAGTATCTTTTAATAAATCGCTCATTTCAGTTCTTAATTTAGCATTTTCAGATTTTTGAGCATCTAAATCGCTTTTTAAAGAATTTGCAATGTTTTTAGCTTGAACAGCTTCGTCGTAAGAAGCAGCAACTGGATTGCTGAAAGCTAATTGCTTTCCTTTACCCAATGCAAACTCTAAACCAGCACTAGCATAGCTGAACTTATCGCTATGACGAGCAGTACGTTGAGTTCCATCTAAGTTATCACCATCAACAAAGTAAACAGACCATCCTAAGTTAAAGTTAACTTTATCAGAAACTTTAAATCTAGCACCTAATCCTACAGGGATGATTAATTCTTTAACATCTTTTGGATATTCAGTAGTTACATTACCAGCAGTAACTTTTGGTTTGTAACCAGCTAAACCAGCACCACCTGTTACATATAATTGTAATGCATCTTGTTTTCTGAATAAGTCAATGTTAAACATGTTAACTTCAGCGCTTAAACTAGCCGCATAGTTTAATTCAGTTTCGAATTTAGAGTTTCCACCAACGATAGCAACACCTTTTCCATCATTGAATGCTTTAGAGTTATCACCTTTCAATTTACCTCTGATTCCATCTAATTTCAAAGAGAAATATGAAGTGAATTGTTTTTTAACATAAAGACCATATCCAAAACTAGAAGTGTTCTTAGAGAAATCATTGTGGCCACCTAGTGGAGAAGTTGGAGTTAAAACACCAGCGTTCACACCGATAGACCAAGTACTGAACTGCTGAGCAGCGTTAGTAACCGGGGCTTCCTGCGCTTGCGCAGCACCGCCAATTAAAAGGGCAGCTAAAGCTACCGGCAAACTTTTGAATAATTTTTGTTTCATAATATGAGTTTAATAAAAAAAATAGTTCTGGTATTTTTTTGATACTTATACAATATCTATACCAAATTAGCTTATAAGTCTTTGAGCAGTCTAGGGGCAGGTTTTTCTTCATAAACTGTATGTTTAATGAAGCAAAATCTGCCATTTTAAATGAACAGAAACTTATATAACGGCGCCAAGGTATGGAATATAAAGAAATCTGACAAATAATTTTCAGTCAAGAATATTATTTATTACTATTAAAACACATTCTATTCATGTTTTTCAGATTTATAGTCCTCTGCGTCTTTATACATTTTCTCTATTAATTCTTTATTTTTTTCTAAGATAATTTTTCTTTTCAGACTTAACTTAGGGGTAAATTCGCCCCCTTCAATGCTCCATGCTTTAGTAAGCAGCACAAAACGCTTAACCTGCTCCCATTTACCAAAATCTTTAGATCCATTAGCGATTTCCTGATTGTATTTTTCAAGTACCTGGGCATTCTGAACCATTTCTTCATCAGTAGTATAGGTAATCCCTTTTTTAGTACACCATGATTTTAACGCTTCAAAGTTTGGTACAATCAACGCAGACGGAAACTTACGGTTTTCACCCAGTACCATAATATGGTCAATCAATACAGATTCTTTATATTTATTCTCCAGCATTTGTGGTGCAACGTATTTACCACCAGCAGTTTTAAAGATTTCTTTTTTACGGTCAGTAATTTTCAAAAACTTTCCATTGACCAGTTCTCCAATATCTTCAGTATGAAACCAACCATCTTTATCAATAGATTCAGTGGTCAGATCTTCCCGCTTGTAATAGCCTTTCATTACGTTGTGACCTCTGGTCAGCACTTCTCCATCGGCAGCGATCTTAACCTCTACCCCATCGATCACAGGCCCAACAGTACCGAACATGGCATTATCGAAATGGTTCACTGTAATAACCGGTGAAGTTTCTGTTAATCCATAACCTTCGAAAACAGGCATTCCTGCTGCCCAGAAAATCCGTGCCAGGCGCGGATTCAATGCAGCACCACCAGAAACGATCACTACGATATTTCCACCCAAAGCTTCCTGCCATTTCTTAAAGACCAGTTTCCTGGCAATTCCGAGTTTAAAGTTGTAAAACCAGCCACTGTTCATATCATACTGTTCAGCAAGTGCAACCGACCAAAAGAAAATACCTCTTTTAATTCCGGTAAGCGCTTTTCCTTTTTCCATGATTTTATCATAAACCTTTTCCAGTAATCTTGGAACGGTAGAAAAAGCATTTGGTTTAACGGATTGAATATCTGCGACAATGGTATCCATACTCTCTGCATAATATACAGCTACCCCCATATAAAGATAGAGATAGACAATCATCCGCTCAAAAATATGGGATAACGGTAAAAAGCTGAGTGCGTTTTCTAAACCTTGCGGAACAACCACTGCAGAATTTATAAAATTCTGGACCAGGTTATTGTGAGTTAGCATAACACCTTTTGGCGTTCCTGTAGTACCAGAAGTATAAATCAAAGTCAGCACATCATCAGTAGTCACAGCTGCACGGTAAGTTTCCAGTTCAATTCCTTCACTCTTTGCACCAGCGTCTATTAATAAACTCCAGTGATTTGCACCTGGAACTTCGTCAAAAGTGTAAATCTTCAGGTCCGGATTGACAGCTTCACCAATAGGCTTCACCTTTTTGAATAACGTTTCATCCTCAACAAAGAATACACTTACACCTGCATTTTCCAGAATAAATTTAATATCATGCTCAGCCAGTGTTGGATACAAAGGCACATGGTACCCGCCAAACTGGTTTACAGCAAAATCTGCAATATTCCATTCTGGCCTGTTGTGGGACATCACAGCTATCCGATCTCCTTTAACCATTCCCAACTGCAGCAAGCCTTTACTCAGGTTATCTGCAGTAGTTGAAAATTGCTGAGTGCTATATTTTTTCCATACCCCATTACTCTTTCCACTAATAAACTCGTCTTTTGGGAATTTCTCTAAGTTGTATTTAAGTAAATCAAATACTCTTGTTACAGTTACAGGCATAATATTGATTTTATCAGTTTAAATATTTTATATAGATGAACCTGGTAAGGTTCAAGAACGAAATTAGTTCCGGATTACTTTGTTATTCCCAAATCTAACAAATTAATTATTGTAATAAAACCAATTTTAATTTTGGTATGTTTTATTGGCGTAATCTTCTCAAACGCAGATAATCGTCATATTTCACGGTTATTTCAGCGCTAAAACCTGCAAAATACAGACCAGAAATCAGCTCCCCCTTCTTCCTTTTAGTACCCTTCATCTGCTTTTGCATTTGTCCTGAATAAGCTACTGCATATAGACTGTTATAGTCTGGTCCTGTATGATACCACATTGACCACGTATTTCCCGGAAAAGGTGGACTCAACATGGGCTCATAGCGAACTCAACTTCTACTTAACACGACCAGTTCTATCCCCTTTACAAACTATTTACGCCCCCGTTTCCGGATTTAAATTTCAATCCGATGACATACCCGGCATAATAATTGCTAAGCTCATTTTCACATTTAAACTTTAACTAATCATATGAAAAAAGTATTTACAATACTTTGCCTTACTGTAATCGCTACGTTTGCGATCCAATCATCTTCTAAAGCCCAGAGCTATAAAAACGCCATTGGTGGTCGTTTTGGAGCAGCAAATGGCGTAACGTTTAAAACTTCTCTTGGAGAGAACAAAATGTTAGATATCATTGCCAATTTCAGATCTAACAATAACTACAACTATTTCCGTGCAACTGCATTATATGAAGTTTACCAACCAATCAGCGGTGCGCGTGGCCTGAACTGGTACTATGGTGGTGGTGCTAGTCTGGGTTCTGTAAAATACAAACCATACAACTCCAGCGATCTATATCTTTCTGTAGATGGTGTTTTAGGTTTGGATTACAAATTTGCTGATGCGCCGATCAACCTTTCGTTAGATTGGAAACCAGCTATTCAATTAGCTCCTGATACTGATTTTGATGCATCAGGTGTTGGACTGTCTTTGCGTTTCACTTTCTAAGAAAAAAACTAAAAGCATAAAACAAAGAAGGCGTATGGATAAATTCCATACGCCTTCTTTGTTTTATATAACATAGGATTTTCTACTAAATCCCGGTCCACCTTTTAAAAACTGCTTTCTCTGATGCTGTACTTTGCGCATCCATCGAAGAAACCAAATCCACATTCGGACTCGCTTTTAAAGTGACTTTAATTTCCTGATCAATCCCATCTCTGATGATCCTGACACGGATTACATCACCAACCTTTTTAGTACGCAATACTGCCATACTGGAAATCGATGGTGCAGCAGTAACGTCATCAATACTGATCACTTCATCGCCAACATTCAATCCATCCACCCATGCTGCAGAGTTACGTGATATTGCAGTAATCAGAACATGTCCCTCTGCTGGTCTGGATGCAACACCCAGATAAGCAGCTTTTTCACCAGCATCTTTCACGCTGATACCTGCATAACCTAAATACTTTTTATAATCTACTGTATCTGTACCGTTTACATACTTAGCCCAAAAATCTGTCAAACTGATTCCGCTGATCTGCTCTGCCTTAGCTTTGAATTCAGCATCAGTATAACCTCTCCCTTTAGTTTTGCACTGTTCATACATGGCTTTCATTACGTCATCCAGACTGGATTTTCCTTGAGTCGCATGTGCAATTTCAAGATCCATCAGCATGCCTGCAATTTCACCTTTACTGTAATAAGAAATACCACTGTTATTTGAATTCTCATTCGGACGGTAATATTTTATCCAGGCATCAAAACTTGACATCGCAGCCGACTGCTCATAACCACCTGGCGTATTGATCACATCAGACATGGAACTGGTCAGTGTGGCAACAAATTCTTCGGGCGTAGTTAAACCAGCACGCAACATCAATTTATTTTCATAATATGCCGTAAACCCTTCAGCAATCCATAAATCAGTAGTATAATTTTCGTTTTCATAGTCAAATGGCCCTAAAGCAACCGGACGCAATCTTTTCACATTCCATAGATGATGATATTCATGGGCAACCAGGCCTAGAAAGCCTTTATAGCCTTTTTCAGTACCATAACCATTTCTAGAAGCACCTAATACCGTGGAATTTAAGTGTTCTAAGCCACCACCGCCTCTTTGAAAATTATGCACAATAAACGTATAGTGCTTATTTGGATTTTCTCCGTAAATCGCAGTTGCTTGTTCTACAACCTTAGCCATATCAACTTTTAAACGCTCTACATTATAATTTCCACCACCATACATCGCCACTTCATGTTTCACCCCTGCAGCGGTAAATTCGAAAACTTCCTGGTTACCAACTTCTATAGGGCTATCAAATAAAATATCATAGTTCTTAGCCAGATATGTGAACTTCTGTCCTTTTACAGGTTCTAAACCTGTAGAAACCTTACTCCATCCTTCAAATGGAATAATTTTAACTGTGCTCGGTAAAGCAAGCTGGTTATCTGGATACATAAAGATCGCTGTTGGCGATATAAATGCATGTGTTGCGTCAATAAATGGGGTACGCACAGATACTTCAAAAGCGTAAACATTGTAATTGATCGCTATGGTGCTGGATTTGCTGGTATAAACTCTCCAGGTGTTTTTCTTTAATTTTTCAGTTTTAAGCACTGTTTTACCTGAAGTAGCTGTAAAGCCTTCTACATTCCTTGAAAACTCCCTGATCAGGTAAGACCCCGGTGCCCAAACAGGCATCTTAACATCTACATATTCTTTGGTTAAGCCACTTACCTGCATATTTACATGCACATAATGTGCTTGTGGTTCTTTAAAACTTACCTCGTAATTAACTTTAATTTGTGCTTTAGCTACCAGAGCTGGCGCAATTAATATCAATAATCCTATCCCTATTCGTTTCAACAGCATATAATAATTCTTTTGACGCAAATTTAGAACATATAGCATTTGTTATCAGTTTAAATCGGAAATTAGCTGTAACATACTTAATACAAGTAGTGTCAGCGCGCATATTTAAATATTTTTGTACAATTAGTCGCTCCAAGAACCAATTATGAAACTGAAATACGTCATTTACTCCCTTATTTTCCTTGGGATCGTTTATCTTATTTATCACAGGATATCTATCAACAAAAAACTTGAAAACTCGGGAATGGGTACAGGTGCAAAAAGCTCCAGCTCTTCTAAAGGGGGGAAACCACAGCAAATGACCGTTAATGGTATTGTGGTTCGGGCTACGTCCTTTGCTAATAAACTGGACATCACCGGAACTATTGAAGCCAATGAATCCGTTGCCCTGCAAAGTGAAGTTTCAGGATTAGTTACTGGTATCTTTTTCAAAGAAGGAAGTAATGTAAACAAAGGTACATTGCTGGTAAAAATTAATGACCGTGATATTCAGGCACAATTGCAGGAAGCACTGACCAAACAAAATTTATCATCAGCCAATGAAAACAGGGCTAAACAACTGCTGCAAAAAGGAGCCATCAGTCAGGAAGAGTATGACACTGCATTAGCTGATCTGAAATCTTTAAAAGCTCAGGGACAGCTGATCAGAGCACAACTGGCAAAAACATCAATTGTGGCACCATTTAGCGGTAAAATAGGTCTTCGTTCTATTTCTGCGGGTGAATACATTACGCCAACTAAAATCATTGCCAATCTGCTGAGCACAAACCCGGTAAAAATAAATTTCTCTGTACCAGAAAAATACATGGCACAGATCAAAGTAAACTCCACAATTACTTTTCGCACAGATGGTTCGGCACAGATTTATGAGGGAAAAGTATTCGCTCTTGAGCCTGGCATCAATGCACAAACCAGGACCTTACAAGTGAAAGCACTGGCAGCAAATGCAAACAATGAACTACGTCCTGGCTCTTTTGCTAAAGTATCACTTACACTGGACAAAGTTGACAATGCGATATTAATTCCTAACCAGGCAATTATCCCTGTGTTAAGGGGCAAAACTGTATTCATCAGCAAAAACGGTAAAGCAAAACAAGTAGAAGTACAATCAGGTACACGTACCGATGAAAATATAGTGATTAACTCCGGACTAAAAATCGGTGACACCGTTTTAACAACAGGTGCTCTTTCATTGAAAGATGATGCCCTTGTCAAAGTATCAGTTGTAAAATAACCAACCCTACCGAAATGAGTATATCCACCACGAGTATAAAAAGACCCGTTCTGGCAATTGTAATGAACCTGATGATCCTGCTGTTCGGGGTTATCGGCTACAATTTTCTGGGTGTAAGGGAATTCCCGAATATTGACCCGACTGTAGTTTCTGTAAGGACTTCTTATCCAGGTGCAAATTCGGACATTATTGAATCACAAATTACTGAACCACTGGAAAAATCTATCAATGGTATTGACGGGATCAGAAACATGTCTTCTTCCAGTAATCAGGGAAGCAGTACCATTACGATAGAGTTTAACCTGGGTAAAAATATTGAAGAGGCTGCGAATGATGTACGTGATAAGGTATCGCAGGCTACCCGGAATCTACCAAAAGATATTGATGGAAATCCTGTAGTAAGCAAGGCTGATGCAAATTCAGATGCCATTATTACCATGACCATCCAGAGTGATAAAAGAAATCAGCTGGAATTGAGTGATTATGCAGAGAATGTAATTGCTGAAAGGATACAGACTATTCCGGGTGTAAGTAGTGTGCAGATACAGGGACAGAAAAAGTATGCGATGAGAATTCGCATTGACCCGAATAAACTGGCTGCCTATGGTTTAACTTCTCAGGATATCGTTACTGCACTTGACAATGAAAACGTGGAACTTCCATCTGGTAAAATCACGGGTGCGAATACGGAGTTAACAGTTAAAACATTAGGTAAATTAACGAATGAGAAAGAGTTCAATAACCTGATCATTAAGAATGACGGCAACAATGTGATTCAATTGAAGGATGTTGGTTTTGCCGAAATGGGCCCCGAAAATGAGGAAACGATTTTAAGGGAATCTGGTAAACCGATGGTTGCTGTAGCTTTGATTCCACAACCAGGGGCAAACTATCTTGATATTTCAACAGAATTCGAAAAGCGGTTTGCAAGATTAAAAAATGATATTCCTAAAGATATTAAACTGAATGTTTCTCTGGATAATACCAGGTTCATCAAGAATTCGGTGACTGAGGTAGCGGAAACAATTATCCTTTCGCTGGTATTGGTTATTTTAATTATCTATTTGTTTTTCAGAGATTGGGCAATTGCAATCAGACCGCTGATTGACATTCCGGTTTCACTGGTATTCACTTTCTTTATCATGTACATTTTTGGTTTCTCAATCAATGTCTTGAGTTTATTGGCTATTGTACTGGCCACCGGACTGGTGGTGGATGACGGGATTGTGGTCACCGAAAACATTTTCAAGAAGGTGGAAGAAGGATATTCTCCCTTTGAAGCCGCGATTAAAGGTTCTAATGAAATATTCTTTGCAGTTATTTCCATTTCCATCACGCTGGCAGCGGTATTTTTACCGGTTGTATTTTTGCAGGGCTTTGTAGGCCGGCTGTTCCGTGAATTCGGGATTGTAATTGGTGCAGCGGTATTAATTTCCGCCTTTGTTTCCCTGACTTTAACTCCGATGCTGAATGCTTACCTGATGAAAAAAACGGGGCATAAGAAATCCAGGTTCTATGAATGGTCGGAGCCTTACTTTGTCATGCTGAATGACAATTACGCTAAAAACCTGAATAAATTCCTGGATAAAAGATGGCTGGCCATTCCAATCATTGTAGCCTGTGTGGGTCTGATTGTGTTATTCTGGAAGATTTTACCGAAAGAAACAGCTCCTTATGATGATAGAAGTGCGATCAATATGAGTATTACTACGCCTGAGGGTGCATCTTACGAGTATACGGATCAGTTCATCATGAAAATAGCCAAAATGGTAGAGGATTCTATTCCGGAAAAGAATGTGAATATTACCATTACATCTCCGAGTTTCGGAGGAAGCGGCGCTGTGAATAGCGGCTTTGTCAGAATGGGCCTGGTTGATCCTGAACTGCGTGGCCGTTCTCAGGAAGAGATCGCAGCACAGCTGACAAGGATTACAAGAAAGTATACAGAAGGAAAAGTACTGGTTACTCAGCAACCTACTATATCAGTGGGCCGTCGTGGTGGTTTACCGATCAGTTATATTATACAGGCTCAGAATTTTGATAAGCTGAGGGAAAAAGTACCGCTGTTTATGGATGAAGTAAGCAAGGACCCGACTTTCACGGTTTCTGATGTCAACCTGAAATTCAATAAGCCGGAGATCAATCTGACGATAGACCGGGATAAGGCAAGAAACCTTGGCGTATCGGTTTCTGCGATTGCACAAACTTTACAACTAGGCTTAAGTGGTCAGCGTTTTTCTTATTTCTTTATGAATGGGAAGCAATATCAGGTAATCGGGCAATTTGACCGTGGCAACCGGAAAGATCCCCTGGATTTAAGCTCAGTGTATGTGCGGAATGATAAAGGGGAGCTGATCCAGGTAGATAACCTGGTGAGTGCAAAAGAAGAAAGCAGCCCACCACAGCTCTACAGGAATAACCGTTTCACGGCAGCAACAGTTTCTGCTGGCCTGGCTCCCGGAAAGAGTATCGGAGATGGTATTGCGGCCATGGACAGAATCAGAGATAAGGTTTTAGATGAGACGTTCTCCACCGATCTGAGCGGTGAGTCGCGCGATTTCCAGGAGAGTTCTTCAAACACCATGTTTGCTTTCGGGCTGGCTTTATTATTGGTTTACCTGATTTTATCTGCTCAGTTTGAGAGTTTCAAAGATCCTGTCATCATCATTATGACTGTACCTATGGCAGTTGCGGGAGCGTTTCTTTCGTTATGGCTATTTGGTCAGAGCTGGAATATATTCAGTCAGATTGGTACGATTATGCTCATTGGTCTGGTAACGAAAAATGGTATTCTGATCGTAGAGTTTGCGAACCAGCTGAAAGAGAATGGCAAAAGTGTACATGATGCGATCAGAGAGGCTTCTGTTTCACGTTTAAGACCAATTTTAATGACCAGTCTGGCCATCGCCATTGGCGCTTTACCTATTGCTATGGCATTGGGTGCGGCGGCAAAAAGCCGTATGGGTATGGGGGTTGTGATTGTAGGTGGTACTACTTTCTCACTGGTTCTTACTTTATTTGTAATTCCTTCGATTTATTCTTACTGGTCTAAGGAGCATAAAATAAATACTGATTTACAAGAGTCCTTAAAAGCAGCATTGGCTGAAGAAAATAATCCTTCAGCTTAAATAATTAGAGTATAGACAAATGAATAAGTATCTCTTATATAGTTTAGTTTTCCTGCTATTCTGCTGCACAAAAACTGTAGTAGCTCAAGACACCCTCAGCTTGGAAAACGCAATCAGTACGGCATTGAAGAACAATTATGATATCAGGTTGGTCAATAATGAAATACAGATTGCCAGGAATAATCTGAATGCAGGAAATGCTGGCATGCTTCCCGGACTTGCGGGAACTTTCAGTAATGGAGGAAGCAGACAAAATACGGTTCAGACTCCGGCAACCGGCCCTGAGAAAAAATCAAGTGGCGTACGCAGTACGAACCTGAGTTATGGTGCAGCACTGGACTGGACGATTTTTGACGGTTTTCAGATGTTCGCTAACTATGACAGGTTAAAGGAGTTACAGAAGCAAGGTGAAGTGAATGGTAAATTGACGATATTGAATACTGTTTCTGATGTAGTTGCTGCTTATTATGCTTTAGTCAGACAGCAGCAATTGGTATTAGCAACGGACAGTGCGTTGAAAATTTCCCGGTTAAGGGTAACGATAGCAGATAATAAACTAAAAATCGGACGTGGTTCCAGGCTGGATGTTTTGAGTGCAAAGGTCGACTACAATACGGATACTACTTTGTATCTGCAACAAAAAAACATCCTGAATACTTCCAGGATTACATTGAATCAGTTGATGGCCAGGGATCTGAATATTGTATTCGCCGTAAATGAAAGACTGAATATTGAGAATGATCTGAAGCTGGCCGATCTGGAGTTATCCATGGAGCGCTTGAATCCAACTTTGCAAAATGCTTTAATCAACAAAAAGATTGCTGCATTGAGCTTGAAACAGGTCAAGGGACAACGCTACCCTACGGTAGCCGTCAATAGTGGTTATGAATTCTCAAGAAGTACAAGTCCAACAGGATTTAATCAGAAGTTCAGGGCCAATGGGCTTACTTATGGTTTGACAGCAAGTCTTAATATTTTCAATGGCTTTTTGCAGCGGCAGAATGAACGTAATGCTAAGGTACAGCTGAACTCTACGGAGCTGAGCCTGGACAAGACGAAGCAGGATGTGAGTGCTTTGCTGAATGCCACTTACCAGAATTACATCACTAATCTTGATTTGTTAAAGGTGGAAACCGGAAATGTCGATTTGGCTAAACAGAATCTTGATATCACTTTTGAAAAGTATCGTTTGGGTAGTATTAGTCCACTGGAATTGCGGGAGGCACAGCGGAATTCTATAAATGCGATTATCCGTTTCCTGGATGCGCAATATCAGGCTAAACTAACAGAAATTAATTTAAAAGAGATTAGCGGTACTTTAAATGTTCAATAAGTTGATTACTTTCGTTTATGATATTAGTAGCAGATAGCGGTTCTTCAAAGACAGACTGGCTGGGGTATAAAGATGGTAAAACCATCAGTTTTAGCACACAGGGCATCAATCCTTATTTTTTAAATGCACAGGATATCTTCAAGATATTCACGAAATTGAAAGTTACAGAGGAATTTGCGGCTGATGTCCGGGAGATTTATTTTTACGGTTCAGGTTGTTCTACTCCTGACAAACATGAGGTTATTTCTAATGGTTTATCATTGTATTTCCCCAAGGCTTTTATCAGTGTTGAGAATGATTTGATTGGTTGTGCTTATGCAACTTGCGGTGATCAGAAGGGTTTGATTTGTATTCTGGGTACCGGTTCAAATGTGTCTTATTTTGATGGTGTCTCTACTTATGACAGCAATTATGGTTTAGGTTATATCCTGGGCGATGAAGGCTCTGGTACTACTTTCGGAAAAAAGATTGTTACTTCTTATTTGTATAAGCAGATGCCTGAGGATTTGCGAAGCCTGTTTGCTGCGGAGTTTAATACGGATAAGGAAACTATTATCACTAATGTTTACCAAAAGCCCTTTCCTAATACCTATTTAGCGGGCTTCAGTAAGTTTATGTACCCAAACAGAGAGCATCCTTTTATCAATCAGTTATTGATTGATGGTTTCCAGGAGTTTATTGATGTGAATATTAAGAATTTCAAAGATTATAAAACGCTGGATTGTCATTTCGTAGGGTCTGTTGCTTATTATTATCAGGATACGCTGAAACAGGTTTGCGAGTTGAATGGGCTGAAGTTGGGAAGGATTATGCAGAAGCCGATTGAGGGGATTTATAATTATATTCTGAAAAAAGAGGGGATTCTCTAGGGTTTTTCCAGCTATAAAAAAAATAAACATCCTATGTTCGGACGACATTAGAAATGAATGTCCTCACATTAGGATATTCATTTTTTTTTAGACTTTCCAACTGACGTTCATGTTGCTGGCAGATGTGTTAATATGGAAGATAACAGGATATGTTAGATGGCAGAATAATAAGAGATACTGTTCTTGCGCAGCAAGGTGGAGAATAGTTATCAGAAGGACCTTTAGGATGTATTTATCATACTTATAAAGAATACCAATATAGCAGTTATAATCCAGTGGACTAATGGACTACATTCAAGATTAATAATCAAAAATATTGTTTAGAGGTTTACATTTTTTCGCATCATCACATAATCAATCCCGCCTTTATTGAATTTCTGATCAGTTTCAACCAGACCAAATCTTTTATAAAATGAGGCCTTATCAGCACGGGCGTTACACCATATTGTTTCCACGCTATTTTGCTGAGCAACCAGAAAAACATGTTGTAATAGTTTTGTCCCATAACCATTTCCCTGAGCTATGGAATCTGTTGCAAATTTTCTGAACTGAGCTTCCTTGCCTGTAATAAAAAGTGAGACAACTGAGACCAACTGTTCATCGTTAAAAAGACCAAAATGAACCCCATTTTTGTCTTCGTCTAATTTCACATATTCAATAGATTTCTCAGGCCACATCACCCTGTATCGTAAATCCCAGGTATCAGCTGCCTCTATTTCTTTGACGATTACACCCATTTATAATTTTCTTTTATGATCAAACTTTTTTTTAATAAACAGCTTTTGTCAATAAAAACTTTATCAAGTATTAAAAAGCTTTATCAAATATTAACAAACAACTTTATCAGCTATTAGAAAGTTTAATTAAATTTAACTTCTGACTATAAATCTAAAAATCATTTCAGCTCCTCAAATTATTCTCATTTTGAACTCCTTCGCTCTAACACACCAGCCAGCACATGAACGTCAGTTGGAGAGTCTAAAAAAAATGAATATCCTGATGTGAGGGCATTCATTTCTAATGTCGTCCGAACATAGGATGACTATAAATCTAAAAATCATTTCAGCTCCTCAAATTATTCTCATTTTGAGCTCCTTCGCTCT
>NZ_JBEPPL010000015.1:0-169653 GCF_040547305.1 Pedobacter sp. UYP1 | reverse complement strand
GTACTCAGAGCGGGAATCGAACCCGCACGACTTTTAAGGTCACAGGATTTTAAGTCCTGCGTGTCTACCAGTTCCACCATCTGAGCAGGTGTTAAACCTTTTAAAAATAAAAACCTTCTTAGAGAAGGCTTTAGAGCGAAAGACGAGATTCGAACTCGCGACCCCGACCTTGGCAAGGTCGTGCTCTACCAACTGAGCTACTTTCGCATTGGTATAGTATTATAGGTTCTGTATAACTTTATACAGTGAGTACTCAGAGCGGGAATCGAACCCGCACGACTTTTAAGGTCACAGGATTTTAAGTCCTGCGTGTCTACCAGTTCCACCATCTGAGCAGGTGTTAACCTTTTAAATAAATGCCTTCCGGTAAAGAAGACACTTAGAGCGAAAGACGAGATTCGAACTCGCGACCCCGACCTTGGCAAGGTCGTGCTCTACCAACTGAGCTACTTTCGCATTGGTTTTATCAACATCATCCGATGTTTCCGTCACATTTGCAAGGCTTAAAACTGTATACCTTGTTTCCGTTTGGGATTGCAAATATAAGGACTTTTATATTACTGTCAAGTTATTTTTAATAAAAAAAACAGGTATTAGCTTAAGTTATTGTCCTTCAGTACTTCAGAAATCAAATTATTTTCAAAGCCCTTCCCCATAAGGTAGGTAATCAGCTTGTATTTCCTTTTATAGGCATCTTTCTCTATTAAAACTGCTGATTTTTTTTCAGCAGCAGCGAGGATAGTTTTTAAATAATCGTCATAATCAATAGAATTTAATGCTTTTAAAATCATTTTCTCCGGAATCTTTTTCAATTTAAGTCCCTGTTTGATCTTAACCTTGCCCCATTTCTTGATATTAAACTTGCCAGACACATAGGCCATCGCAAACCTTTCCTCATTCAGAAAATTATTCAGGATAAGTTCTGTGATCACTTCTTCTACTTCATCATGTCTTAATCCCCAGTCATAAAGCTTATTTCTGATTTCCTGTTGCGCACGCTCCTGGTAGGCGCAGTAACTTTCCGCTTTAACTAAAGCAGTCCTTTTGTCCAGTACAGGTTTTGAATATTCTTTTTCCAATATGAATTACTTGTTATATATAGCTGATACTGCAAATATCCGCATTATTTATTACAGCCTGTTTACAAATAAACGCTAAACTAAACTAAACAGGCTCTTAGAAAAGTTTAACTTTATCCCATTCTAGTATTCGGATCAATGAGTGAAATAAACTATACCATTCAGCAGTTGGCTGAACTTTTAAATATAAAATCCTTCGAATTAAAACATCCCGCTTTAATTAATAGCCTGCTTATAGACAGCCGTGTAGTGATCAGCCCGGAATCCTCTTTGTTCTTTGCCCTGTCAGCTACCAGAGACGGACATGAATTTATTGCAGAAGCCTATGCCAACGGCATTAAAAACTTTGTCGTTAGTAAAGCCGGGTACCAGAGGAAATTTCCTGACGCTAACTTTCTTTTAGTAGCTGATGTGCAGGCCGCCTTACAACTCATCGCTGCAAATCACCGAAGCGCATTTGACCTGGAAGTCATCGCAATTACTGGGAGTAACGGAAAGACTATCGTTAAAGAATGGCTATATCAATTACTCTCAGCAGATTTCCATATTGTCAGGAGCCCGAAAAGCTTTAATTCGCAGCTTGGTGTTCCTCTTTCTGTCTGGCAGATTCATCAGGAACATACGCTTGGAATCTTTGAAGCTGGTATTTCTAAAAATGGAGAAATGCAGCAGCTCGCTGAAATTATACAGCCCACTATTGGTATTCTGACCAATATAGGAGAAGCCCATGCCGAAGGATTTACTTCTTCTGAAGAAAAGTTGAAAGAGAAATTGAAACTCTTCAAAGACGTTAAACTATTTATTTACAGTCCCGATTATACCAAAAATATACCTGCAGATGAACTACCTGGTGAACAACAGTTCTCCTGGAGTATAAAAACTGAAGCAGATTTGTCCATTTTATTTGTAGAACCAATTAACGGTAAAAGCTATATCAAGGCACTTTACAAAGGAGAAGAAATTGAATGCCTGCTTCCATTTAGTGACCGGGCATCCGTTGAAAATGGAATTATCTGCTGGGCTGCTTTATTAGCCCTGGGATACACTCCAGAGCAAGCAGATGTTCGTTTAGAGCATTTAACGGCCGTAAACATGCGCTTAGAACTGAAAAACGGTATCAATCAATGCTCCATTATTGACGATTCCTACAGTGCTGACATCTCTTCGCTCGCTATAGCTCTTGATTTTCTGAATCAGCAAAACCAGCATCCACTGAAAACAGTGATCCTGTCAGACTTGCCCGAAACGGGAAAAACGGATGTGGAACTTTATACTGAAATTGCTGCTTTGTTAAAACAAAAGCAGGTAAACAGGCTGATCGGTATAGGGCCTCATATCAGTGCATTCGCTTCACTCTTTGATTTACCCGCAGCATTCTATGAAAGTACAGAAGAATTCATTCAGAAATTTGCTGAAATAACATTTAACAGTGAAACAATCCTGGTTAAAGGAGCAAGGCGATTTGAATTTGAAAGGATCAGTAAACTCCTGACGCAAAAAGTTCATGGAACAGTCATGGAAATTGATTTAAACGCATTAGCCAGTAACCTTAAATTCTATAAAGCAAAGTTAGCGCCTGGTGTGAAAGTAATGGCCATGGTCAAAGCCTTCTCTTATGGTAGTGGAAGCTTCGAAATTGCCAATTTATTACAATATCATAAAGTAGATTATCTTGCTGTAGCTTACACAGATGAAGGAATTGCCTTAAGAAAAGCGGGGATCACCTTGCCTATTATGGTGATGAGCCCGGAACCATTTGCTTTTGAAGCAATTCTGAAATATAAACTGGAGCCTGAACTTTATAACCTTGATATTCTGAAAGCGTTTGTTGCTTTCTTACCCGAAACGCAAACTGCTTATCCAGTGCATATTAAAATTGACACCGGGATGCACAGACTGGGATTTGAGGAACCAGATCTGCCAGAATTGCTGCCCTTGCTGAACCAGACTAAAAAGCTCAAAGTAGTTTCTGCATTTTCACATCTTGCAGCAAGCGAAGACCCGCAGCACGATGAATTTACAGGCTATCAGCTGGAAACCTATCTCCATCTTAGCGGAGCGCTGCGCAAAGGATTAGGCTATGATTTTATACAGCATATTTCCAATACCTCAGCGATAACCAGACATCCCGAAGCACAATTGGATATGGTCAGAATAGGTATAGGTTTATATGGTTTTGACAGCGGGCTGGCAGATAAGAGCGGACTCCGTACCGTAGCAGTTTTAAAAACTACGATCACACAAATTAAGACAGTAGGCCCTAAGGACACTATTGGTTATGGCCGCTGGGGAGTTTTGCCCGATGGAGGCACTACGGCAACTATAAAAATAGGTTATGCAGACGGGTACCGCAGATCTTTTGGAAACGGAGTAGGGAAGATGCTCGTCAATGGTAAATTTGCTCCTGTAATCGGTACCATTGCCATGGATATGTGTATGCTCGACGTAACCGGACTCGACGCTAAAATTGGGGATGAAGTCATTATTTTCAATAACGAGCTGACGGTTGACGATTTAGCGAAGCAAATTGATACCATTCCTTACGAGATTTTAACAAATATCTCACAAAGGGTAAAACGCATCTATTTTTATGAGTAGTTTTGTGTTATGAACAGGATTGGGAAGGCGCTGTTAAATTACCTGATTAAGGGTTTATTGATAGTATTGCCTATAGCTTTAAGTATTTACATCGTGATATGGGCAGTTACCACGGTCGATAGCTGGTTGAATGTCAATAATATTTTGGGAGTTGATCCAAGAACAGGAGAAAGCAGGAATATCCCGGGCTTGGGGCTTGCGCTGGTTATTGCATTAATTCTGACCGCAGGGATATTTGTGACCAATTTTGTAACTGAACCTATGTACAATTGGTTCAATCGCTGGATGAACAGATTACCCGGGTTAAATTTTATTTATTCTTCCATTAAGGACCTTACTGAGGCATTTGTTGGTGATGAAAAGAAATTTAATCACCCTGTTTTAGTAGAAATGACTGCGGATATCAAAAGAATTGGATTTATGACACAGAGCGATCTGTCGTCGATTGGCTTACCCGGAGATTGTGTGGTTTATTTTCCATTTTCTTACTCCTTTGCCGGACAAGTTTGTGTCGTGTCTAAGGATAAGATCAAAGAATTGAAAATGAATGCTGCAGATGCTATGAAATTAGTTGTATCAGGAGGGGTTAGTCATATCTAACCCCTGCAAAATATCAGCCTAGAAATTAGGTTTCAGAACGTATTTATCATAGAATCTGAAAATATGCTCGGTTGCTTCCTCAGCAGTATCCGCTAATCTGAACAAGTTTAAATCTTCTGCATGGATATTATGCTCTTTCTCCAACATCGTGTTTTTGATCCAGTCAATTAATCCGCCCCAGTAATCCTTACCTAACAATACGATCGGGAAACGTGCAATTTTACCGGTCTGGATCAATGTAATCGCTTCAAACAATTCGTCCATTGTTCCCATTCCACCAGGTAATACGATAAATCCCTGTGAGTATTTCATGAACATGACTTTTCTTACAAAGAAGTAATCGAATTGCAGTAATTTATTGTGGTCAACATATTTATTGTGGAACTGCTCAAACGGCAGGTCAATATTAAGTCCTACAGATTTTCCGCCATTGGTATGGGCACCTTTATTACCAGCTTCCATAATACCAGGGCCACCACCCGTAATTACACCATAACCGCGATCAGTCAGTAACTTACCGCAATCTACTGCCATCTGATAATATTTATTCGTTTCAGCAGTTCTTGCAGAACCAAAAATGGATACACAGGGGCCAATTTTAGCCAGCTTCTCAAAGCCATCTACAAATTCAGCCATTATTTTAAAGATCTGCCAGGAATCAGTTACTTTGATCTCCTGCCAGTTTTTGTTTTCAAACGCGCTTCTTATTTTCTCTTCACTCGTCATTATTATGCTTATTTATATTTTAAAATTTAGTTTGGTCAGCCGTATTTCTTCCGGTAACCCAAAGTAGTAAAAATGTAATCAAACCGTTTAGCACAATCAGCTCAAAGCTCATCGCATAGCCAAACCATTTTATACTGTGCGTATTGATCACAAAACACAACACAGGGGATGAAATACACAGATAAGGTACTAATTTATCTGCAACTGCTTTCTTTGTCAGCATCCCGAAAGCAAATAAACCTAACAGCGGGCCATAAGTGTAACCTGCCGCTGTGAATATTGAGTTGACCACAGAATCATCATTAATTGCTTTAAATACCAGGATAACAGCAACCATGACAACCGAAAAACCAATATGCACCCAGTGTCGCTGTGTCACCAGTTTAGGGTCATTCTGATCTTCTTTTTTGTCAAAATGCAGGAAGTCCATACAAAACGAAGTTGTCAGTGCAGTCAGTGCAGAATCCGTAGTTGCGAATGTCGCAGCTGTCAAACCCAGCATAAAAATAATCCCTGGAATAATATTTAAATGATTTAAAGCAATTTCAGGATAAAGATGATCCGGTGTTTTTAAGTTAGCAACTGCTATGCCATTTTTTGCAGCATACAGGTACAATAAAGCCCCTACACTCAGGAAAAAGATATTCATGACTACAAATACCCCTGTAAAAGTGAACATGTTTTTCTGTGCTTCTCCAATACTTTTCATGCTCAGGTTCTTTTGCATCAGATCCTGATCCAGTCCTACCATGGCAACAGTGACAAAAATACCTCCTAAAAATTGTTTCAGAAAGTGGGACTTGCTGCCCAGGAAATCTTCCCAGAAGAATATTTTGGAGTAACTGCTGTTTTTTACCGCTTCAAAAGTGCCTGCTATATCCAGATGTAGTGATTTTGCGATGAATATAATAGACAGGACAACTGATAATAACAAAAAAATCGTTTGCAGGGTATCGGTGATGATAATGGTTTTAAGGCCACCTTTATGGGTATAAACCCAGATTAATACCAGGCAAAGTACAATGGTTAACCAGAATGGGATATTCCAGGCATCAAAAATGAATTTCTGTAATACGATCGCAACCAGGTATAGTCTGAATGAAGACCCAATAGTTCTGGAAATAAGGAAGATTACTGCTCCGGTTTTATAACTGTAAGCACCTAGTCTTTTTTCCAGGTACGTATAAATGGAGATCAGGTTCATCCGGTAATACAGCGGTAAAAGGACGGTGGCTACAATGATAAAGCCCACGGCATTCCCTAATACAAATTGGAAATATCCGAATTCACCTTTACCAACTGCGCCCGGCACAGAGATGAAAGTTACCCCGGAAAGGGCCGTTCCAATCATTCCGAATGCTACCAGGTACCATTTTGAATTGCGGTTGGCAATAAAAAATGAGGCGTTGTCAGATGAATTTCTGGAGGTGAAATAGGCTACTCCTATTAAAAGGGCAAAATATCCTAATAGAAAGGATAAAAGTATGGCGGGAGTCATATATAATTATACTTTAGGAGCTAAATGTAATAAAATCATCTGCTAAAAGTCAAAAGGGTGTTTAAAAAGTTGATGATAAATTTTAAACAGTCTCTAAATAACAGAAGATAAATATAAATTTGTAAGATGAATTTTTCTTCCAAGCTACTTGAAGACGCTGTTAACGAATTTTCTAAACTACCTGGTGTAGGACAAAAGACCGCATTGCGTCTGGTACTGCACTTACTGAACAAGGAACAAGAGGAAGTAGACACTTTCGGGAATTCTATCATCAGGTTAAGAAAGGATATCAAGCACTGTAGCATTTGTCATAATATATCAGACCTGCCCATATGCGGGATTTGCAGTTCCAATAAACGGGAAAAAGAAATAATTTGTGTGGTAGAAGACACGCGTGATGTCATGGCTGTGGAAAATACCTCTCAATATTTTGGCGTTTACCATGTATTAGGCGGCTTAATCTCTCCAATGGACGGAATCGGGCCATCCGATCTGTTTATAGACTCTTTAGTTCAGCGGGTTGCTACAACACCTGTTAAGGAGATTATTTTAGCCTTAAGTGCAACTATGGAAGGCGATACGACCCTGTTTTATCTTTACAAAAGACTCAAAGACTTTCAAATACCAATTACCACTATTGCCCGCGGAATCGCTTTTGGCGGTGAACTGGAATATGCAGACGAAATCACTTTAGGCCGCTCAATCGTTACCAGAGTACCTTATGTCAATTCAATAACCAAATAAATCACGATGGATTTTAAGAATAAAGTAGTCATTATTACCGGTGCTTCATCGGGTATAGGAAAGTCATGCGCTGAAGAATTTGCTAAACGCGGTGCAAACTTAGTACTGGCAGCGCGGCAATTTGTGACTTTATGTGAAGTTACTGCAGACCTGGAAAAAAGATATGGGATTAAAGCCCTTGCCGTACAAGCCGATGTCAGCAAAGAAGCAGATTGTGAAGCATTAGTTAAACAAGCGCTGTTAACCTTTAATCAGGTTGATATTATGGTAAACAATGCAGGATTATCCATGCGTGCACTCTTTAACGAACTGGATTTATCAGTCCTTAAAAACCTGATGGATGTCAATTTCTGGGGTACAGTTTATTGCACTAAATATGCATTACCTGAAATCCTGAAGACTAAAGGAAGTATAATTGGCGTTTCTTCTATTGCTGGCTATCGTGGTTTACCCGGCAGAACAGGTTACTCGGCGTCCAAATTTGCGATGAATGGATTTATGGAAGCATTAAGAACAGAACTCCTGCATACCGGAGTACACGTGATGGTAGCTTGTCCAGGTTTTACCACTTCGAATATCAGAGTGGCAGCCCTGGCAAAAGACGGTACCTCACATGGAGAAACCAGTATGGAAGAAGGAAAGATGATGTCTTCAGCAGAAGTTGCAGAAAATATAGTCAATGGAATTGCTGCGCGTAAGCGTACATTGATCATGACCGGACAAGGTAAATTGACCGTATGGATTAATAAACTGTTTCCGGCACTGGCCGATAAGCTGGTGTTTAACCATTTTACAAAAGAGAAGAATGCCTTAATTAAGTAAGGAATGACCCACATAAAAAAACTACTGATGTTATTTGCCTTTCTGGGACAGTTCTTCGCTTTAACGGCTAAAGTAAAAGTAGAGAAGAATATTAATTACACTGCGGTAAATGATCAGTACAGGCAACTGGATGTTTTTTATCAGAAAGATATAACCAAAGCTAAAGATGTGGTGGTTTTTATCCATGGGGGCTCATGGAGTAGTGGAAAAAAAAATATCTATTGGTGGCTGGGAAGGAACCTGGCCCGTAAAGGAGTGGTGACTGTAAATATCAATTACGGCTTAGCACCAGCTTACAAATATGACCGCATGGCTGAAGATTGTGCTCAGGCAGTGAAATGGGTAAAAGAACATGTGAATGAATATGGCGGGAATCCTGAGCGGATTTTTTTAATGGGACATTCTGCTGGAGGGCACCTTGCCGAACTCATTAATGATGACCCGGTTTACTTTAAAAAGGCCGGTATAGCAAATCCTGTGAAAGGTGTAATTCTGAATGATGCCTTTGGTCTGGATATGAAAGAGTACATGACCAGTTCGGAAAAGGATAACAACTATTATGATTTTCTGAGAACATTCTCTAAAGATCCGGCAATTTGGGAAAAAGGTTCTCCTTTACATTACGTTGAAAACAGTAAAAATCCGCATCTGATCTTTTATGGTGCGAAAACTTATCCCGCAATACAACTGCAGTCCGAAAGGCTGAATAAATTGCTTAATAATGCTCAGGTGCCATCTGCACTGCATATTATCCCTAAAAAGAAACACGTAGGGATGATTTCACAAATGGTATTTGGCAGCAATCAGCTTTATGACTTCATAATGGATTTTTTAAAACGTACTTAAGAATTTACTACCTATCTATTGAAATTTATTTATGTTTACAATTCACAAATTTTAACCTTTAATAAGAAACAAACACGAAAATGAGATTTCAAAAAACACACTTACTATTAGCTGGTATCGGCTTATTCGCTTTTTCTCTTCAAGCTTGTAAAACGAAGAAAATCGTTGCAAAACCTAATCCACCAGTAGCAGTAGAAAAACCAGTAGAGAAACCAGTAGAAAAAGCGCCTGTAGAAGAAAAAGTGGAAACTCCTGCACCAGAGAAACCAAATTTTAACTTCGCTAATGTCCAGTTTGAATTTAACTCTGACGTGCTGAAAACTGCTTCTTTCCAGATCCTGGATAATGCAGCTAAAGAAATGAAAAAAGATCCTTCAGTTAAATTTGTTCTGAACGGAAACTCTTCAGCTGAAGGTACGCCTGAGCACAATATGTCATTGTCAGTAGACAGAGCAAACTCAGTAAAATCGTATTTAGTGAATGCAGGTATCAGTGGTAATAATTTATCAGTAAAAGGATTTGGTGCAACCAAACCAATTGACAATAACTCGACTGAAGCAGGTAAAGAATTGAACCGCAGGGTAGAGATTAAAGTAGCGCAATAACCAGCACTTTAACTATTTTATAAATGGCTGAAGGTTCTTTTTTTAAGGAGAGCCTTCAGCCATTTTTTTATAATGCCTTTTTTTATAATGCGAAATAAATAACGGAACTTACCAACCCGATAACCCAGAGACATGAGTATCCTTGAATTTATAAAGCAACCCTGGCCATGGTACGTTGCAGGCCCGCTGATCGGAATGACCGTACCCATACTGCTGCTGCTCGGTAACAAAGCATTTGGTATCAGCTCTTCCTTACGTCATATTTGTGCGGCCTGTATACCGGCTAAAATCCCTTTCTTCCAATATGACTGGAAAAAAGAAGCCTGGAATCTTTTCTTTGTTGCAGGTATATTTTTGGGTGGTTTTATTGCTGCGTCCTTACTTTCTAATCCTTCAAATATCGTATTGAACCCTAAATTGGTAACTGAATTATCGGGCTATGGTATTACAGATTATCAGGCTATGGTCCCTGCGCAACTGTTTAACTGGTCTTCGCTTTTCACATTGCGCGGGTTGATTATGATGGTTGGTGGTGGTTTTCTGGTTGGTTTCGGAACACGCTATGCTGGCGGATGCACAAGCGGGCACGCCATTATGGGGATTTCAACGCTGCAATGGCCTTCGTTAGTCGCTACCTGCTGCTTTATGGCTGGTGGTTTTATCATGGCTAATTATATCCTTCCATATATACTTTTACTTGGTTAATGATGATGAACAATATAAAATATCTTTTAGTCGGTATCGCGTTTGGTATTGTTTTCGTCAAGGCCGAAGTCATTAGCTGGTTCCGTATTCAGGAAATGTTCCGCTTGCAATCTTTCCACATGTTTGGGGTAATTGGCAGTGCAATCGCAGTAGGTATGCTCTCTGTGTGGCTCATTAAAAAGTTTAAGATCAAAACGATTAATGGGGAAGCCATAACCTTTACGCCAAAGACTTTCAACAAAGGCCAGATTTACGGAGGACTTATTTTTGGGTTTGGCTGGGCGATTACAGGTGCCTGTCCAGGACCATTATTTGCACAAATAGGGACAGGGGCAACTGTCATCAGTATTACCTTACTCAGTGCTATTGCAGGAACCTGGGTGTATGGAAGCTTTAAGGATCATTTACCGCATTAAAAAGGGGTGTCTTTCTTCAAAAAAGACACCCTTTTGGTATTTTTAAACCTCAACAAGTTATTTAAACCTCACCAATTCCACCAATTTTGGCAATCTCATTATTTTCGAGCTTTATTTCAATTCCATGTTCTGTATCTAACTGATAACGGATCGGAATACTGATATTCTGATTATCCTCAATCCTGATTTGCAGGATATCCCTCATGTATTCAAAATGCTTTTCAGCTGTAACAATATTTAATGGCGCTTCTCCTGATTTTTCCTCATGCTCATAATAATGCGCATATAATCTCTTGTAACGCTCAAAACCCTGCGCTTTAATTGCTAAAAGTACATCAGGAAGATTAGTTAAAAATGCTGAAAACGTATCAGCGTACTCATCAAGACTTATATTGTTTGGAGGAGTATCAATTTCATCCCCATCTTCATCAAATTCGCTTCCTAAAAATATTTCTATTTCCTGTTCGCTGAAATTTGGAATATTATATTTTTTTTCAGCGGTATAGCCCATCAAACTTTCTGTTATCTGACCCCAGAACTTGTGTTTGCTCATATAAATTATAGTTTTTGTTACTGTGCGAATGTAATTGTAAATAAGTAATTTGTCTTCTCAAAAAAATATTTCAACAAATAGTTGTTCTTTTCCAAAAACAATTCCATATTTGTTTCACAATGATACAAACAAACGGACTTAACATTTGGTGGTGGCACAACGCAATAGCGTAGTGTAACCCTATTTTGTACGTTTTATTTTATATACAATATTTTGAGGGTTGCTTTTTAAGCAGCCCTTTTTTTTTGACCCCCCCATGAAGAAAATACTCAACCACTTATTCGAAAACAAGTCTTTTAGCAGGGAAGAAGCCCAGCGGATTTTAATAGCAATTGCCTCAGGGGAATTTAATACTTCGCAGATTGCGGCGTTTATTACGGCCTTCGGGATGCGTAATATAACAGTTGCAGAGCTGCAGGGATTCCGGGATGCGATGCTTGATCTTTGTGTAAAAGTTGATCTGTCCAATTACGAGCTAGTCGATCTTTGCGGTACTGGAGGTGATGGAAAAGACACTTTTAATATCTCTACGCTGGCTTCTTTTGTAGTAGCCGGAGCAGGATATAAAGTAGCCAAACACGGTAATTATGGGGTGTCTTCAGGCTGCGGTTCTTCCAATGTAATGGAATACCTGGGTTATACTTTCACTGCTGATCAGGAAGAATTGAAAAGAAGTCTGGACAGGGCAGGAATCTGCTTTATTCACGCCCCATTATTTAATCCTGCGATGAAAATTGTAGCTCCAATACGGAAAGACTTAGGGGTTAAAACCTTTTTCAATATGCTGGGGCCAATGGTTAATCCGGCACAGCCGAAAAACCAGATCGTAGGCGTGTTCAGTCTTGAACTTGCCCGCTTATATGCTTATTTGTATCAGGATACCGATAAAAACTATACAATTATACATGCTGTGGATGGCTTTGATGAAGTATCCCTCACTTGTGATTTCAAAACATTCAGTAAAAACGGAGAGGCTTTAGTTAAAGTGAGCGACCTTGGCTTTGAGGAATTTGATGTACATGAAATTGTTGGTGGCGACACGATTAAATCATCAGCTCATATCTTTACCAGTGTATTACAAGGCACCGGTACTGATCCGCAAAATAATGTAGTGTTGTGTAACGCGGCAATTGCGATTCAGACCATTAAGCCAGAGCAATCTTTTGCAGATTGTTTTTATGAAGCAGAATCTTCACTGGTTGGTGGAATGGCCTTGAAAAGTTTCCAAAACTTAATCGGATGAAATATAAATTAAAGATCTGCGGGATGAAAATACCTGCTAATATAGCAAAGGTGGTTGCTTTGCAGCCTGAGTATATTGGCTTTATCTTTTATCCCGGTTCTAAAAGATTTATTGGTGACCTTGATCCTTCTCTGATTAAAAATATACCTGAAACTATAAAAGCTACAGGGGTATTTGTAAATGAAGAACTGGAAGCCGTAAAAAGTGCCATCGTAACTTATCACCTGAAAGCTGTTCAGTTACACGGTCAGGAAAGTGCAGCGTATTGTGAAGCGCTGAAAGGACATGCAGAAGTCATCAAAGCCTTTGGAATTGATGAAAACTTTGATTTTAATACACTGAATGAATATCAGGCGTATATAGATTACTTTCTTTTTGATACACAAACTCCGGATCATGGAGGCTCAGGGAAAACTTTTAGTTGGCAACTCCTGGGAAATTATAAAAACCAGAAACCCTATTTTCTGAGTGGTGGAATAGGAATTGATCAGCTTGCTGAATTAGGAAAAATTAAAGACGATAGGTTATATGCAATAGATGTCAATAGCAAATTTGAACTTTCACCAGGGTTAAAAGACACTGCATTGCTGAGTACCTTTAAACAGGGGCTTGATAAAATTTAAATATTACAGGGTTGTTATTGCAACTTATAAAAAGATAAGACTATGAATTATTTTGTAAATGAAAAAGGTTATTACGGAGATTTTGGAGGAGCATATATTCCCGAAATGCTTTATCCGAATGTAGAAGAGCTGAGACAAAATTACCTCAAAATCATTGGGGATGCAGAATTTCAAAAAGAGTTTCATGCACTGCTGAAAGATTATGTAGGCAGACCTTCTCCGCTTTACCTTGCAAAACGGTTATCTGAAAAATACAATGCGAATATCTTCCTTAAAAGAGAAGACCTGAACCATACCGGGGCGCATAAAATAAACAATACTATTGGTCAGATCTTATTGGCTGAGAAATTAGGTAAAAAGCGGATTATCGCTGAAACTGGTGCAGGACAGCATGGCGTGGCTACCGCAACAGTATGCGCATTGCGTGGTCTGGAATGCGTAGTTTATATGGGCGAAATTGACATTCAACGTCAGGCACCCAATGTAGCCAGAATGAAAATGCTTGGCGCTAAAGTTGTGTCTGCAGTTTCAGGAAGTAAAACCCTGAAAGATGCCACCAACGAAGCCATGCGCGACTGGATCAATAATCCAGTAGACACACATTATATTATAGGGTCTGTAGTTGGCCCGCATCCTTACCCTGATATGGTTTCTATCTTTCAATCTATCATTTCTGAAGAAACTAAAAAGCAATTGATCGAACAGACCGGAAATGACCAGCCTGATTATGTACTGGCTTGCGTAGGTGGTGGAAGTAATGCTATGGGCATGTTTTATCATTTTATCAATGATGAAAATGTAAAACTGATTGCTATTGAAGCAGGAGGGAAAGGAGTAGATACGGGATTCTCGGCAGCAACTACTTTTCTAGGTAAAGAGGGGGTGCTGCACGGAAGCAGAAGTATCCTCATGCAAACTGCAGATGGACAAGTTGTAGAACCACATTCTGTTTCTGCCGGATTGGATTACCCCGGAATAGGCCCTCAGCATGCACATCTTTTCAAGACTACCAGAGCGGAATATGTTTCGATCACAGATGATGAAGCATTGGATGCAGGATTGCTGTGTACCCAAATGGAAGGAATTATCCCTGCCATTGAAAGTGCACATGCACTGGCTCATTTAGAGAAAATGAAATTTAAAGGTGGAGAAAATGTAGTCGTTTGTTTATCCGGCAGGGGAGATAAAGACATGGATACCTACATGAAACATTTCGGTTTTTAGAGTCTGTTTAGACAGTCTTTTATATATACTATAGCATACAGATCAAATGAACAGGATTAATAAAATATTCAAAGAGAAAAAGGACAATATACTATCGATATACTATACAGCAGGTTATCCGGGTTTGGGTGATACGGTTGCGATCGCAGCTGCCTTGGAAAAAGCAGGAGCCGATATGCTGGAAATAGGTTTTCCCTATTCAGATCCGGTAGCAGATGGCCCGGTTATTCAAGCCAGCAGTAAACTATCCTTAGACCAGGGAATGGATTTAAACTTGTTATTTGAACAGTTAAAAGAACTGCGCAAAACAGTTACAATCCCGGTCTTGTTAATGGGGTATGTAAATCCAGTATTACAATACGGTGTAGAGCGCTTCTGTAAAGCCTGCGCTGAAGTGGGGGTTGATGGTTGTATTGTACCCGATCTGCCAATGGTAGAATATGAGGAATTTTACAAAGACGTTTTCCTGAAATACGGATTGAGCAATATATTTTTAGTTACCCCGCAAACTTCAACAGAGCGTATCCATAAAATTGACTCCCTGAGCAATGGGTTTATCTATTTATTATCTTCTTCTGCCACAACAGGGCAGAACTTGCAAGTATCGGATACCACAGAAGCTTATTTTTCAAGGATTGCAGAGCTGAAACTAAATAATCCAACAATGATTGGATTCGGAATCAGCAGTAAAGAGACCTTTGATAAAGCCTGTAAATATGCAAATGGAGGAATTATCGGTACTGCATTTGTGAAGGCTATTGCAGCAGGCAGCCTGGACGAGAATATAAAAGCGTTTATGACGAAATTTACGTCATAAACGCCGCTAATACGAATAAAATAGCCAGGTTGAATACGGGTAATTTATGAGCGCGAATACTGGTAAACTTATTATAAATAGTTTTCCAGTATTCCTTTTCCCTGACGGATAATTTCAAAGTCGCCCTGCGTGCAATCCACAACTGTGGAAGCCTCATTGTCGCCATAGCCGCCATCAATCACCGCATCAACTAATGCTTCATATTTCTCGTAGATCAATTCAGGATCTGTAGAATACTCTACCAGCTCATCATCATCCTTAATGGACGTCGATAAAATCGGGTTGCCTAACATTTCAACAATTGCTCTTGCAATGCTGTTATCGGGCACCCTGATCCCAACAGTTTTCTTATTTGAGCTCAGTAATTTTGGAACATTGTTGTTCGCATTGAATATGAAAGTAAAAGGGCCTGGAAGGGCTTTCTTTAACAAGCGGAATACAGTAGTATCAATTGGCTTGACAAAATCAGAGATATGTCTGAGGTCAGAACAGATAAAAGAAAAGTTCGCTTTTTCGGGCTTTATGCCTCTGATCTGACAAATTCGCTCAATCGCCTTCTGATTGGTGATATCGCATCCTAATCCATACACAGTATCAGTGGGATATATGATAATACCGCCCTTTTTGAGGACTTCAACCACTTGTTCAATCGCTTTCGGATTCGGATTTTCCGGGTATATTTTGATTAACATATGTAAATTTACAGATAATTTGGTTGAGTCGTTGATAAATGTTCGTACTATTGCCCCTGATTTAGTAATTACAACAATATGAGAAAAGCATTTATTGCGATTGCCGCATTTTTAGTCACGGCAACTTTGATGATTAGCCTGGCTTGGCCACCGTTTTATTGGGCCTTTATTTTTATAGGTCCCATTGTCTTATTGGGCATTTATGATCTTTACCAGCCAAAACATAGTATTGTTCGAAACTACCCTGTTTTAGGCCGCTTAAGATATCTTGCAGAAGATTTGCGCCCTAAAGTATATCAGTATTTCGTAGAAAGTGACACGAATGGAAAACCTTTCAGCAGACTAAACCGTTCGCTGATTTACCAGCGTGCAAAAAAAGAAAATGATACTATTCCGTTTGGTACACAGCTTGACGTTTATGAAAATGGATATGAATGGTTAAGCCATAGTATTGCAGCAATCAGTCACCATGAATTGAATGAAGACCCAAGAGTATTGGTAGGCGGCCCTGATTGTGCACAACCATACTCTGCGAGTATATTAAATATTTCTGCAATGAGTTTTGGTTCCCTGAGCCAGAATGCCATCCTTGCCTTAAACGGAGGTGCCTTTATGGGTAACTTTGCGCACAATACCGGCGAAGGAGGAATCAGTGATTACCATGCCGCTCCAAAAGGAGATTTGATCTGGCAGATCGGAACCGGCTATTTCGGTTGCCGTAACGATGATGGCTCGTTTAATTATGATGCTTTTGGCGTGCGTTCAAAAACTGAGCAGGTTAAGATGATTGAGATTAAACTTTCACAAGGTGCTAAACCAGGCCATGGTGGTATCCTGCCTGCAAAAAAGGTAACTCCTGAAATTGCAAGAATCAGGTTAGTGAAAGAAGGGTTTGACGTAATTTCCCCGCCTGCACACGCTGCATTTTCAACGCCTTTAGAGTTGCTTGCTTTTGTGAAAAAGTTAAGAGAGCTATCCGGTGGAAAACCAATTGGATTTAAACTATGTATCGGTCGTAAAAGTGAATTCTTCGCTATTTGCAAGGCGATGGTAGAAACAGGTACATACGTAGACTTTATTACCGTTGACGGTGGTGAAGGTGGTACAGGAGCATCTCCGCAGGAATTCTCCAATGCAGTAGGTATGCCTTTAAGAGAAGGTGTAGCTTTTGTTTATGATGTGCTTTCAGGTTTCGATTTAAAGAAACATATTAAGATTATTGCTTCAGGTAAGGTTTCATCGGGATTTGACCTGGTAAAAAACATTGCATTAGGTGCAGATTTATGTAATTCTGCCAGAGCAATGATGTTTGCTTTAGGTTGTATCCAGGCATTGGAATGTAACAGCAATACTTGTCCTACAGGTGTGGCGACACAAGATCCAAGCTTAATGAAAGGTTTAGTTGTAGACGATAAAAAAGTACGTGTGTTTAACTATCACCGTTTAACGGTTGCAAGTGCAGTTGAGCTTTTAGGTGCAGCAGGTTTACGCCATACTTATCAATTGAGCAGAGCTTATATCAACAGAAGGATTGCACCAAATGTAATGCAGTCTTATATGGAGACTTTCCCGTATATTCCGGAAGGAAGTTTGTTGAATACCCCTTATCCGTTAAGATTTGAACTGGGAATGGCTTTAAGTACTTCTTCCAGCTTTGCGCCTACAGATTACAGGGTAACCGCAATTGATTATGCACATGCGAATTCATTTACAGATACGCAGCAATCAAACAACTAGTTTAATCAGAAGATAAAAAAAGGGGATGTGTCTTAAAAGATACATCCCCTTTTTTTATCAAAATATACGCTCTACCAAACACCTACACGGTTAGCAGGCGCAACATACATCTTCGCAGTTGCTGGTATATTAAATGCTTTGTAGAAAGCTTCCAGGCTGTAAACAGCACCATTAACTCTGAACATTTCAGGAGAGTGCGGATCAGTTTTTAAACGGACACGCATAGACTCATCTCTGCTTTTAATACGCCAAACCTGCGCAAAGCTCAAAAAGAAACGTTGATCAGGAGTAAAACCATCGATCTTCTTATCGCTTTTACCATCCGGGGTTAACTTGAAGGCTTGATAAGCGATCGCTAAACCACCGATATCTGCCAGGTTTTCTCCTAAAGTCAGCTCCCCATTTACATGTTGATTGTCCAGTAAAGTAAAACCATTGTACAGCTCTACTACCTTTTTAGCTTTCTCTTTGAATTTAGTCGCATCTGCAGCTGTCCACCAATCTTTTAGATTTCCGTCTTTATCATATTGTTTACCCTGATCGTCAAAACCATGTGTCATTTCGTGGCCAATTACAGCACCAATAGCCCCATAATTGATCGCATCATCTGCATTGACATCAAAGAAAGGGAACTGAAGAATTCCTGCCGGGAAAACAATCTCATTAATAGAAGGATTATAATACGCATTTACCGTTGGCGGGGTCATTCCCCATTCTGTTTTGTCTACAGGTTTGCCCATTTTTTCTACCATCTCTTTGTAAGCATGTTTATCTGCTGATTGAAGGTTCGCGAAATAGGTGTTTTTTGAAATTTCTACGTCATCGTATTTTTTCCATTTATCAGGATAACCTATTTTTTTAATGAAGGCATTCAGTTTCTCCAATGCTTTTTGTTTAGTAGCAGGAGTCATCCAGTCCAGTTTCTCGATTCTTGATTTGTAAACTTTTTGAAGATTATCTACCAGTTCCAGCATTCTTTTCTTTGATTCTGGGGTGAAATGCTCTTTCACATACAATTGTCCAAGCAATTCACCAATGTTTCCATCTGTGCTGCTTACAATAGCTTTCCAGCGTTCTTTTGGTTCTTTTAGTCCTTGTATAGTTTTACCGAAGAAATCAAACCTGGCGGTACGGAAATCTTTGCTCAACGCGCCTGTTGCATTATTGATCGCATCAAACTTTAATTTTTCTTTCCAGATAGCGATTGGCTCTGATTTTAACAGGTTATTTAGTGCCTGGTAGTATTTTGGCTGACCTACGATGATCGTGTCAGTTTTAAGCTCTAATTTGCTCAATACTGATTTCCAGTCAATGTCAGGAGTCAGCTTCTGGAAATCGGCCAGGTAATATTTGTTGTAGTTTTTTGGAATATCACGTAACTCAACAGGAGTGGAGTGAGAATTTGCGATACTTGTTTCCAGTTTAAGAATATGGTCAGCAGATTTTGCTGCATCTTCTTTTTTTGAGCCAGTTAGTACAAAAAGTTGTGTGATGTAATTCAAGAAACCTGCTCTGATTTTCTTGGTTTCTGCATCGTTATTGAAGTAATAACTGCGCTCTGGTAAGGTAATACCAGACTGGCCAAAGTTAACTGCATTTTTATTGCTGATTTTATCATCCGGCCCTATATGGAAATCTAATAAATCTCCATTACCATTTTTATAACCATCGGCAATAAAACTGATCACTTCTTTATAATCTTTAAGTCCATCAATCTGTGCAAGTAATGGCTTTAATGGCGTATAACCTAATTTTTCAATGGTCAAAGTATCCATTCCACTGGCATAGAAATCACCTACTTTTTGTTCCAGGCTACCTTTGCTATGTTCTTCTTTTGCAGCATTGGTCAGGATCTGTTCCAGGTTTTTTATATTATCATTGTATAATGTATAGAAAGATCCCCAACCCGTTTCAGTTTTTGGGATATCTGTGTTTTTCATCCATTTACCATTGGCATACTGAAAGAAGTTGTCTCCCGGTGTAACCGTGGTATCCATGCCAGACTTATCAAAGAACTCTGTTCTGGCCTCTTTATTAGCAGCACTGCCTTTGTCCTTATTCTGACAAGCAGCTAGCAGTGCCAATCCTGCTAATGGTAAAATTATTTTTGCTTTCATCTATTTGTTTATTATTTTTTCTGTCAGATGGAGCCTTTGATGATTAAAATAATTATTGCCCTGCGGATTTAATTATTTTAATCATTTCAGGTTCATATTTGAAATTTATTCCTAAAACTAATAAATAGCGATGAAAAAGCACAAAAAAAGAGGATACCATTACTGATATCCTCTTTTTAGATAATTTATAGCGTTTAAAACTCTGCGTTTTTCGGGAAACGAGGGAAAGCAATCACGTCTCTGATGTTAGTCATACCAGTAACAAACAAAACTAAACGTTCAAAACCTAAGCCGAAACCGGCATGTGGAGCAGAACCGAATCTTCTGGTGTCTAAATACCACCACAACTCTTCCTGAGGAATATTCATTTCATCCATACGTTGAGTCAGCTTGTCCATTCTTTCTTCTCTCTGTGCACCACCGATCATTTCGCCAATACCAGGGAATAAAACGTCCATCGCAGCAACAGTTCTTCTGCCTTCAGCATCCGGCTCATTCTGACGCATATAGAATGCCTTGATATCTGCCGGATAATCCGTTAAGATTACTGGCTTTTTAAAGTGTTTCTCTACTAAAAAGCGCTCATGTTCAGACTGCAAATCAGCACCCCATTCATTAATCAGGTATTTAAATTGTTTTTTCTGGTTAGGTTTTGACGAACGCAGGATCGCAATCGCTTCTGTATACGTTAAACGTACAAAGTCATTATTGATACAGAAATTCAGCTTTTCTATCAATGATAATTCACTGCGTTCTTGCTGAGGCTTAGTTTTTTCGTCCTCTAATAAACGGTTATTTAAGAATTCAATTTCTTCTTTACAGTTGTCCAGCGCGTAAGTGATGATATATTTCATCATATCTTCCGCAAGCTGCATGTTGTCTTCCAGGTCAGCAAAAGCAATCTCAGGTTCCACCATCCAGAATTCTGCAAGGTGACGTGTAGTATTTGAGTTTTCTGCTCTGAAAGTAGGGCCGAAGGTATAAATCTGACCAAAAGCCATCGCTGCCAATTCACCTTCCAGCTGACCGGAAACAGTTAAGTTAGTAGCACGGCCGAAGAAATCTTCAGAAAAATCTACTTTTCCATCTTCAGTTCTTGGTGTCTTATCAAAATCAAGAGTTGTTACTTTAAACATTTCTCCCGCACCTTCAGCGTCAGACGCTGTAATTACAGGAGTATGCATGTAAACAAAACCTCTTTCATTATAAAATTGGTGTATCGCAAATGCCAATGCATGACGCACTTTAAAAACAGCATTAAAAGTATTGGTGCGGAAACGCAGGTGTGCAATTTCTCTTAAAAATTCAAGACTGTGTTTTTTTGGTTGCAAAGGGAATTTTTCCGCATCACTATCACCAAGAATTTCGATAGAAGCCGCTTTTACATCAACACGCTGGCCTTTACCTAAAGATTCTACCAATTGACCAGTTACAGCAATTGCTGCGCCTGTGGTAATCCTTTTTAATAATTCCTCCGCTGTATTTTCAAAGTCAACAACTATTTGAATATTTCCCATGCAGGAACCATCATTGATGGCAATAAACTGGTTGTTACGGAACGTTCTTACCCAACCCATTACGGTCACTTCTCTGTTAAAATCAGTTGTTTCTAACAGGCTTTTTATTTTTTCTCTTTTAATCATGATTTTCTTGTGGAGCGCTCAAAAATAATGATTTCCATTTAGAAATAACAGGGTTAAACTTGAAGATTTGAGTTTTTAGCAGTAGAGTCTAAATTACAGATCATCGAATTATAGTGTAAAATGAGTTAAGTTAAATTATTTTAGGATAATTTTGGTTTTTTTTGTTTTTACTGGTTGTTTTATTTGTATTTTTTTAATTATTCTATGTTATTTTAGTTTTATTGGTGGTTGTATTTTAATAAATTACTGTTTTATTTGATTTTTGATGATTTATTTTTGATTTAATTTGTGTTTTTATGTTTTTTATTAAAAATATTGTGTGTTTATTTGAATTATTGTGTCTGTTAGTCAGGTAATTAAGATTTTATTATTGATTAATGTGTTTTAAAGTGTATTAATGTTTTGTTTTGTCACAAAAGTGCCTATATTTGTATTGCTCGTTTAAATTATATTTGGTTAAAAAACCTCTGGCTTAATTGCTGGAGGTTTTTTTGTTTAAGCGAATTGGAAGAGAGGATAAGCTGAATAGCTTTTTTGAAATTAAGGGCATAAAAAAAATGCCAACTGCTTTTACACAATTGGCATTCCTTATATAGTAAGCATTCGTTTAAAGCGAATGCGAAGAGTTTCCTCTTTTTTTTATCTGTTATAGACTAAGCTAAAACCTGAGTAACTAAAGCAGCAGCATCTTTCAATGCAATTGCAGAGAACACTTTCAAACCAGACTCATCAATTAGTTTTTTCGCTTCAACAGCATTTGTACCTTGTAAACGACAGATAATTGGAACAGGAATATCTCCGATTTCTTTATAAGCGTCAATTACACCCTGAGCAACACGGTCACAACGAACGATACCACCAAAGATGTTGATTAAGATAGCTTTAACGTTTGGATCTTTTAAGATAATGTTAAAACCAGCTTTTACAGTTTGTGCGTTAGCGGTTCCACCTACGTCAAGGAAGTTAGCTGGCTCACCACCTGCAATTTTGATAATATCCATAGTTGCCATAGCTAAACCAGCACCGTTAACCATGCAACCAACGTTTCCGTCTAATTTTACATAGTTTAAGTTTGATTCACTAGCTTCAACGTCAGTTGGATCTTCTTCCAGTTTATCACGCATTGCTGCATAATCAGGATGACGGAACAACGCATTCTCGTCTAAATCTACTTTCGCATCAACAGCAATAATTTTATCGTCTGATGTTTTCAAAACCGGGTTGATTTCAAACATTGCAGAATCAGTGTTGTCATAAGCTTTGTAAAGCGCAGTAACAAATTTCACCATTTCTTTAAAAGCAGCACCGCTTAATCCAAGGTTGAAAGCAATTTTACGTGCCTGGAATCCCTGAAGACCAACTTTAGGATCGATCTCTTCTTTAAAAATTAAGTGAGGAGTGTGTTCTGCAACTTCTTCGATATCCATACCACCTTCGGTAGAATACATGATGATGTTTCTTCCGCTAGCACGGTTTAATAAAACACTTACATAGAATTCTTTTGTTTCAGAAGCTCCTGGATAGTAAACATCCTGAGCAACAAGAATTTTATGTACTTTTTTACCTTCTGCACTAGTTTGAGGTGTGATCAATTGCATACCTAAAATATCGGTAGCTCTTTGTTTAACCTCGTCAAGGTTTTTAGCCAACTTAACACCACCACCTTTTCCTCTTCCACCAGCATGTACTTGTGCTTTAATTACTACCCAGTCAGAGTTGTAGTCTGCTTTCATTTTTTTAGCAGCTTCTACAGCCTGCTCAACAGTTTCGGCAACTATGCCTTCTTGTACGGCAACACCAAAACTTTTAAGTATTTCTTTACCTTGATATTCGTGTATATTCATTTGCTGAAAAAATTTGATCCAAATCTACAATTTCATATTGGTTTTAAAAACTTAGAGTCAGTTTAAATTTATAAAATAACCTTGTTTATTGCTTATTTTTCAGTGAAAGCAGGCAAATGTTAAGACCTTAACATTTGCTATACACTCTTAGCCATGGTTTTACCCTAATATAAAAAACTGCAATTCTTGCGTTAACTGAAATTAATCTCAAATTTTGTAAGTTTGTTGCATGCTAAAAGCCACAGGTATCAGAAAAGCTTATGGAAGTCTGCCTATTCTAAAAGGAGTAGATTTTGAAGTTGCCAAAGGAGAGATTGTCAGTATCATCGGGGCTTCAGGTGCGGGTAAGAGTACTTTACTGCATATTCTGGGTACGCTGGATAAACCAGACGAGGGAACTGTCGAATTAAATGGAACCAAACTGGCACAGCTTTCTGGTGAGCCGATGAGTATCTTCAGAAACCAGAATATTGGTTTTGTATTCCAGTTTCACCATTTACTGCCGGAATTCAGTGCGCTTGAAAATATCTGTATTCCTGCTTTTATTGCTAAAAAGAGTAAAAGAGAGGCGGAAACGCGTGCATTGGAACTTTTAGAGCTGCTTGGCTTAAAAGATCGGGCGTCGCATAAGCCAAACCAACTTTCGGGAGGGGAGCAGCAGCGTATTGCAGTAGCCAGAGCTTTAATTAATAATCCTGCCATTATATTGGCCGATGAGCCATCAGGAAATCTTGATTCAGCAAATGCTGAGTCCTTGCATCAGTTTTTTATCACTTTGCGTGATAACTTTCAGCAGACATTCGTAATTGTTACCCATAATAAAGACCTTGCCTCAATTAGCGACAGGGTTGTCACCATGAAAGATGGTTTAATTGTATAAAATTTGAAAACACTGATTACCGGGGGCAAATCTGCCCAGGCACAAAAAATATTAAAGGCATTTACCGGCGACCAAATCTTGTTAGGAGATTATGGCGATATGCCTTCTTTTGCGTCCGCTCAATACCAGTTTGTAAGTTTAGGTGAGCGGAATGACGATACGATAGCGCATACGTTGCTGAACGCTTGTTTAGACCAGCAAGCAGACCGTTTATTACCATTGTATAGTTTCGAACTGGAAGCTGTAATGAGGTCGGCTGTTTTATTTGAAGAGTTCAATATTCATGTTTTATTACCCGATTTGCTTCATTTTCCGCTTTACCTGTCTGAAAAGATCACGGATAAAAATAACTGGGCTGTGTTTGACAAAGGAGAATTGCTTTATGCAGCTATACCAGCAGCTCAATTAGCCGTACTGGGAAAAGAAAAAACATTAAATGGTGTTTTCTATATGAATGAAGCGCCGCAGGAACAAGCATTATTTACGATTGCGTAATGAAATACCAAGAGCTCATTAATCCCAGACAGGCCTTTGTTTTTGGTCTGGATGATGTTTTATATCCTGTAAAGGATTATCAATTGCAGGTTTATTATCTGTTTGCACAGTTTATAGAGTATGGGGAGCAAATAGATGCACAGGAAATTGTGCAGTTTATGAATGAAACCTATCTGAAAGATGGTGCTGCGGATATCTTTGCTAAAACAGCCGCAAAGTTTAATTTACCGCAGAAATACATTATTAACTTTGATTTACTGCAACAGAATGCCAAACTCCCACTAAAATTATTACTTTTTGCACCCGTTCTGGATTTTCTGAAAGAAATCCATGCAGCAGGTAAGCCGATCTTTTTATGGGTAGATGGTGATCCGGTACAGCAATTGAATAAAATCAGGCAAATGGAGTGGAACGGTTTAGAGCAGTCCCTGGTTGTCTATTTTAGTGCAGAAACAGGTACCTTTGAACAGACGCTGGACATGATCGTGCTGAAGCATGATTTAAAGAAGAAAGAAGTTTTAGTTATTGGTAAAAGTCTGTATGTCAGTAAAGATAAAATTGAATTTTTGTCCGTAGATCAACTTTAATAGGTATTCTTTCTTTACCTTAATTGCATATTTCATATTACCTATTTATGAGGATAAATTTATTCAGTAATCGTTTAGCGATTTATACGCTGTTTCTTTTAATCGTGATTTCAAGTTCATGTAAAAAGAGCCCTAAGCCAGACACTACAGGCGGCAACCCTCCAACGGGACCAGCCACAGGGACTCTTACCCAGTTGACGCTGGATTCTCTGTTTTTATATGCTAAACAGATTTACTACTGGAGTGACGCCCTTCCTACTTACGAGGCCTTCAATCCAAGACAGTATTCCAGCAAATCGCAACCAATTGATAATTATGATGACGAGTTATTTGCGATCAGTAATCTGAAGATCAATCCTGCAACAGGCAAACCTTATGAATATAATGGTTATGGTTATCCTAAGTATTCGAGAATCGATGACCTGACCCAGGCAAATCCAAATGCTACCTCTGCGGTAAAAACTGCAAATGTAGATGTAGACAACAATGGATATGATGTGGGGATCAGACCTATATTTTATCTTTTCAGAAATTCTGATAAATATCAGTTATTTGTAACTGCAGTTTACCCGGGTTCTCCGGCCGAAGCTGCAGGTGTGAAAAGGGGATGGTTAATCACAAAAGTTAATGGCAAGACTGTAGGTGCGAGTTATACGAATGAAAATCAAACGGTATTTAACTCGTTTTCGGCAGCTTCAATAACTATCGAAGGATATAATTCAATTGACAAAGTTCCTTTTAGTTTAACGCTGAACAGAAGAGCTTCTTATAAAAGCAGCCCGGTATATACATCCAAAGTTATTACCCGGTCTGGTAAAAAAATCGGCTATTTAGCTTATGCAAGATTTGCGAAACTATCAAGCAGTACTGGTGCGAGCGATGTCAGTTTAGACCCGGTATTTGCAGATTTTAGTGCGCAGGGTGTAACAGATCTTATTGTTGATTTAAGATACAATGGCGGTGGTTATGTGAATGCAGCATCTTATCTGACCAATCTGATCGGACCATCAAGTACTTCAGGAAAGACCATGTTCACTGAGATTTATAATCCATTGATGCAGGCTGGTAATGCAACTATTCTTGCCAATCAGCCACTTCTTGATGGAGATGGAAAGATTATACGTCAAAATGGAAAAATAGTGACTGCCGCTGACGATAACTATTCAGTAGCAGCCAACACGATTACCTTTAGTAAAAAAGGAAGTTTAAGCGGAGTCAATAATATCGTTTTCATTGTAACCCGTAATACAGCTTCTGCAAGTGAGATTGTGATTAATAGTCTGAAACCTTACATGAACGTAAAACTGGTAGGGGATACTACATACGGTAAACCTGTTGGATTCTTTCCTGTTACCTTAGAAAACAGATACCAGGTTTATATGCCAATGTTTGAGACCAGAAATTCTAGAAATGAAGGTGGATATTATACAGGAATGGTACCTGATGTATTGGATGAATATGATGATCCGGAATATGTTTTTGGTGACGTAAGAGAGAATTATCTGGCTAAAGCATTAAATGTACTGGCGCCTTCAGTTACCGCGACTCAGGGCATTGCCAACACCGAGACCAGAAGAGCAAGCACAGTGGAATTCAAAAGCCAGCAGATCAGAAAAGTTAATCCGAACAGTGAATTTGTAGGAATGATTGAAACCAGACATTCCCTGAAAAAATAAGTGAGACAAACTGGCGAACCGCCAGTAAATTACGATTCATGGCCGGAATTTATTCCGGCCTTTTTTATGCCTTAAAAGCTAATTTAATTTGTAAATCTACCGCAATACACGCTTTTGGAAACTTCGTCACTCATGATATCTTTAAAAGCTATAAATACCTCATAGGTGTTATTCTTGATGTACCCGGGTTTCATGGGGAAAGTATGGGTGAGTTCATCCCTTTGTGCACCGCGTTTCCGGGCTTAAGGAGCTCTCCATCCGCCACTAAAACAGTATTCCAGTTCAGCTCCTGGTTAGGAAATTCTCCTTTAGTTTAGTTGTTGTTCGATGGCGATTGGGCGAAATTTGAAAGAGCTACGAAAGGCCTGCGAATGACGTCTGAACAAGGTAGGGTAACTACTATGTTCGTCAGTGAGTTACGATGGGCGTATTCTCGCTGTTTTTTGGGCATAACTGATTGTTTTCAGGCTGGTTTAGTCAGCTTGAAAACAGGCAGTTATAGCAAAGAAAGAGTTGAGGAATTATTGATTATCGTCTTTTAGACTGAAGTCTGTCACGCAGTATTTTTTCTACGGTACGCTCTTTATCAAAGTTATCTGTGATTTCTAAAATACCATTTGCAGCATTAATGAAAAATGCCTGGTTGATATTCTCAAATTTATCTGAAGATTTATGGTAATCTTTATGATCCTCTACTCCAAAGTAGATGAACGGGATGTTTTTAGCATTGAAAGCAGACTGATCGCTTTGATTTGTCCAGTCATCTGCTGCCAGCTTTGAGTTATCATGTCCGAAAAGTATTTTTAAATCAGGAATGGTTGTGGCAATATAGTTTTTGAGCTGCGGATATTTATAGGTTCCGGCAGCATAAAGTTCACCTTTATCGTTATGGCTGATCATATCCAGGTTAAGGTTCAGTTTGATTTTATCCAGGTTTACCGGAGGATGGTTCACAAAGTACTCAGAACCTTTCCTGCCAAATTCTTCTGCATCAAATGCAACAAAAATCAGGGTGTACATCGGTTTATTCTTTGCATAGTGTGTTGCGATTTTCAGTAATCCGGCAACACCAGAAGCATTGTCGTCTGCACCATTGTAGATCGTGCCGTTAATTACGCCTAAATGGTCATAGTGAGCAGAAATAACGATTACTTTACTCGTTGTTCCCTTGATATAACCAACGATATTTTTACCAGTGATTTTTGGATCATCGATACCTGAAAAGGTAAAGGATTGCTGGTAGCCATTACAGATTTTGTAAGCTTTGAGGCCAATTTCCTTAAAACGTTTAGTAATGTATGTCCTGGCTAATTCAGCACCTTTTGTGCCTGTTTTTCTGCCTTCATAAGCATCAGAAGAAAGGACCTTGACGTCATTGATTAACTGATCAGCGTGAACGGGTTGATTGGATGTTTTTACTGCATTGCAACCCAGTGTAAATGCCAGGGGTAATAGCAAATATAATTTCATAGCGCCAGGATTTTATTAATAGGTTGTTGTGTTGATATCCCTAATATATTACAAATTAGTGACACTTCAATGGGCTATCGTAAAAACTTAACTAAAGGGCTCCTGTTCTTATTTTACACATTTAGCTTATTGATCGGCAGAAGAATCAGTAGCCCTGTAATCCAGGTGATACTGATCAAAGTGCTGAATTGAAAATAGCTGACAATTAAAATTCATATAAAAATGGAATACAGACGTTTAGGGAAATCGGGATTACAATTAAGTGCACTTTCTTTGGGGAGCTGGCTGACATTTGGCAATCAGATCAGCGATAAAGTTGCAGATGAACTGATGGGAATTGCTTATGATGCTGGCGTAAACTTTTTTGACAATGCCGAAGGTTATGCAGAAGGAAAGTCAGAAGAAGTAATGGGTAAAATCATTAAAGCACACCAATGGGAGCGTGAATCTTACGTGGTTTCCAGCAAAGTTTTCTTTGGAACTGAAAATAAAGGCCCGAACAGGACAGGCTTATCAAGAAAACATGTGATCGAAGCTTGTCATGCTGCGTTAAAGAGGTTACAGGTAGATTACCTGGATTTATATTTTTGTCACCGTCCTGATAAGAACACACCTATTGAAGAGACGGTGTGGGCAATGAATACTTTATTGCAGCAAGGGAAGATCTTATATTGGGGAACCTCAGAATGGAGTGCTGCAGAGATTATGGAAGCTATCCGCGTGGCACGTCAGTATAACCTGATCGGGCCGGTTATGGAGCAGCCTCAGTACAATTTGCTGGAACGGAATAAATTAGAAAACGAATATTTATTGTTGTTTAAAGAGTATGGACTGGGTACTACAATCTGGTCACCTTTAGCTTCAGGATTGCTTTCTGGTAAATATACTGCTGGAGATGCAAAAAATACACGCCTGGACATGAAAGGAATGGAGTGGCTGAAGGAGTCGGCATTGGCAGAAGAAAAACTGGCGAAAGTTAAAAAATTACAAACGCTTGCTGATGAACTGAATGTGCCTCTGGCTAAATTGTCTTTAGCCTGGTGCCTGAAAAATCCGAATGTAAGCACAGTTATTTTAGGAGCTTCAAAAACAGAGCAGTTAAAAGAAAATCTGACTACTTTAAATGTAATGCCTCTATTAACGGACGAAGTGATGGGAGAGATTGAGGGAATTATGGAAACTAAACCTGTATTGCCGCAGTTTTAAGCAATAGCTTTGTAAATCTTTATAAGCAAAAAAGGGCTGGGAATTAATTCCCAGCCCTTTTTTGCTTATTTGTAAATGTGTCTAGTAGTAAGTTAAACGAACTACACCAGCTAGTTTTTTAGCCAGGCGGATCACTTGTCTTGTATAGCCGTATTCGTTGTCATACCAGGTGTAAATCACAACAGACTTATTGTCTTTTGCCATGATGGTAGCCGGGCCGTCAATAATAGAAGCATGGCTGTTACCGATTAAATCAGAACTTACCAGTTCGTTAGAGATGGAGAATTCTATTTGTTCAGACAGGTTTCCGAAAAGAGATGCTTGTTTGATCATATCTATAACTTCATCTCTTGAAGTCACTTTATTCAATGATAAGTTAAGGATGGCCAGTGAAACGTTAGGGGTAGGGACACGCACTGCATTTCCTGTTAATTTTCCACCCAGATGAGGAATTACTTTAGCTACTGCTTTATCAGCACCAGTTTCGGTAATCACCATATTTAAGGCTGCAGATCTGCCGCGACGATATTTTTTATGGTAGTTATCTAAAAGATTCTGGTCGTTTGTATAAGAGTGAATAGTTTCTATGTGTCCTTTTTCAATGCCGAAAGCATCATCAATAACTTTCAATACCGGAACAATCGCATTGGTGGTACAAGAAGCATTGGATACGATCGTTTCTTTTTTGAAATCGAAATCTGCATCGTTGATACCTGCCACTATATTTGGAATGTCTCCTTTGGCTGGTGCTGTCAATAATACTTTAGCTATACCATTAGCTGCAAGATGACGGCTAAGTCCTTCACGGTCACGGAATACACCTGTATTGTCAATTAATAAAGCGTCTTGAATGCCATAAGTTGTATAATCTACATCTTCAGGGTTATTAGCTACAATAAAATAAATGGTTTGTCCATTGATGATCAGTGCTTTATTAATGAAATCTTCAATAATAATCCCGTTAAAAGTTCCGTGGACTGAGTCTGTACGTAATAATTCTGCACGTTTAATTAATTCCTCATCACTATAAGTCCTGGTTACGATGGCACGCAGTCTGAGCTGTTCACCTTTACCGGCCTGCAGGATCAATTCTCTTGCTGCCAGTCTGCCAATTCTTCCGAAACCAAACAGAACAACGTCTTTTGGTAAAAGACTGATTTTGTCTTTGCCAATGTGACGGCTGAGTTTGCTGATCACAAAATCGTGCATAGTTGCAAAATCATTGTTTTCATCCAGCCATTCTGCCGCAAGTCTTCCAATGTCAACACGGGAAGGGGCAAGGTTACATTTGGCAATTTCATTTGCGAGCTCCAGCGTCTCATAAATGTTAATGTCTTTGCCTGAAATTTCTTTAGCGTACTGGTGGTGAGCAAGGATTTCGCTGCTGCCTACGTCGAATAATGGTTTACGAAAAAGTACGAGTTCAATAGATCTGTCGAACCATAACTGGCCAACAACATTGAGTAATTCAACTGCTTTTTTCTCTTTTTCAATCCAGTTCTGAAATTCGGATTGGTATTTATTAAACATATCGGGATTATTTGGTTAGAGTGCCACAAAAGTAAAAAAGATTGGGGGAAACCCAATCTTTTTCTATCCGATATTTAACTTAAGAATCTATTTAAATTTTAAATGACGCTCAGGCTATTAACCCAGGTATGATTTTAATATTTTACTTCTTGAAGTATGACGCAAACGTTGTAGCGCCTTGTCTTTGATCTGGCGGACACGCTCACGGGTTAAGTTAAATTTCTCACCGATTTCTTCCAGAGAAAGTGGGTGGTTAGTACTTAATCCGAAGAAAAGAACGATGATTTCACGTTCACGTTCTGTTAAGGTAGATAATGAACGTTTAATCTCTTCAGAAAGTGATTCGTTAATTAAACTACTGTCTGTATTTGGTTCATGGTTTTCTAAAACATCCAGTAAAGTGTTTTCTTCACCCTGAACGAAAGGAGCATCCATTGATACGTGTCTTCCTGAGTTACTCAAAGTATCAGAAATCTTATCAACAGTTGTTTCCAGGATATCAGCTAATTCTTCTGGAGAAGGTTCGCGTTCAAATTCCTGCTCTAATTTAGAGAATGCTTTACTGATCTTACTCAATGAACCAACCTGGTTTAATGGAAGACGTACAATACGGCTTTGCTCAGCAATAGCCTGTAAAATTGACTGACGAATCCACCATACTGCATAAGAGATGAATTTGAAACCTTTAGTTTCATCAAAACGTTTAGCTGCTTTGATTAGTCCAAGGTTACCCTCATTAATTAAATCACCTAAAGTTAATCCCTGATTTTGATACTGCTTAGCTACAGAAACAACAAAACGTAAGTTTGTTTTTGTCAGACGCTCCAATGCGGCCTGATCACCTTCACGTATCTTTCTTGCCAGTATTACTTCTTCTTCTGCGGTGATTAAATCTACTTTACCAATCTCATGAAGATATTTGTCTAGAGATTGACTCTCGCGATTGGTTATGGATTGGGTGATTTTGAGTTGTCTCATTTATGTGCTTTGGTGCTCTTTATGTGTTAGAACGTGCAAAAGTAAGGATTAAAAGGCAATTTAAAAACATAAATTCCTGAAAATGTTACACTTTACACTGGTTATTTGTATGATAATTTAATAGCAATAATTATTCCAAAGTACATTTGACAGTCTGCCTGTCTTATATTGATATATGTACATTATTTATTGCATATCAATGATAAATGCTTGTTATTTAATAATTCATCTTTTAGAATGTTCTATTATTTTTATAAAAATCATGGCGTTTTATTGATTTAATATGATAATTTAATTAAAAAAATGTTTCTCATTTAACATATGTCTGTCAGTATTGTTTGATATTGTCACGCTGATTTTTTATAATTTTTTCTTAAAATCCTGTCATTTTAGAAAAGATGTCTGCAAAAGCCGACAATTTTATCGATTTTTATCACTATAAATTCAACAACAACTTGCTTATGCCTATAGTCATTAATTTAGATGTAATGCTCGCGAAACGCAAAGTGTCCCTTACTGAATTGAGCCTGAAGGTTGGTATTACTTTATCTAATCTTTCTATCCTGAAAACGGGAAAGGCAAAAGCAATCCGGCTGGAAACTTTAGAGGCTATTTGTAAAGCACTGGACTGTCAGCCGGGAGATATCCTGGAATATAGTCCAATGCCTGTTTAATTGTGAGCTTGAGGCTAAGTGAGATTAAGCTTGATTTAAATCCGGGCTATAAATCTGCCAGTTTCAAAGTATCTTTTAATCTGATCCCTTTTTCGGTCTGCTGTACGGTACAGCATTCATTTACAGCATCGTGCTCTAAATAAAGAATATAGTTTTTTGCAGCTGCTTCTTCTAAAAATGCTTTCTTCTCTTTTAAGGTCTGTAAAGGAAACATGTCATAAGACATGACATAGGGCAGGGGGATATGACCGGTAGAAGGCAGTAAGTCTGCTGTATATATAATAGTCTGCTCTTTATATGTCAGTTCTGGCAACATCATCGCATCGGTATGACCAAATGCAAAACGTACTTTGAAGCCGGATTGAAACTCGATTCCTTCCTGATCGTCAATAAATTTCAACTGCCCGCTTTCTTGTAAGGGCAGGATATTATCTTTCAGGAATGAAGCTTTTTCTCTATCATTGGGATGAACTGCCCAGTTCCAGTGTTTTTCGTTACTCCAGTAAGTAGCTTGTTTAAATGCAGGAACCAGTTTTTCGCCTTCGCGGACAATCGCTCCTCCGCAATGGTCAAAGTGTAAGTGGGTCAGAAATACATCTGTAATATCAGCTGTACTGAACCCTTTTGCTGCCAGGGACTTTTCCATCGTATCATCGCCATGCAGGTAATAATGGCTTAGAAATTTTTCATCCTGTTTATTCCCGATACCGGTGTCAATCAAAATCAGGCGGTCGCCGTCTTCTACTAATAAACAGCGCATCGCCCAGGTACACATATTATTTGCATCCGCAGGATTACTTTTTTGCCAGATAGATTTTGGAACAACGCCAAACATCGCACCGCCGTCAAGTTTAAATAATCCGGTATTTATAGTGTGTAAGTTCATCTAAATAAAATTTGGTATGCTGTAAAAATAAGAAACCCGCTGAGTTATCAGCGGGTTTACATGGTAATATATTTAGTGATGTTTTACAAGTGAATTACTTCTCCGTAAGCATCAGCAGTAGCTTCCATGATCGCTTCACTCATTGTTGGGTGAGGGTGGACAGCTTTTAACATTTCGTGACCAGTAGTTTCTAATTTACGGGCAACAACGATTTCTGCAATTAATTCAGTCACGTTGGCTCCGATCATGTGCGCACCTAAAAGTTCACCGTATTTAGCATCATAGATCATTTTTACAAAACCATCTTTTGCACCAGCTGCACTAGCTTTACCTGAAGCTGAGAATGGGAATTTACCGATTTTCAGTTCATAACCAGCTGCTTTCGCTGCTTTTTCTGTATAACCTACAGAGGCAATTTCTGGAGAGCAATAAGTACAGCCCGGGATATTGTTATAGTCTAATGGTTCTGGAGACTGACCAGCAATTTTCTCTACACAGATAATCCCTTCAGCAGAGGCTACATGCGCTAAGGCTTGTCCACCAACGATATCACCAATTGCATAATATCCTTTTACAGAAGTATTATAGAATTCGTCTACTACTACTTTGCCTTTCTCAGTTTTAATACCTGTTTCTTCCAGACCTATGTTTTCAAGGTTTGCAACAACACCAGCAGCAGAAAGAACGATATCACATTCGATCGTTTGCATACCAGCAGCAGTTTTCACCTGAACTTTACAGCCTGCGCCAGTTGTATCAACTGATTCAACGCTTGATGAAGTCATGACTTCGATACCAACTTTTTTGAAGCTGCGCAATAATTGTTTCGAAACGTCTTCGTCTTCTACAGGAACAATGTTATCCATGAATTCAACCACAGTTACTTTTGTTCCCATCGTTGCATAGAAGTAAGCAAATTCTACTCCGATAGCTCCAGAACCAACGATAACCATTGATTTAGGCATTTCAGGTAAAACCATTGCTTGTCTGTAGCCGATGATTTTTTTACCATCTTGTTTTACACTTGGCAATTCTTTTGAACGTCCGCCTGTAGCAAGGATAATATTTTTTGCAGTTAACTCTGAAGTAGAACCGTCTGCACCTTTAACTTCAACTTTATTACCCGGTTTAACTTTACCGGTACCCATTACTACGTCAATTTTATTTTTTTTCATTAAAAACTGAACGCCTTTGCTCATTCCTTCAGCTACACCACGACTGCGTTTGATCACAGCTGCGAAATCAGCTTCAGCTTCGGCAGTTTTGATACCGTATTCTGCTGCATGATTGATATATTCAAATACCTGTGCACTTTTTAATAAAGCTTTGGTTGGGATACAGCCCCAGTTAAGGCAGATTCCACCTAAGGATTCACGTTCTACAATTGCAGTTTTTAAACCTAATTGTGACGCTCTGATTGCAGCAACGTATCCGCCGGGACCGCTACCTATTATAATTACATCGTAGTTCATATCTTTTAATAGGGGACTTTACTTAGTAAAGCCCAAAATTAAAAAAAAATGTTCGTTAAACAGCGCATTTGATTTTTGTGACATGAATTTGTAGGTATGTGAAGTGCTGATCCGGTTTTCAGGAAATAGCGTCATTTTAGCATATTCCAAATAATGAACTGATAAACTGTGGGTTAAGCATGTATGATAAATGTTAATTGTGGATAAAAAACATATATAATTAATGATTTATTAACATTGAAAGCTAAAACGTTGTGTATTTTATCTATACTTTTGTGGCTGTAAACTATTATGTACCTAAAACGCTTTGCGTTTCAAACAAAACAATTCATTAAAAAAGAAAGTATGAAGAAAGCTCTACTATTTAAAATTGTAGTAATCCTTCTGGCAGTTGCAGGAACTATCTTTTCTGCAAATGCTCAGGTAACTACCTCAGCGATGACGGGTGTCGTGAAAGACGCTAAAGGACCGTTACCTGGTGCGAGCGTTAAAGCTATCCACGTGCCAACGGGGTCAGTGTATACGACAACTACAAACGGCGATGGTCGTTTTACAATCGCTAACATGCGTGTTGGTGGTCCTTACTCAGTAACCATTACTTTTATTGGATTTGAGGCTGCTAAATATGACAACCTTAATCTTAAATTGGGTGGTTCTTATCCATTAAACGTTGTTTTATCAGACGGGGCGCAGCAATTAAGCGACGTTGTGATTACAGCGAACAAAAACAAAATCATTAACAGCTCAAGAACTGGTGCTGCGACTAACGTATCACAGAAGCAAATCGAACAGCTTCCGGCAATTTCCAGAAGTATTACTGATTTAACTAAATTAACTCCTCAGGCTAATACTAAAGGTGATGGTTTCTCTTTTGCAGGTAGAAACAGTTTGTTTAACTCACTGACATTAGACGGTGCACAAATGAACAACGTTTTCGGTTTATCATCATTACCTGGTGGTGGAACGGGAGCTCAGCCTTTCTCTTTAGATGCATTGGAAGAATTACAAGTCAACCTGGCACCTTATGATGTAAAACAAAGTGGTTTTACTGGTGCTGGTGTAAACGCGATTACTAAAGCTGGTACAAATAAATTCTCAGGTTCGATCTATACTTATTACAAAGATCAGAACTTACAAGGTTATGATGTTGGTGATACAAAACTTGATAAATCAACTCAGGCGTTTTTAAATAAGCAATTTGGTTTCAGATTAGGTGGAGCAATTGTTCAGAACAAATTATTCTTCTTTGTAAATGGTGAGATTTCAAGACGTGTTTCTCCAGGTACAAACTTATTAGCTAATCCAAACGCAGTAGCGAATAAACTGACGGATCCTAAAAATATGTCAAGAGTACTAACCAGAGATTTAGACCTGGTTAAAAATACGGTATTGAATAGATTTGGATATGATCCTGGTGTATATTCAGGCTATAGCAATCAGCAAAATGCAGATAACGTTACTGCACGTTTAGATTGGAATATCAATGATGCAAACAGATTAACTGTACGTTATAACTATCTTAAATCTTTCAAGGATGCTGGTGTAAGTACTTCGAACTCTAACCAGGGACGCGGGCCATCATTGACATCAATGATTTATGATAACATGAGATATACACAGTATAACAATATCAATTCGGTTACTGCGGAATTAAACACACGTTTCAGTGATAAATTTGCAAACAACCTGCAATTAGTTTACACTGGTTTCCGTGATTACCGTAAAGCAAAAGGGAATCCATTCCCGGTAGTTGATATTGAAGATGGAAATGGTGCAAACTATATTTCATTAGGTACAGAACCTTTCAGTGGTTTGAATACTTTAAATCAGGATATCTATACTTTAAATGAAAACTTTAACATTTTTGCAGGTAACCATACGATTACTGTTGGTGGTTCTGTAGGATATCAGAAATTTCAAAATGCATTTGCTCAGTTCTTATACGGACAGTTCAGATACAAAAGTGTATCTGACTTTGTTGCTGCAGCAAATGGTAATACCTCTATTAACCCTCTTTTATACCAGTTAACTTATTCAACTGATAAAAATAATCCAGTACCTGCAGCTGCTACTTTCAGCCAGATGCCAGTTGCGGTTTACGCACAGGATGAGTGGTATATCAAACCTAACTTTAAACTGACTTATGGTTTAAGATTAGATATGCCAATTTATACTTCGACAATTCAATCTAATCCATTGGTAACTGCGGCTACTTTCCGCGATGGTGAGAAATTAGATGTTGGAAAATTACCTAAAACACAGCTTTTATTCTCTCCTCGTGTTGGTTTCAACTGGGATGTTAAAGGTGATGGTACTATTCAGGTACGTGGTGGTTCTGGTATCTTTACTGGTGCTGTTCCTGCAGTATGGTTAACTAACCAGGCTGGTAATACAGGTTTAGGAACTGGTAACGACTTTTTAAATAATCCAAAAAACCGCCCGTTTAGTCCTGATCCAGCAGCTTATATCCCTGCTAATCCAGGAAATCCTGCAACATTTGCGATTAACCAGGCTTCTAATAACTTTAAAGTTCCACAAATCTGGAGATCAAGTTTAGCTGTTGATTATAAACTACCAGGAGGTTTAGTAGCTACTGTTGATGGATTATATACTAAATCATTAAACGAAGTATTCCACAGAGATGCAAACTTAGTTAACCCAACTTCTAACTTAACAGGTTCTGGCGATACACGCCCTTACTTCCCGGGTGGTAACTTAAACAGAATTAATCCTTTCTTAACTAATGCGATTGTGTTTGACAACACAAACAAAGGTTATGCATGGAGTTTAACTGGTCAGATTCAGAAAAGATTCGGATCATTCGCTGATATTATGGTAGCTTATACCAGAAGTGATGCACGTGATATTACTTCAACTCCAGGTTCACAAGCTGCGTCTGCATTTAATGGTAACCAGGTTGCTGGTGATCCAAATAAGCCGGTATTGGCTTATAGCAGTTTCTTAGTTAAAAACAGAATCATTGCAGCTGTTAATTTCAACTTCTCGATTATCCCTAAATTACCTACATCAATTGGTGTAGTATATGAAGGTTCTCCTTATGGTGATTCGTTTGGTAACACAAGATTCTCTTATGTTGCTGCAGGAAACGTAAACAATGATAACTCTACTTTTAACGATTTAATGTACATCCCTAAAGATCGTAATGATATCCGCTTAATAGATATTCCTGCTGTTGCTGGCAGATCTACTGCAGAAACAGCTGATCAACAATGGGCAAGATTAGATGCTTATATCAATCAGGATAAATATCTAAGCAAACACAGAGGTCAGATTTCTGAAAGAAATGGTGCTGAATATCCTTGGGCAAATCGTTTTGATATCAGAATTTTACAACAGATCAAAACTGTATTTGGTTCAAAATCTAACAGCAGATTCGAAATCTCTGTTGATATTATCAACTTCGGTAACTTGTTAAACAAAAACTGGGGTTCAACACAAATTCCTTCTTTAACAAACTTTATGCAATATAAAGGTGTAGTGAGTCCTACTAACCTGACTCCTACTTATACTGTAAGTCAGGATTTATCAACCTCTACTTTCAGAGTGAATACAGATATTGCTTCAAGATATCAGATTCAGGTTGGCGCAAGATATAGCTTCAACTAAGCTTTTAAATTTTTGATTAAGCCCCGTTCTGATTCTTCAGGACGGGGCTTTTTTGTTTTCCGTACTTATTGATCTGGATCACTTTTCTGTCATATTAGGTTAAACAATTAATTGGTATATTTAATTTGTGTTTATTTGTAACCGAATGAACGTTCAATTAGAAGATACTTCCGGAAAACGTGTCGCTGTCCTAAACAGTACACTCGCTTTGATTAAAGAGCATGGGTTCCATGGCGCTCCCATGAGTTTAATTGCTAAACATGCTGGTGTTGCTGCTGGCACTATATATCACTATTTCGACTCCAAAGAAACGCTCATTTTAGAGCTTTATGTTCACGTGAAAGATAAGCTGGCATTGGCAATATCGGCGGGTGATGACCCTGAAAAGCCCTATAAAGACCGGTTTTTCAATTTTATGATCAATCAGTTCAATTTCTATGTGGAAAATGAGAACTCTCTTTTTTTTCTCGAACAGTATATGAGCTCTCCTTTTGCGAAGAACTTCCCGGAGCGTGATAGTCAACTATTTGCAGACAAGGTGATTACATTGTTCCAATATGGCATAGAAAATGCTCAGTTCAGAAATATTGACTCGAGGCTGCTTGCCCCGACGATCAAAGGGACGCTTGTTGCCGCTGCGACTTTCCAATTATCGGAGCAAATTGTATTTTCTAAGGAAGATATTCTGGAAGTAGTTAACATCATATGGGATGGAATTAAAAGGCAATAACATGAATAATAGTAAAACAAATACCCTTAATATATATATGAAACCTCACAAATTAATTTTAATGATGCTCGTCTGCATATCAGCTCTTCTGCCAGGAGCGGTATTTGCCCAGACGACAGTTAGAGAGCAGCCGACGCTGAGCAATGCAACCTTGCAGGAATGTATTGATTACGCTTTGCGCAATAAGCCTGGGGTACAACAAGCACTGATTGACGAAGAGATAGGAGAACGGGATATCAAATCGGCGTTATCTGGTTGGTTACCGCAAATTAATGGTACTGGAACAGCAAACCATAATTTTAAGCAGCAGTCTCAGATCCTGACTACAAACGGACAATCTTCTTTACTGACTTTTGGTGGTAAGAATACTTCATCTTTTGTATTACAGGCTGATCAGCAGTTTTTAAATGCGGGATTGATCCAGGCCTCTAAATCTGCTAAGTTCTACAGACAACAGTATAAACAAAGTACAGAAAATACAAAGATCAGTACAATTGTTGATGTCAGTAAAGCATTCTATGACGTGCTGACAAGCAAGGAGCAATTGAATATCATTGCGGAGAATATTGCCAGACAAGAAAAACAGTTGAAAGATGCTAAGGCGCAGTATGATGCTGGTCTGGTTGATAAAACAGATTTTCAAAGAGCACAAATTAGTTTGAGCAATTCTCAGGCAGACAGAAAAAGAACAGATGAGCTGTTGAAATATAAGTATGCTTACTTAAGAGAGTTAATCGGTTATAGTGCTGAGAAGCCTTTCGGTTTATCTTTTACTTCCAGAGATATGGAGAATGATGTCATGATAGACACCACTCAATTGTTAAATTATCAAAACCGCGTGGAATATCGTTTGCTGGAAACACAGAGAAGCTTGCAAAAGATTACTACCAGTTATAATAAATGGGCTTATTCTCCTACACTTTCGGGTTTTATCAATTACGGCTTTAATTATCAGAATAACTCGTTGAGCAATTTGTACGACCAGAATTTCCCAAGTTCGGTTGTTGGATTGAAATTATCGGTACCGATCTTCCTTGGCGGAAAACGTACACAGGAAATTAGAAAATCGCAGTTACAGGAGCGTAAGATTGACCTTGATTTAGTGAATACGAAAAACAAGATCAATACGCAGTATGAGCAGGCTATTGCTACTTATAAAGCGAATCTGAACGATTTAAATACGAACAAGGCGAATGTTGAAATTTCAAAACAGGTTTACAACACTATCAAACTTCAGTATGATGAAGGGATTAAAACCTACCTGGATCTGACGACTTCGGAAACTGATCTTCGTACTGCACAAATTAATTATCTGAATTCATTATATAACCTCCTTTCGTCAAAACTAGACGTAAAACAAGCATTAGGGATAATCACCGTAAACCAATAAAAGACATGGACATTAAATACATAAAATTAGGCATATTAATCCTTGGTTCAGTAACATTAGCATCTTGCGGTGGTCAACCTGCACCGCAGCAAGGACCTCCTCCGGCTACTCCGGTAACCACTTATACAGTTGATGAACAGCCGGTAACTACTGTGGATACTTATCCTGGTGTAGTTGTTGCCTTGAATGAGGTTGAACTTCGTGCGCAGGTTGGTGGTTATATCACAGCGATCTACGTTAAAGATGGTCAGCGTGTAACTAAAGGACAAAAATTATATGAAATTGACCGTACTAAATATCAGGCGGCTTATAACTCAGCTCAGGCTAATGTAGCGGTTGCGAAAGCAAACCGTGATAAAGCGAAGAAAGATGCGGATCGTTATACTAAATTGGCCCAACAAGAAGCAATTGCTAAACAACGTGTAGATTATGCATTGACTGACTTAGCAAATGCTGAATCACAAATCGCTGCTGCCAAAGCAAATCTTGCTTCGGCTGCGAATGATCTGCAACGTTCGATTATTGTTTCTCCTTTAAATGGAACAATTGGTATTTCACAGGTAAAACTGGGCGCTTTAGCTTCTCCGGGTACTACACTTTTAAATACTGTTTCTACAAATGATCCGATTGCGGTTGATATTCCTGTAAATCAAGGTGAAATCCCTCGTTTTATCCAGTTAGAGAAAAATACTGCAGCAGTTAAAGATTCTGTTTTCAGCATTCAGCTTCAGGACAACAGTATTTATAAACGTCAGGGCAGAATTATTGCGATTGACCGTGCAGTTGATCCTCAGACAGGTACTATCAAAGTTAGAATCAGCTATCCTAATGAAGGTGGCAGACTTATTTCTGGTATGAACGTGAACTTACAGGTGTTGAATAAGGCGGCTGGTAACCAATTGGTAATTCCTTATAAAGCGGTTACAGAGCAGTTGGGTGAATTCAACGTTTATGTGGTTGGTGACAGCAGCAAAGCAGCACCAAGAGTAATTAAGGTTGGTACACAGGTAGATCAGAATATCGTAGTGAAAAGCGGTCTGAAAAAGGGTGAAGTTATTGTAGTGGATGGTGTTCAGAACGTAAGACCTGGTGCAGTAGTACACGCAGGATCGGCAGCAGAAGCAAATGGACAGCAACCGGCAGCGGCTGCACCAAAGAAATAGTTATTATAAGAATTTCAAGAATATGATATCAGAGGTATTTATAAAACGACCGGTCACGGCGATCGTCATTTCCATATTAATTGTACTGATAGGGGCGATTGTGATCACCACATTGCCGATCAGTCAATATCCGAGTATTGCTCCGCCTACGGTTACCGTTACTGGTACGTATACAGGAGCTGATGCGCAAACGGTAGAACAAACGGTAACTACACAAATTGAGAGTCAGATTAACGGTACGCCGGGCATGAAGTATCTTTCTTCAAATAGTACATCAGATGGTCGTTCTGCGATTACTGTAACTTTTGATGTAGGTACGAATATTGACATTGCTGCACTTGATGTACAGAACAGGGTGGGTATTGCGCAACCAGGTTTACCTGAAGCGGTTCAGCGTTTGGGTATTACCACTAAAAAAGCAAACAATGATATTTTAATGGTTATTGGTCTGTATTCTCCAAATGGAACGTATGACCAGAAATTCATTTCAAATTATGTCAATTTATATGTAAAGGATGCGTTATTGCGTATCAAAGGTGTGGGTGATGTGCAGGTGTTCAGTCAGCCGTTCAGTATGCGGGTTTGGTTGGATGCAGGTAAATTAGCGAGATTAGGTTTAACGCCGGCGCAGGTTTCTGCAGCGATTGCAGAACAGAATACACGTGCTCCGGGTGGTAGTGTAGGTGGGCCGCCTCAGCAGAATTCACAGACTTTTGAATTCTCTGTGGTCATGGATGGTGATTTAAACTCTGAAGAGCAGTTTAAAAATATCGTGGTTAAAACCGGGCAGGATGGTTCTCCTGTTTATCTTAAAGATGTAGCGCGTGTAGAGTTAGGTGAGTTTGCTTATTCTACAACTGCAAAGGTAAATGGTAAAGTAGCCTCTTTAATGGCTGTTAACCAGACTCCGGGTGGAAATGCGGTTCAAACTGCTGAAGGTATTGATCAGACGATGGCTGAGTTGAAGAAATCTTTCCCTAAGGATTTGGATTTCAAGATCAGTTACGAAACGGTTTCTATTATTAAAGTATCGATCAGTGAGGTAATTCATACTTTGGTTGAAGCGCTTATCCTGGTGACAATTGTGGTATTCTTCTTCTTACAGAGCTGGAGAGCAACCTTGATTCCTGTATTGGCAATCCCGGTTTCTATTATTGGTACTTTCATCTTCTTTACTTTGCTTGGATTCTCGATCAACGTATTAACGATGTTTGGATTCGTCCTCGCCATTGGTATTGTGGTGGATGATGCGATTGTGGTAGTGGAAGCGGTTCAGCATTATATGGACCATGAGGGACTTTCTGCTCCTGATGCTACCCGTAAAGCGATGAAGGATATTACAGCTCCGGTAATTGCGATTGCATTGATCCTTGCGGCAGTATTTATCCCGGTAGGGTTTATTCCGGGGATGGTTGGCCAGCTGTATCAGCAGTTTGCAATCACGATTGCTGTATCGGTATTGATTTCAGCGTTTATCGCTTTATCATTAACTCCGGCATTGTGTTCATTGTTGTTAACGCCAATGAACCTGACCAAGGATTCAAGAGGATTGAATAAATTCTTCTTTAAATTTAATGGGTGGTTTGCGAGAGTAACTAACAAGTATTCGAATGGAGTGAAATGGGCTTTGAAAAAAGCACCTTTAGTGATGATTATCCTGGCTTGTATTTATGTAGGTACAGTTGGTTTATTCATCAAGAAACCTTCAGGATTTATTCCGAATGAGGATGCCGGTATCTTTATTATGGGGGTGACCTTGCCAGAAGGTGCATCAGCGGTTCGTACCAATGCTTTTATCAAAAGGATCACTGATTCTATACAAACAAACATTCCTGAGGTTAAAAATATTACTTCGATTAGTGGTATTAACATTCTGAACAGATCATTCAAGTCGAATGCGGGTACTTTCTTTGTACAGTTGAAGAACTGGGATGATCGTAAAAGAGACGTAGCCACAGTTTTAGGTGAGGTTTCTAAGACATTTGCTGGTGATAAGGATGGAAGTGTGCTAGCGGTTACACCGCCGCCAATTCCTGGTCTGGGTATCAGTGGTGGTTTCTCGATGCAGATCCAGGAAAAACAGGCTGGTGATATCAAGAAGTTTGAAGGTGTTGTAGGTAAGTTCCTGGCCGCTGCGAATCAGCGTCCAGAGATTGGATTTGCGTATACGTTGTTTAATGCGAGAACGCCAAATTATCAGCTGCATGTTGATCGTGACAAGGTGAAAAGGATGGGCGTTTCTATTGGAGCGGTATACAGTACAATTTCTTCTTATCTGGGTAGTAGTTATATTAATGACTTTACTAAATACGGACGTAGTTTCCGTGTAGTTTCTCAGGCGGATACGAATTTCCGTAGCAGTATTGAAAATTTAAACCAGATTTATGTGAATAATAGTGTTGGAACACCTGTGCCGTTGAGTGCGTTTGTTTCTTACAAGATGACTGAAAATGCATCGATTATTAATCACTATAATATGTTCCGGTCGATCGAGATTGGCGGGGCTGCAAAACAAGGAAGAAGTTCTGGTGATGCATTACAGGCTTTAAGAGAGGTTGCTGCACAAACTTTACCACAGGGTTATACTTATAATTTCTCTGGTTTGAGTTTGGAGGAAACTGAGGCTGGTAACAGTACGACACTTATTTTCGGTTTGATCGTGGTGTTTGTATTCTTATTATTGGCTGCCTTATATGAGAGCTGGTCAGTTCCTTTCTCTATTTTATTAGCGGTTCCACTTGGTTTATTCGGAGCGATCCTTGCCTTGATATTCCTGCCAAAACTGGATAATAATATTTATGCACAGGTTGGTCTGATTACATTGATTGGTTTATCTGCTAAGAATGCGATTCTGATTGTAGAGTTTGCGAAGGAGCGGGTTGACTGGGGAATGGAGTTAATTGCTGCGACTATTGAAGCGGTTAAATTAAGGTTACGTCCGATTATCATGACTTCACTTGCATTTATTCTGGGGGTTATTCCTTTGATTATCTCTTCTGGTGCTGGCGCGGTATCTCGTATGACTATTGGATGGACGGTAGCTGCGGGTATGCTTTCGGCAACTATTCTTGCTTTGTTTATTGTTCCGGTACTGTTTGTACTGATCACTAAGCTGGCTTATGGTAAAAAGAAATTGGCTGAGTTAGAGGCTAATTATAAGCCAGAAGAACATGCTGATGTGCTGCATGCGGATTAGGTTTTAATAATTTGATAAAAAGGCCTGCTCATGAGTAATTGTGAGCAGGCCTTTTTTGTGGGGTATATTTTCTTTATGAGGTTTTTTTTATTCACAACATAGATATTTATTACCTTTTAAATATAAAACAGGAGTAGCTTGACCTAAATCAATAAGAATTATGTTAGCTATAACAAATAAATATATTGATCCATTATCAGATTTTGGATTCAAACATCTTTTCGGCGGTGAGCCAAATAAAGAGGTCATGATTGACTTTTTAAACGCACTGTTTGAGGGAGAAAAGCACATTACAGATATTGTCTACAACCCAACTGAACTAGCTGGCGATGACAAAGAACATAAAAAGGTTTTCTTCGACTTGCTGTGTACTGGAGACAAGGGGGAGCAATTTCTTGTGGAAATGCAGCGGGCAGCGCATGATAATTTTGAGGATCGCTGCATTTTTTATCTGAGCCGGCTGATTCAACAGCAGAAGTTAATGGGCAACTGGAGAGTTAAACTGAAAGAGGTTTTTCTGATTGCAATCCTGGATTTTAATATGAAAAATTGTCTGAGTGACCATTATTTGCAAAGTGTTTCGCTGGTCAATACTGGTACTGGTAAAATATTCCACAATGGACTGGGATTTAAGTTTTTGGAACTGCCTAAATTTGACAAGAAAGAAGATGAACTGAAGAGTCAGCTGGACAAATGGGTTTATATGCTTAAACACATGCACAGTTTGGATCAGATTCCTAAATATCTGGATAAACGTATTTTTCAAAAAATATTTAAAATTGCTGAAATGAAGAGATTATCACCAGAAGAACAACTTTTTTACATAGCTGTTTCACAGCAGGAAGAGGACGATATAGGCCTGATGGAATGTCTAAAAGAAAGAGCAGAAAAAGAAGGACTGGAAAAAGGTTTGGAAAAAGGCATGGAAAAAGGCATGGAAAAAGGCATGGAAAAAGGTTTGGAAAAAGGAAAGAAAGAAGGGAAACATGAAACTGCGCTGGCCATTGCGGGAAAAATGAAAGAAGATAATTTTGATCCGGTTAAAATTGCAGTATTTACTTCGCTTTCCATTGAAGAAATAAGACGCTTGTAAACAGAAGAGGCTGTATGACCAGTCAAATTCCGGTTTATGAATTTTGATTGGTTATACAGCCTCCTGTTCAATAAATGCCTTTCTTATTTTACTTCAAAGCTGTAAGTAGCACCTTGCCAGATAGCTTCATAAGCTTTGCCCTGATGCTCGCCTTTTACTTTTTGGAATTCGGCTACTTCGATTACATATCTTCCTGGCCAGATTGGCGTAAACTGAACGTTACCGTTTTCATCCGTTTTGGTTTCTTTAGACCATCCAGAAGGAGAGAATATCGTAACTGTTTTAGCTTTTGCAGCTTCTCTGTTTAAAGATGCAGTTAATTTGATAGTTTGATTCACTTTTACTGGCACACTGTTATCCAGCTTTAAATTCAATATGTTGGTGTTTGCCGCAATTGTGCTGGCTTTTCCAACATTAACGTTCGTGCTAGCCAGAAAATGATATTTAGTCGTACCACCAAGTTCTTTGGCTTCATGACTTACTTCCAGGTTGTATGCGCCATTTTTATCAGGTGTAAAGCTACTTGTAAATGAATTGCTGTCTGCGGTAAGCGTCAGTTGAGTTCTTTGCTGATCAGGGCCTACGAGCCATAAGGTAAAGTCTTTAACGTCAGAATACCATTTGGATACATTTTCTCTTTCGTTAGATACATATTCACCGTAATAAACTTTTACAGTTTGCGGCTGACCGATTTTTCCGGTAGTACCGGTTTCTATCCAAAGTGCGTGTGCAGAAATTTTACTGGTGATTAAGCAGAATAAAATGCTCAGGGTTAAAAAGGTTAGTTTTTTCATTGTGTTATAATTAATAGGGTTTTAAATTGTTTCCTGTAATTCAGGTTTTGATATTTTAAGGGGTTTGAGGTCTTTTGTTGTAATTGATTGTGCAGGTTTTGTGTTTTTAGTCCCCTTTTTCTTGAATTTACGACCATACCAAATCAGAAAGCCTGTGATTGGGAGTGATGCACCAATTAAGGAAGCAAGGAAGGCCAGAACCTTACCGGGAAAGCCGAGTATACTGCCCACATGGATGTCATAATTCATTTTACGGATTTTACCACCTACTCCGGCATCTGCATAAGAGGAGGAATAGATATCATCAGATTTCAGCTCTTTTAGAGTATGCTGGTCAAAGGTATAGCCTACGTTATTGTAAAACTGACCTGCACTGGGGTATACTGTGATATTTATGGCAGATTTTGCTTCAGCGGTGTCAGGGAAACTATAATAGAAACCAATTGATTTCGGGTGTTTAGCCGCAACTTTTTGCCATGCTAAATCCATCGCCTTTTCGGGGGTGTAAAATTTGTTCGCTTGCAGCGAATCAGATTCCAATCTTTTGAATTCGGTTAGTTTTTCTCCCGTAGTGACCCAGTATAAGCCTTCGCTGTACCATTGAATTCCATAAACCATACCTGTTAGTGCTATTGCCAGCAGGAACAGCAGGGAGTAGAATCCAAGCACATTATGAAGATCAAGGTTCAGCCTTTTAAAGGAGGCGCCCCATTTAATCTTAAAGCTTTTGTCGCGTGTAGATTTGTTCCATTTTTTAGGATACCACCAGATCAGCCCGGTAATCAGCAGTACGACAAATACCATTGTGCCGTAGTTAACGATCGGTCTTCCGATTTTGTAAGGCATCCATAGAAAACGGTGTCCGTTGAGTATAAACCTGAAGAAGTCAGTTTCTCCTTTTTTACGTTCTACAGCACTGATTACTTTTCCTGTATAAGGATTGATCTTTAAGGTCACTCCACCGCTTCTTCGTTCTTTAGATTTTGGGTCTTTCAGCGCGAGTGTGATTACGCGCCCTTGCTGATAGGTGGCATAAGAAGCAGCAAGATTCGGATACAGACCCTTTGCAACGCTAGTGAGCTGAGAGGGGGTAAGTACGGCTTTGTCTTGTTTCTCTACTTTAGTCTCTGGTTCGAATAGAGCCGTAATCTCTTCATTGAATACCCAGATACAGGCCGTAATACAAACGATTAAAACGATAACTCCGGAAACCAGGCCCAGCCAAAGGTGCAGCCATTTATTGATCCTTGTAAAGAGTGAATCTGTTTTCTTCTTTTTTTGCGGGGTTTGCTTAGTTCCGTTAACCATAGCCTGATTTGTTTTGTTATAATTATTAAGTCCCAATTTTAATAGCCTAGTGCTGATATAGCTGTAATTGTTCCGCCTTCTACTTTTAATCCGCGTCTGGCGACAGCTAAGTTGGCGTCAAATACATAAACATAACTGCCTTCACTGGCGGTAGTAATTCCTATATATCCTTTTACCCCATCTTTTGGAGAATAATTGGTTGTAGTTGTTTTAGTAATGTCAGCGGGGATACCTGTTACCCACTTAAAGGTTTTGTTAACGACATCTGCTATAGCAAATTTTCCAACAGGCCCGCTTGTCGTATTAGGATTGGTATATAGGTGTAAAATGAATATACCTTTCCCAATATAAGTCTGAGAGGAAATATGATGGCCTCCGGATTGTTGCTGCACGTTGAAAAAATAAGTTTTGTCAAATTCTGTTGTTCCTTTATTGATACGGATAACAGCAGATGGGTTCTTGGATACTGGTTGACTATTACTTGTAGCTGAAGCTCCTGAAAAAGCATAAGCATCTCCATTTTCGATTTCAACCAGGCCATTATTGAAGTAAGCACCGATAAAGCTGGTGCGGTTGTCTCTGATGATCTTTTCTAGTTTAAGTTCCGGATAAGAATAAACAGCTACCCAGGTACTATCTGGATAAGCGGTTCCAAAAACGTCAGGGGCAGCGCCTTTGATACTCATATAAGGTAAAAACACTTTATCACCCACTTGTGTTGCTCCGTTAAAGTGTGCGCGTTCTCCGTTTCCGGCAAGCTTTACTATGTTGACTTGTTGTTCGCCAACAATCTGATATTGGCGTGCATCAATACGAAACATACTGGCAAATTCATTTCCAGATCTGGGTACTTTAACAAGAAATACATCGTCTTTTACTGCTGCAGAAACGTGTACGGTCTCACTTTGGAAATTAGTAAGCTTCGTTAATTTACCAGAGCCATCCAAACGGTAACTGGTTACTGCGCCAGGATTCCCCTGTCCATACAATAAGCTGAAAAATCTGTTTTTATGGGAGATGTAATATCTGTAAGATCCGTCTTGTTCTATTCCATTGCCTTTAGTGGTAATCATACCTTCGTCAAGATTATTTGCTGTTAACAAATAATCAGCAATGCCTGTAGTTCCGATTGGTGTTGCAGCAATGATATATTTAGTGGCACCTGTTAATTCTGTATCTGCATCTTTTACTTCCGAAAAATCCAGTGGTGGATCGCAGGCTGTGAAAAGGCTGACCATACCCAGTGCAAGTAGTTGAAGTATATTTTTGTGTTTCATTTTCAATTTTTTTAATAGGATTATCTGTTATTACTGATAAAATATCTCACTTTGGCATAAAATGCTCTTCCTGGTTTTTGAAGAGAGAAGTTGTCATATACTCTGTTATTCGTCAGGTTTTTACATTCTAATGCGATGTTGTATTTGCCATTTCCAAGGGTGTATACGACGTTTACATCTTGCATCCATTGTCTTGGAATATCATATTTTGTATCAGATGTACCTTGGCTTGGCCACGATAAATAATAGGCGTGAACGTATAGCACATTATAACCTAAGGTCAGGGTATTGTCTTTTTTGCCTACATGATTAAAGAAGAGCGAGGCATCGGCGTTACCAAATAAGTAAGGCATGTTCGGAATTCTATCTCTGTATAAAGGACTTTCCATAGTTTGTCCCTGCTCATACTTCGTATTGTTACGCAAGTTCTGATAAGTCATGTTAACACCGGTAGTAAACAGGTTTTTAAATGAGTATCTGATTTCTCCCTCTACACCAAGATTTGTTACGTCAGCTACGTTACTCATGACTTGCTTGGTTTGGTTTTGATTTAACATTGGACGAATAAAGTCCTTCGCATTTCTGTATAGGACACTTCCGTCAAAACTAAATTTGTGTATTTGATTGAGCTGTGCCTGATAACCTAATCCCAGATTATAATTATGGCTGTATTCTGGTTTCAGTTCGATATTGCCATCCAGGTTCAGCAAATCACCAAAGAGTTCATCATTTTCTGGTAACCTGTAGCTTTTCTCATAAGAAGCTTTAAGCTGAAGTGTTGGCTTAAGAAAATAAGTGGATGCAATACCATAACCAAGCTTATTGAAACTGTTTTTTTGATCCTGATAGGCCACATCACCCCAGTTACCACTTGGGTTATAGCTTACTGAATATTTATTTTGCTGAGAGAAATACTTGGTAAATACAGAAGTATTCCAGCGCTCTGAAGCACTGTATTTATAACCAAAGCCTAAGACGTTTTTTGTGTTTTTACGCGGCTGTTCGTATTTGTCACTTTCTGGAAAAAGCTCGTCGGAACCTTTTCTGTTGAAGGAGTTAAAGACATTATTTAAGGCAAATGAATGCTGATCACTAAGTGTGTAAGTCAGGTTTACAGCACCCATACCGTTGTTGTTTTTGAACTTGTACAAGGAGCGTTCGCGTTCACTTCCCAATCCTTCATATTGTTTGTATTCCTGGAACCAGTTGTAACGACGGTATACTGTGTCGATATTTTGTTCTTGTCCAAGATTAAAATTTCCATTAATTCTCAGGTCAAGTCCATCGACAAATAAGTTTTTCTTGGTATAAAGGACATTCGGCATTACGATATTACCTTTTCTGTGCCAGTCACCAAAAACACTAACCATACGGGCGCCTGTTTGAATCTCTGCGTAGTTCTGACCTAAAGTAACTCCAAATAATAGCTGATCTGCATAAGATTTATTAACTACGCCTGCGCTGGCAATAATAGTTTCGTTATGGTAGGTATCATGGAATCTTTTTACTTTTTGATTTCTGAAATATTTTCCTGAAAAAGCGGCAACGTCTGTGGTTACTGTATAGTTATTGTCTGAGTAATTCTGGAAGGCGTTCAGTTGAAATTTAAATCCTGAAGCCGTAGTATATCCTGTATTGATAGAGGTTTTATGGGTGTTGAATGAGCCATACGAATAGGATACATCTGCATAGCTTTTCATGTCATTGGCCGTAACAATGTTAATTGCCCCGCCTAATGCATCTGAACCCAGCCAAACTGGAACTACACCTTTATATACTTCTACACGCTGGGCAAGATTAATTGGGATATTATTGATCTGGAATGATGAACCAAAGTTATCCATAGGTACGCCATCTAGAAAAAACTTCACTTGTCTTCCAGAAAAACCATTTAGCGAAAATTCCATCCTGGAACCGACACCGCCGGCTTCACGTACTCTTACGCCTGAAACTCTGTCCAGGGCATGAGAAATATCAAGTGTAGAGTTGTGTAGTTTTTTAGCATCTATAGAGGTTACGTTAAAAGCTTGCCTGTTTGCTTCCTGATTTGCTGTCCGGCCGATAACTGAAACTTCTGAAAGATTGGTCTCATCTGCTTGCAGGATAAATTGTGATTTCTTAGCATTAGCTAACGGAAGACTGATTTTAATGGTTTGTTCTGTATAGCCAATGTGTCTGATACGTATTTTGTAAGTGCCTGAAGGCAGGTCTTTGAAATTGAATTCTCCAAGAGAGTTGGTTACTGCTGATTTATTAATTTCGATTGTTGTAACTCCTGCACCTTCAAGTGGCTGGCCGTTAGTGTCTTTTACTGTCCCTTCAAAGCTGTGCTTTTGTTGTGCGATGGCATTAGCGCAATTGAATGTAAGTAAGAGTAAAATAAAAAAAAGCAAAAGGTTGTTTGGTAAAAATTTGCATGTGTTATTTCTTTTGTGTTTATTTAGACTTGTTATTAACAATAGGCAAAAATAACGTATTCGAACTACGAGTTTTGCAGCAAAGTGTACGGAATCAGCAGTCGGAATGGTAGAAGTTTATATTAAAAAAGGAGAAGAGATATTGATCGAATCAGTCAGTATCATTAAGCGTGAGTATGTTTCTGTGTATAAAGCAACAGTGAGATCAATAGATTCAGGTACTTTATTGTTTCTTCCGGACACCACTTTTGAGAATAATTTTGCTGTTAGTTTGCCTGTTGAGCTTTCTGGTCATCAGTTATATAAAATCGGATATGATATTCAGAAAGTTTTAAATGAGCTGACCAGTCGTGGCTCTGGTAAGTACACTAATTTTTATACTAAACTTAAAATCTGCGAGATTATCGTAATGGTTGTTGAAGCGCAGGAAGAGGCCGTTGGACCTGTCCACAAATGGAGTAAAAAGGATATTGCCAGTTTTGAAATGGTTTCCAGGGTAATCAGCCAGAATCTCTCCAAGAATATTTCTATAGCCGGGTTAGCTGAGAAAGCAGGGATGAACCGTACCAAACTTCAGGCGGGTTTTAAAGAGATTATGGGGCAAACGATTAATAGTTATGCTTCTGAGCTTAAAATGCAAAAGGCGAAAACATTGCTGCTTAATAAACCTGGATATAGTCTCAAACAAATTGCTGCAGTAGTAGGATATAGTTGTGGCAATCATTTTTCTGCTGCATTTAAGAAAAAATTCAGTTTTTCTCCGTCCTCTTTGAAAAACACGGCGAATCTGGTATGCTCTGTATGGTTGTGGGATTTTATGTTGCTTTAGAAAGAGCATAAAAAAAGAGCTTGTTTAAAAACAAACTCCTTTTTGTCTATATTTTATAAGGCTTATTCGTAGTTGAATTGCCCTTTTTCACTGGTAATGGTTACTTGTTTGTGTGTAGATTCTTCTACACGACCGATGATTTGTGCATCGATATTAAAGCTTTTAGAAATAGCAATGATATCATTGGCAATTTCCTGAGGTACATATATTTCCATGCGGTGACCCATATTAAATACTTTGTACATTTCTTTCCAGGCTGTTCCTGATTGTTCCTGAATCAATTCAAAAAGTGGTGGAACAGGGAATAGGTTATCTTTAATTACATGGATGTTATCATTGATAAAGTGAAGAACTTTAGTTTGCGCACCACCGCTGCAGTGTACTAATCCGTGGATCTGTTTTCTGTGTTGTTCTAATACTTTTTTGATAACCGGTGCATAAGTACGGGTAGGAGAGAGTACCAGTTTTCCAATAGTGATCTCTGTGTTTTCATCGATACTGATTTTATCAGTTAGCTTTTTACCTCCTGAGAAAACCAGGTCATAAGGTACTGCCGGATCAAAGCTTTCAGGATAGCTGTCTGCTACTGATTTATCAAATACATCATGACGTGCAGAGGTTAAGCCATTAGAGCCCATGCCGCCATTATATTCAGTTTCATAGGTTGCCTGGCCTGAAGAAGATAGTCCAATAATAACATCTCCGTTTTGAATGTGATGGTTGCTGATTACTTCATCGCGCTTGATGCGGCAGGTCACAGTTGAGTCTACAATGATCGTACGTACTAAATCACCTACGTCGGCAGTTTCGCCACCTGTAGAATAAATGGAGATACCCATTTCTCTGAGTTCAGCAAGAATTTCTTCTGTTCCATTGATAATAGCAGCGATAACTTCGCCTGTTATCAGGTTTTTGTTTCTGCCAATTGTTGAGGAGAGTAAAATATGATCTGTAGCGCCTACACAGATTAAATCATCAAGGTTCATAATGATCGCATCTTGTGCAATGCCTTTCCATACAGAAATATCACCGGTTTCTTTCCAGTATACGTAGGCTAAAGAGGATTTAGTACCTGCACCATCAGCGTGCATAATATTACAGAATGCGTCATCATTTCCTAATATATCAGGAATGATTTTACAAAATGCTTGTGGGAAAATACCCTTGTCTATGTTTTTGATGGCTTGATGCACATCTTCTTTCGAAGCCGAAACGCCACGCTGGTTATACCTGTTATCACTCATATTGCTGCAAAGATAGAGAAACGTCCGAATGTAGACGATTCAAACAAAAAAAAATAACCTCTGCGTTTTAAGCGCAGAGGTTATATCAATAAATTAATGGAATTCTATTTTAAAAATAACAACTCTCTGAATTTTGGTAATGGCCAAACGCTGTCGTCTACAATTTGCTCTAATTTGTCAATATTGTAACGGATGGTGTCAAAATGAGATTTAACTTTCTCATCGTAAGCGATAGCTTTTTCTCTTGAATCTTCAATGGTATTGGCAACTTTACGTGCTTCTAACATCGCATCAATTGTAGTTTTTACGATTGACAAGTGATCAGATAATTTGTTGATGATTGCTAATGGTGTAACTAATGCTTCTTTTGATAAACCTAATTCTTTAATGCTTTTTGCATTCTCCAATAGGGTATTCTGATAAGCGATACAAGCAGGAATAATCATGGTATTCGCAACTTCACCCATTACTCTGGCTTCAATCTGTAATTTTTTGTAATAACTTTCTAAAAGAATGTCATGACGTGCATGCAGCTCACGTTTAGTGAAGATGTTTGCTCTTTCAAATAATTCAGTTGATTTCTCAGAGATATAAGCGTCTAATGCTAATGGAGTAGTTTTGATGTTCGCAAGACCACGTTTAGCTGCTTCATCTTCCCAGTCCTGGCTGTAACCATTTCCTTCGAAACGAATATCTTTTGATTCTTTAATGTATTTTTTGATGATGGTTAAAAGAGCGATGTCTTTTTTCTCGCCTTTTTTGATCAATTTATCAACTTCAACTTTAAATTTAACCAGTTGATCTGCCATGATAGAGTTCAGGACTGTCATCGGTGCTGATGAGTTTGCTGAAGATCCTACGGCACGTAATTCAAATTTATTACCTGTAAAAGCAAATGGTGAAGTACGGTTACGGTCGGTATTGTCTAATAAGATTTGTGGGATTTTAGGGATACCTAACCACAATGCATTATCTTCTTTGATTTTTTTGCTGATACGTGAGTGCTCGATCTCATCTAATACTTCGTTCAATTGCTGACCTAAGAAGATCGAAATGATTGCCGGTGGTGCCTCGTTAGCGCCTAAACGGTGATCATTACTTACTGAAGCGATACTTGCTCTCAGTAAATCTGCGTGTTCGTGTACTGCTTTGATTGTATTCACAAAGAAAGCAAGGAACATCAGGTTGTTTTTAGGCGTTTTACCTGGAGCTAACAGGTTTTTACCTGTATTTGTGATTAATGACCAGTTGTTATGTTTACCTGAACCGTTGATGCCTGCATATGGTTTCTCATGTAATAATACTTTGAAATTATGACGGCGTGCAACTTTTTCCATCAGATCCATCAATAATTGATTGTGATCGATAGCCAGGTTGATTTCTTCGTATAATGGTGCACATTCAAATTGCAATGGTGCAACCTCGTTGTGACGGGTTTTTAAAGGAATGCCTAGTTTAAAGGCTTCATTTTCGAAATCAACCATGAAAGTGAATACACGCTCAGGAATTGATCCGAAATAATGATCGTCTAATTGTTGTCCTTTAGCGGACATATGACCAAATAAAGTACGGCCTGTTAAAGCTAAATCCGGACGTGCGTTAAATAAAGCAAGGTCAACCAGGAAGTATTCCTGCTCAATCCCTAAAGAAGCGGTTACTTTGTCAATTCCTTTATCGAAATATTGACAAACGTCAACTGCTGCTTTGTCTAATGCATTTAATGCTTTTAATAAAGGAGCTTTATAATCTAATGCTTCACCAGTATAAGCTACGAATACAGTTGGAATACATAAGGTTTTTCCTGCTTTACTTTCCATAATGAAAGCTGGAGAAGAAGGATCCCATGCAGTATAACCTCTGGCTTCGAAAGTATTTCTGATACCACCATTCGGGAAACTTGATGCATCTGGTTCTTGTTGTACCAACGCACTGCCTGCAAATTTTTCTACCGGACCATCAATCGTAGGTTCGAAAAAAGAGTCATGTTTTTCAGCTGTAGATCCTGTTAATGGTTGAAACCAGTGCGTATAGTGGGTAACCCCTTTAGACATCGCCCAATGTTTCATCGCTGTAGCGATCTGATTGGCATCATCCTGATTAATTAATTCACCCTGATCGATTGCTGAGATAAGTTTTTCGTAGACTTCTTTGGATAAGAAATCTTTCATTTTCTTTTTATCGAACACGTTTGAGCCAAAAAACTCAGAAATTTTGGCTGATGGAGCCTTAACTTCTGGTGAAACTCTGGTTTGTGCTTCTTTTAATGCGTTTGTCCTTAAGCTTTTCATTAGTTTCTTTAAAATTTGATCAAAAATATAATTTTTATAATTAATTATTGAATAATTCTGACTAAAAAATCAATTATCAATATGTTAATTAATATCATTCTGGATATTTTGGTGCATTTAACAAGCGTTTAGCTTCTTTAAGCTCGTTTTTTCGGCTTTAATGCTTGTTTGAGCCTGGATTGCTTTTTTTGTTAAATGGATGTTATTTTTCGGAATTTAGTCATTTCTATCCTTATAATTTGAAGATAATCTTGTTTTTATGTTAAATTTCTGCTCAAACCTTTATAATTTTTACATTTGATCAGGATTTAAAACAAGAAAAGAGCTTATGTTTAAAAGAATTCATCATGTTGCTATAATTTGTACAGATTATACGGTTAGTAAAAATTTCTATACTAATATATTAGGTTTAACGGTTGTTCAGGAGGTATACAGGGAGGAACGTAATTCTTATAAATTGGATTTGTCTGTAAACGGACTTTATCAGATAGAATTGTTTTCTTTTGAAAACCCTCCTGAAAGACCTTCCAGGCCTGAGGCTGCGGGTTTGAGGCATTTAGCTTTTGAGGTTGATGATGTCGCTGCTGTAGCGGCTGCGTTGAATGCCAAAGGAGTGGTGACAGAAGAACTGAGAATTGATGAATATACGGGTAAGAAATTTACTTTTTTTACTGATCCTGACGGATTACCGCTTGAAATTTATCAAAGCTAAATGGGGAGTGTTTTCAGATTTAAACAGTTTGAAGTTGATCAGGCTGGTTGTGCGATGAAAATAAATACGGATGGTGTTATTTTAGGAGCTTTAGCAGCGCATCCGTATCCTGTAAACATTCTGGATATAGGTACTGGCACTGGCGTAATTGCATTGATGATGGCACAGCGTTTCCCTTCTGCCCATGTGAATGCGGTTGAAATTGATGAGTCTGCTGCACTAGCGGCAGCAAAAAATTGTCTGAATTCTGTATTTACTGACAGAATGAGTGTGTCTTATTCTTCCTTTGAAGGTTTTACGACCACGCTGAAGTATTCTATGATTGTTTCCAATCCTCCTTATTTTGTGAATGATCTAAAGAATCCTGAAAAGAGAAAGGAGATTGCGAGGCATGCGGATGAGGATTTTTTTGCCTTATTGTTGAAAAAGACTGCGGGGATGCTGACTGAAGATGGATTACTTTGGCTGATTCTTCCGGTGAAACAGGCAGAGTCTGTTGTGGTCAACGCGGTACTTCAAAAACTTTTTCCTTCAAAAATAGTTCATGTGTATTCGGATCAGACCAAGGCTTCTTTCAGACAGATTATTTGTCTTGGTTTTTCTGACAGGCCGCCTGTGGAAGAACATTTATATATATATGAAGGATTAAATTTATACACGGATCAGTATAAATATCTGCTCAGGGATTTTTTACTGGCCTTTTAAACAATTTTTAATAAATTTTAACGGATTCTAAATGACAAAGATTGGATTAATTTCAGATACGCATGGTTACCTGGATGATGCGGTTTATAAGCACTTTGAAGAGTGTGATGAGATCTGGCATGCAGGGGATTTTGGGCCTGATGTTGCGGAAAAGTTAAAAGCGTTCAAACCGCTAAAAGGAGTGTACGGAAATATTGACGATAAGGAGATCAGGGCAGAGTTTCCAGAGCATCTGCGTTTTAACTGTGAAAATGTGGATGTTTGGATGACTCATATTGGCGGGTATCCTGGGAGATACGCTCCGAATGTAAAGGGTGAAATATACACTAACCCACCGAAGCTTTTCATTACTGGTCACTCTCATATCTTAAAAGTAATGTTTGATCCTAAAATTAGCTGTTTGCATATAAACCCGGGTGCAGCTGGTAAATCAGGCTGGCATAAAGTTAAAACTTTAATTCGTTTTTGTATTTCGGAAGAAAAAATCCATACCTTAGAGGCCATAGAAATAGGTAATAGGTAACGTATAAAGTACACTAAGTATATATGTCGGGTATAAAAACATTAGGACAATTCATTATTGAGAAACAGGCTGATTTCTCTTACGCAAAAGGAGAGCTTTCCAGATTATTGAGAGATATAGGAATCGCCGCAAAAATTGTTAACCGGGAGGTAAATAAGGCAGGATTGGTAGATATTCTCGGAGATGCAGGAACGGTAAATATCCAGGGGGAGGGGCAGAAAAAGTTAGATGTTTTTGCAAATACCCAGTTTATTTCTGCACTGACCAGCGGAGGAGAGTGCTGTATCGTTGCCACTGAGGAGGAAGATGACTTTGTTCCTATTGATTCTCCGGTCTCTAAAAATGCAAAATATATTGTTTGTATTGATCCTTTGGATGGTTCTTCAAATATTGATGTTAACGTGGCTGTGGGAACTATTTTCTCGATTTATCGCAGGAAATCTGTAGAAGGAATGGCTACTTTGGCTGATGTGCTTCAAAAGGGGACAGAGCAGGTAGCGGCGGGTTATGTGATCTATGGTTCTTCAACGATGCTGGTTTATACAACTGGTAAAGGAGTGAATGGTTTTACGCTTGATCCTTCTATTGGAGAGTTCTGTTTATCTCATCCGAACATGAAAGTTCCTAAGGATGGTAGTATTTATTCGATCAATGAAGGAAATTATGTGCATTTCCCTATGGGAGTAAAGCAATACCTTAAGTATGCACAGGTTCATGATGAGGCGACTAACAGGCCTTATACTTCGAGATATATTGGTTCTATGGTCGCTGATATTCACCGTAATTTAATTAAGGGTGGTATTTATATCTATCCGACTACGGCAAGCTCTCCGAATGGAAAGCTGAGGTTATTGTATGAATGTAACCCAATGGCATTTATTGTAGAGCAGGCGGGAGGCACGGCTTCTGATGGTTTTAGAAGGATTTTAGAGATAGAGCCTGTAGAATTACATCAGAGATCATCTATTTTTATCGGTTCAGAGAAAATGGTAAAGATGGCTGAAGAGTTGATGGCTACTTACGCGGTAACTGATTCGAAAGTTAAAACTGCTTAGTTTTAATGTGATATATGTAAACAGGGGCAACTTTAAGCTGTCCCTGTTTTTTTATAATAAAGTTGCTCTGTTTTTTTCTGCTTCGAATTCTATATCGATTTGCTGTGCGGCTCTGTCTTTGGAGGCTGCAACGGCTAATACATCGCATCTTTCGTTTTCAGGGTGATCGTTGTGCCCTTTGATCCAGATAAATTTGATGTCATGTAATTTGTGGACAGCGAGGTAACGAATCCAGAGATCTTTATTTTTTTTATCCTTGAATCCTTTTTTGACCCAGCCGAATACCCATTTCTTTTCTACAGAATCTACAACGTATTTAGAGTCTGAGTAAATGGTAACCTGTGCGCCTGGTTGTTTAATGGCATTCAGGCCTTCGATAACGGCGAGCAGTTCCATCCTGTTGTTAGTCGTCATGCGGAAGCCTCCGCTTAATTCTTTATAATGACTACCTGAACGTAATATTACGCCATATCCTCCTGGTCCTGGGTTTCCGCTTGCTGCACCGTCCGTGTAAATTTCAATCATTATGCTTTGTAATTACTATAAATAAGGTTATAGTGTCTAATTCGTATTTGGGCTAAATTACAAAAGAAAATGTAAATGGGGATAAACGCAATTGTTTTAAGAAGGCTGCATGGAGAGAATAATGGTGGGCATATTTTATTGTTGCAAAAAAATTGGAGTCAAAAAAAAAGCAGTCTGTGAAGACTGCTTTTATACTGATTTTATAATGGGGTGGAATATGGGGCTCGAACCCACGACCCTCGGTACCACAAACCGATGCTCTAACCAACTGAGCTAAAACCACCGTGTTTTTCAGTTTGACAAAAGTACGAATTATAATAACGTTAGCAAATTATTCTGAACTAAAATCGGAATTATTTTTTAAACTATTCATAGACAGTATTTTAAATTTTACTGAAATTTTAAAACATATGCTGGATTTGAGGACGTGAGAGTAGATAAATGACTTTTTTGAGAATTTTCAATGGTTCGATTTAACGTTTCTTAGGTGAGACAACTAATATGCGGAGGTTTTTTATGTTACCTTCAAAAAAAATAAATGGCTTTATCATAGTGTAAAAGGTACAATTAACATCATTGTATCATAAATACTTAAAAAGTGTTAAAATTTTCTTTTTGTTAGAAAAGAATATTACATTTGAGCTTACCCTTTCGAGGGTATGTTTTTCATAGGTAGATGTAGGGCCGGAAATTTATTTTCGGCCCTTTTTTGTTTCTATAGGTTCTGTATCTTTACTGCCTCTATGAAGAAGAAGAAAATCATCGTCGCGATCACCGGAGCCAGTGGTTCTGTTTATGCTAAACTCTTATTGAATAATTTGCTGCAGCTGGCTGACCAGGTTGAAGCGGTAGGTGTAGTGATGTCTGACAACGCAAAAGAGGTTTGGCGTTTTGAATTGGGGAATAGTGACTACGAGCAGTATCCTTTTACCTTTTATTCAAAAATGGATTTTAATGCTCCTTTTGCTTCCGGATCTGCAAAATTTGATACGATGATTATTATTCCTTGTTCTATGGGGACTTTAGGAAGAATCGCTCATGGCATCTCTAATGATTTAATTTCAAGAGCTGCTGATGTTATCTTAAAAGAACGCAGAAAACTGATTGCTGTAGTCAGAGATACGCCTTTTAGTCTGATTCATATCAATAATATGAAAACGGTGACTGAAGCAGGTGGTATTATCTGCCCGGCCAGTCCATCTTATTATAGTATTCCAACAACTATTGAAGAAGCAGCACAAACTGTAGTGAGCAGAGTCATAGATCTTGCAGGATTAGAACAGGATAGTTACAGGTGGAACGAAAACCAGTAAATTGGTATAAAGATAAGCCGCATGCATAATTTGACAATGAACAAATGTTTGGGGTTATACAAACATTAATCTAAAAACTTATCTTTGCACCTCAAATGAATGCTGATATATTCAGCACTATACAATAATGTATAATGCTTATTAGCCTCATAACAATATATTTCAATGAAGAAAGTAGCATTTTATACACTGGGTTGCAAGTTAAATTTTTCGGAAACTTCAACTATCGGACGTCTTTTTACTGATGCAGGTTATGCTGTTGTAGATTTTACTGACGCCGCTGATGTATATGTCATCAATACCTGCTCTGTAACTGAGCATGCGGATAAAAAGTGCCGTAAGGTAGTGAAGGAGGCTCTTAAATATGCGCCAAACGCTTATATTACTATTGTAGGGTGTTATGCGCAGTTGAAACCTGTTGAAATTGCTGAAATTGAAGGTGTGGATATGGTATTGGGTGCGGCTGAGAAATTCCGTATTGTAGAATATATCTCAGACCTGACCAAATTGCCAAAAGCTGTAATTCATCAGCAAAATATTGAAAAAGTTAATCATAATTTCATAGCAGCCTATTCTATAGGTGACAGAACACGTACTTTCCTGAAAGTTCAGGATGGTTGTGATTATCCTTGTACTTATTGTACGATCCCGCTTGCAAGAGGTGGCAGCAGAAGTGATACCATAGAAAATGTGGTTAACCGTGCCCGGCAAATTGCGGAGAGTGGTGTAAAAGAAATTGTACTGACAGGTGTAAACCTTGGTGATTTCGGTATCCGTGACGGAAAGCGTGAGGATAAGTTTTTTGATTTGGTGAAAGCTTTGGATGAGGTTGAAGGTATTGAAAGAATCCGGATCTCTTCTATTGAGCCTAATTTATTAAGCAATGAAATTATCAGCTTTGTAGCTGCTTCTAAAAGATTTGTACCCCATTTTCATATTCCATTACAATCGGGTTCTGATAAGATCCTGGGACTGATGAAAAGACGTTACCGCAGAGATTTATATACGGAACGTGTAGCGACGATTAAAGCATTAATTCCTGATTGTTGTATTGGAGTGGACGTAATTGTCGGTTTTCCGGGAGAAACAAAGGAAGACTTCTTAGATACTTACCAGTTCCTGAATGAACTTGATATTTCTTACCTGCATGTTTTCACGTATTCGGAGCGTGAACAGACTGAAGCTGCTGAAATGACTGGTGCTGTTGCCGGAAGTACACGTGCCGACAGAAGCAAAATGCTGCATATCTTATCTGATAAGAAACGCAGGGCTTTTTACCAGTCACAAATTGGAACTGTTGGAGAAGTTTTATTTGAAGATGATCAGAAAAATGGTTTCATGCATGGCTTCACTAAGAATTATGTAAAGGTAAAAGCTAAATATGACCCTGTAATGGTTAATGAAATTAAAATGGTTAAACTAATGGAATTAACTGCTGATGGTGAGGTAGAAGTTATGGAAACTGAACAAGTTTTAGCACATTAATCTTATATTCGCGTAAAAAAAATATACGCGTATGTTTCCTACCGTTTCTCATTTTATAGAATATCTCTTCGGTATTCAGGTCCCTTTGCCTTTTAATACTTTCGGTGTATTTGTCGCCCTGGCTTTTATTGCGGGTTACTGGGCGTTTACGCAGGAACTAAAAAGAAAAGAAGCTTTAGGTTTATTACATCCTGTAAAAAGAATCATCACTATTGGTCAGCCTGCAACGACTACAGAATTAATTTCTAATTGTATTTTTGGTTTTCTGATTGGTTATAAACTGGTTTATGCTTTATTGAACTATCGTTTATTTGTGAGCGATGCGCAAACTGTATTGTTATCAATGAAGGGAAATATTCTGGGCGGCTTATTCTTTGCCGGATTATTTGCGTACTGGGATTATAAAGAAAAAAATAAATTCAAACTTGCTCAGCCTAAAAAAGTAGAAGTTACGGAACATCCTTATGAGTTGATGGGAAATATGATCGTATGGGCTGCGGTATGGGGTTTCCTGGGTGCAAAAATATTTGATAATCTGGAACACTGGGATACTTTTATCCAGGATCCTATTGGTGGATTATTGTCTTTTAGTGGCTTAACATTTTATGGCGGATTAATCTGCGGTGGTGCAGCTGTATTATATATTGCAAAGAAAAATGGTATCAAACCTTTACATATGCTGGATGTTGGCGGACCCGGAATGATGCTGGCTTATAGTGTCGGCCGGATTGGTTGCCATATGTCTGGTGACGGGGATTGGGGGATAGTAAATATGAATACTAAACCTTTTGGCTGGTTACCTGATTGGTTATGGGCCTATACTTATCCAAACAATGTGGCGATGGAAGGTGTACCTATTCCGGGCTGTGCTGGCAAATTCTGTAACGTATTGCCTCTTCCTGTATATCCTACGCCTATTTACGAGGTGATTGTATGTTTTATCTTATTCCTTATTCTATGGCGTATCCGCCACCAGATTAAGCTTCCGGGCATGATGTTCGGAATTTATCTTATGATGAACGGGCTGGAGCGATTTTTCGTCGAGCTGATCCGTGTCAATTCAAAGTATCATGTTGCAGGTATCTCTTTTACACAGGCAGAGTTGATTTCTTCTCTCTTGTTTATCGGTGGTTTGTTATTGGTAGCGTTCTCGATAAAGAATAAAAATACACACACAAGCTAAATTTTACAATTTGAATTACGAATTACTGAGTTCACAGGTTATCGCAATCGCGCGGTTGGCGGGCAATTTTATACGGAAGGAATCGATGCGTTTTGATGCGGAGGCTATTGAATTCAAGGGATTAAACGATTTGGTTTCTTATGTAGATAAAACTGCTGAAGAGATTATTGTCGAAAATATTGATCAATTGATACCGGATGCTGGTTTTACAACTGAGGAACAAACGATCAATACAAAGGGAAAAACATATAATTGGATTATAGATCCGCTGGATGGTACTACAAACTTTATTCATGGTGTGCCAACTTATTCTATCAGTATTGCTTTGTATGAAGAGGATAAGCCTGTTTTAGGGGTTGTTTATGAGATCAACAGGGGTGAGATGTTTCATAGTTATAAAGATGCTCCTGCTTATTTAAATCACAAACCTATCCGGGTTTCTCAGCGGAATAGTCTGGCGGATTCTTTACTGGCTACTGGTTTTCCTTATTATGAGTTTGATAAACAGGCTCAGTATATGAAGTTACTGGCCGAGTTAATGCAGAAAACACATGGTTTAAGACGGATAGGTTCTGCTGCGGTAGATTTAGCGTATGTGGCTTGTGGTAGATTTGATGCGTTTTTTGAGTATAACCTGAATTCATATGATGTAGCTGGCGGTGCTTATCTGGTGCAGCAGGCTGGCGGAAAGGTGATGAATTTTGGCGGTGGTGATGAGTTCATTGAGCGCAGGGAAATTCTGGCGACCAATGGCTTGGTCGATATAGAAATGCTGGAAGCTATCCAGCGGCATTTTGAAAGTTAAATATAAAAAAAAGGTCTGTGAATTATTCACAGACCTTTTTTTTACTTAGTCTTACAGAGCTGTTTTGAGTTATAAAGCGTTGGAAACAACTTCTTTTACTTCAGGAACCATACGCTGTAATAAATTCTGAATACCAGATTTTAACGTGATTGTAGAGGAAGGGCATCCGCTGCATGAACCGCGAAGTTCAACGGTAACTACACCTTCTTCAAATGATTTATAGCTGATTGCACCACCATCCTGTTCAACAGCGGGACGCACGTAGTCATGTAGTATCTGCTGGATTTTTACTTCCAGGTCAGATCCTTCAAAAGCAGGTGCTTCTTCTGTGGTAATTTCTTTTATTTTATATTCTGATTCTACAGCACCTTTAACAAACTCCTTTAAAATAGGCTCAATATCAGGCCATTCAGCATCTTCAGTTTTTGTAATGGTTACGAAATTACTTGCAAAAAATACACCACTAACAAAATTAAACTTGAATAATTCTTTTGCAAAAGGAGAGTGCTCAGCACTTTCTTTTGTAGCGAAGTCCTCGCTGCCATTAATCAGAAGTTTATTAACCATAAACTTCATGGTGGCAGGATTCGGGGTTTGTTCTGTATATACGTTAATAGTCATTGTCTCTTTTTTCTTACAAAAATAAATAATTAGCGATTCAATTACAGATATCGATGTCTGTTTTAGGTCATTATATATTATCTTGTATTAAGGTACTATTTAAAACCTGAATTTAGTTAAAATACGCCAGTATAATTAAAAGGAGTGATTTGCTTTAATTCTTGCTTTAAATCCTCATCAATTTGAAGACCATCGATAAATGCTGCCATGGTATGTGCAGTAATTTTCTGATTGGTACGTGTCAGGTCTTTCAAGGCTTCATATGGATTAGGATAAGCTTCCCTTCTCAACACGGTTTGTATGGCTTCAGCAACTACTGCCCAGTTATTTTCCAGATCTGCAGCAATAACTTCATTGTTTAATAAAAGCTTATTCAGCCCTTTTAAAGTAGAAGAGATAGAGATTATCGTATGTGCCACTGGTACACCTACGTTTCTTAATACAGTGGAGTCTGTTAAATCTCTCTGTAAACGTGAAATAGGCAGTTTCGCAGCAAAGAATTCAAATAGTGCATTCGCCAGTCCAGCATTTCCTTCTGCATTTTCGAAGTCAATAGGATTTACTTTATGCGGCATTGCTGAAGAGCCTACTTCTCCTTCTTTAATTTTTTGCTTGAAATAGTTTTTAGAAATATAAGCCCAGATATCTCTGTCCAGGTCAATAATAATCGTATTGATCCTTTTCAGTGCATCACATTGTGCTGCAAATTGATCATAGTGTTCAATTTGTGTAGTATGCTGTGCGCGGTTTAAAGTTAATATATCATTGACAAAGTGGTTGGAAAAGTCTACCCAGTTAATTCCAGGATAAGCGATATGATGTGCATTGAAGTTTCCTGTTGCACCACCAAATTTGGCACTGTGAGGGATGTTTTTAAGCGTATTCAATTGAATTTCCAGGCGTTCTGCGAAAACTAAAAATTCTTTACCCAGTTTAGTAGGGGAAGCTGGCTGACCATGAGTGTGTGCTAATAAAGGAATGTCTTTCCAGTCAGCAGCTAATTCCTGAAGTTTAACAATCAGCAATTGAATGTTTGGATAGTATTCTTCTTCAAGTGCAAGTTTAAATGTGTAAGGGATTGCTGTATTATTGATATCCTGAGAAGTTAATCCGAAGTGGATAAATTCTTTAAAGTCTCCAAGGCCTAAATCATCAAATCTTTTTTTGATAAAATATTCAACAGCTTTAACATCATGATTGGTTACTTTTTCTGTGTCTTTTACTTCCTGAGCGTTTTCATCACTAAACTGTTCGAATATACTGCGGAGTTTGCTGTAATTTGTTTTATCAAAATGGCTTAATCCTGTTAAACCAGTTTCACACAAAGCGATGAAATATTCGATTTCAACGTATACTCTATATTTGATTAAAGCCGATTCCGAAAAATATTTAGCCAGGTTTTGTGTGGTGTTTCTATAACGACCATCAACTGGTGATATAGCTTGAAGAGGAGATAAATTCATGTATAGGGATATTTTTACAAATGCAAAGGTAGCATTTTACTCAAACCTACAGGCACAAAAAAAAGGCTTTGGAGAACCAAAGCCTTTCTGTAGATTTTATCTAGCTTATTTTTTAGCTTCAGCAGCTGGTTTAACTTCAGTAGTAGTAGTTTTAACCGCTGTATCTTTAACTGTTGAATCTTTAACAGTAGTATCAACGTCAGTAGTAACAACTGAAGAATCAGTTACTGCTGTATCAGTTGCACCAGCTTTTTTTTCTGAGTTACATGCTGCTACTGATAAAGAGATTGCTAAAGCTAAAAAGCCGAATTTGAATAAGTTTTTCATTTGAATTCTATTTAAAATAATTAATTAATTTTACAGATTAATACCACAATGATCAAAAGGTAACCCACTATTTTAAAAAAAGATTTAAATAATTTTTTTGTCTAATATTGGGTTACCATTCACGTATAAATGTATTAATTGGTGAGTAACAAGTTAAGCGATTCAGTTCCAACAGATAGAGAGGTAGTTTTAGGGATACTAAATAACTCAGAAGATGCACTTAATAAGCTGTACGTCGGGTATTTTCCGATGATTTTGCAGTTTATTATAAATAATAACGGTGATGAGGATGATGCAAAAGATATCTATCAGGAAGCGATTATTATTTTATATAATAAAATTAAAAGCGGAGATTTTGAGTTAAGCAGCAAACTTAAGACCTATATATATTCAGTTTGCAGACGTATTTGGTTAAAAAAGCTTGCGCAGCAAAGCAAAAAAACAAATAATGTTTCTGATTTTGAGGATGTAGTGTCAGTAGAGGTTGATTTAGAGTATCATGAAGAGAAAGATCTTCAGTTTGAGAAGATGGGTTCGGCGTTAGAGAACCTGGGGGAACCTTGTAAAACTATTATTCAGGATTTTTATATAAATAATCTCTCCATGCAGGATATCTGTGAGAAGTTTGGCTATACCAATACGGATAATGCCAAAACTCAGAAATATAAATGCCTGCAGAGATTAAAGAAATTATTTTTTCAATCTTAAGTACGGTATGAGGAACGACATAGAATTAGATGCTATCATTGAAGATTACCTCAGGGGTAAACTTACAGCCGCAGAAGCAGAAGCTTTTGATAAATTGCGCGCCAATGATCCTGTAATTGATCATAAAGTAGTTGCGCATAAAGTTTTTATGGATGCAATAAAGCAATATGGTAAAGTCCTTTCTTTGAAAGAGCAGATGGACAGGGCCCATGCCGGAATAAATGTAGCTGCACTGAGCGAAGAGCTTAGACCGCATCCTTCGTTTATTATCAATATGTGGCGCAAAAATAAATCGGCAATGGCCATTGCTGCCTCATTCATCCTGTTAACTATATTTTCTATCTATTCTATACAGCATAATACCTTGCAAAACGGTAGTTATGAAGTAATGCGCAGAGAAATTACCAATATCAAAAACAGTCAGAATAAACTGGTAAGAACTATCAATTCAAGCCCTAAGACTGAAAAAGGACATGTGCGGTCGGCCCAATTTGGCGGAACAGGGTTTGCCTTAACTGCAAATGGATATTTATGTACAAATTACCATGTAGTGAGAGATGCGGATTCAGTTTATGTACAAAATAATAAAGGAGACTCTTACAAGGTTAAGGTTGTTTACCGTGATCCGCAGTATGATATTGCAATCCTGAAAATTATTGATGAGTCATTTACTCCTCTTTCTGCTATTCCATATAAATTGAAGAAAAATAGTATCGGAATGGGTGAGAATGTATATACGTTAGGTTATCCAAAGGATGATGCGGTATTGGGTGAAGGTTATATCAGCTCAAAAACAGGTCATGTGGGTGATACTACGCAATATCAGGTTTCTATTCCAATCAATCCTGGAAACAGTGGTGGACCTTTATTGGATAACTATGGTAATATTATCGGTGTGATTACTGCGAAAGAAAACCAGGTTGATGGTGCAACATTTGCCATCAAGTCTAAATACATTCTGGAAGCTTTAAATGCAATTCCTCAGGATTCATTAGGTAAGAAGGCTGTCTTTGCTAAAAAGAATCCTTTACAGGGCTTAAACAGAACTAAACAAATAGATAAGATTGAAAATTATGTCTATATGATCAAAGTATATAATTAAGCGAAACGCTTTTTTTTAAAACCCCGAAACATAATGCTTGTTTCGGGGTTTTGTTTTTAAAGCCAATTTTATGGAATTTGGAAAAGTAAATTCAGATCAGGTAAAGGATATAGATTTTACGTTGCCTGAGGATGGAGCGCAGACTTTGAAAGTATTAAATGAGGCGCAAAGCGATCACAAGACCGAGGTCTTTATAGGCTGCGCGAAGTGGGGCCGGAAGGAGTGGGTAGGATTAATCTATCCGCCTAAAACTAAGGAAGCGGATTTCCTGGATGAATATGCAAAACATTTTAATGCAATAGAATTAAATGCGGCTTACTACCAGATTCCTTCTATAGAGTCGGTACGCAAATGGCGTAAAAAGGCCTTGGATAATACGCCTGGTAATTTTTTATTTTGTCCTAAATTTCCCAAAATTATCAGTCATGATCAGCGACTGACGGGATCGGAGCAGTCTACTGCTGAATATTTGAAAGCGGTTGCAGAATTCGGAGATACATTAGGTGCTTGCTTCTTGCAGTTAAGTGAAAGTTTTGGGGTGAAAAACTTGCCGGTTTTATCGGATTATCTTAAATTTCTTCCTGCAAGTCTCAATGTCTTTGTAGAACTAAGGCATGAGCAGTGGTTTGCTGATCCGGTAGTTAGGCAAAAGGTTTTTGAACTCTTTACGGCTACAAAAAAGGGAGCTGTAATTACGGATGTAAGTGGAAGGAGAGATCTGGTACATATGGAGGTTACTGTACCTGAAGTATTTATCAGGTTTATAGGTAATGGTATTGCGCATAAAAAGAGTGATTTTGCAAGGATTGAACAGTGGGGAGAAAGGCTGAGGTTATGGCAAGAGAAAGGTCTTCAAAAGATTTACTTTTTTCTGCATCAGCATGATGAGCTCGACACGCCTCTTTTAGCTGCGCATACGGTAAAGGTGTTTAATGAACAATTGGGGCTTGATATGCCGGCAATATCGCTCCAGCCTACATTGTTTGATTAGCATCATTAAATATGAATGTTCGACATTATTGATAATATTCTACTATATTAGTAGTGTTTGTAAACAGATATAATTGTCCGATTTAAAATCAAAAAATAATAAGATTATGAGTATCAGAATAGGAGATACCGCTCCAAATTTCAAAGCTAAAACATCAATTGGTGAGATCGATTTTTATGAGTTTCTTGGCGATAGCTGGGGCGTGATTTTTTCACACCCTGCTGATTATACTCCGGTATGCACAACTGAATTGGGCCGTACTGCTTCGCTTAAGGGAGAATTTGAAAAAAGAGATGTAAAGGTGATTGCCTTAAGTGTGGATTCTGTAGAATCTCACAAAGGCTGGATACAGGATATTAATGAAACACAGGATACCAATGTTGAGTTTCCAATTATAGCAGATGAAGATAAAAAGGTCGCTGATCTTTATGATATGATTCACCCTAATGCTTCTGAGACCTTAACAGTGCGTTCATTATTTGTAATTTCTCCTGATAAAAAAGTAAAGTTAATGCTGACTTATCCAGCTTCAACAGGCAGGAATTTTACTGAAGTATTGAGAGTAATTGATTCTTTGCAGCTGACCGCTAAATATAGTGTTGCTACGCCTGCGGATTGGAAAGATGGTGATGATGTTGTCGTGATGAACAGTATTAAAACAGAAGATATTGCTGCTAAATTTCCTAAAGGGCATCAGGTCATTAAACCTTATTTAAGAACTACTCCACAACCAAATAAATAATTTTTAAAACTTGTTGCTTTTCTTTAAGTTTGATATAATTGATAATTTAAAGAAATATTAATTTTTATACTTAAATACTATGAGTACGGGAAAAGTAAAATGGTTTAATACGCAGAAAGGCTACGGATTTTTAATTTACGAAGGAAACAAGGATATTTTTGTCCATTTCAAAGACGTTATAGGCGGTATTGAGAGTCTTCAGGAGAATGATAATGTAGAGTTTGATATCACTGAAGGAAAGAAAGGCTTACAAGCGATAAACGTGAAAAAAATATAAATTTAGTCTTGATGCTAAATGACTGAAGCCTCCCGTAATTGGGAGGCTTTTTGCATATTAATAATGCTGTATAATCGTACTTTTGATAATAATTTTACCCTCAGTATTGCTTTGTGTGAAGATGATGAAGGCCGTATCATCAGGTTTAATATGATATTTATCAACCAGGGTTGCTGCTTTGTCCGGATAATTTCTGACAATTACATTTCCAACCAGGTTTTTTTCCTTCTTTATTTTTGCTGCAGACATCACCTCGTTAAGCTGGAATATCCTTCCTGGAAACTCTGGATGAATGACAGAAGAGGTATAGAGTTGGGTTTGATGATGAAATTTTTGCAGTTGATATGTTTCTGCAATCAGGTTAAAAGCACCGCTTTTTAAAAGAGCCACATCAGGTTCATATAAGTATTGACCTGGAATAACCGAACCTGTGATAGCAGTGCTTCCTTCTTCACCCAGTATAAATCTGAACTGCTTTTGTGTCGCGTTTAAGGTAGTACAAATGATATCAGGGGAACCTTCAAAATCTCTTTCGATCACCCAGATCAATTCTTTGCATTCGTTTTTAACGCTAACAATATGTATTTCAGCTACATGATCCAATTCTTTTAATCCTGCGCTGAGATCTAACAGTGGAGCTGTTTTAAGAAGTATCCGTTTTACTTTTGACAATAACAGGCTGAGATTTTCTACGATATCAGGTGTACAGTCTTTGAGCATAAACACCTTTCCCGAAGTGCTTCTTCTGGCTGGATCAATATAAACGCAATCAAATTCCTGATCGGTATTTTTTAAAAATTCAAGGCCGTCTCCGGAAATGAACTGTACGTTATCCTGTTTCAGTAAAATTCCGTTGTAACTGGCAATTGCTGACAGTTCTTCATTGATTTCGCAGTGGGTAACAGACTTTAATTGTTGAGAGAAGTAGTAACTGTCTACGCCATAACCACCTGTCAGATCAATGATAGAATTTCCTGTAGCTAATCCTGCTTTATAGGCCGCGGTAATCTCTGAGGAACATTGTTCTACTGATAACAAGGGTGGATAGTAAATGAAATCGGTGTGAAACCAGGTTGGCAGTTTACGGAATGACTTTTTTCTGGACGCGATCTGATTGGCCAGTTCTTTTCCTGTAACCTCTGGAAAAGGGCTTTTGGCCATAGCAATTTTATGCACATCTGCATTTAAGTTGTTATGGATGTAATCCTGAACGGCCGGTTCTGTAAGTCGCTTATTCAATAGTTGATTTATCTTTCATTACAATCTGGCAGGTATGACGGCTTTTGACTTCCAGCAGAATATCTTTATTGACAGTCACTCTATTGATCGTATCCTGGTTATAGTAGCGGATGGTCACCAACTCCAATCCTTCGTTGTATTTTACCTTATATAAGATTGATAAATCCTGAATCAGGTTATTTATCTTTTCTTCTTCATGATCTACACTCACTGAAAAGCTCAATGCTGAATTCAGCATCGTATTTACTTTCACTTTGTGTTTATGAAACAGGCTGAAGATATCACTCAGGTTTTCTTCAATGATAAAGGAGAAATCCTTCGGTAAGATGGAAATCAACACCTGATTCACTTTGAAAATGAAGGAAGGTACCGGGAGTTCACTGTTGATCCCATTAATTGCTGTTCCTTCGCTGGTTGGATGAAGAAATGACTTCACATACAAAGGGATATTCTTATTTTGAAGGGGCTTGATTGTCTTCGGATGAATCACTGTTGCCCCGTAATAGGTAAGCTCAATTGCATCATGATAAGAAAGTTGCGGGATCCGCTCTGTTTCATCAAACCATTTAGGGTCTGCATTTAATACACCTGGTACATCTTTCCAGATGGTCAGTGCTGTGGCATCCAGGCAGGCACAGAAAATAGCTGCAGAATAATCTGAGCCTTCTCTACCTAGTGTAGTTGTAAAGTTTTCACTGGTACTGCCAATAAATCCCTGGGTGACTACGATACTTTTCTTCAATAGTGGAACAAGGTTACGTTGGATTTCTGTTTCCGTTTTCTCCCAGTCTACTTGTCCTTCGCGGTAAGTATTGTCAGTTTTAATGAAGTTTCTGGCGTCTGCCCAGACTGCAGAAATATTACTTTCATTGAGATAAGCGGCTACAATTTTAGTAGAAACTACTTCACCAATAGAAACAATCTGGTCATAAATATAATCTGGTGCATCACTTGCTTCTTCTTCTAAGAGCCATTCAATTTCTACGAAAGTATTAGCGACGTCATTAAATACAGGATGGCTATGGTTATCAAATAAATCATTTAAGATATTGAAATGATAAGCTTTGACTTCATCGAGTAAGTCATGCGTGTTTTCTTGGCCGAAGATGTAAGCGTTAGAAAGCAATTCTAGTTTATTGGTCATTTTACCCATCGCAGAAACTACGATCAGTAAATTTTCTTTTTCAGCTTGCTGGATAATAGCAGCAAGATTCTTTACTGCTTCTGCATTCACGACAGAAGCACCCCCGAATTTAAATACCTGCATTGTTTATTTGAAATTGTTTTTAAAGCTGGTCTTTGTTAAAAGACGCATTCAACCATCCTGTCTCAATCTGAGCATTATATTTATTATAGAAGTTAATGGCTGGGTCATTCCAGTCCAGCACTTGCCATGTCATTCCGTTATAATTTTTATCTCTGGCTTCTTTCATTACTCTTTCAAAAAGGATCTTTCCTAATCCTTTTCCTCTCTGACTTTCTGTAACAATGAAGTCTTCCAGATATAAGCGACAGCCTTTCCAGGTTGAGTATCTGGTGTAATAAAGTGCAAAACCCAGAATTCCTGTTGCATCTTCTGCTACAAATGCTTTCCAGACAGGTTGTGTCCCAAATCCGGCATCTTCAAATTCAGCTAAGGTAACGGTAACTTCTTCCGGAGCTTTTTCATAAACAGCTAATTCATGAATCAGCTCCAATAAGCGCGGGCAATCTTCTTTTACTGCGAACCTGAGTTGAATATCCATAAGTTTATGCTTTATAATGTTTGATTTTTCTTACACCAAAAATACTGCTTCCTATTCTTACCATGGTGCTGCCTTCTTCGATTGCTAATTTATAATCGCCTGACATTCCCATAGATAATTCTTTGAATGAATCCTCTTTTCTGAAAAAGCTGGTTTTAATGCCATCAAAAAATACTTTTAGTTCTTGAAATTCATCTTTAGTTTGTTTTTCAGGTGCATTGTTTGTCGCAATACCCATTAGGCCGGTAATACGGATGTTTTTCATAGCAAGGTATTCTTCTGATCTTAAGAGTTCGATCGTTTCTGCATGATCCAGTCCAAATTTCGTATCCTCATCAGCAATATAAACCTGCAGCAAACAGTCAATTACTCTGTCATTTTTTGCCGCTTGTTTATTAATTTCTGCCAGTAGTTTTACACTGTCAACGGATTGAATCAATTTGATAAAAGGAGCGATGTATTTAACCTTATTAGTTTGAAGGTGCCCGATCAGGTGCCATTCAATATCTTTTGGCAGCGCTTCTTGTTTTTCTACCAATTCCTGAACAATGTTTTCTCCGAAAATCCGCTGCCCTGCATGGTATGCTTCCAAAACTGCTGCTGCTTCATTGAATTTTGAGACGGCAATTAATTCGACATTTTCCCCTTCTAATTCCTTTTTATATTTTAATAAGTTATCTGCTATGCTCATTTATCAGTATTTTTGGTAAAATTAACAACCTTAGCTTAAATAGCTACGGAAAAAATAATGTTTTATAAACAATGAGAAATTTTTTGTGCATTTGCCTGCTGGTAATCGGCATAGGAGGATGTAAGCCGGGTATCCCCTCAGATATTGTCCAGCCAGATAAAATGCAGGATGTTTTATTTGACATCCATATGGTAGACGGATATATTTCAACTATTGCCAATGCAGATTCAGCGAAAAGCACCAGTGCGGCTTATTACAAAGGTATTTATAAAAAGTTCGGGATTGATTCTGTGATGTATACTAAAAGTATGAATTACTATTATGATCATCCTGAGGTTTTAAATACGATGTATGACAAGATTACAGGAAAATTAAAAAAAGTAAAAGAGAAGGAAGATAAAATCAATGCAAAACGTTTAAAGAAAATTGCAGCTATCGAAAAGGCGAAAAAAGATAGCCTGGATAAAGCTGACCCTAAAAGGGTAATCAGAGCGGCAGCAGCTAAAAAAGATAGTCTTGCCAAGGCAGAAATACTGCTGAAAAAGACTAAAGCAGATGCTGCGAAAAAAATAAAGAAAGATAGTCTTGCCAGAGTAACTGAATTGAAGAAGGTGAAAAAGGAAGAGGCTAAGAAATTAAAGGTGCGTACAGATGAGGCAGCGGCCCTGAAAAAGGAAAGTGATGCCAGTGCGGCTAAAAAGAATCAATAGAAATGATATATCCCGATAATTGTTTAGATAGACTTGGCTTCAGTGAAGTCAGACAACTCATCCTAAAGCATTGCCTGAGTCCGATGGGACAATATATGGTCAGCAAAATGCAGGTGATGAATAAATTTGATCAGATTAATAAGTTTTTAAGACAGACTAAAGAATTTAAAAATATCCTGGAAAACCAGGAGCCGTTACAAATCAGTACTTTTTTTGATATTAAATCACTGGCCGAAAAGGTGCGGGTAGAGGGTAGTTACCTGATGGAGGAAGAATTATTCCAGATTTACCTCTCTTTACAGACCGTTTTTTCAGTATTACGTTTTTTTGAGGAAAGAAAGGATGTTTATCCTAATCTGGAAGCTTTGTTTGAGCACTTGCCAGTGGAAAAAAACATTCTTCGGAAAATAGAATCTGTACTTGACCCTAAAGGTAAAATCAAACCTAATGCTTCTTCTAAATTGCAGGAAATCATTGGGGATATTGCTAAGGGTGAACAGGAAGTCCGTAAACGGATGGATGTTATTTACAAGCAGGCAGTAGCCAGCAACTGGGTAGCAGACGGAAGTTTAACGATCCGTGACGGAAGAATGTGTATTCCTATCCTGGCGGAGAATAAGCGTAAGATGAAAGGTTTCATTCATGATGAATCTGCCAGCGGGCAGACTGTATATATGGAGCCGGAAGTGGTATTTACGCTGAACAATAAAATAAGAGATCTTGAATTTGATAAGAGACGTGAAATTATCAGGATTTTAATTGCACTGACCGATGATTTAAGGCCGTTTACGCCATTATTGCTTTCTTATCATGGCTTCCTGACCAAACTGGATTTTGTAAGAGCTAAAGCTTTATTTGCTATCGAAGTAGAAGCAGATATGCCTGTGCTGGTAGCTGAACCAAGGATTAAACTGATTAATGCAAGGCATCCTTTGTTATACTTGTCATTTAAAGAAGACAAGAAAACGGTTGTGCCTCTTAATATTCATATGAATGAAAATTTAAGGATCGTATTGGTTTCAGGACCAAATGCGGGAGGTAAATCTGTTTGTATGAAAACTGTCGGGCTTTTACAGCTGATGCTGCAATCAGGATTGCTGATTCCTGCGCATGAGTCAAGTGAGGTGGGTATATTTGATAATATCTTTGCTGATATTGGTGATGACCAGAGTATAGAAAGTGATTTAAGTACCTATAGTGCGCATTTAACAAAAATGCGTTATTTCGTTGCACATGCTACGCCCAAATCATTGGTGATGATTGATGAGTTTGGTACTGGGACTGATCCTCAGTTTGGCGGGCCAATGGCCGAAGCTGTATTGGAAGTGCTGAATAATAAAAAGGTAAGAGGGGTAATGACCACTCACTATTCAAACCTTAAATTATTTGCTGGTAATACTCCAGGATTGGAAAATGCTTCTATGTTATTTGATAATGACAAGATGAAGCCTTTGTATGTACTGGAAATAGGTAAGCCGGGAAGTTCTTATGCTTTTGAAATTGCACAGAATATTGGCTTGCAAAAAGAAGTACTGGCATTGGCGCGGGAAAAAACAGGAACCAATCAAAATAGAATTGACAGCTTACTGGTCGACCTGGAAAGAGAGAAAAAACAGATTTATGATACTAAAATCCAGTTGTCTCTGCAACAGAATAAAGTAAAGAACCTGGTCAAAGAAAACGAGGAGTTACAACAGTTTTTAGAAGAAAATAGAAAAACTCTGATTAAAGAGGCTAAGCTTGAAGCGCAGACTATCATAAAAAATGCAAATAAGCTGGTAGAAAATACAATTGCTGGTATCAAGGAAAATCAGGCTGATAAAGTAGCAACCAAACAGCTAAGACAAGACTTGCAGAAGAGTTTGGTTCAGCACCAGGTTAAAGAAGAAAAGAAGCCTGAGAAGGTAGTGATTTCAACGACTGCTATTGAAGTTGGTGATTGGGTACAGCTGAATAATACGGAAACAATGGGACAGGTGATGGAAATTAACCGTGGTAATTTAGTGCTGGCACTAGGTGATCTTCGTTCTGTTGTGAAGAAAGACAGAGTACAGAAAATCAGTAATAAGCAGGCAAAAAAGGTTGTACAGAGCAATTCTTTCTCTGGAAGAATGTCTGAGGCGATCGGAAACTTTACTGCTGAACTGGATCTTCGCGGTATGCGTGGCGAAAATGCAATCCAGGAAGTTGAAAAGTATCTGGATAAGTCAATTATGCTGGGCTTTCCTTTTATCAAGCTGATTCATGGAAAGGGGGATGGTATCCTCCGGAAATTAATCAGGGAATATCTGCGTAAATATAGTCAGGTTAACCGGGTTGAAGATGAGCATGCTGATAGGGGTGGAGATGGTATAACTTATGTGTATTTCAATTAATTAAACATAATTCATTCTGGATTGTTTAATCAATAAACATTCTGCTATGAAAACAATTTTTACTTCAATTATTATTTTGTTTTTGCTGTCAGCTTGTGAAAAAAGCAAAAACAGTGATAGTCCGGACACTTTACCGGATGCCGATATAAAAACAGAAGTACTCACACAGTCTTTAAAATTCCCTTGGGAAATGATATATGGACCAGATAATTTTATCTGGTTCACCGAAAGGGCTGGGAAAATCAGCCGGTTAAATCCGCTGAATGGTGTGGTTACTTTAGTGCATACTATTTCTGAAGTAACCAGTGTTGGTGAAGGCGGCCTGCTGGGGATGGCTTTACACCCACAGTTTAGTACCAATCCCTTTGTATATGTGGTTTATGACTATGGTTCGGGAAATAATTACAAAGGAAAGGTCGTTCGCTTTACTTTTAATAATGGTGTGTTAAGTGCTCCGTTGGTCTTACTGGATCAAATTCCTGCCTCGTCCATTCATAATGGTTCAAGGTTACTTATTACCCCTGATCTCAAATTATTAGTAACTACAGGTGATGCCAGTGCTGCTGCTCAGGCACAAAATATCAATAGTCTATCCGGGAAAATTTTAAGGTTAAATCTGGATGGTTCTATTCCTTCAGATAATCCTTTGCCAAATAATCCGGTATGGTCTTATGGCCACAGGAATCCACAAGGATTGGTAATGGCAAACAACAGACTATATTCTTCTGAGCATGGGCCTGATAATGATGATGAAATTAACCTGATTCAGAAAGGCAGAAATTATGGCTGGTCAAATGTGGAAGGATTATGTGATAAGGCTGAGGAAAAAACATTCTGTGCACTTAATAACGTGGTAGAGCCGATGATGACCTGGACGCCTACCATTGCACCATCAGGGTTAACTTATTATAATTCAGACTATATTCCACAATGGAAAAATTCCTTATTGGTCGTTGCACTTAAAGGATCAAGATTATTACAGCTAAAACTGGACGAAAGCGGGACTAAAATTGCTGCTACGAAAGATTTTCTGCAAAATCAGTTTGGCAGGTTAAGAGCTATTTGCCAGTCACCGGATGGCAAACTTTATATTGGAACCAGCAATGGGACAAATGATCAGATTATAGAAATCTCTGCGCGTTAATTATTCGGTTACTTTGGTAATCCATTGTATACAGTCTTGCGGCTCTACAATAGACCAGGAATGAGGATGTCTTGTTCCATCTAGTCTGTATCCTTTTCCGATTGCAGGTATAAATTCAGCTTCTTTGTTGCCTTGCAATTTTAGAAAATTGATCATTGCGGACAAGCTAGCCGCATTCATGTCAAAATAATCACGGTTTCTTTCATTTATTGCCCATAGTATATCCGGATCTGAATAGATTCTTATTGGCATTTTGAGCAGGTATCTGGCGTTACCGCCATCCTTTTGTGACCTTGAAAACATAGAACGTTTAATATATTGCTCAGGAAACTGTTCTGGTGACCCTCCATAGGTTTTATTATAGAAATCAACGATGGATTTTGCTTCTCTTAAGCCATTCAGTTTAGCAGGTGTTAAGTGAGGTCTTCCTTCATTAATAGCCAGATCTCTTTTGGCTGCAGTATAAAGCTCCGCCACATCTACTGGTGGATCGACACCTAAAACCGCACGAGGTGTTATCGCAGTTTTAGAGTTATTTTCCTGAGCTAATTCGGCGTATCTCAAGGCTATCATTCCTCCGTTTGAGAATCCGCTAAAAACGAATTTGTCTTCTGGAGCTTTAAATTTTGTAATGACTTCTTTAAAGACAGTATTCAGGAAATTGAGTGCGAGTTGGTCGTCATCCATTCCCCGGTCATTATTGATAGATGGTACAATAATGAGAATATGATGCTGTGCCGCCAGCTGGATGAGCTGTTTATTGCAGTTAATTACGTTTTCAACGGTTTCGCCACTACTTGGCAATAAAACCAGTGTACTTTGAACATCTCCTTCTGGTAATAAGCTATAATAAAAAAGAGGTTTTAAAGTGTCTTCGGCTACATAGATTGCATTACTGTCCAGGAGTGAAGTCTTATTGGTTTTTAAGTTACTCAGTTCCCGTTCTTCTAAATTTAAAAACTTTCCTTCTCTAAAGGTTCCCTCCATTTCTAGTCCCGTAGCAAAGGTTGTTTTACCTTTACCTTCTAATGTTCCGTTTGAGAAATTACCTTCCATTGCGTAACGGGTATTTGGAAAAGTAAATTTTCCTTTGCCATTCAAATTGCCTTGATGTACAAGACCTGTATATTTTACACTTTCTTGTCCCTGATTGTACCAGGTTAGTATTCCATATCCTTCAGCAAATTTGTTTTTACAACTGCCAGTCCATGAGATGCTAACTTCTGGAGAATTATTTTCATCTATAATCCTGCAGCCGGTTTTTTGGTCTTTGAGATAGGACGGGGCTTTCTTTTGCGCAAAGGTGTGAAGTCCAAACAGACAAATTGATATAAATAGCAGTAGATTAAGGGATTTCATTCAGAATATTTTGTTTCTAAACAATTGTACGAAATTGTTTGGAAACAGATCCATGTAATAAAAAATATTAATATTTTGCCGGGGTGGTTTTTATCTATAATTTAGCAACCAAACCAAATATATGATCAATAAGAGAGTAGCGGATGCCGATGAAGCAATCCGCGATATTATAGACGGACAAACGATTATGCTTGGAGGTTTCGGACTGTGTGGTATTCCTGAGAAGTGTATTGCTGCATTGGTAAAGAAAGGCGTGAAAGAGCTTACTTGTATTTCTAACAATGCAGGTGTAGATGATTTCGGAATTGGCCTGTTACTGAAAACCCGCCAGGTAAAGAAAATGGTTTCTTCTTATGTAGGAGAGAACGCAGAATTTGAGCGCCAGTTGCTAAGTGGAGAATTAGAAGTTGAACTAATCCCTCAGGGTACATTAGCGACGCGCTGTATGGCGGCTGGTTATGGCATGCCTGTAATTTATACCCCTGCTGGTGTAGGTACAGAGGTAGCTGAAGGTAAAGAAACCCGGAATTTTAATGGAAAGGATTATCTGATGGAATATGCTTTCGAAGCTGATTTTGCAATTGTAAAAGCATGGAAAGGTGATACTGCTGGAAACCTTGTTTTCCGCTCTACAAGCCGTAATTTCAATCCGGTCATGGCTATGGCAGGTAAAATCACAATTGCTGAAGTAGAAGAGCTGGTAGAGCCTGGTGAACTTGATCCGGACCATATCCATACGCCTGGTGTTTATGTACACCGTATTTTCCAGGGTTCAGCTTACGAGAAAAGAATAGAGCAGCGCACAGTAAGACCGCGTAATTAACCAATCAAATATTTATGTTAGATAAGAACGGAATTGCGAGACGTATCGCCAAAGAATTAAAAGACGGTTACTATGTGAATTTAGGAATTGGTATTCCTACACTGGTAGCAAATTATATCCCTGATGGAATCAATGTTGTACTGCAATCCGAAAATGGTTTGCTGGGTATGGGGCCTTTTCCTTTTGAAGGTGAGGAAGATGCTGATATGATCAACGCGGGAAAACAAACAATTACTACTTTGCCTGGTTCTTCAATTTTCGATTCAGCGATGAGCTTCGGTATGATCAGAAGTCAGAAAATTGACCTGACCATATTAGGTGCAATGGAAGTTTCTGAAAATGGAGATATTGCTAACTGGAAAATTCCTGGAAAAATGGTGAAAGGAATGGGTGGGGCAATGGATTTAGTAGCTTCTGCAAAAAATATCATTGTAGCTATGCAGCATATCAATAAAGCAGGAGAAAGTAAATTATTGCCAAAATGTACCTTGCCATTAACTGGTGTAAATTGTATCAGGAAAGTTGTTACAGAATTAGCGGTACTTGATATTCTACCGGAAGGTGGCTTCAGGTTAATTGAAAGAGCGCCGGGTGTGAGTGTTGATTTTATTAAACAATCTACCTCAGGAAAGTTATTCGCTGAGGCAGATGTGAAAGAAATGGATCTAAACTGATCTTTGTGAACTCAGTATAGTTTCTTTTAATTCGTCTGATATCTCTTTAGAAGTGGCGATAATATCTTCCGCCACATGTTTATTGTTAATGATAATTTTCTGACAAGATTCCTTATAAGGAAGCAGAAATTGTTTGTAAGCAGGCATAACGTGGTTAACCCATTGGTACATAATCATATCACGGGTATAACCACGTTCTATCTCATCTCTGGAAATTCTGCGGTTAAGTGTGATTTCTTCATCTGCATCCATGAATATCTTCAGGTCGAATAATCGAGATAATTCCGGGTAATGAAATACAAATAAGCCTTCTACTATAATAATTGGTGCACTCGTTATATTCATTAAACGTGCGCTTTCCTCATTAATGTTGAAAGTATATTCTTTTCTTGAAATTGACTGACCATCAATCAGCAATTTTAAGTCCTCCAATAATTTGGAGTCATCAATTCCCTCCGGCAGGTCAAAGTTGACCCATCCGTTATCATCTACCTTTTGTTCACCAATTGGTTTGTAATAATCATCCTGTGAGATTAAACATACTTCCTCTGTACTGAAATGATGGAGAAAACACTTTAAAAAAAATGTTTTTCCTGAACCACTACCTCCAGCAACACCTATTATATAGGGTTTGTTATTGTTCATTCGCTTGTCCACTGTACGTTAAATTGCACAAAAACCTTTTATCCAATGCGCCCAATGCATCGGCTACCGCTTTTGTGACTACAATAATAACATCTTTTGTGGACTCATTCTCAGTAAATTTACCAACAACCTTTGCAAACGTAGATCTGTTGCTCATCGGATTGGTAATTTTCATGATAGTTCCGATAGGTGCAGTACGGTGAAGTACCAGCATTTTTGAAGAGTCTAAATCTTTATCCATGATCCAGACACCAGCACCTTTTTCATCCATTTGGCTCAGTCCATAACGGCTGGCTGGTAATCTTAATGAAGGGTTTTTAACGGATTCTATAGTATCAGCATCTTTTGGATCTGAGTCGCTAGTTCTCTCATTTTTAAGAGGATACTGTCCGTTTATTAGTAGTTTTTGACCAACATAAAGAGAGTTGGTCGTTAAATTATTTTTAGCTTTTAACTGATCAAGGGTCAGGTTGTATCTGGTCGCGATAGAATACATGGTTTCATTAGAAGCAACCGTATGTTCTACAAACTGGTTCTTGTCTGGAGTGCCCTGATGAACTGGCGTAACTGGTTCAGATTTAACAACAGGTGTTTCTGATTTTTTTACAATTTCAGGTTTTTTCTCTTGAACCGGTGTTGGCGGAGGAGTTGCATGTGCTGGTGTAACCGGAGTAGTTACTACTGGTTTTGTCTGAACCGTTTGAACTGGTACTGTTTGTACAGGCGTAGAAGATGTTGTTTCTGCCCCGGCTTTCACAGGCATTTTTAAAATCTGACCAATTTTAAGATTAATGGTCTTCAGTTCATTGATTCGTTTAATGTCTGCTACAGTTGTACCATATTGTCTGGCCAGCATCATTAAGTTTTCTTTCGGCTGAACCGCATGCTCGGTAAATTCTGAATTTCCCGTATCCGGAGTTGTTTCTGCTGGTTTATTTACTATTGCAGTCTGTTTGGCAGGTTCAACATGTTTAGTTGTTGCTGTTTTTACCGCAGGAGCTTGAGCAGGCCCTGAGAAAGGGACGTTTGTAGGCACCTTGATTAAAACTCCAATAGAAAGGAATTTATTTTCATTGTAAGCGATGATTTCCTTCGGGCTTACATTATATCTTCTCCCAAGGGAGTAATAAGTGTCTTTTGCGGCGACCTGGTGTAAAATAAGCTTTTTGCCATTCAGATTCTCAACACCTATGGAGTCTCTTAGATTATCGGCCTTAACTGCAGATATGTTGAGGATAAGGCCAAATAATAACGGTATATATAATTTTTGCATTAACGTTCTTGTGAATGATTAATTAGGCAATTATACGAATAATATATAAGAGCCTCAATTCTGAGTATTAAACGACAATTATATGTCTCTATTGTATCATATAGTTTTTTTTCAAAACCATTTAATGCCTGTAATTGTTATTCTATCATAGATTAACAACCCACAAAATAAATAAAAATACATTATGGACGCAAAAGAAATTAGTTTGAGTGAGAAACAAGTTAAGCCAGTAGTAGATCTATTGAATGATTATCTTGCAAACTATCATATTCATTATCAAAAGCTAAGAGGATGTCACTGGAATATTAAGGGTCAGAATTTTTTCACACTGCACCTTAAATTTGAAGAATTATATACGAATGCACAATTAACGATTGATGAAATAGCTGAACGTGTTTTAACTTTGGGAAAACCACCGCATAGCCGTTTTGAAGACTATATTAAAGAATCTGGAATTAAAGAAATCAATACAATTGGTTTACAGGATTTAGCTATGGTTGATGCTGTACTAGAAGATATGGCACATTTAATTCAATTGGAACGTGAACTGTTGGATGCAACTTCAGCAGCGGGTGATGATGGTACCAATGATATGGTGAACCGTTTCATGCAGTTCAAAGAAAAAAATACCTGGATGTTACGTTCATTTGCCGGTAAAAAATAATAGGGCATATGCTCTTCGTTTAATAAATGAAAAACCATGCTCATGCATGGTTTTTCTATTTTAATGACCTTTACAAACCAGAAATCTTAATATCTTTGATCTTGATGGGATATAAAAGCTTAGCCGAATGTGTGGCTGATTTAGAAAAACATGGTCATTTACTCCGTATCAAAGAAGAAGTAGATCCTTACTTGGAAATGGCAGCTATACACTTAAGAGTGTATGAACAAAAAGGCCCTGCATTATTCTTTGAGAATATCAAGGGAAGTCCATTTCCGGCTGTCTCTAATTTATTTGGAACTTTAGAGCGGTCCAAATTTATGTTCCGGGACAGTTTACCTCTTGTAAGTCAGCTGGTAGATTTACGTTCTGATCCTATAAAGGCACTTAAGAACCCTTTTAAATTTGCTGGTGCTGGTCTTACTGCTTTTTCAGCTCTTCCATTACAGCAGCGTTTATTTAAGACTGCATTTAAAAAGACAACAATTAGTCAGTTGCCGCAGATTGTGAACTGGCCAATGGACGGCGGGCCTTTTGTTACGATGCCACAGGTTTATACAGAAGATGTCAATAAACCCGGAATATTTAATGCTAATCTGGGTATGTACCGGATTCAGCTTGCCGGGAATGATTATATAAAAGATAAAGAGATAGGATTACATTATCAGATCCACAGAGGAATAGGCGTACATCAATCTAAAGCGAATGCAAAAGGAGTACCGCTGAAAGTAAGTATTTTTGTAGGCGGACCACCATCACATCCGCTTGCAGCGGTAATGCCATTACCGGAAGGTTTGTCAGAAATGACATTTGCAGGTGCACTGGGTAACCGCCGTTTCCGTTATTTCTATGATGAGGAAGGTTTTTGCTTATCAGCAGATGCTGATTTTATCATCACCGGAACAGTATATCCACAGGAAAATAAACCTGAAGGCCCATTTGGTGACCATTTGGGTTATTATAGTCTGACACATCCTTTCCCTTTGATGAAAGTACACAATGTATATCATAAGGAAGATGCAATCTGGTCATTTACGGTTGTTGGCCGTCCGCCTCAGGAAGATACCAGCTTTGGTGCACTGATCCATGAAATTGCAGGCTCCGCGCTGCCACAGGAAATACATGGGTTAAAAGAAGTCAACGCAGTAGATGCTGCGGGTGTCCATCCGTTGTTATTTGCGATTGGCAGTGAAAGATATACTCCATTTCTCAAAGAACGCAGACCGCAAGAAATATTAACTATTGCAAATCATATTTTAGGTAAAAACCAGTTGAGTTTAGCTAAGTATGTGTTTATCGCGGCGCGGGAGGATAATGAGACGCTGGATACCCATGATATTGAAGTTTTCTTAACCCATATATTATCACGTATAGATTTAAAAAGAGATCTTCATTTCCATACGGAAACTACAATTGATACGCTGGATTATAGTGGCGAGGGGCTGAATAGTGGTTCTAAAGTCGTATTGGCTGCTGCCGGGGATATCAAAAGAATATTGTCCAAAGAGCTGCCCACTGGTTTTACACTACCAGTATCATTTGGTGCTTATCATTTTGTAATGCCTGGGGTATTGGCTATTACCGCTGATCAATATACTACAGCAGAAGAGGCGGCTCTTTCAATAGCAGCGCTTAATCTCCAGCTAAAGGATCAGAACCTTGATGGGGTCGCTTTAATTGTACTGTGTGATGATGCCGCATTTACAGCGGAGACTATTAATAACTTTGTCTGGGTAACTTTTACCAGAAGTAATCCTGCGGTTGATATCCATGGGGTAGGGGAGTTCATCACCAACAAGCATTGGGGCTGTGCAGGACCTTTAATTATTGATGCAAGGAAAAAACCACATCATGCGCCTGAATTGATTAAAGATGTTAAGGTAGAAAAAAATATAGACAGGTTTAAAATCTGATTTACAACTGCATAAAAAAATCCCTTGCTGAAATGTCAGCAAGGGATTTTTTTATGTTCGGTATTTAAAATCTTACACCAACAGTCATGAAGATATTATTTCTTGCCACTTTAGTAGATGCTAAAGGTTGAGAATTATCATCCAGGTAGTAAGGATTAAAGAAGTTATTAGTTTCAATACGTTGATAAGCTAAATCAACATAGTACTGATTGATACGGTAACCGATACCACCAGAATAAGATTTAATAGCAGATAAGTTACCTGGATCTTCTTTATAAGGTGTACCACTGTAACCATAACCAGCTCTCAGGCTGAAAAGATCGATTTTATATTCTCCGCCGACTCTGAAATTAACAGCACTCGTATAGTTGTTTTTGATGAAATTGTTATTGCTGATAATGTCAGCAGGGTAACCATCACTTTCTGAAAGTTTAGTAGACTTATAATCTACATAATCAACATCTGCAGTTAACAATGCATTTTGACCAATAATAAAACTTGCACCAAATGAACCTTTATATGGAGTTCTTACATTGTAATTGAAGTTAGTATTCATGTAATCACTTAATAAACGGGTTCCTCCAGAAAAGTTAGCGTCTAATGTTTCAGTTGAATTTACTTCCATATGCATCCAGGTTGGTGCCTGGAATGTAGCCCCTAACCTTACCTCTTCAACTGGCTTATAGATTAAACCTAATCTCCCAGTTATACCTGCTCCGCTTGTATTGCTGTTAACCACGTTAAGCAAGTTATAGTTAGTTCCTGCATACGGATTTGGCTGATTAAATTTATCAGTAGGATCTGATGGGTTTGTTACAATAGTTCCTGTTTCAGAATAAGCTGAGCTTGTTTCGTAACGTACATTTACAAAGCCAATGCTTGCACCCAGATAAAGATTGTTAGAAATATTCATTGCTCCTGAGAAATTCAATTCTGATGTTGAACCGCGGCGAACTTCATTCTGGTTTTGTGTATTATTGCTGGCTGACGTAGCTGGCACATACTGATCAGTGGTACCAGGTACTTTGTCAATCAGGTAATTGTCAAATGCTGCCTTTTCGATACTTCCCTGGTTAAGGCTTCCAGGAGTATATCCGTTTGCACGCTGAGCCCAGTCTGTAGCGATAGAACTTTGTGTGTTTCGGCCTGAATAGTTATTCTCAATACTAAAATCGTTGTTTCTGTTATAACCTATACCAAAAACCAAACTAACTACACCTTTATTTAAGTTTGTGCCTTTTGGTCTGACAACTGGATTGTACCATACAGCAGCAGCCTGATTTAAGTTAAACTTATCTTTAGAAGTATTCGTGTTTTTACCCAGATAATTTGAATTCGCTTGTATAATATTGAACTCTGGTGTGATACTGAATTCTGAGCGGGTAAACATTCCTAAACCAGCAGGATTACCGCCAATAGAACTGATGTCTCCACCTAAACTTGTTTGCGCGTTTCCTAAACCTTTAAAACGTGCTGAGCTTCCATAGTCAGTTCGTGAAAACCTTAAAGCATCACCTGCATAGATACTTTGGGCATAGATATTACCTGTAGTAGCTACTATAGCCACTACAAAGATTTGTATGAATTTTTTCATTTAGATATTAAATACATATAAGTTAGTTTCTACCACTGCGTCCGCCGCCGCCACCGCCTGATGATCTGCCGCCGCCACCACCACCACCGCCGTAGTTGCCGCCTGATGATCTGCTTTGACTTGGAGCATAAGAAGATCTGTCACTATTTCCTCTTTGTTGAGGAGCATAGTTTTGAGATGATCTATCAGGTCTTGTTGAAGACTGACCATAATTACCCTGACTTCTGTCACCGCTTCTGCTATAGTTGCTATTTCTGCCATTTCCATAACCGTCAGCCCTGCTATTTCCGTAGTTTCTGTTTCCATCAGGATTTGATCTGCTTACGCCTGAACCGTTGTAGTTGCCTCTGCCACCGTAGCTGGTCGCTCTTCCTGAATAGTTACCATTGCCATTGCTTCTGGTATCTCTGCTGTAAGCTGGTCTGTAGATGCTATTAGACCGGTAGTAACCACCACCGCCCCAGCCGCCACCCCAGCCTCCGCCGTAGTAACCGCCACCGTAATAGCCTCCGCCCCATAGTCCGCCATAACCGCCGCCCCATCCCCATGGAGAATAGAAAGGAGAGTAAAATCCACCACCGTAGCCAAAGCCTAAACCCCATGAACTACCGTAGTAACCGTTACCGAATCCCATTCCAAAGCCTAATCCTGAGTAATAAGGAGAGTAACCACCGCCATAAAATCCATCATAATAAAAAGGATCATAATAGCTTCTATATGGGCTGCCGTAATAAAATCTGTTGATACGTGAAGAATAATCCATGTCAGCATATAAATCGCTGCTGCCATAATAATCATCATTATCGTTATAGCCGTCATTTACTGATTGCGACGAATACGTGCGCTCAGGTGCGGTATACTCTACCGCTTTCGCTGTTGAGCCATAAACATCGTCATTATGACGAGTTTGCTGGGCCATTTGAGGAGCAGAGCAGGAGGATACGGCGAGAGCCGTAACTACCAGCATGCTGTAAAATAAATGGTTAGGTTTCATAATATGTGAGTTCTTTGTGTGTGTAAACAGTTTTTTTGTAGGCATAAATTTATAAATTTGTAGCCTAGCATGCAAGTTATTTAACACAATAAACGTTCCAAACAGTTATGAGCAAAGGTATTACAAGTAAAAACGAGGATTATTCCCAGTGGTATAACGACATTGTTATGAAAGCCGATCTGGCAGAACATTCCGCTGTAAAAGGATGTATGGTTATAAAGCCCTATGGCTATTCCATTTGGGAGAAAATGCAGGCTGTTTTAGACCAGAAATTTAAAGACACAGGGCACAGTAATGCCTATTTTCCTTTATTCATTCCTAAGTCATTTTTTTCTAAGGAAGCGGCACACGTAGAAGGTTTTGCGACAGAATGTGCAGTTGTGACACATTACCGTCTTAAAAATGATGGAGAGGGCAATATTATTGTTGATCCGGAAGCAAAATTAGAAGAAGAATTGATCGTGAGACCAACTTCAGAAACCATTATATGGAATACTTTCAGAGGATGGGTACAATCGTATCGTGATTTGCCTCTGCTGATCAACCAATGGGCAAACGTAGTAAGATGGGAAATGCGTACGCGTCTTTTCCTGAGAACTACAGAGTTTTTATGGCAGGAAGGTCATACAGCACATGCAACCTCTGAGGAAGCAGTAGCAGAAACAAAGCAAATGCTTGATGTATATGCTGATTTTGCTGAAAAATGGATGGCTTTACCAGTAGTTAAAGGAGTGAAAACAGCTAATGAGCGTTTTGCAGGCGCATTGGATACTTATTGTATAGAAGCATTGATGCAGGATGGAAAAGCATTACAAGCAGGTACTTCTCACTTTTTAGGTCAGAATTTTGCGAAAGCATTCGACGTGAAGTTCACCAATAAAGAAGGTAAAATTGAACACGTATGGGCAAGTTCATGGGGTGTTTCCACGCGTATGATTGGTGCATTGATTATGGCACACAGTGATGATTTAGGTTTGGTTTTACCTCCTATGCTGGCACCTATACAAGTTGTTATTGTTCCTATTTACAAAAATGATGATGACTTTAATAATATTACTGCTTACGTTAACGAACTAACGCCTAAACTTAAAAAATTGGGCGTCTCTGTGAAATATGATAACAGAGATTCTCAACGTCCTGGATTCAAGTTCGCAGAATATGAATTAAAAGGGGTACCAGTACGTCTGGCTATTGGGGGCAGAGATCTTGAAAACGGTACTGTAGAACTGGCCAGAAGAGATACTGGTGAAAAGAAAACAGTAAGTCAGCAAGGTCTGGATATTTATATCGTTCAGTTATTGGATGAAATTCAGGAGAATATCTATAAAAAAGCTTTCGATTACAGGAAAGAACATATTACGATTGCCAACACTTATGACGAATTAAAAGACCTTTTAGACAACAAAGGTGGATTTATTTCTGCACATTGGGATGGTACGCCAGAAACAGAACAAAAAATAAAAGAAGAAACAAAGGCTACAATCAGATGTATACCGTTAGATAATAAGTTAGAAGACGGAATTTGTATTTACTCAGGTAAACCATCTATTCAACGCGTTTTATTCGCCCGTGCTTATTAAGCTTAAGGCATCAAAAATTTAAAAAAGAGCAACATGAAATTTGCAACTAAAGCCATACATGCAGGTCAGGAACCTGATCCAACAACAGGAGCGGTAATGACTCCAATCTATCAAACCTCTACTTACTGGCAAAAATCGCCGGGTGAGCACCAGGGTTTTGAATATTCGAGAGGCACAAACCCAACTCGTCAGGCATTGGAAAATTGTCTTGCTGCACTTGAAAATGCAAAATATGGTATGGCTTTCTCTTCAGGAATGGGGGCTACGGATACTGTTTTACGTTTATTACAGCCAGGTGATGAGGTGATTACAGGTAATGATCTTTATGGAGGCTCATACCGTATCTTTACTAAAGTATATGCAAAATACGGCATTAAATTTCATTTTCTGGATTTGTCAAAACCAGAAAATATGTTGCCATATATCAATGATAAGACTAAGTTGGTATGGATTGAAACACCTACTAATCCAACAATGCAGATTATCGATATTGAAGGTGTAGCTAAAATCACTAAAGAAAAAGGATTGATCCTGACTGTCGATAACACTTTTGCTTCTCCATATTTACAAAATCCGATTGACCTGGGAGCTGATATTGTGATGCACTCTGTGACTAAATACATTGGTGGTCACTCTGATGTAGTGATGGGTGCTTTATTGTTGAATGATGATCAATTGTACAAAGACCTTTGGTTTATCTACAACGCTTGCGGTGCAACTCCAGGTCCACAAGATGCTTTCCTTGTATTAAGAGGTATTAAGACGCTGCACCTGCGTATGAAAGCACATTGTGAGAATGGTGAAAAAGTTGCCCGTTTCCTTAAAACTCACCCAAAGATTGATAAGATCTACTGGCCGGGTTTTGAAGATCACCCTAACCATGACATTGCGAAAAAACAGATGCGTGGTTTCGGAGGAATGGTTTCTATCACCCTTAAAGGTGCCGATTTGGCAGAAACATTCAGAGTAGCTTCTTCTTTTAAGGTATTCACTTTAGCAGAATCATTAGGTGGGGTTGAATCATTGATCAATCACCCAACTACAATGACTCACGGTTCAATCCCAAAAGAGGAGCGTGAAAAAGTAGGTGTAACAGATAACCTGTTGCGTTTGAGTGTTGGAGTAGAAGATATTGATGATCTTTTAGCAGATTTAGCGCAAGCGCTAAGTTAATGAGATAGGTCTCTCTATCACCAATTCATAAATTATTACAAACATATAAAGCCAGTTTAAATCTTTTAAACTGGCTTTTATAAATAAAAACCATTGGAATTTTTAGAACTAAAGGACTTCCTGGACATTAAAGTTGCGCAATATAACAGGCCCGACTTCATCACAAATGATCCAATCTGCATTCCACATCGCTTTTCTAAAAAACAAGATATTGAAATCGCCGCATTCTTTGCAGCCGTTTTGGCTTGGGGACAGCGTAAAACTATTATCAATAAATGCACTGATCTCTTTGACCGCATGGATAACGACCCTTACAACTTCATGCTGCATCACGGTGATGAAGACCTGCGTCGCTTGTTAAACTTCAAACACAGGACTTTTAACGATACCGATCTTCTTTACTTCATCTCCTTCTTTAAACATCATTATGCGCTTTCAGATAGCCTGGAAACAGCCTTCCTGCCAGCGAACTTCGGTCAGCTGGAAAGCTTCACTGCGGAGCACGCGCTGAACCATTTTCGTACCTACTTTTTTAGTCTCCCTGATTCTCCCCGCAGAACCGTTAAACACATCTCTTCACCCACTCAAAAATCTACCTGCAAGAGATTAAATATGTTTCTGCGCTGGATGGTACGCAAAGACCAGACAGGAGTAGATTTCGGGGTATGGACAACCATTTCTCCAGCAGATCTCATTTGTCCCTGTGATGTACACGTAGACCGTGTTGCACGTCGTCTTGATCTGATCACCCGTAAACAAACCGATTGGAGAACTGCTGTTGAGCTGACTACAGAACTTCGCAAATTCGATCCTTTAGATCCTGTGAAATATGATTTCGCACTATTTGGCCTTGGCGTAGAAGAGAAATTTTAAACCCAAAATGCTATCTTTAAATTGGTTAAAGCATAGCTATAAATTGAATTACGAATGATAACTTTTGAAGCAGAAATAGAACGCTTCTCCAAAATGGGTGAGAAAACCGGATGGACATTCGTGACTATCCCGAAGGATGTGGCCAATCAGATCAAACCTGATTGCCGGAAAAGCTTTCGTGTCAAAGGACTTCTCGATGAATTGCACGTAACCGGTATGTCATTCATACCAATGGGGGAGGGAGACTTTATTCTTGCCCTGAATTCCAGTATACGTAAACAATTAAAAAAAGAAGAAGGTGCAAAACTGCGTATGCAACTCGAGGAAGATAAAACCTTCAAAATAGAAATGCCAGAAGACCTGGAACTCTGTCTGCTGGAAGAAAGACATTTTTTAGAGAACTTTCTTAATCTTCCCAAATCCCACCAGAACTATTATATTAACTGGCTGAATACTGCTAAAACAGAGCCCACCCGCGTTAAACGGCTCACACAAATTGTCATCGCTATGGATAAGAAGCAAAATTTCTCTGAAATGATGCGAAGCTATAAAAACGAAAAATAGCTTTCTGACCAGCAAATCTTTTAGCTATCCAATGAGGAATCCAATTAGCTATCTAATATGTAATCCAAATAGCTATCCAGTGAGGAATTCAATTAGCTATCTAACAAGTAATCCAATTAACTATCCAAGTAATCCAATTAGCTATCTAACTAAAAGAAACGTAATCAGCATTTCCGGGATGGAAAAACCTTTAGAAATCAAAAAGAGGGTTGTGTACCCTTCTGACAATGATTCCCATTTCAGGGAATTCCGTCAGAAGGGTACACAACCCTCTTTTTGATCTATTTATCTCTTATAACTCCTGAACCAACTCGTAATCTTCATCTGGATAACCCCAACAAAAGCCTCTCTGAAAATCCTTGTACTCATTTTTGAAGTCCCCTCCGTTCTATCCGTAAATATAATCGGTACCTCTACTACATTAAAACCATACTTTATCGCTGTAAACTTCATTTCAATCTGAAACGCATACCCAACAAACCTGATTTTATCAAAAGGGATTGTTTCTAAAACCACCCGCTTATAACACTTAAAACCAGCAGTAGCATCCTGAATATTAATCCTTGTAATCAACCTCACATACATCGAAGCAAAATAAGACATCAGTACTCTGCTCATCGGCCAGTTTACCACATTGACCCCTCTTACATAACGAGAACCAATGGCAACATCAGCACCATGAACACAAGCTTCCCTTAACGCAAATAAATCATCAGGATTATGAGAAAAATCAGCATCCATCTCGAAAATATAGTAGTAAGAACGCTGTAGCGCCCACTTAAAACCATGGATATAAGCCGTTCCTAAACCCAGCTTACCAGTCCTCTGCTCCATATGTAGACCCGGAAACTCCAACTGTAGTTTCTTTACAATATCTGCCGTTCCATCAGGTGATCCGTCATCAATAATTAAAACCTCAAAAGAAAAACTCAGGTTAAAAACCTTACGGATAATCTTCTCAATATTTTCTTTTTCGTTATAGGTAGGGATAATGACTAGGCTGTCTGACACGTGTGTAGAATAAATGGTAATAAATTATTTGCGAAAATATTGATTAAAATTGAAATTAACCTAATTATCAAGTGATTTAACATCCCTTAACAATAAATCTGTGCATAAAAAAAGGCTGTAGTTTCAAAAACTACAGCCCTCTATTTATAAATATTTACCAGCTAAGAAGTCGCGTTCATTGTTTTCTGTAACCACTTAGTAATGAAAAACAAGATAACCGAAGCAATACCCGCCATGACTACAAATAACATAAAGAAATCATATAGATTTTTGATCGTATAACCAAGGAAAGTAGGTTTCTCAGGATTAAGATTATAAACCTCTACTACAGAAGCCGTCTTGTCACTACCTTTGATAATATAAATTTCAGTTTGGGCAGCATTTGTACCCAATAAGAATTTACCTTCTTTTTCACCAGCAACAGCTAGTTTTGCAATTTCTTTCTCATCCAATTTTCTAGGAGAGATCCTGTTGATTTTATTGGTGTCAATAGTAACAGCTTGTTGAACTGTAGTAATTGAAAGCGCCACTAATGAATCAGGACTAAGCGAATGAGAGTTCTTTTTCACTGTACTTAAATCCCACTGCTGAATATTCTTTTTGCTGTTAGCGACCTGTTGCCAATCAATAGCACTATTTGTCAATACCAAAGGACTAACCTTATATTCCGCTACTTTGGCTTCCTCTTCAGGATACTTAGAGCTTAATTTTCCTGCCAATACGTTTGCACCTGCATTCGCAAGGAACCATACCGCCATTAAAAGAGAAGATAGTTTTAAAGGAGAAAGCTTATTCACCAATGATAATCCGATAGGAGAAAGACATAACTCACCCCAGGTGTGGAAAGCATACATACCGATCAGGTAAATCATACTCACTTTTATTCCTGCACCAACATCTTTAACACCAGTTGCAATAACCAGGTATCCCAATGCAAGCAGCATTAAACCTATAGCCATTTTAGTAGGAGCAGAAGGTTCTTTTCTACCCAGCTTAATCCATAACCAGGCAAATACCGGAGCAAATACAACTACGAAAATAGAGTTTAAAGATTGGAACCAGCTAGAAGGAACTGTAAAGAAACCTAAATTTCTTTGTGTTTGCTCCTCTGCAAAAAACGTTAGTGAAGCTCCTGCTTGTTCGAAAGCACTCCAGAAAAACAAGACAAAGAAAGCAACTATAAAAATTACTGATATTTTTTTCTTCTCAATCTTCGAAAGCGTTTTATCTGTAAAGATCATGATTGCAATACCAACTACTGCAATAATCAGCAGGTAGCTTAAATAACTCACGATTTTAGCATCAATATATAACATTCCTACGCATAACGCAGAAAAAGCAAATAAGCCAAGATAAACCAGAACAGGTGAGACTTTTTTGTCACCAGGATTAGCAGGTTTTAAACCTAAAAGATCTCCATTTGGGTCGCGAACATACTTATCTCTGAAGTTAATGAAAACTATCACCCCAATACACATTGCAATCGCAGCAGCGAGAAAGGCCCACTTAAAGTCGGCAGGATTACCTGTGTCACCAAAATATCCGCAGATAAAAGGGCCCAGTGCACCACCAACATTGATTCCCATATAAAAAATCGTGTAAGCAGCATCAATACGACGGTCACTCTTAGGATAAAGCTGACCTACCATTGAAGAGATATTTGGTTTAAAGAAACCATTCCCGGAAATCATGAACCCTAAACCTGTAAAGAACAAGAAGGTTGAAATATCAGGCATGGTATGATAAAGGGAAGCACAGCCAAACATAATCAGCTCTCCCAATGCCATCAATATACCCCCGGTTACAATAGATCGTCTGTTTCCCCAGTATCTGTCGGCGATAAAACCACCGATTAAAGGAGTCAGGTATACAAGACCTGTATAGCTTCCATATAAATTTGACGCAAATGCTTTGTCAAATAATAAGGCTTTGGTCATAAAAAGCACCAAAATAGCCCGCATACCGTAGTAATTGAAACGTTCCCACATCTCGGTAGCGAACAGTACATATAATCCTTTTGGATGGCCTTTTTGAGCGGCGTCTAATTGCTCTGGCTTAAGGATTTCAGATTGATCCATAAATATTGTTTTATAGGTTAGTTAATTTTAAAAGTTCGCAAATTAATTCTAATTATTGGTTTTTCCCCGTAACTATTTTATTCCTTTTTCTTCCATAATACCATTCAGCCATTTCAAAAGAAAGAAAGCAATAACAGCAGAGAAAAGAAGAAGGCTAAAGTTTACCCAGAAGAAATTAGCTTTGTTTTCATAAGTATCCCAAAGCGTAGCCAGTACACCAGACAATTTATTTCCAATAGAAGTAGCCAGAAACCATCCGCCCATCATCAGCGAAGTGATCCTTACCGGACTTAACTTCGAAACCAGTGATAACCCCATTGGGCTTAAAAATAGTTCACCAATAGTGATTACACCGTAACCAGCTACCAGCCATAAGACAGAAACTTTTTCAGCGCCATTACCACCAGAATAAACAGCACCGATCATTACCAGTACCGAAAGTGCTGAAATGAATAAGCCGAATGCAATTTTTGTAGCTGTACTTGGTTCTCTGTTTCTGTTGCGTAGCCAGGTAAAGAATGCGACTACTAATGGGGTCAGTAAAATCACCCAGGCCGGGTTTATTGACTGACTTAGATTAGTTGCCCAAAGCTCAACTTTTCCACCTTCTGCAGGAAGTTTAGCGGCTGGAATATTTTTAAAATAAGTTGGGTAATTGTATTCTTTTAATACGATCCCGTCTTTCTTTTGAATGCGGAATGCGTTGTCATATAAAGGTATAGAGTCTTTCGAATAGGTAAAGTTTTGTGAGAAATTAAGTTTAGAGAAGGTCTTCTCAGCAACAGGGTTTTGTAAATGTCTGTCTGTATAGCGGTCAGCCCAGGTTGTTAATGCAGTACCATTCTGTTTGAACACCGCCCAAAACAGGATTACCACAGCAAATATGGTAAGTAAGGCAGCAATTGGTCTTTTTTCATCTTTATCAGCCTTGGCAAGTAGAGAGCCGTAAAAATAGATTACAGGCACACAAGCAAAGATAAATGCATCTGTAGAAGCAGAACCAACCAGTGCATGGCCCATTAATTTAGTTGGAAGTATCCAGCCAATTACTCCAGCAATAACAGATGGAACTAAAATTACCAAGACAATTTTCAAGAAAGACATATCGCCTTCCTTTACGCCTTTTTTAACGTCAAAAGCTCTGTAATGCTTCATTCCATAAATAAAAATAGCTACGCCAATGAACATCCCAACTCCGGCTGCAATAAATGCATAGCCCCAGCCCAGCATGATATATAGTGCTGCACCAAAGAAATTACAGATAAAGGCACCGATATTAATACCCATATAAAAGATATTATAGCCCTCATCTTTTTTGTCTGAATATTCAGGTGTAGAGTAGATATTACCCAGCAGGGTAGATATATTTGGTTTGAAAAATCCATTTCCAATAATGACCAGCGTCATAGAAAGATATAGAATTGGTAAACTATGCACTGCCATCATACAATAACCAACGCCCATTAACAGGCCGCCCAGGATGATTGATTTTGCATAACCTAAATAACGGTCTGCAATTAATCCACCTAAAAATGGAGTAAGAAAAACAAGTGCTATAAAAGTACCATATAAGTCGGCAGATTCAGCTTCGGTCATCGAAAAACCAGCTTTAACATCTTTTAAATACAGGGTGAAGATCCCTATCATCAGGTAATATCCAAAACGTTCCCACATCTCAGACAAAAAAAGGAAAGTCAGTCCTTTCGGATGCTTTACTTTAATGGTTTCATTCATCAATTTCAAAAATTAGGTGTGTGTTAGCGAAGTGCCGCATCGCGCAATATAAGGACATGACCCCGTAATCACAAATTTAAGCCCTATAGAGGCGGTATTTTGCTTAAAAACTAGTTCTTTACAGTTGGTATTTCTTTAGGTTTAGGGTCTATATAAAAATCATCCTTCGCATCCGGATCATTTTTTAATTCAATATTTTCCATCAGTTTCAGTTGATTGCCTGCCAGGCGATAACCGTCAAAACTAGAATCGGAAGCATAATATTCAAAATTCCCTTCCATATTAGGGTCAAACGGAGCGAGGTGATCAAATACAATCATTTGTTCATTCTTGTCAAGCCTTAAGGTCATGGAATTCAGTTTATTGTATTCAAATACAATTCTGTTTTTTACTTCAGAATTTTTAGGCCCCTGGAAAATTGTCTTTCCAAATTTCAATTCATCATTTACAAATGAAAGAACCTCAATGACCTTTTTAGAAGTTTTACTGTTATTGCCTTTCCAGCCAAGCAATACATAAGAGGTATTTTGTCCGCTCACAATCAGCGGGACAATTTCATAATACCGTGCACCATACCATTGCTTATTGGTGGTGATCTGATTCAGATCAGTAATATGTTCTGTATCGTCAATGAGCGGGTATAATTTCAGTTTTCCGTCTCTTGTGGCTAATTGAACAGTACCAAAAAAGCGGTAAGTACCTTCAACAGTGGGAACATACCATGAAAAAATCCGGAAAGTATGATCCGGTGATTTTACAACAGAAATTGTTTGCAGGGAATCGAAGCCGAAATCAAAAGAGGAAGGAATCTTCAAAGCCGTTACCAACGTTTTGATGAATTTAGAATTCTGCTCAAAGCGGTCAATATTATTGGACGCTGTAAATAAGTTTTTAGTGATTTTTAGCAAGGAATCCTGGTACTTATTCAGCTCAACGTTACCCGGAGTAAGCTGTGCGGAGACATTGGTCGCTGCACAGCTTATCAGGAAAAATATAAAGAAGGGTTTGAAAACCTTAGACATCAATTTAGATTTTTTCAATAACCAATGCACTTGCACCACCACCACCATTACAAATTCCGGCAACGCCTATTTTGCCATTGTTTTGATTCAGTACAGAAAGCAGCGTCACTACGATACGGGCACCGGAAGCACCAAGTGGATGTCCCATCGCAACTGCACCACCATTTACATTAACTTGAGAATCAGTTAAACCCATTTCCTGGTTATTGGCTAAAGAAACTACAGAAAAAGCCTCGTTGATTTCAAAGAAATCTACCTCATTAATGCTTTTTCCAGCTCTTTGCAGTGCTAGTGGAATCGCTTTTGAAGGTGCGGTCGTGAACCATTCTGGTGCCTGCTGTGCATCAGCATAACTTAAAATACGTGCCAGTGGTTTTAAACCTAGTTCTTTTGCTTTATCTGCACTCATTAAAACTAATGCCGCTGCACCGTCGTTCAATGCAGATGCATTTGCTGCAGTAATTGTTCCGTCTTTTTTAAATACTGGTTTTAACCCAGGTAATTTATCAAAGTTAACGGCGTAAATATCTTCATCCTTATCGATAATTGTTGCATTTCCTTTACGATCAACTACTTCAACAGGAATAATTTCCGCATTGAATTTACCCTCATTGATGGAAGCCTGCGCTCTTTTATAAGAACTCACAGCATAATTATCTTGTGCCTCACGGCTAATATTATATGTTGATGCACATAATTCAGCAGCAGACCCCATATGGTAGTCATTGTAAACATCCCATAAACCATCCTTAACCAGGCCGTCAGTTAATTGTCCATGTCCCAATCTATAACCTGTTCTTGCTTTATCAAGATAATAAGGAACGTTACTCATACTTTCCATTCCGCCTGCAACAACAATATCATTTTGTCCTAAAGCAATGCTTTGGGCTGCAAGCATGATTGCTTTAGTGCCAGAAGCACACACTTTATTTATAGTGGTAGCAGGGACATCAGGTAAACCTGCAAATTTAGCCGCCTGAGTAGCAGGTGCCTGACCTACATTTGCAGATAAAACATTGCCCATGTATACTTCCTGTACATCTTCAGGTTTAATTCCCGCTTTTTCAACAGCAGCTTTAATGGCAAAACCTCCCAATTGGGTAGCTGTAAAACCTGACAGCGAACCGCCGAAACTTCCAATTGGTGTCCTTAATGCTGATACGATAACTACTTCTCTCATTTGTCTCTATTAAATTTGGTTGTTGGCAAATCTAATAATTTTAAATTTGCTCAGGAAGCTCTTTTTTAAAACCTACAATAAAAATGACTTAAACATAGACTGTGCATATTCACCCCAATTCTTTAAAGCATTAGTCAGTGTAAGCTTCAGGCCCTTTTTATCGGTCGCTTTTCCTTTAGCAGGAGGGGGTAGGTTATTTTTACCTACTGGTCTATCTGTTACAGTTTTAGCAAACCATGTAACATTTTCATGAGGTAGTGCCAGTCCTAAGATCATTCCGGGTAAACCCGTAAACGATTCGGGGCCTCCTGAAACTGGAATCTGATCTGTATAAAATGCGACTACATAAATAGAATCCATGATCAGTGCGTTCGCTCTACGGCAATTAAACCCTGCAATTTCCCTGGTTTCATTAGTTATTTTCCAGTTAATTGTCCGGGTACTATCTTTAACCAGGAAGGTTTCTTCAAAGACTTTTTTTTGTGTAATCTGCTGGTGTATATCCAGATCAGTATAAGTAATATTAATCTGACTTACGGCGGGATCTTCACCAAAGAATGGAACAGCAGGAGAATCATCTGCTACAGGCTTAAATAAAGTAGTCTGATTTGTGAATGATAAAGTGCTTTTTGTGAGCTTGAATTGTGGGGATGTTTTTTTGAATTGCTCAAAAAACTGGCTCATATAGCCTTCATTATTCTTATTGATCCTTTTTTGAATCATTGCATACATATTGTTGCTTCTTTCAAATTCTATGACTCCTTCAGTAGTGAATCTGGCATTTTGAGCAAATAATGTGCTGCTCAGACCAATTAAAAGGCAGGTTAAGATTATTATCGTACTTTGTTTCATCTTATTGTTTTTTCTGTCAGATTCATAAGTTATTTTTTTACGGCTCCTCCGCCCATTTTATTAAAGTCCCAAACAATTGAAGCCATGAAATATCTTTTGATAGTAGTATAACTGGTTTGTGTAATCATATTTCCATTGGCGTTTCTATTAAAGCCAACGTTCTGGTTCAGTAAATCATTTGCAGAAAGTGAAAACTTGAGACTTTCAGACTTCAGGAATTTTCTGCTCACCCTTGCATTTAAGAGGAAAAGATTGAAATCTGTATTAAAAGATTGTGTTTTACCCCTGTATTCATAACTCGCATCAGATCCGATTTCAAATTTACCTGGTAAATAGATGGTGAAATAGCTTTGTCCATTTAGGCCCCATCCATTGTCATTAGTTGACTTTTGCAAGGAAGACTGACTGGTTGTGTAAGCAGGCCCGAAAGATAAACGACCTTCAAACTTTTTCTCCTGATATTTCGATATTGACAACTGGCCGGAATAACTGTTGGATTGAGTTTTATTGAGCGAACCATTTACGTAGCTATAATAAGTGTTTCCATTAGAGTTTAAATTCATACCTGCGTACAGCTCGTGGAATTTCAGTTTTTGAGAAACACCCGCATACAAGTAGTAGTTACTGGTTTGATGGTCAGTAAGGTTAGTAGATTTGTAGGTGCTTTTTCCGGTAGGATCCGTGTCTACACTATTTATAATTGCATTAGAAGTGAAATTATAGGCCCCACCAAGATAAATACTCTGACCGCTTAAAATTTTATAAGAATTATAGTTGATATCTATCCTGTTATTGAATGATGACTTTAAATCAGGATTTCCAATTCTGATATTCAAAGGGTCTGTGTTGATTAATACTGGCTGGATCTGATCAATGTTTGGTTGCGAGGTATTACCAGCATAAGCTATGCGAAATGATTTTTGCTGGCTGAATTTATATTGATAACTAACTTGAGGATTCCAATTGATAAAATTTCGCTTATAGGAATTATTTGTAATTACATTCTTTTGATCAAAAGAGATGCTGGCAACTTTTGTCCCAAAATTGACAATGCTTTTATCTTTTTTGAAATTCAAAATAGCTCCCGCAAGGTTGGAAATTTGATCCAGTTTATAATTGTTGCTATAAAGGGTATCTAAATAAGAATAGTTTCCATCGGGTGACTGGTTAAATGATTTTCTATTTGCACTACTATTGCTGGTTCCGAATCCGTAATTAACAATAAGAGATAATGATTTGGATAAGGGTTCAGTGTAGGCCAGGTTAGTGGAAAACTGAGCAGACTTGATCAGATTCGTTTTGAGCTGATCGATAACCTGACTGCTATCCTGGATCCCTTTCGCATTGAAAAAATCATTTTCCGACTTTAAAAAGCCATTACTTTTACTTTCTTTAATAGACTGACTCATGTTTAAAGAAAGTGTACGTCCGGTTTTTTTAAGCTTTTTAGTCCAGAATAGACTCGCATTAAATATTTTATCATGACTGTCATTTGATAACTGCCTTGAACTTTTATTTAATAACAAATCATTGGAAAAGCTACTACCTGTATAACTGTTTTGGGTGTTAGTGTTTTTAGCAGTACCATCGGCTGATACCTTTAAGTTTGAGGTAGAGTCAAGTTTTATCTGGTAAGTGGCATCGAGCTTCTGTTTGAAAAGATAATTATTGAAACTTTCATCCGAATTTGAATTGATAATTCCTGCAGGCAGATTGTTCTGGCTTAAAGTGTTTTTTGTCCCGTCTACACTCAACGAACCTATTTTATAATTTGTATTGATTGATTCTTTATCATTATTCCATTTCGAATCATAATGCAATCCTCCAGTTCTGGCTAGCGGGATACCTTCACCATTATATTTTCCATCATAAGAATCAAGTTCATCATTTTGACTGGATGTAATATATATACCACCATCCTGGAATTGCATCTCATTTCCTGAACCATACTTGCTATTGTCCTGCCAGCCTAAGCCTAGTTTTCCATTGTTCCCAAGTGTACCATAGGCAGAAAATTTCTTTTTCCCTTTAAATGCATTAAACATCCCTTGTGCCTGGTAAAATTTATCTGTTGCTCCGCCTAAATCCAGCTTTCCAAAATATCCGTTCTTTTTATCATTTTTTAATTTGATATTGATAGTTTTCTCTTTTTTACCATCATCTATACCTGTAAAAGCTGCCTGATCACTTTTTTTATCATACAGTTGGACTTTATCTACCATATCACCCCTGATATTTTTAGTGACCAGGGTGGGGTCATCACCAAAAAATTCTTCTCCGTCAACCAATACTTTATTTACCGCCTGTCCTTGCGCGGTGATTTTCCCATCTTTATCTACTTGTATGCCAGGTAACTGTTTCAATAAGTCTTCTACCTTAGAATTTGGCTGTATCTGATAGGCAGCTGCATTAAATTCCGTAGTATCTCCTTTTATTTTTATAGCAACTGCTTTGCCTTTGATGATGACATCCGCAAGGAGAGTTGCTTTTAATGTTAGTTTTATTCTGCCAAAATCTATTGAAGTTTTAGTACTGTCTAAATTAAAATGTTCTACATAATCTGCATATCCAGGATAAGTAATCAATAAAAATAATCTCCCCTTTTGAAGATCAGTTATATTAAAAATACCTTGTTCATTGGCTCTTGTGAACTTTACCAGCGTAGAATCTTTTGCGCGAAGTATACTAATTGTCGTATGCTGCAAATTTGCACCTGAGGCATGATCAACTACAGATCCTTTTAATGAACAGGGATTTTGTGCAAATGTATAATGGAAGGAAAAACAAAAAATAATAAATAGAAGTAATCTCATAAACAATTAAGTATAAGACTAATATATGGTGTTTTTAATAGTAAATGAGTGCTTTATAATGTTAAATAAGGTTAAAGTTTTTAAAATTAATCCTGTGTGTTTTTATGTTAACTATTTTGATGTTTAAGTTTTTAATAGGTTACTTAATGTTGAATATTTTGATGGTAATGTGTTAATATGAGAAATTAAATTGTAATCTAAATGATTTCAGATTACTTCAAATAGGTAATCTGACTTGTTGAATATATCTTTTTTTATTCCTGTTTTATTGCAGTCCGGGATTTATTAGAAAAAATTACAAGGGTTTTTATTGGTGAAAAAACGTTTTTCTTAAGCTATATGTGTAGAATTACATTCAACAGTATTGTTGAATAGTAAAAAAGTATTTAATATTGAATATTAATTAGTTAGGTGTATTTGATGGAGATATTAGACAATAGAGGAAAAAGAATTGTGGAGAAAATGCCCTGGACTGAAGAAGAACTATTCAGTCGTGTCAAAGCAGGAAATAAAAATGCTTTTGAGCAACTATACAGAGACCATAGCGGTGGCATTTATTACAACCTAAGAAGAATGACCAGGGATGACGAGCTTGCTAAAGAAATTCTTCAGGATGTTTTTACAAAGGTTTGGGAAAAGAAAGCAATACTTAAGATTGATAAACCTTTTCAATACTATCTTTTCCGTATGGCTCAAAATTCGGTTACGAATTTCTACCGTAGTATTAAGCGGGATAAAAAAATGTTAGAGAACCTGCAGCTTCTTGCTACAGAAATTACGCATCAGCCAATTGAAAGTATAAAAACGGGAGTTGAAGAGGAGCTATTGCTTCAGGCGGTAGATTGTCTTTCTCCGCGGAGGAAAAAGATATTTATGCTATGCAAACTTGAAGGTAAGTCATATCACGAAGTCAGTAAAATTCTGGGAATAAGTGTTTCCACAATAGGTGATCATATTGTTAAAGGAACGAAAACAATTAAACAGCAGTTGATTAAGCCAAAGAACCGCGCTTCTTTTCAAACATTTCTGTGTTGACTGGGACCGGTTATATTTTCCGTGAAAATTATTTTGAAAAAAAATGAAAATAGAGCAGATGAAAATGGATGGTTTTGCGTCTTTACTATATAAGATCACTAAAATAAAGATATTGCTACCAACGCCCGTTGCTCTGGCAAGTTTAGGTTAATAATAGTTAATAAGCCAGTCGATGTTTGTGGATGCAACATCGACTGATTTTTTAAGCTAGCCTTATAAATTCAATAGTATAGATCGTATGAGGTGAAAAATGCCATTTACCATCTTTATTAAATTGCATTCCTTCAGGTTCAGTAGTCCATATCATCTGATCTCCGTTCACATTTAACTTATAAACTTCCGTTTCCTTACCAAAAGATTGGATCAGATAAGATTCATTACCTTCTTTAAGTATCTCATACGTGGCTTTTGAAGGAAAGGTTTCATTCTCGTTAGCTTTAAAATTTCCGCCATCTAAACCTATACTAATATCAAGTTCTGTATTGATCTGATCAGGATGTATTGTATTCCCTTTTTTATCATTGAATACATATTTATCTGACACAGCTTTCCACTTTCCTATAAGCTGTGCATTGATCTGTTCTTTATTATCCATTTATAATTTATTAATGTTTTATAGCATCAGCCGCCTGTTAATTACAGATTGGGTGATCTTTGCTACAAATATGCTACAAAAAAAGCAGCAGGTATCTTTATTATAAGATTGTGGCTGCTTTAAAAATAAGTATTTAAACAAACTGAACTGTTACAGCTATTTCAATTCTACAGGATAAGTGTTCTTTCCATCATTCCAGCTGCCTGTTAAACTTCCGTCTTGCTGAATTTTTAGTTTGAAAAATTCCTGTTTCTTTGGAATATCATAGTTCGGTTCCTCTTTCAATAAAAGAGAAGAATCTTGATTGATAGTACCTCTCAATTCAGTTTTTTTTCCATATTTATCATAGAAATAAGAAGCCTGGAAAGTGTCTTCCCCAATGTAGGTAACCAATAATGTGATTGGATAAAGCTTGTTTATTTTGCCCTTAAATACACCTTTTCTTAAAATCTGACTTTGAGGTACTGTGCATTTTGATGCTGCAGCAGCTAATAGACATTTACCATATTCATTTAAATAAGGCTCCAGGAATTTATAAGTTAACATATTGTCGTAAATATCTGTTTTACCTTCCATTGCCTGGAAATAATGAGACCCGGAGCAAGACCTTCTCGTTAAATACAGGGCATTCTTTTGAAATTTAAGATCGTCAAGATTCAGGTTATCTTTATCTTGCTCCAACAGACATGAAGAGTAGGTGGTGATCACAGATTCATCTTTACTCGCCGAACTTTTTAAAGTTTTAAGATAAGTGCTCAATCTTGTCTTACGACTTTTGATGATGAATTGACGAATGGCCTCATATCCCTCTTTTGTCACCAGATCGCTAAACTGTATAAGTCTGCCTGTTTGTGAATCAAAATTGTTAATTGCAGAATATTCGTTGAGAGAAGCATTGGTATATTCACTATTGATTTCTACAGAAAATAGTTTAGGTGTATTGACAAGGACTTTATAGGTTAATATCGTTACACCTTGATTTGAGCCTTTCTTTGGTCTTACGTTTTCAAAAATGCTTATTTTATGTTTTCCGGGAAGAACATCCAATTCTTTACCTTGTAAAAATGTATTAATCAGGTTTTGTGCAGGAGTTTTTCCAGTTAGTACAGGGAAATTATATTCTCCAGATTGTTCGAATGTCTCTTTTATCGGACTAACTTTGAAATATTGCGCTTTTGCCTGTATTGAAAATGTTAAAAGTAACAGGGCAGTAAATGATTTAATAATGGTCATTCCGATTGATTTTTTTTTATAATTGATCTTGCAGTTAAATATCTGTTTTTTATTCTAATGTATTTCTCTTTAACCAATGTTTATTCCTTAATTAAGATATAATTTTCATTAACTAACTTGTATTTTTTAATATTTTTTGTGATTACATTATCCTTTCTTACAAATTCTGTGCTAGAATAAGATTTACTCTTCTGATCAACCGTAACATTAGGTGATTTTGAAAGTAAAGTATCTAAAGAGAATAAACCAGCAGTATGATCATAGAGATAATATTTTTCATAGAAATTACCAAGCTCAACATCATCTTTGCTACTTGTTTTTAAAGAAAAGTCAGGATATCCGTCAAAATTATAGTCATCAATATAGAGCGTTGTATTCGTGGAATCTATCTCGTCGAGTTCAGTGATATACTGCAAAGTTCTCCCATCTGCCCTGGTAATTATTTTAACTGCGACCGGAGAGGACTGTTGATCTTTAATCAATTCGAAGTTATATAAAGGTGTATTTCTGATATACAATAAACTGGTTTTTGGAAAGAAGTGCTCTTTTTCGATCCACCCCTTGATCAAATGATGTGATGCCGTTGTAACTTCCACCTGAAAGAATTTTGAATTTTCGCCTTTAATCAATGCGTAATCGCCTTTTTTCAAAAGCGTTAACGACGCTATCTGTTTATCTGGGTACTGATATACAGCAGCAGTAGAAGTCAGGATCTCTGCGCCTTTATACTGATGGTCAATCCATTTTCCATTGACGAGCTCTCCGCTATTTTCCTGCACAAAAAATCCCATTCCCGCATACTGATCCCAATAAGCAGTTTTTGTGAGTTGATGATCAATGAAAGTATACCTTTCTCCACCATGATGTGCAGCCCCATCGCGCCAGTTACTACTTATGGTACGGCTTTTCACCTCTACTTCTACTTGTGAAAGCTGAGATAATTCATCATTATACTCGAAATTATCCTTTTGCGGATTATACAAATAGAAATTATTGGTGTAATTAGGGCCCGCTCCACCACTTTGCATTAAAAACATGAAGTCAGGATAGCCATCAAAATTGTAATCTCCGATCTGAATCACCTGCGTTGGAATTGATTTAAACCCGGCCCAAATATCAAGAAGCACTTGTTTGCTACCAGTTTTTTTATTGATAATCTTTACTGCATTGACAAATTCTTTATCTGCCGAAATTTCAAAACGAAACTTATTGGTTTGCTGTTGCTGCCGGACCCATGGAGAGGAGGCCAAATCTTCTTTTTTGATCCATCCACTGATCGTTTGGAGGAGTGCCGTTCCTTCCTGCATCCCGGAATCCATGGAATAATATTTTCCAGTATCCTTGCGCACCTCAATTCTATCTACCTCATACCATTGCGCTGAATCATCTGCAGTAATTGCTATCGTTTCTCCCTTTCTAAAATAATCTTTAACCAGAGGATGAGTCCCAGGTTTGTCATAGATAAGAATTTTGTCCTCGCTTACATTCGTTCGTAAATCAATATAAGCCTTTGGTCTTTTTCCTTGCCCTACAAAAAATGCCTGTTCAAATTGATAGTTCATACCATTTTGATATTTTCCTGAAATTGTATCTTTTATAGATTGGTTTTTAATCAATGGATTTTTATAAAGCCCAAAATAATCATAGCTATTATTACTATTAAAAGACCACTCTCCTGTTAAATTGCCTGTACCTGCTAAAGAACTGTTATTGCTGCTTTGCGTGATTACTGAATCTTTTTGAATAGAAAATTCCTGAGAAAAATATGAGTTTTTGGGATGATCAACAGTTGAATTCCTGGAAATGGCAATCAGTTGTTTTTTTCCTTCAGTACTCACTGTATCTCTTAAAAAAACAATCTTAATTTGAGTCTTTGCTTGATTTACCGCGATAATTGCATAGTTTAATCCATAATCATTAACCTCTTTATAGGGGATGATTTTCAAGGATAGAAAGTCATCAATTGAATTAAAGAACCTGGCATAATGATTAGCTCCGAAATAATTACTCTGCTGATTATTGAATTGATAGATGCCAGCTTGAGGGATTTGCGCATGCAGGCTGAGGCTTGTGGTGAAAATAAAGAAGGAAAATATTAAATAGCGCATAAAGATTTCTAATCTGCAAATATAGGTGGTGAGGATAAGGATACTCATTGGAATTAAATTTTATAATTTACATTACTTTTGGAATGACGTATTCCGGCATATCCTGGCCGGCATGAAAATTATAAATATGAAAAAATTTATTGCCCATGTGGCTTTAGTCGTTGAAGACTATGATGATGCGATCAAATTCTATACCGAAAAGTTAAACTTTATTTTATTACAAGATATCGTCTTAAGTGAAAGTAAGAGGTGGGTTATAGTTGCACCTGAAGGTGCAAAAGAATGTAGCTTGTTACTTGCAAAGGCTGCCAGCGAAGAACAAAAGAAAAGTATTGGAAATCAGACAGGAGGCCGGGTTTTTTTGTTTTTATATACAGATGATTTTTGGAGAGATTATCAGAATATGCTAGGTATCGGTATTAACTTTGTTAGACCTCCGGTTGAGGAAAATTACGGGACAGTAGCTGTATTTGAAGATCTATATGGTAATCTCTGGGACTTGCTGCAGATGAAAAATAAGTAACCTTGATAGAGTTAAATGCATAGCCTCACTTTAAAAAGCCTTATCGCAGTACGCGGGCCATCTGCTTCAATATAACCGTTAATGATGAGAGGTTCTAATCTTGAACTTAAAAAAGCATCACCCAGACCATTTTGTGGATCACAATTGCCCATTGCATCACCTACAACTCTTGAAGCCTGAACCCAGATAGCCGGACAATTTTCAAGAAGTAAATGATCATAAGAAACTTCATCCGCTGTATCCCATTAGCCAGTGGTCCAAGTTCAGGAATATCCATTGTGCAAAATACTTCGCCAGAAAGTAACTCGTCTTTGATAGCCCGGCGCAGTGAGCCGGCAGTACTGGGAGAGGAAACCAGATGAAGATCGATGCTCATATAATTGATTAAAGGACAAATGTCATACTATCTCTTTTTGACCAGATAAATTCCTGTAGTATAATTCAGCTCAATATTTTTTCTGCTTTTATCAATAGAGAACTGAGTCGTTTTTATCTCAAACGTAATTATGAAATTTTTCGTCTTTTTAGTGAAGCTCAGGAATGCAGATGGCAAGATATACTGCGGAGGATTATCGAGATCCGGCTTTTGCAGGTAAGGTTTTAGCTTTTCCTCTTGCTTTATCAAATCACCAGTTAACTCATTGATATTAAAAGTAGCTGTATCATCAGCTAACCTGATCTGTAATATACCGGATTTTTTCACTGCTGTTTCAATTGAAATTTTATCAATTATATAATGATTATTTGCGTCGCTATAATTGATATTTGCCTGATCAATGATAAAATCATATCCTGTAACTACTGTAATTCCCTGCTCAATATTATTTAAAATATAATGTTTCTGCTCATTCTGATCAGCACGGTCAAAATAAAACCGCTGTCCTGAAAATTTCTTCAGTCCGAAATAGCTGATTATCCATCTCATCTTTTGATCCAGTATATCATACCTTGAAGTCCTGAGGTGACCATAACTGTCTTTAGCTTTGCTTAAAGAATCGCTGACTGCTTTAAGGTTTTGAGTGACATACGGCTGGAGCACCTCGAAATCATTATGGCTAACAAGATATTCTAAAGTAGCTACTGCTTTTTCACCATTTTCTTTAGAAATCTTACTGATTCTTACAAGCTTTCCATCTTGAAAGGCATGATTTTCCTTGAAGATACGGAGCAAAATGGTTTTCTGAGAATAAGTTGAAACCGAAAAAGCACTTTGGGGCCCATAGATAGACAACAAGGTAAGCAGACATAGTGAAATCGGTATTACTTTGATATTTTGCTTTTTTGATAGTAAAAAATAGAGCGTAATAAATAGCAGCCAACAAGCTAACAACGTTAAAAAGTAGCGGGGCTCCGTGAAGCCATAAAGAGATATTCTTGTACCCAATGCTATAAATAACAAGAGCAGTAGTGGCAGCATTAAAAAATAGAAAGTGCGGGCGAAGGTTTTAATCCATTTATTCTCTGCTTTTTCGCGTATAGGATAAATAAGTAATAAAGAGAGTATGCCAAAAACAGCATAGCCTAATATTAAGTTAGATACGAGCCCTTTTGGTAATTTCCATTGTATGAGTATTTTGATTTCATAAGCTAGCAGGATAACTACATATAATGTCGCCAGTGGTATCAGGACATATTGGGTGAATATTTTCAAGCCTTTTGGATAGCTGAAGTCCTGGTCTAATTTGGAAAAATTATCAGGAACCCCAGAAAGAAAAAACACAGTATTGAATATACCAGTGATACAAACCCAGAGGATATAAAAAGTATCATGTTTAAAGTCTACACCAAATAAGAGGTTCATCGCACCTATTGCAGCTGCGATACCTGCATATAATGCGGCGCTGTAAAGCATACTAGTTAAAAAGTGCAAAAACAGTGTTTTGTTAAATTGCCAGAAACCTTGTATTGCATCAGGCTTGGTGAAAGCAGCAAAGGCGACTAATAAATGTCCGGCAAGAGTCAGTAAGAAAAACCGGATCACATCAGCAGCATTTACAAACGGATCAAATGCGAAAAATAACAGCGCAGCAAGCAATGCCGCAATGAGGTTATAAATCAACTTTTGCGGAGTTTTAATCGAACGGCTTTCACAAAACAGGGTAGTAGCCAGGCTGATCACCAATCCCAGTACCGCAGTCATCAATACCCTTTTGCACCAGCTTTCTTTCAGATAATTCAGACTTTCCAGCTCTATATATGCTATTGACGCTAAAGTTGCGATAAATGCAAAAAGCATTTCGAAAGGAAAGCGCTTTAAAACACGATATAGACTTTGCTGTAAGTTCTTAAGGGAAGGGAATGTCATCATTAGAAAGTTTAATCAAAGGTATAAGTCTTAATTTGATAAAATCAGACAATTTTCAGAATAACCCATGATTTATTTTGTAACTAAATAAGAATGTCTAAATTGGATTTATTGAATATAAAATGATCATTTATGGCTAAGACACATCAATATAAAACAAACCTCGTATGGGCAGGAAATAAAGGTTCAGGAACAATGGATTACAGATCTTATGATCGGAATTTTATTGTTTCAATTGATCAGAAACCTGATATAAATGGCTCGTCTGATTCTGCTTTTCTTGGCGATAAAACTAAGCATAATCCTGAGGACCTGCTCGTTTCGTCTATCTCATCCTGTCATATGCTCTGGTATCTTCACCTATGTTCACAAAATGATATCATTGTAATGGACTATAAAGATGAGGCGACAGGAACAATGACTGAAAATGCAGACGGGAGCGGGCAATTTACAGAAGTTATTCTGCGGCCGGTAGTGCTCATTATTGATGAAGCAAAACATGAAAAGGCGATTAGTTTACACGCAGAAGCACGTAAAATGTGTTTTATTGCCAATTCTTGTAACTTTCCCATTAAGCATTTACCTGAATGCATTGTAGAACCTAAACGCTAATCCCCAATGAAATTGAAATTGATCCTTCTTGTGCTGTTCTCTGCAAACCAATTATATGCCCAGGACACAGTAACTATGCGTAAAATCTACGATGAAGCCCTGGTGAATAGTAAATGTTATGAAAATCTCCGTGATCTCTGTAAAAATATTGGTCCGCGACTGAGCGGGTCTGATAATGCTCAAAAAGCAGTTGTATGGAGTAAAAAACTAATGGAAAGTTACGGCTTCGACAAAGTATATCTGCAAGAAGTTATGGTTCCGCATTGGGTGAGAGGAGCGAAGGAGACTGCTTTTATCATCGACGGTAAAAATCGCATTCCCGTACCAATTGCCGCACTGGGTATGAGTGTTGCTACGCCAAAAAACGGACTTACTGCCAATATTATTGAAGTGCAAAGCCTCAAAGAAGTTGAAGAGCTTGGTGAAAATAAGATAAAAGGTAAAATAGTTTTCTATAACCGTCCTTTTGACCCTAAATTTATCAGTACAGGTGAAGCATATGGCAGATCGGGTGACCAGCGTTTCATGGGGCCGGCAACTGCTGCTAAATATGGTGCTGTTGGTGTGATTGTCCGTTCGCTGACTGAAAGCCTTGATGATTATCCGCATACCGGTGCCACATTATTTAATAAAGGCGGTAAAAATATACCTGCTGCGGCTATATCAACTAAGGCGGCCAATAAATTGAGCGCTATGCTGAAAATGCGTAAGCTGCCCCTGGTTAAATTCTATTTTAAACAAGATTGTCAATTGCTTCCTGATGTATTATCTTACAATGTGATTGGCGAATTGACAGGTACAGAACATCCAGATAAATTTATTACTGTAGGCGGGCACCTTGACTCATGGGATTTGGCCGAAGGTGCACATGATGACGGTACAGGTGTTTTACAATCAGCAGAAGTGCTGCGTATATTTAAAGCTTTGAATTACCAACCTAAAAATTCTGTACGTGCAGTCTTTTTTATGAATGAAGAAAACGGCCATAACGGAGGGACTAAATATGCTGAACTGGCTGCCAAAAATAAAGAAGAACATATAGCAGCTATTGAAACAGATGAGGGTGGTTTCACTCCGCGTGGTTTCAGCTTTGAAGATGTATCAGCTGATTTTATCAAGAAGATTAATAAACAATGGAAGCCTCTATTTGAACCTTACGAAGCAGATCGTTTAACAATTGGTCAATCTGGTACTGATATTGGGCCATTAAAGGAAAAAGTTCCGGGAGTTATCCTGATCGGTTTCAGACCTGATTCTCAGCGATATTTTGATATACATCATTCTTCAAATGATGTTTTTGAAAATGTAAATAAACGTGAGCTTGAACTAGGCGCCGCGAGTATGGCCTCACTGATCTATTTAATAGATCAGCATGGATTGTAAAAACGCGTTATATCTGGGGCTTGTTATTCTTTTTACGAACCTGCCGGTAAAAACTAAAGCACAGTTATCTGCACAAAAAGCGACTTTTTCACGTGCTGATACACTAAAAGGATATCTTACTCCATTACGGAGTTGTTATGATATTAACTTCTATCATCTGGATGTGAAGTTTAATATTGACAAGAAATTTATCAGTGGTAGCAACCTGTTTAAATTTACTGCAACACAGGATTTTACCAGGTTACAGTTTGACCTTTTTGCCAATTTAAATATTGATAAAATTGTTTATCATAACCAGGTACTTCAGTATACAAGGGAAGCTAATGCTGTGTTTATTTCTTTCCCGGAATCGATTAAAAAACATAGTAAAGATGAATTTACTGTGTTTTATTCCGGTTACCCGAATGTAGCTTTTAAAGCACCCAGAGAGAGCGGAATCGTATTTGCTAAAGACTCCCTGGGTTATCCACTGGTCGCGACGGCTTGTGAAAGCAAAGGAGCAAGTATCTGGTGGCCTAATAAAGATCATCTTTCTGATGAACCGGATAGTATGCTGATTAGTGTGAGCGTACCCAAAGTGCTGAAGGAGGTGTCAAACGGGCGCCTGAGAAAAATCACCGATCTTAAGAGCGGTTATAAAAAGTTTGACTGGTTTGTTGGTAATGCTATTAATAACTATAATGTAGCGGTAAATATTGGAAATTACACGCATTTTAGTGATAACTATGCTGGTGAAAAAGGGAAACTTACACTTGATTACTGGGTATTGCCTTATAACTTGTCAAGGGCGAAAGTTGATTTTGCCAAGAATGTAAAACCGTTATTAAAAGCATATGAATATTGGTTTGGCCCATATCCTTTTTATGAGGACGGATATAAGCTGGTGGAAACACCTTATCCTGCTATGGAGCATCAAAGTGCGATTAGTTATGGTGGTTACATGCGGGGAGGTCCGAAAAATGAATTGATTGGTGTATCAGGAGGGGAGAAATGGGATTTTGTGATTGTTCATGAAAGTGCACACGAATGGTTTGGTAATAATATTACGGCTAAAGATCTTGGTGATCTGTGGATACACGAAGCTTTTGGGAGTTATGCAGAATCTTTATTTATAGAAAATTTGTATAGTAAAAAGGCAGGACAAGAATATCTATATGCCAACCGTGCAGGTATAGCTAACGACGGATTAATTGTTGCCCCCTATCATGTCAATCAAATGGGGTCAGGAGATATGTATTCGAAAGGAGCTATGCTGCTGAACACAGTGAGGACAATTATTAATGACGATGAAAAGTGGCGGATTATTTTACGTGGATTAAACAAAGAATATTACCATCAGACAGTTACTTATGACCAGATCGTTAATTACCTCAGTACGCAATCCGGTAAAAACCTGGAACCAGTATTTGATCAGTATCTCCGCTACAAAAGTCTGCCTGTTTTGGAGCTTGCAGTCAAAAATGGAAAACTTAATTGCAGATGGATTGCAGAAGCTGAAGATTTTAATATGCCTTTAAGGGTTAAAATATCAGGTGGAGAGTATCACTTCATTTATCCTTCTGCCAAGTTTGCGCCAATAGATTTAGCGGGTATATCAGCAGAAAATATAGAAGTTGATACCTCCAATTATTATATAGGCTTAATCAAACCTGATCAAATTAAAATATGAGCTGTTACAGCTGTTTCTTAATGGCAATAAGATCTTCATTACCGAATGCTGCTTCCGCCTGCTGAAAAGTTTTACAAACTGTATTCCCTAGTGGAGAATCCAGGCCTTCTGCCTTTGCCAGCCTCAGATCTTTAGTCAGGAGCTTTAAAGCAAAAGCAGGATTGTAATTTTCATTAATGATCAGCTCGCCTTTTAACTTCATGAATACGCTACCCAGTGCTCCGTTATTGATTATAGACATGATTTTTTCTGCTGAAATACCATGCTGCTCACCAAAATTAATAACCTCCGCAAGCCCTTGCGCTTCAATAGCTAAAAGTGTATTGATGCTTAGTTTAGCAAGATTTCCTGCCCCGATTTCTCCGATGAGGCTGGACGAACTCCCAATGATGTCGAATAGCGGTTTGATGTTTTCATAAACAGATTCCTCGCCACCTGCCATAACCACAAGTTTTGCTTCTTCAGCCTGCTTAACGCTGCCCGAAACAGGAGCGTCAAGATAAAATGCACCTTTTTCCTTGCAAAGTGCAGCCATTTCGCGATTGATCCCAGGAGAAACGGTACTCATATTTACAATCGTTTTTCCAGTAAGTTCAGCAGACAGAATTCCTGTTTCCGATTTAAAAATGTCATCAATGGCCCGGTCATCGGTCACCATTAAAAATAATATATCAACCGTATTGGTCAATGCTAGTACTGTGGGAGAAACCACTGCACCTTTAGTTGCCATAAGTTGTGTATCCTGTTCACTTCGGCCATAAACATAAACCTGATAACCTGCTTTTAATAACTGTCCGGACATAGGCTGCCCCATTTTTCCCAGACCAATCCAGCCAATCTTTGTATTTTTCATTTTTCTATGTTTAATTTATTCTTTTAATTTAACTGCTGTTTAGAAAAGTCAGGTCAACCTGATCAAACTCTCGAATATTCAAAATTACATTTTCAGCACTCAAATTCAATTGTGTTTCATATGAATAAAGTAATCTTCTTTAAGTTTTGACATCTATGAGATACCTGAAAACAATGCGGGATTTTTGAGAAATGTTCGTAAAACATAATAAATTATAGTTTCTTTGTCAGCAGACAAATACAGCTGATTAATAATGGAGAATAAAAGAGATTATTTAATGTTTGAGGATGTTATTGCCGATGCTTCATTAAATGAATTGTTCGATACTTGTGTTACCTCTATATTGGAAGGAAAGGCGCAGGTGTCTAATACCCGTGAAGAGCCTGGGTATCCGACTTATGAATGCTTTCTTGTGAACGGGCAGGAAATTTTAGTAGACGCTCCATTGGAATATTATTTGTTTAAACTCGATAATAGCGGTTTTGTATATGAAAAGGCAAGGGATTTTTCCGATACTATGCGAAAGCTCTGTGGATGGCAATGGCATGTGGATATAATCTTGTCTGACTGGGTACGCAAAAATGTCCTTGATCCATTTTTAGAACAGACCATCGATAATGATGGGTATGACCATTATAAGTTAAAACCCGGCAAATCTATTGAGCAGTTGCAGGAAGATTATCTGCGTTTTGCCTGCTATATTGGAGTGTGCTTTGTCAAATACGGTGGAAGCGAAGGCCAGTACACGGCAAATAATATCTTTAAAATGGCCAAAGCAATTGGCAGTGATTTACCCTTGAAACTGAAGAAACAAGGCAGCGGAGACTTGCCATTGGAGATAGCTCAATACAAAGACAGCATAGTTTCCTGCGATGCGAATGATGTTTTTGCGACTATAAAAATCACATTAAAAGAAGAGAAAGAAGAAGCTTATCTGCTAGTTTTGAATTTTCTTTGCCGTTTATTAGCATTTGGTTTTCCCGGGTCTTACACCATTATTTTCAAAAGCCCGGAAAAGAATTGGCTTCCGATCAAGGGGCTCCAGAAAAAAGGTGTTCATCAGTTGTTTGCGAATGCAGCAAGATGGCCAGCCCTGTATGGAAAAATCGAAGATTACGCAAGACTGGCCATGAAGGAATTTGAATGGTATAATGATTTCGAAGCAGAGCACTGTGCTATGCCTGGCAGTTTTGCTGTATTTTCATTAGGACTTTTAGACGTAAAGTATCAAACACTTATCTGTGATTATTTGAATATATGCGATGAAGAACATCAAAGTATACAGGGCGAATTTGTATTATCATATATTGAAAAATATGGTTTTACTAAAAATGGCCTGGAGCTTTATAACTTATGTGAGAAGAATATACAGCAAATGCCAAAGAAACTATTGGCTCAATACGCAAAGCTGAAGTAGGACGTATATCATCCTCAGCTGCTACAGAATGTACTATGTTTTAATCATAGTACATTTATTTTTTAATGAAATCCATTACATATTTTACAGCCTCCGTTTTATTACCAGATACAGGTTTAAGGTCAAATCTTTTCACTCCAGAACTTCTCATCCAATCCGACCAGACAACTTTCATGATTTCCATGTCTGTAGGATGTTTGGTGGCTGCTCCGGTCTTAGAGAGCGAGCGATCATACATTTCTATAACAATGACTTCAAGATTATTTAGAAATGGATTTTTTGCTGGATTGATTTTGAATCGCTTATTCCTGGCCAGAAAAGTTTCCATATTGTCTTCTTTCGACTTCAGAAATGCACTACGAAAATCTGAAACCTTGGCTGCGCTTAAATCGAATCCCTGGTTATAGATGCCGGCCTCAATATAACCATCAGTCATCAGCACCATGATGTTACGAAACCTATGGATTACTTTGCCAGTTACTAACTCAGGTAAAACAACCCTGTCATCAATGCCTGATTTGAAATATGTCCAGATGTCAGCCCCATTATTGGAAAGAGATGCTTTAATATTGAGTTTCCGGTATTCTGCCTTAAATTTATCTATATCTCTGGGTAATGTTTGTGATACGCCTCTGGACATAATATAATTAATTCTATCACTTTGTTTTTTAAATCTCTGAAAGTCAATGTTTAATAAATCGGAGTTTACTTTGTAGAGGCTAATCAGTCCTTTATTGATAAAGTCTACGCTATAGTGATCCAGCTGATCCTGATCTCTCTTAATCCGTAATATTTCCGGCCATATTTGTTGCAATACGCCCTTAACGATATCAGTATCATTCACCGCTTTTGGATATAATTTTGGGTTTAGCCTGTTTGATAAATCAGGTGCGAACACGACATTGTAATGTACAACCTCTTTTTGTTTCTGAGCGGATAATTTTGCTGTGGCCGTCAGCATCATCAGGCTAATTAAAAAACACTTTTTCATCAGATTTTTATACGTTTGTCTATTTGTGAACCGCTCATTTTTTCATTCTGCCAGTCTATAGCGGTGTCAAATGCCTCCCGTGATTTTTCTATGGCTATTAGGATTGAATAATGTTCATGCAGATAATCATTCCAGCCTTCCAGAAAGATATTGATCCTGTCGCGAAGTGCGTCAACAGAAATCGGAAGATGATCATTTTCTACATGACTCTTATAAATTGTGGCAATATCCCTGACGTGTTGTTTGCCAGTTATTAAGTCGGTTTTCTTCAGCTCTTTAAGTAAGTTTAACTTGCTTGGGATAGAGGTAAGTATGATTTCTGTAATTTTATATTCTGCATCCAAACTGATATTGATTCTTACGATGGAGTAAATTTCATCTTTGAGTAATATTGTTTTTTCCTCCTCCAGTTTTATCGATTCCTGCATCTGGCTAATCAACAGATCGTTTTTTAATGTTACGATATCCGGATTGCGTTCATCAAAAATAGACATCAGTTTCTCAAAAGCGAACTTCAATAGGATAAGACCAAACGCACCCAATAAAAACACCAGATAAAAATTGGGATCCTTATACGCCATATCAAGTCTCCATATATCGCTGGTCTCTCCTGTTAAATATTTCATTTGATAAATTGCTGATGAAACCTTGTATGCAATTGCTGTGTCTACTAATAAAATGCCAAATAAGAACATAAGTACGATAACCCATTGTTTCTTTGTAAATAGTTTGATCAAGGCGCAGAAAAGCGGAATGCTGACAAAAAGAAAGATGAAAAGTATTCCTGAGCCGCCTTTTTCAATAGTCAGCCCTAAAGCCTTTGGATTGAATATCTCCATAGGTACGGGATCCAGACCAGCATCTTTCGCAGCTTTAGAATCTTCAACAGCAAATAATAGTATATAACAAGCTGAGGAATAAAAAATAAACAGATAGAGCAGTAGACATAGGTTAGCGAACATCACAGGGATAAACTCATACCATTTAAAATTTGGGCTAATGAAGTCACGTTGAGCGTTCCGTACTTTTTCCTTGATCTCGTTAGTAGATTTTTCATGGAATGCAATTTTATTGATATTGATACTCTCTATATTCTGTTTATTTTTTTCAACCTCTGATTTCAGATTAATCAATTTGTTTTTTGCATTTAAAGCTTCATTTTCCGCTTCGGCTTCTGCAGATTGTAACTGCAGGCTTAGATTTTCTTCAAACGCATTCGTACTTATTATTTCCTGCTCATCGATCTTGGTCATCAACCTTCTTTTCTTATCATCTACGACATCGATATCATTGATGAAAACTGAATAAACAGTATCCAGGGCCTTAGTTAATACCTGATGATCTCCATTGTTAAATTTTGATCGCTCATATCCTTGTTTGCCTAACATAGTCCGGTCAAAATTTCCAATTTCTGCGGCAATCATCGAATCCAATACTTTGGTGAATTCGGAAATTGCATGTTCCTTGGCAGTGTGCTTTTCGATTTTTGATTCTGCGGTTAATGCTTTTTCAGGAATAATTTCACCACTCTGCAACAAAGCTTTTTGATTAATATCATGAAACGTATTAATCAGGCTTGTTACCGTTTCGGTATGATTAGTTACAATAATACTTTCGTGATTGTTTTTTCTTGCATTTACAGACCAGTTATATGAACCATGAAGAGCAATTCTTTTGTCTATTACACAGAACTTCTGATTCATATTGCCGTAGCCAACGCTTTTTATCTTGTTTACGGAAGCTCCTAATGCGACCAGTTCTTCGAAGTTAAGCTTTTGATTCTCCTGGTTGTCTGCAATAATAAGCTGGATACTTACATGCTGAGCAGCTTTTCTCTTGACAATATCAAAAAGTTCATCATCTGTAAACCAAGCACTGGCTATCAGAATTTCAAAATCTGCGCCTTCCAGTTCTTTGACTATACGTGCAAAGATTTCTTTGTTATTTTGTAAAACTTCTTGCTCAAGAGATTGCTGGGATGTTATCATTTTGGAATGGTTTAATATATCAAAAGTATATATATCACCTATGCCTTTTTTACGGTAAACCGTAATACACGTCACTGTTCTTGATAAGTTTACATAAGCTTCCAGCTCAGTTCTAGATGATTTTTATATCCTTACTATGCGCTATATCGAGGTATGATAATGTCTTTTGAACAGAAATACTTATACTTTCATGGTCTTCGGCAATCAATACTTTTTTGAACATATTTCGGGTAATTAAGAAGTGGAATTGGAGATCAATATTTTCACTCTCTTTTCAACTTTATGTTTCAAAGATAATTTCGTCATGAATATGCTTTATACGTTTTCCCTTTTTGAAGGCTTGATAACCTAGTTGACCTTTATAAAACTCTGGAAATTCTATTGTGATCGGGCGAGCTGATAATTCCGTTGCTACTACGGGTAACCGTAATAATTTTGGTAATTGTACCCTATTTTTATGCTTCAGTTTTTAAGGATGTTTGAAGAATATAAAAAAGAAGTATTAGAGTTTTACTTTCTTAAGAAGGGAGCGCAAGAACTTTCCCCTAATTTGGAAAACCCTGGACGCTCGAAATTGAAAAAAGAATGCCTTAAAATCTACGCAGAAAAGTATACTAAGAAGGATGATCAAATACTTAAACTGTTTTTCGATCCTTTAGGCAAATTTAATGATCATATAAAAAGTATTGAAAAATTCGAATTAGATAAATTCAGACCTTTAGTTAGTTTCTTGCAAAAAGGAACAGGTATCAGAGATGAAGAACCTGTAAAACTCCTCGGATGGTTAACAGGTTTTGATTCTTACCAGGATTGGAGGTCTAAAAAAGAGAATAGAGAACCGGAGAGGGCCGAAGATTCAGACCCTGATCAGGAAGATGATTCCAGGCTGGAAGTAGGAGACAAAGAAATAAATGATGAGAATGAAAATTCTCTGGGTGATGATTCAGACGGAACATCGACTGAAAATAACATCGATAGCACTGAAAAAAATATCGATTGCACTGAAAAAAACATCGATAGTACTGAAGAAAACATCGACAGCAACAAAAATGCAGATGATAATGAAGACGAAAAAGAGGAAATAGTCATTGACTCTGATCGTATTGAATCTCCAGGCACACCGGTTAAAGCTACGATCCTAACCTGTGTTGCGCTTCTGCTCCTGGTCAGTGGGCTCTTTTTTTTATTTAAGAAAAATACGATCAGGCAGCCATCCGCAGGTGAGAAATGTATGTATTGGGCAGTTGATCATTATGAACCTGCTAGGTGTGATGAAAAAATTGAAGATGTCACCTTAATCCCTATAAATCAAAAGCTCTTAAATAATTTAAGAAAAATTAATGTCATAGATACGCTAACCAGATACTCGCTTGGAAAGGTTTGGTATACAAGAGTAGGTGGTAAACATGAATTTTTTACAGATAGTGGAATGCATCCCGTCGATACACTCAAAAGGCTTAGACCATTGAGCAACTATATTTTAAGCAATCACGTTTCTCACGACAGGTATTTATTAAACCTGTGGATGTGGTCAATTTCTGGAATAATTGCAGTTATGTTATACATGATTTGCCTGATTTATTTTTTTAGAAGGCAGAAAAAGTTTAAGCACTGAATTTCAAACGGCTTATTACTTGCCGGGAAAATTGTAAATATAGGTTAAAGTATTATTTACTATCTTATGAGGCCTGATATTATAACCAGCAATAGAAATCATAAAAAAGAAGTATATTCTAATGAGTAGAAAGATAATCTCCGTATTTACAGCATTTGCGTTTATGTTGATCCTATGCAGTTTTATAAACCCTCATCCAGCTGATGAAAAAAAACAGGAAAATAAGAAAGATAGCAAGATTGTTTACGACAAGAAGAAACATAGTATAACATTAACATGGCCAGCATTCGGCTCTTCAGGAAATTATGTAATTACAAGAGGAGGCAGTCGTTTGGCATCAGATTTTGTATCGGCAGGTTCGACTTCCAAATTGACGTTCACAGATCATAAGCCAAATACAGATAAGTACGAAAATTATTATAAAATTACTCGTAATACCACGACAATAATACTCTCGTTAGAGAACCAGATTTTTGGTAGTAATATGTATTTCTACGATAGAAAATATGAAAAAGCAGAAACTGCACGAAACGAAATTAATTTGCAGTTTGGCACTATTGGTCTGGGGGGATCAAATGGCGAGTGGACTGCAAAACGTCAAGCATATTATTTCAAAGCAAATGTTGATGGTCAAACTTACGATCCGGGCGGATCTGGTTCTGCATCATCGGCAGCGGCTAACTCCATAGAATTAGGATTTTATTCTCACATTGGAGGTTTAGGCAAAGTACCAGCAGCTGTTAAATTGGGTTCTATATTTACCAGGCCTCATCTTTCGGGTGGAGCAAATGCTACGTGTACATTTTGGCGTTCTGTGGAAAATGTGGCAGTAATGCGTGACTTTGCCTGGACAGTTTCTCAATCAACCAGTGCACGAAGGATGTTGATTGAAAGCACTTCAAAATATATATCAGACGTTGGAAGTAATAATTTTTGGGGTAGCGGTGGTTTTATTGCCGATACGCATTATACATCATTCAGACCAAACTGGGGTGGACAACAACAATGGTATACCAGAAATGCTATTTTCCCATCAGGTTCGGGAGCTATGGGTGGATCTTATAATATGGTTTGGCAAGGTTGCGTCAATCCTCCCAAGGCGGATGATGCCAACTCTCCAATTCCTACTACACCTATTATCAGAGAGAAACCTTTCCTTTTTATAGATAATGATGGCGAATACAAAGTATTTGTTCCTGCATGGCAAAAGGATAGGGCAGGAGTTTCCTGGTCTTCAACAGCTATGGGTGAAGGGACAACTCAAGATTTGCTTACCGATTGGTATATTGCCAGAGAAGGTGACACCGATGTGGAAATCAATACTGCATTAAAAGCGGGTAAAAATATATTCTTCACACCAGGACATTACGCATTGAATGCTCCTATTCAAGTGAATAGAAAAGATGCAATACTTTTGGGTGCTGGTATAGCTTCAGTAACGCTGGAGCCTGCTGAAAAAAACACCTGGGGATGTGTTTATGCTGGCGACAAGGATGGAATTATCATTGCCGGACTTTTGATGGATTCTTCCAACAGTACAACTTATCAAGTTAGAATTGGTGAGGAAGGGGCAAATGCAGACCATGCTGTAAATCCTATCTTACTCACAGATATCACTTGTAGAGTAGGTGGGGTTCAATCGAAAAATATTCAGATACATACTTCTATGCAAATAAACAGCAACAATGTAGTGGGTGATCACTTCTGGCTGTGGCGTGCCGACCACGGTTCACAACGTGGCGGAAATTTACGCTGGGTAAGAGACAGATGTAAAAATGGACTTATTGTTACTGGAGCTGATGTTACACTTTATGGCCTTTTTGCAGAACACTATCAAGAATATGAAGTGTTATGGTTGGGAGAACGTGGCAGAACCTATTTCTTTCAGAATGAACCGCCATATGACGCCCCAAATCAAGCAAGCTGGACTAGCCAGGGAGGCCGGGTTGATGGGTATGCGGCTTTTAAGGTCGCCAATACTGTAAAAGAACATCATAGCATAGGAATGGGTTCTTATGCAGTTATCACAGGGACTGATGGTCATGTGAATAAGAAAAATGGATTTGAAATACCTAATAGTTCGAATGTGAAATTCGAAAAAATGATTATCACTCGTTTTGCCGGGCCGGGTAACATCCAGAACGTTATCAATGGTATTGGCGGTAGTACAGCAACTGGTGTAAAACGTGTGGCATTATACAACAATGGCGCAGGTATACAACCTTATGATGAAGAATTTGACTTGCCCAATCGTGAATCCTATCCTGTTTATATTCGTATGGACAGGTAAATTAAAGTTGGTCTCCATGCAGTTTTAGAAAGTTTATTCCATAAAAAAAGAGGCCATGAGCCTCTTTTTTAATTTTAGGTCGGGTAGCAGGATACTTGACCCAACTCTTAAAATATTGATTGTTAATTATATATCAAATAAAAATAAATTCAGGGAGCTGAACAGGTACTGATGATTAAATACGTATTGACTCAATTTAACGAACGATTGATTTTTATATTAATGATTATCAATCAATTATATTATAACTTGGTATTGTTCATTCTTTAAATATACAAACTTGTCTATTTAATACTTAGTTTTGCTGTATGATCAAGCAAAGAGGACAAGTAGTAGTTGATAAAATTCTGGATACAGCAGAAAGACTGTTTTTTAAACAGGGTTATAATGTGACAGGAATCAACCAGGTGATCGAAGAGGCAGACATTGCCAAAGCATCTTTATACAAACATTTCGAATCAAAAACTGACCTGTTACTGGCTTACTTGCAGCGCACACATGAGCGTTGGTTTGATAAACTTGGAGGCGACGTCAATAAAGTAGCCGACCCCAGGGAAAAACTATTAACGCTATTTGACTATCACCGTGAACGTCAGCTACAGAATGGATACAGCGGCTGTCGCTTTATCAAAGCAAATGACGAAGCCGGGATGAGTGATGAACGGGTATTAGCAGAGATCCAGAAGGCAAAGCAGCATTTTAAGGATTTTATAGCTGAGTTGGTGGCTAATTCAGGACATCAAAAGCTTTTAACGGATAAAGAATTGACTGATCTGATATTCATGTTGCTGGATGGAGGCATAGTAGCTGCCTCCATATTTAAACAGGCAGATGACTTACAATCGGCCAGAACAATAATTCAAAAACTACTTTGAAGGAAAAGAATTAAAAATTAATAGCCAGAAAAAAAACAATTAAACCATGTAACCATGAATTTACGAAGGAATTTTATTAAAGCAGGGGTTGCCTTTGCGGCGTGCATGCTCGTAAGTATTTTAAATCTTAAAGCAGACGCTGCTCCAAACAACAATCAAAGGCTAAATACAAAACAAAAAGAACCCGTATTAATTTCGCATACATTTACCTCAAAGCGTAATAAGACGCATTATTGGGAAGCCGGGCCAAGCAACGGCCCATTGATGATCTTCGTTCACGGGTGGCCAGAGATTGGATTACTGTGGCGTGCACAAATGGAAGCCTTTGCCTCCGAAGGATGGCGATGTATCGCACCTGACCTGCGCGGTTTCGGTGATTCATCGGTACCCACGGCAAAAGGAGCTTATGCTATCAAAGAAATCGTTGATGATATGGCAGAACTCGACGCTCACCTGGGCGGTAAAGCAGCAATTTGGGTTGGGCACGATTGGGGAAGTGTAGTCGCCGGATCCCTTGCTGCGCATTACCCTAAGATCAGCCGGGGAGTAGTACTTATGTCTGTACCTTATTTGCCTCAGGGCTGGGCATTGCCGAATTTGATACCGCTGGTTGACCGGACCCTTTACCCCGCCAATAAATATCCGGACGGGCAATGGGACTACTGGCGTTTCTACCTGACCCATTTTGACCAGGCCGTGAACGACATGGACGCTGATGTGCCAGCAACACTTGCATCTATCTTTACGAAGGGTGTTCCTGCCTCTGCCGGAAAATTGTCACCTTCAGCATTAGTGACCGCTCATGGAGGCCGTTATGGCACTGCCCACCGGGCACCCGGCACAGAGCCCGACTATACTTTATGGCCGATACCTGACTTCGATGCCTTGGTCGCTGCATTCAAAAAAACAGGCTTCCGTCCATGCAATTCCTATTATCTGAACGATGATGCCAACATTGCCTACGCCAGGACTGCGCTAAACAATGGTAAGCTGAGCCTGCCCGTTCTATTTGTCAATGATGAATATGAACCATTTTCGAATATTAATTTGAACAAAGCCGGAAATCCTATGCGAGCAGCCTGTTCAAATCTTACGGTGATCGATCAGCCTTCGGGCCATTGGGTACCTTTGGAGCGTAAATATGAAATTACAAAGACTATACGCTCATGGGTTAAGTTGAATGGTCTGAAGTAACCTAACACAGGGTAGGTGATGTTTTTACTATGCTAAATATGATAAATGGGGCACCGAACAGGGCACGTTTTCCTTGATATGGATAGGGTTAAGAAAAAACAAAAAACCCCTTAAATCTTCGATTTTAAGGGGTTTTTGTGCTTGTTAGCAATTTTGTGTCGGGGTGGCAGGATTCGAACCTACGACCTCCTGCTCCCAAAGCAGGCGCGATACCGGGCTACGCTACACCCCGAACATAATCAACATTCCAGTTATTAATAACCTTCGTTGTTGTTGGGATTGCAAAAATACAATAATATATTTAGTAAGCAAATTTATTTTTCTTTTTTATCATTAAATAATTGAAAAATATAAACAATAAGCCGACTATACTACTGTAATCAATTGATTGATTGTTTTTTACAACTCATTAAAGAGAGTTTCTTAAAGTCACCTTAAAAGGAATTTGAATGTGTTCTGATGAATTACTTAACAATAATTCGGCAGCTTTTTCTCCCATCATCTTAAAATCAGTTGAAATTGTAGTAATTCCATCCAGGATGATCTTTTTGATAGGTGTTTCATTATAAGAGATTACACCGATGTCTCTTCCTATTTGGTAATTCCCCTCAATGATCTTTTCAATCAAGATAACCAGATCATCCTCAATCAGATTAATATATACCGATCCAGACTCCATTTTATGATGATCCAGCCCATTCAATATCTCATTGTCGTAGCTATAGTGCTGACAGAAACGCAGAAAACCAATTAATATTTTTTTTGAATAGTAAGAATTCTGCGGAAAGATTATTTTTAGTTTATTATACTTTGATAACCTGTCAATCAGCTTTTCCAGCGCAGAAAAGATATCCTCTTCAAAATTCTCATATACAGCTCCAAAATCGCCCGTTACACCTTCAGCGAGTTTGTCCATCAATATGAGTTTCTCCTTGGCTATTGTATCAATCAGTTTATAACCCATTTCTCTGTTTTCATAAAAATGAGGAATAATCACACATTTAGCATAGTGATCTGCCTTATCCAGCAATAACTTCTTAAACACATTGAAATCATTGTTATAGATATAGAAATCAATGGCAGCTTCATTTCCCAATGTTTCGGAAAAAGCATCGTAGATGAGCTTTTTATGGATGCTCAGCTTATTGAAAAGCAATAATACTTTTACTGGTCTCTGGAATTGAGTATGCACAATAAAAAAGCCTTTTCCGGCAACAGACTGAACTAAGCCCATTCTTTTGAGTTCATTATAAGCGCGCTCTACCGTACTTCTGGCAGTTTCCAGCGCATAACTAAACTCATTGATGGAGGGAAGTACATCATTTTTTTTGATCTGCCCGGACTGAATCCCCTGTAGGATTGAATTGATCAGTTGCAGATACTTTGGTGTAATAGAATATGCATCAATCCTTGCAATTTTCAGGATGTTGTTCATGTTTAATGACAATTCTTTAGACTAATAAATTTACAGAATTAGCATCCCGGCAAGAAATTTAGAAAAGAATTTCGCTTTAGAGAGATAGATGGCCTTACTTGGTTACAATACTTATTGTTGTCTAATCAAAATTATCAAATGATTATAATGTACTGATATTCAGTCTTTAATATGTGAGTGAAAACTCTGTCGAAATCCTGTACCGATTAATCCTTTAAGTAATCCCCATGTCTATAGGATAGGTTATGAAATTAAATAGGTTAAAAACTAAAACACACAAAGATGAAAACATTTAGAAATCTAATGCTATTGGCAGTGGTAGCATCCCTATTAAGTTCCTGCATCGTTCAGGACCGTGGATACAGACATCACAGAGGTGGTTACGGTGGAGGTTACTGGCATCGCGGCTATTAATCTATAATCAGAAAAATCATAAGGGTGATCAGCATCAAGACTAACATTTCTAAAGGAATGGGAGCTGGATGCTGATCACCCTTTTTTTAATTAATTTTTAATACTGCTGTAACCTTTTATCTGCTTAGTCATCTTAAAGACATAACCTTTAAAAGATGAGAAGACTAACCACTGGTATTTTGGCCTGTATAATCAGCCTCTTTACACTTTCTTCAGCAAATGCCCAAACTAACACCGGTGCCGGTAAATTTAGCGGTAAAGTTCTGGATGAAAAATATATCAACCAATCCTACGTTTCAGTAAGTTTATTAGCAGCCAAAGACTCAACCCTGATTAAAGGCTCTATCACAGATGATAACGGAAGCTATCTTTTCGAACGTTTACCAGAAGGAAAATATCTTGTCGCTTTCAATATGATAGGCTATAACAGAGTCTTTAAAGGCCCTTATGTTATTGATGCGGCACATACAGCTTATAACATTGATAATGTAGAGCTGGTTCCAGCTTCTAAACAACTGAATAGTGTAAATATCGTTGCCCGCAAGCCTCTTATAGAAAGACAGATTGATAAAACAGTACTGAATGTAGAAAATAGTGTTTTGGCAGCAGGAAATACTGCACTTGAAATCCTGGAAAAAGCACCAGGAGTAAGCGTCGATAAAGACGGAAACGTAAGTCTCAGAGGAAAAACCGGGGTAACAGTTATGCTGGATGGCAAACCGACTTATCTTTCCAGCGAACAACTGGCCAATCTTTTGCGCTCCACAGAAGGAAATGCAATACAATCTATAGAGTTGATCACCAATCCTTCAGCGAAATACGATGCTGCCGGAAACTCAGGGATTATTAATATTAAACTAAAGAAGAATAAGAATTATGGTACGAATGGCTCACTAACAGCAGGGGCAGGTTACGGTAGATATTACAAAGCAAATAGTGGATTATCGCTCAACCATAGGGAGAAGAAATTTAACGCATTCGGGGAATTTAATTATGGGAAGAACAAAAGATTTCATGATCTGGATATTGACCGTGTAAACAATACCGAAGCAGATCAAACCTTTTTCAGGCAAACAAGTTCACAGATAGGGGAGAGACAGAATTATAACTATAAGGCTGGTCTGGATTATTTTATCAATGATAAAAATACCATTGGTGTAGTCGTAAACGGCTACAAAGCTACCGGAAATAATAATGATACCAGAGTAGTGACGCTGATTGGAAGTCAACCATTAAAAACAGACTCATCAGTTATCGCCCTTAATCCAAATCAGTATAAATATACAGGTATCACCTATAATTTGAACTACAAGGGTACCATTGATACTGCGGGACAGGAAATTTCGGCCGATGCAGATTATTCAAGGTATAACGGATTACAGAATTCCGATTATAATAATACCTATTTAAACGCTGACGGTCAGCCTTCCAAAGTACCATACATTTTTAGAAACAGGACACCATCATTGGTTAAAATATTAGTTGGAAAGGTAGATTATACCTTACCTATCAATAAAAAGATGAAACTGGAGACCGGGCTGAAAAGCAGTAAAGTCAGTACTGATAACATTTCTTCTTTTGAAAACTTCCTGAATAATAGCTGGCAGAGTGATCTTGCCCGAAGCGATCATTTCATCTATGATGAGAATATAAATGCAGGTTATATAAACCTGAATCGTGAATTCAAAGGATTAACTGTACAATTAGGATTGAGAGCGGAACAAACGAATTCTAAAGGTAATTCTGTTCCTAAACAACAAATTTCTGATCGTCATTATTTTGACTTGTTTCCTAGTGTCTTTGTAAACCGTGTACTTTCTAAAAATCATGAAGCTGGTTTCTCTTACAGCAGAAGAATTGACCGCCCCGATTACGAAGATTTAAACCCTTTTGTGTATTTCATAGATTTATACACTTACAGCATGGGAAATCCCTTTTTAAATCCTCAGTACACGAATTCGTTTGAGCTTTCTTACTCTTATAAAAAAACGATAAATGCTACCCTTGGTTACAGCCATACCAATAATGCGATTTCAAGAGTACTGGTTTCGGATACAGCGAAGAAAACATTGTTTATTTCTTCTCAGAATCTTGCGCAAAAGAAATCTTACAGCCTGAATATCAATTCACCTTTAACCCTGTTTAAATGGTGGACAACAAATAATAACCTGACTATTTTTTATAACGAATTCAGTACACCTAATCTTTTGGGCGTACCTTATAAAGGAGGTAAAACAGCTTTCAACTTTAACAGTAATCAAACTATCACCTTGAACAGTACCACGAATTTTGAGCTATCAGGTTTTTACCGTTCGTCGCAGGTTGATGGAACATTAGCACTGAAACCCATATATGGTATTGATTTAGGAATCAGTAAATCATTCATGGAGAAAAAACTGAGTCTGAAATTAGCTGCAAACGATGTCTTTAATTTACAGAAATTCAGAATTACCAGTGCGATCCCATCGCAGAGTTATACCGTAAATGAAAAAAGTGAAACCAGGGTTTTCCGCCTGACTTGTAGCTATAGATTTGGCAGTACATCCATTAAAGGAGCCCGTCAACGTTCTAAAGGCTCATCTGAAGAAGAAGGTCGTGTTAAATCAGGAGGATAAGTCCAGAATTGTAATTGCAGGTTATAAAGGTAAACCGATTTCTGACTTTGCCTGTGAGATCACCAATGAACTATGTACATTGCCAACATTTTCAAGTGGAGCAATCTTTTGACGAAGGAAAGCATTATAAGCATGCATATCAGGAATGATAATCTTGAGCATAAAATCATACTTGCCAGTGATATGATAACATTCCAGAACCTCAGCATAAGAAATAACAGTTTTCTGAAATGATGCCAAAGCATCCTCACTATGGCTGGTCAGTGCAATCTGAGGAAAAGCAACCAGAGAAGTTGTTATTTTTTCTCTATCCAATATGGCGACATACTTCTTAATATACCCCATCTCTTCCAGTCTTTTTCTCCGGTCAAAAATCGGAGAAATTGTTCTGTTCAGCTGATGTGCAAGCTCTTTATTGGTCAATCTTCCATTTTCCTGCAGAAGATTTAATATTCCCAGATCAGTAGGGTCTAAATGCGAATTCATAACTGGAATTATTGGCTTAGTGTAAACTTATTTGCAGGTGGATGATGACTCAAATATAGCGTATTTCATAATTGAGTAGGTGCTGAGTCATGTGAAAAATAGATTTATAGCGGAGATAGTGTAAAAATCCGTCTGTTGTTATCAAAAGATAAAACGATTTTATAATAGCGCACGACCCAAATATCGGCTGGATCGTGCGCAGTAATTTTATTTTATTAATTAAGGTTGATTCCACCAAAGCGGCGTTAGTAACCGGGTCTTTTCAGAGTTATCAGCTACATTCTTTGGATTTCTTGTCGCTTCATTAGTCTCATAAACCATGGCCTGGATCCACGGATCGGCATCATTTGATGAAAAAATAGTTGTATTAATATTTAATGGTTTTTTAAGGCCGGGACCATAAATCTCTTTGCTATAATCCATTCTGCGCATGTCTACCCAAGTCTCATTATTTAAGCACTGTGTAATATATTTCTGACGAAAAATATGACTTAACCCCTGTGTCAGACTAGAAAAATGTGAAACAAGACCATCACCAAGCTGTGCCGTCCAATAGGCATTCATATCAGCCGCACTTACTCCAAGTTTTCTCATATTGGCCTTCACACCCAATTCATAATCTGCTAAAGCGCCCGCAGTATTACCAGACCGTAATTTGGCTTCGGCTTCGATTAACTTCACTTCCGAATAAGTCATGAAAGGGAACGGAGAAGTCGTATTGGTATAATATCCACTTTTGCTAAACGGGCCATAATCAGCAATAGCAGTTTTGGTAGCATCACCATTAGACCCATCTGCTAATATGCCTTGCCCACCAGTAAGGGCGCCTCCGGATCTCAATCCTCTGTATTTTCCATCAGATGCTGCGGGAAGCATAATCTTTGTAATGCGCGGATCCTGGTAAATGTTATTGGTTACAGGAAAGCTCGTTAACATATTAACGAAAAACTGGCCCCACGTAAAATACCTTGGATCAGTAGTACTGGTAAAACCACCCCAGCTTGACCATGGGCTTTCATCAGTTTGCAATGCACCTGCGATATAGTCAAATTGCGCATCCATACCATCTGCATTAAAAGCATTTTCACAGGCCTCTATAACCTTTGCCGGATTATAAAGTGCTGTCTTTTTTGTTAAATGATTCAGGTAGCGTGCTTTCAGCGCATAAGCAAAACGTTTCCATTTACTTACATCACCCTGATATAGAATATCCCCATTTTTAGAATTCAGGGCTGCAGTTTTATTTGTCCCATCAAAAGCAACAATTGCTTCATCCAATAAAGTCTGGATACGTTGATAAGCAGTTTGCTGATCATCAAAAGAAGGGACGAGATTGATACCTGAAACTCCATTATAAAAATCATTCACTACAATTGAACCATATTGATCCGTTAACATGCCGATATTTAAAGCCAGCAGTGTTTTACCCGCTCCTGTGAAATGCGGATTTCCTTCAGTTTCACCCAGATTAATTAAATCGACACAGTTTGGCATTGTATAGACATATGCATTCTGCCAGAAAAAATAAGAAGCTGTGTAACGCCACTGTTCTGCATTTCTGTTGGTTCCAGTATTTAATTGTGTGGTTCCATATTGTACTAAGCCGGCAATTTCTCTGGACCCACGCCACATTGACGCGCCATTGGTTGTGGTGATTGCGCCGACTAAACGGTTTGCAGCCGAAACAGACGTTGGATTGTTCGGGTCTGTATTCACATCCAGATATTTTTTGCAGGAGGTAGTCATTGTTAAAGCAACAAGGCTTAAAACTGAAATAACTTTTATAGGTAATGCTTTCATGATTGATAATATTAAAATGATAATCTTAAACCCAAATCAAATCCCCTGGTTGCCGGTATACCAAGGTTGTCGAATCCAAACGACCCTGAGCCATTCACTCCGGCACCACTTCCAGAAACTTCGGGATCCACACCAGAATATTTAGTAATCAGGATCAGATTCCGGCCAGTTAATGAGACTTGTAAATTAGATAGTCCAACTCCCTTAATTCTTGTTTTCGGAAAACTATAACTTACTGTGGCATAGCGCAGGCGATACCAGCTGCCATCTTCTACAAAATCGTATCCCTGTTTGGCATATAACGTCTGATAATAATTCTGATCTAGTTTGATACTTTTTGTATTGGCCAATCCTGTAGATTCTATAATTCCATCAAAAACTCTGGTGGTTCTATCCAATGTTTTTTTACTGGTCCCCGAATAAACCATGGCATTTTCCGTGTTATTGAAAATATCACCACCACGTCTGATATCGATCATAAAAGATAAAGACAGGTTTTTATAAGTGAAAGTATTGGTAATTCCAGCTGTGAAATCTGGATTTCTGTCACCAATCAGACTCAGCGCAGGTGCTATCTGCGGAGCTCCATTATTATCTAGCAGCAATTTTCCATCACTATTGGTTTTCCATGTCGTACCATTGATCCCGAATAAAGAACCATTCAGAAATGCGGCGGCCTGTGCTACGTTAGTGCCCCCGGCAGCAACCCAGGCATCTGATAATTCTATTCTGTCTAATTCCCCTGGCAATGATTTTACTGTTGATTTGTTCTTTGCAAAGTTCAGATCTACAGACCATTTGAAGTTTTGATGCGCAATAGGCTGGATATTCAATATAGCTTCCACGCCCCGGCTATGAATAGAACCACCATTCAGGTAGGCCAGAAATGCACCAGACGAAGGAGTTGTACGCGTACCAAGAATCTGATTATCTGAAGTAGAGTTATAGTAAGTAACATCCAAACCCACTCTGCTTTTGAAAAACCTGACATCTGCTCCGATTTCAAACGAATTCGTGAATTCAGGCTGAAGCAGCGGATTTCCATAATAACCACCTGAATTTATAATGAAGCCCCTTGGATTAATCGTAGAGCTATTAGTCGTGGTACCTAATGTGGTAGCCAGTACATATGGAGGAGCATCCTTACCAACCCTTGCCCACGAAGCTCTGAACTTTCCAAACGAAAAGACCTTGTCATCCGATTTAAGTCCCATTTCCTTTAGTACTTCAGAAAATACAATAGAAGTACTTATTGCAGGATAAAAGAAGGAGCGTGCATCTTTTCTAACCGTAGACGACCAATCATTACGCCCACGGAAATTCAGATAAACCAGGTTTTTATAGTCCAGGTTCAAATCTCCAAAAACGCCCATTATTCTTCTTCTGGTAATGTTATTGATACTTGTCCTGGTATTTGGCAAAGTATTATTCAGCGACGTGAATGTAGGATCAATGAAGCCCAGACCCGTTGTCGTTACACCTTCATATGCAGTTGATTCAAGATTGTGGCCAAGCGTAAGACTGGTGTTAAAATCGGTCCAAAAAGTTTTTTTTCCAGTGATCAATAAAGTAGAAGTCGTGATCTGATTGGTAGAAGCGACTTCAGAAATGGCCCCTTTTTCTTCCCCAACCACTGTTGTCCCAGCTCCCCTGATGCTCTTAAACTTTTCATTGTAGAAATCTGTCCCTAAACGGTAAGTTACATTCAGGAACGAAAACGGATCATATACGATGTTTCCATTGGCGATGATCCTGTTCACCTTGTCGGTAATAGGCTTGTAATTGCGGCTCCAATACGGATTATCCAGACCAGTAAGTGTGCGCTGGCTGCCATCTGGATTTAAATAAATACTCATGTTATCACTTGTTGGCCAGAGGGCAGCACCCATTACCCCGCTGCCACTACCCTGCAACACATATTTCCGGTCAGATTCTATATAATTCAGTGTTCCGCCAACTTTTAGCTTATCCGAAATTTTGCTGTCACCGCTTAACCTGAATGATTTACGCTTATAACTGGTGTTTTCTACAATTCCTTTCTGATCTAATAAACCAGCAGAAGCAAAAAAAGTAGTCTTTTCATTGCCACCACTTGCTGAAACATCATGTGTCTGTGAAAATCCGGTTTTAAAGAAATCACCAAGATTATTGTAAACAGCTTCCCCCGGATTTAACAAAGATCCCCATGAGCCGGTCGCTACCGCATTAGAAACCCCCTGTTCGCCTTGTTTGTAAGTAGATTGAAGTTCTGGCAGCTTGTTGACCCGGTCAAAAGAGAAATTATTTGAATAAGTAACTTTACCGGCACCCGAGGCCCCTTTTTTAGTGGTAATTACAATTGCACCCGAGGCTGCACGTAAACCATATAATCCAGCAGCAGCAGGCCCTTTTAATACCGTGATACTTTCTATATCTTCCGGATTGATATCAATCGCCCGGTTTGAAGCCGGAGCTGCACTTGCAACTAATCCACCCTGAGAAACAGGCGTACTATTGTCAATTGGAATACCATCTACTACAAAAAGAGGCTGGTTATTTCCACTTAACGAAGACCCACCACGTATATTAATACTCGCCGAAGAACCTGGAGCACCACTCGAATTGTTGATTTGTACCCCAGCCACCTTTCCCTGCAAAGCATTCACAATATTAGGCTGATTAGATTCTACGATCTCTTTTGCCTTTACATTTTGTGTGGCATAACCCAGCCCGCGTACCTGTTGCTTCACTCCGAAAGCGGTTACAGCAACTTCAATCAAGCCTTTTGAATCTTGCTTCAGAATAATGTTGATTCTGGCTGCCGTTCCAACAACTTGTTCCTGACTTACTGAACTAATAAAAGAGAAGACAAGAATTTGTCCTGGCGTGGCTTTGATGGAATAATTTCCATCTGTGTTGGTCATCACGCCCAAAGTTGTTCCTTTAATTTTGACAGTTACACCAGGGAGTGGTAATCCATCTTCTGCTGAAGTTACTGTTCCTGATACTATTTTTTCCTGCCCCATTACCTGCATGGAAAAAAATAAAGCAGTCACCAGGAATAAGAGTATAATTTTCTTCATTTCTTAATGATTTTGGTTAATTATTAGGTTAATAGGTAATGGAAATAAGATAATAAATCCTGCTGATACTGCGTGATTTTATCTTTATATAAACCAAAAAGTAAAAACAGGATAAAAAAACCAGCCAGAAAACCGGCGATTACCATTTAAAAGAAGAAAGGGTACTATTTTAACGAAGAAACAAGGAAGAAATAAATTAAGTGATAACTTTTGAGCCAATAAGTGGGAGGTAAATTGGCTAAGGACGTAAACGAAACAACAGGGGTGGGAGAGCAGAACGGACAAAAATGACCGTTCTGCAAGTCATTAATATTCTACAAATACTTCGTCTGGATAACACCATAACCAGCGTTCTCCAGGTTCAGCAGAAGAAATTACCGGATGTTTATTTTCATGATAATGTTTGGTCATATGTTTTTGTGGAGAATCATCACAGCAAAGCGTTCGCCCGCAAGTCTGACAGACACGTAAATGCATCCATTCAGTATGCTGCTTAATACACTCTTCACAAACATAATCTTTACTTATTTTCACTTCTTTGATAGCAGTAATATGGCTGCAAACTTCTTGTTCATCCATTGCTTTATTGTTTATGTGCTATAAAGTTAAAAAATATATCCGATCAGTTTGTCTGCCTCTCTTTTGGCAGAACCTTATTTATAGTACAATCTGACACTTTTAAACTGGCGGCCATTATCGTTTGAGAAATTAGTTCTGCTGTGTATAATTCTGTGATTATTGAGGACTAAAAAGTCTCCCTCATTCAGATAATACTGCTCTCCGATTTCATTAATTATATCTTCAAGCTTTTTGAGTACATCTTTAGCAATATGTAATAAGGTCGTGGTATTAATAGTTTCCCCATTATATCGCAGTTGATATTCATCCTCTTTTTTGGTTAATACCGCAGCTTTACCTGAGCTGAATTCGAATATTGGTGTGCTTAAAATATCTATATCAATTTCAGTTAATTTGGCCAGAATACTATCGATATTGCATAAAATAGCCGGCTTATTATCCTTGTAGGCAGAATTCAGACATAAATGCGCTATAACATCATGGAAATAATCATCCTCGCTGGACACCTCAAAATATTGCGCTGTGATTGGTGAACCGACTTCATTACAAATTGATTTAAAAAGATCAAGAGGGTTGGAAGAAGTATTTTTAACAATACATCCAAATTTGTCTTTGTGTAAGTTCTCGGCTACTGATGTAGAAATGGTAGAGACATAGTCATGTCTCAACTCCTTATTCTGGAGATCAATGATGTGCATAATTGTAAAATTTAATTGTTTAAAATAGGTAGGTAGTTTTAGATTTTTTTGATTTACATTTCTCTTTATTTGCTATTTATATTCTTAATAGTTATTTGTTAATCATTACATGCAAGATTAAATACTATTTTTTGATATTCCAAAGAATATTTCACCTATTAGTGAATAGTGGAACTTGCTCATACTGATACTTATCCAGTGCCAAACTCTTAAATTTATTATACACAAAATCCAAATGATTCAAAAAAGAGCTGATAGGAGCAGGAACCTTTTGACAGGAGTCAGAAGAACCCATAAAAGAGACTGTTGATAATTGGAAAAGTAAATTTAACGGAAGAATGAAGGGAGAGATTTTACACCTTATTTTTTAGCCTTGGCATAGCTCCATTCCACAAGCTGACGAAGGCTTTTGATAATTCTTTTCTGGTCAGGCAGCTCATTAATATCCAGGCCGCAAAATGTACTGCCATTTGACTTTGCGTGTAAAACCAGGTAATAAATCCCCCCAATTAAAAGAGCCTGAATAGCTCTTATATCTACATCCGTCCCTTTGAAATGTGGATCGGTAAGTTTAAAAAGTTCGTTGCCTAAAATCTCTCTTGCATCAGCTATTTCCCGCATCAGTGCATTCTTTTCACTGATTTCCCAAAGAATAACTTTCTGCATTTCTTCGGCATCAAGGAAAAAGTTAAACTGGTCAACTAATATCTGGCTGGCAAGCTCCTGACCAAAATTACCTTGATTGGCTTCAATTAATCCTTGTATACCTTCAGAAAAGGCACTCCAATAATCCTTTTGCCGTACGTAGGTTTCTACAAGCTTGTCCACATTTCCGAAATACAGATAGATAAGTTTCTTGTCAACTTTGGCTTTAGCGGCAATATTATTCACCCCCAAACCCTTATAACCTTCAGTCTTTATAATTTCACCAACGGCATTCAGTAATTTCAGTCTGGTTTTTTCTTTATTTCTTATTGGTCCTTCGGTAATTTTTCTGACCATCTTATACACTTTGTCCTGCAATATCAAGTTTTTGATTTACAAATTCAAACGCACTCAGGGCTTTATCTAATTGTTCCCGCGTATGAGTCGCCATTAAACTCATTCGTATCCGGGCATCTTTTTTTGCTACAGCAGGATATAATATTGGATTTGTATAGATACCAGCCTTCAGTAATAACTTGCCGGCATCACCAGTTTTATGGGGATCACCGATTTTAACAGGAACTATAGCAGATGCAGTTGTCCCCGTATCTATCCCAATATCCTGAAGCCCTTTCTTGAAATAATTGATATTTTCCCATAGCTTTAACTGCCATTGCGGTTCCTCATCAATTAATTCAATCGCCTTAATGATACCCGCTGCTGCAGGTGTGCTGGTGGCTGAGAAAATCTGCTGCCTGGACTGAAATTTAAGAAAGTTGATCAGGTTAGGGTTTGCAATCACATAACCGCCAATATTTGCGAATGTCTTGCTGAAAGTTCCGGAAATAATATCCACCTCATTTAATAGATCATGCTGCTCCAGAGCCCCTCTTCCGGTCGCGCCCAGTACTCCGATTCCATGCGCATCATCTACCATCACATAAGCACCATATTGCCTCGCTAATCCGATGATTTCCCTTAAAGGTGCAAGATCACCATCCTGAGAATAAACACCGTCAACAATTACCAACTTAGTTCTGTACTGAGATCTGGCAGCTTTTAAAATTCGTTCCAGAGACTCCATATGGTTATGAAGAAATGTTTTTGTATTCGTTAATATGCAACCCTCATAAATACTGGAATGCACAGCCATATCAACTATCGCCAAATCTTCTTTTTGTAACAAGCTCATCAAAGTAGCACTATTTGCCGTATAACCGGTGGTATAAATTACTGATGAATCTTTGTTCCGCTTAAAAAAAGAAGCAATTTTCTCTTCTAAAATTTCATGGTAAGAAAAATGTCCACCAATTAATGGCGATGCCCCCGCGCCAGTACCGAAGTCTGATATTCCCTGTATAGCAGCAGCTTTTACTTTTGGATGCTGCGTAAAACCCAGGTAGTCATTAGAGACAAAGCTCACATAATCAAAACCATCCTCATGTATTGAAGTTTTTACACGCATTTCCGGCCCGCAGCCTGAGAAATTCTGAAGACGGTAATTCATGTGACCGTTATCTTTCATATATTGAAGGAAATCGCCGAAAACGGCTGCTCTATCATACATATCATGACCTTCAATGTTCTCGAAATTTTTAAAAGTAGCGGTAGTGAAATCCATTTTCATGGCTATTTAAGATTGAGAGATGAGCGAAAATAATTTAATACAATGCTAGTTAACGTTAGTTAAGTTTGCAAATAAATTTCACACTATGTTGAATGATGATGATTTGTCTATATTTACGGCGTGAAAAAGGCATGTTTATACGTACTATTTCCAATTCTTTTTCTGAATACTTCTTTCTCCGAAGTATTCAAACTGCCTCATCTTGTCTCACATTTTCAACAGCACCACCAACAAAATAGTCAGGTTGGGATTATCGATTTCTTATCCATGCATTATTTTGGGGAAGATTTAAACGATAATGATGATGAAGAGGATATGAAACTGCCATTTAAAAAGATCAGTAGCCAGGGACATATTTCTCAAGCTATTTCTTTTTCAAAAACTATTCAATTTAAACAACACTATATCTTTTTGGTAGAAGCCCCTGTTAAACCCGGGCAAAACTGGCTGTGCAATCCTGCACTCGAAAATTTATTCAGGCCACCCAGAGTATAAATTCTTCTTTTAAAATTCCGCAGAAGCCATTTAACCGGCTTTAATTAGTGTGCCATAGAAAAAATGTCTCTATAGCACTGACGTATTCCTGTTTTTTAAAATAATTAGAAATTATGCTTAACCTGATTATTAGCTTTTCTATAAAGAATAAGCTGATCATTGGTCTTTTTGTACTCGCGCTAATTGGCTGGGGTACTTATGAGGTCACCAAATTACCTATAGATGCACTTCCCGATATTACAGACAACCAGGTCCAGGTGATTACCGTATCACCCTCTCTTGGTGCACCAGATATCGAAAGATTAATTACGTTTCCTATTGAACAAGCCTGCAGCAGTATCTCCGGTCTTAAACAAATCAGAAGTTTTTCCCGTTTTGGCCTTTCCCTGGTTACCATTGTATTCGATGAAGAGACCGATGTTTACTGGGCAAGGCAACAGATCAGTGAGAAATTACAACAAGTTCAACAAGAGATTCCTGCCGGTGCAGGGTCTCCTCAAATGGCTCCTGTTTCAACCGGACTGGGCGAAATTTATCAATACGTGGTCAGACCACTCAAAGGGTATGAAGCGCAGTACGATGCTACAGAACTCCGGACCATTCAAGACTGGATTGTACGCCGCCAGCTTTTAGGAACACCCGGTATCGCGGAAGTTTCCAGTTTCGGTGGTAAACTCAAACAATATGAAATTGCTGTTCGTCAGGAACAATTAAAAGCTCACAATCTTACTATAGCTGATGTATTTGAAGCACTGGAAAGAAACAATGAAAATACAGGTGGTGCTTATATTGAAAAAGGCCCTACCGTATTATACATCAGAAGTGAAGGATTAACTGCTACTACGCAGGATATTCAGCAGATTGTAGTCAAAACACTAGAAAATGGTACTCCTTTATTGATGAAAGACGTGGCCACCGTTCAATACGGAGCTGCAATCAGGTATGGCGCAATGACCTATAATGATCAGGGCGAGGTTGCAGGTGCAGTGGTCATGATGCTGAAAGGAGAAAATTCTTCAGTAGTCGTTAAAAGAGTTAAAGATAAGATTGCTGAAATACAGAAAATGCTGCCAAAAGGAGTAGTTATTGAACCTTTTCTGGATCGGACTAAAATGGTGGATAATGCTATCCATACCGTAGAAACCAACTTATTAGAAGGTGCATTAATTGTTATTTTTGTTCTTGTATTCTTTTTAGGTAACCTCAGAGCAGGGCTTATTGTATCTTCAGTTATTCCGCTTTCCATGTTATTTGCAATTATTCTGATGAATAAATTTGGCGTTGGCGGAAATTTGATGTCATTGGGAGCCATAGATTTTGGACTGATTGTCGATGGTTCTGTTATCGTTGTAGAAGCGATATTACATCGTTTTTCGCATTCCAAACAATTCAGAAAAGCAGGACATATCAATCAGGATGAAATGGATAAAGAAGTCGGTAAATCTACCGGCTCTATGATTAAATCGGCCGTTTTCAGCCAGATCATTATTCTGATCGTTTATTTACCAATTCTCTCTCTCGAAGGCATTGAAGGAAAGATGTTTAAACCGATGGCATTTACAATTGCATTTGCTATTCTTGGTGCATTTATATTATCCATTACCTACGTTCCGATGATGTCGGCCCTATGCCTCAGTAAAAACCTGAAGCATGAAAAAAATATGACCGACAGGCTGATGGCATGGTTGGAAAGAAGATATCAACCCATACTTAGTAAAGTATTACATTTTCCCAAAACTATCATTCTGGTTACCCTTTCATTATTTGTAGTTGCAGTATTTATACTCACCCGGTTGGGCGGAGAATTTATTCCCCAGCTGGAAGAAGGTGATTTTGCCGTTGAAACCAGGCTGTTGACAGGTAGTAACTTAAATAACACGATTGAAACGACGCAGAAAGCGTCTAAAATCCTGCTGAAAGAATTTCCTGAAGTCCAGAAGATAGTCACCAAGATTGGAAGTGCCGAAATCCCTACAGATCCGATGCCTTTTGAAGCAGGTGATATGATGGTTATCCTTAAAGATAAAAAGGAGTGGACTTCAGCTAAATCATTTCCAGAACTAAGTGCTAAAATGACCAAAGCACTTGAAGTTGTTCCAGGTATCACTGTTGGATTCCAATTCCCTGTTCAGATGCGTTTTAATGAATTGATGACAGGAGCAAGGCAAGATGTGGTCTGTAAGATTTTTGGAGAAGATCTGGATTCTCTGGCGAATTACGCACATCGCCTAACCGGAATCATTCAGACTGTCAAAGGAGCTATTAATATTTATGAAGAAAAAGTAAATGGGATGCCACAGGTTGTGGTTAAATACAACAGAGAAGGCATGGCTAAATATGGCTTGAATGTGAGTGATGTAAATCGTGTCGTGAATACAGCTTTTGCCGGGCAGGTAGCAGGACAGGTATATGAAGGAGAAAAGCGATTTGATATGGTGGTCAGATTAGCCGGTGGGGCACGCAAGAATATCGCGGACATCCGTAACCTGATGATTCCGGCAAAAACCGGTGGTCAGATTCCATTATCACTGGTCGCATCGGTAGAAGAAGTAGAAGGAGTGAACCAGATTCAGCGGGAAGACACCAAACGCAGGATTATTATTGGTTTTAATATCAAAGACAGGGATGTACAATCCATAGTCGAAGAATTACAGCAGAAAGTTGGAAAAGAACTCCGCCTGAATAAGGGCTATACCATACAATACGGAGGGTCTTTTGAAAATATGACTGCCGCCAAAGCAAGGTTAAGTATTGTAGTACCTATTGCACTTTTACTTATCTTTTTGCTGCTGTACTTCGCTTTTAGTTCAGTAAAACAAGGATTGCTTATTTATACCGCAATCCCATTGTCAGCAATTGGTGGGGTTCTGGCACTGTGGATGAGAGACCTTCCCTTTAGTATTTCTGCCGGAGTGGGTTTTATCGCTTTATTCGGAGTTGCTGTTTTAAATGGAATCCTTTTAGTAACTGAATTTAACCGTTTGAAAAAAGAAGGCTGGACAGATGTTAAACGTATTGTGATACATGCTACCAAATCCAAGCTCAGAGCTGTCCTGATGACTGCTCTTGTCCCTTCTCTTGGATTTATTCCGATGGCTATCAGTACTGGTGCTGGTGGTGCTGTACAGAAACCACTGGCTACAGTTGTTATCGGTGGTTTAATTGTCTCGACCTTACTTACCCTATTCGTTTTACCTATGCTTTATATACTTTTTGAAAAAGGATTCAAATATTTCAGGCCACAGAAAGCGATAGCTGCCCTGATTATTTTATTCTCAATCAGCTTTCATACAATCGCTCAGGAAAAAATACATTTGCCAGCGGCGATAGACAGCGCATTAAAAAATAACAATGCTTTGCGTGTTTCCGCACTGGAAACCAATTATCACCGGGAATTGAAAACAAGCAGCTTTGATGTTCAAAAGGCAACTGCAGGATTTGAATTTGGTCAGTATAACAGTTTAAACAATGATAACAGGTTTTCGATCTCGCAAAGCATCGATTTCCCTACTGTATACACCAGGCAGTCGGCTATTTATAAAACAAATATCCTGATTAGTGAAACTGGACAGCTACAACAGCAGCTAGCGCTCAAAACAAGCGTTAAGTCTACCTATTACGGATTGCTGGTTTTGGAAAATAAACGCAGGCTATTGCTACAAGCTGACAGCATTTATGGTAACTTTCTGAAGAAAGCTGAACAACGTTTTAATTCAGGAGATGTAGACGCACTAGAACTCGTAACTGCCAGAAATCAGCGTTCACAGATCTCTAACCAGCTGGAAATTCTAAAAACAGACTATGAAGTGTTATTGAATCGCTTTAACCTTTTGTTAAATGGCCAGCAGAAAATGGTTCCAGAAACCGATAGCGTGTTATACAAACTTTCTTCTTTGCCATCAGCAGATAAAATAGCAGATAACCCTTCGTTAAAATTACAACAACAACAAATCCTGCTCTCTCAACAGCAGTACAAATTAGAAAAAAGTAAGCTCATGCCTTCCTTAAATCTTGGTTACAGTAACGCCAGTATTGTAGGCTTGCAGACTACAGCTTCGGGCACTGATTTATACTTTGATAAAAGTAAACGTTTCTCTTCTGTAAATGTCGGTGTTGGAATACCGCTGTTCTTTGGTGCACAGCGTTCCAGGATCAAAGCCTCGAATGTATTAATCAGGCAGCGTGAACAGGAGTTTTCTGTGATTGAACAGGAGTTGACTAACAGGATGGGAGATGCCTTGAAAATCTACGCACAGCAAAGCAGGCTGGTGACTTCTTATCAAAACTCAATTCTCCCGGATGCATCCAGGATAATTACCATTACTACCGATAAATTAAATGCAGGAGAAATCGGTTATCTGGATTGGGTGATCCTGATCAATCAATCTATTCAGATTCGTAGTGAATATTTCAATACCGTTCAACAATTGAATGAAGCGGCTTTTGAAATAGAAAAAATAAGTGCCATTAACTAAGTTTTAATAAAATATACAGATGAAACCATCAATAAAAAAGATGAAAAAAGTAATTCAATTCGCATCCCTTATGCTCTTTTTATGCGCATCCTGCAGCAATCGGCAACAAGATGAAAAGGCTGCCGTAAAGGAAGAAAAACCTCAAACAAAGGTTGATGAAGACGTGGTTCAGCTTTTGCCAGAGCAGATCAAAAACTCAGGAGTGGAAACCGGGCCTTTTGAAAAGAAGGAAATGCACACAGCCTTAAAAGTGAATGGTGTGGTTGACGTACCACCAGAAAATATGATATCAATCAGTATCCCATTAGGCGGATATGTTAAAAAGATGATGCTGATCCCAGGAATGCGGGTAGCTAAAGGAAGTATATTAGCTACTATAGAAGATCAGCAATACATCCAATTACAACAAGACTACCTGACGGCAAAGAGTAAATTGAAATTTGCAGAAGCAGATTATATCCGTCAAAAAGGTTTAAATGCAACAAAAGCAACAAGTGATAAGCTTTTCCAGCAAGCAGAAAGTGAATTTAGCAGTCAAAAAATCCTGGCGCGTTCACTAGCCGAAAAGATCAGGTTAACCGGTCTGAACCCAAATGCCTTAAACGAGAATAATATCTCAAGAGCGATTAATATCTATGCCCCTATAAGCGGCTATGTCACTAAAGTAAACGTGAATACCGGGAAGTATGTTACTTCTTCAGATGTTTTATTCGAACTCATTAATCCGGGTGCTTTACATGTGAACCTGACAGTTTTTGAAAACGATGCATCCAAATTAAAAGAAGGGCAAAGAATCATTTGTACAACCAATAAACATCCAGAGAAGAAATACCTGGCCGTAATTCATTTGATTACACCAAACATAGGCGAAGACCGCACAACCAGTGTACATTGTGATTTGAAAGATGCGGATAAAGATTTATTGCCCGGTACTTTTATGAATGCAACTATTGAACTAAACAATAACAGTGTTACTGCAGTTCCTGAAAGCGCAGTAGTGAAGTGGGAAAATAAAGAATATATTTTTTCTGCAGAGGGAGGAAATAAATTCAGAATGCGGAAGGTAGAAACCGGAGTGATTAACAATGGATTTGTAGAGATTAAATCACCACTGGATGTGAAATCAATTGTAATCAAAAATGCTTACGCGATTTTAATGAAAATGAAGAATAGCGAAGAAGAAGGATAAATAATTAATTTCATGTTATATTTACGACGAAGGTTGCCTTAAACAGGTGACCTTTGTCGTGAATAAATATAACCTTCCAGTCTGAATGAGCGCCCTTAAACCAATACTTTCAAAGAAAACTGATAAAGAATTATTGTTTTATATCAATAATATTGATAAACATACGGATGAAGCCGTACAATTAGCGCTTGCCGAATTACAGCTTAGAAATGTTGAGTTACCTGAAACAATAACGAGCGATATAACAGGAAAGCTTAATGTGAGAACAATACAGACCTTACAAGGAAAAGAAGAAGTCTGGACTGAAAATATCGACGAATACCTTGAGGCTCCAGAATGTTATACTAAAACTGCTGTTTATACTTTTTCAATTTTATTTTCTGTTCTGCTCGGTGCATATATGCTGGCTGTAAATTGTAAAGCAACCGGCAGAAGAATGTGGCCGGTAGCTTTATTTGGTGTTCTATATACTTTGTCACTCCCTTTTGTTCTGGGATTTATAAAACTGGATAGTATAGGCTTTGGCTATGTAGCTAACAGCGTTGTGACCCTGGTTATGTATGAATTATTTTGGAACAGTGAGCTTGAAAGAGATTTTAAATGCAGAGCTAAACCAATCTTGATTCCATTAATTATAGGCATTATTATCGCTATTTTTATCTTTATAAGAATTGTTATACTGAAAAATAAATAACAAACCATTGAGTAAACTAAAAACATATTTTAACTGGAGTACAGGCAAAGATTCTGCTCTTGCTTTGCACTATCTGATGCAGGATAAAAACTACAGCATAGAACATCTGCTTACCTCAGTTAACCGACAACATAACCGGGTCAGCATGCATGGTTTACGCAGAGAATTATATCAACTGCAAATTGAAGCACTAAATCTTTCATACAGTACTATAGAATTGCCAGAACAACCCTCCATGCAGGAATATGAAATGCTAATGGAAAAGGAAGTTTCTACACTACAACAACAAGGATTTACACATGCTGCTTTTGGTGATATTTTTTTAGAAGACCTGCGGAAATATAGAGAAAACCAATTATCAACCTTAAATATAAAAGCTGTTTTCCCTCTTTGGAAAAAAGACACCAGGGAATTGCTCACTGAATTTATTGACCTCGGTTTCAAATCTATCCTGGTTTGTATCAAAGCAGATTTACTCGATCAGGAATTTGCAGGAAGAATTATTGATACAGATTTCATTAAAGACTTGCCTTCGAATGTCGACCTATGTGGAGAGAATGGCGAATTCCATACCTTTTGTTTTGATGGCCCTATCTTCAATAAGCCTGTTCCTTTTGAAATAGGGGAGAAGGTTTACAGAGAATACCAAGCCCCTAAAACAGCTGATGACTCTTGTTCAACCCAGCCTGCGAAAAGTAATAGTGGATTTTGGTTTTGCGATTTATTGCCAGTTAATAATAGCTAATCATTACAAATGAAGCCGATGAACCGAAAATATTTCATTTCCTCTCTGGTCGCCTCAGCAATAGTATTTCCAAGCTTAAAAAGCCGGGCTGACTTTTCGGCAATAGAAGAAGTCAGCAAGATTAAAATCCCACCTTATCTAAAACCCGGTGATACCATAGGCATTACTAGTCCTGCTGGTTCTATTAGCTTATCTGGTATTCAGCCCGCTGTTCAGCTGATGGAAAGTTGGGGATACAAAATTGCAATTGGTTCAACCATAGGAAAAAAAGATTTTACCTATGGAGGTACAGACAAAGAAAGGCTCGAAGACCTGCAGCAACTATTAGATAATCCGGTTATCAAAGCAATTATGTGCGCCAGAGGCGGATATGGTATTGTACGTATTATTGATCAGCTGGATTTTACTGAATTTATCAAACACCCTAAATGGTTAATCGGATTTAGCGATGTCACCGTTTTACACTGCCATATCAATCAGAATTTTGGTATAGCAACCCTGCACGCTAAAATGTGTAATAGCTTTCCTGACGATTGGACTAAAGCAGAACCCATACAGATCTCTACAATCTTATCGATCAGACAAGCCTTAGCTGGTGAAGATTTTAAATATACTGCTCCAATAACGCAATCAAACCGGTTAGGTAGGGCAGAAGGGGTACTAGTAGGAGGTAATCTCAGCATTATAGCCAGTAATTCTGGTACAAAATCAGATCTGCACACCGCTGGTAAAATCCTGTTCCTGGAAGATACTGGTGAATATTTGTATAATATTGACCGGATGTTCTGGAATCTGAAGCGCACAGGGAAACTAGCTCATCTTGCAGGATTGATCATTGGCGGATTTAGTGCAAAACCAGATGACCCAGGCGAAATATTTGGTAAAACAACCGAGGAAATTGTAATGGAGAAAGTAAAGGAATATGATTACCCGGTTTGTTTCAATTTTCCTTCAGGACATCAACGTGCTAACTTTGCACTGAAATGCGGAACGCAACATATGCTTGAGGTTGGAAGGGAAGGAAGCATGCTCCGCTCGTTGAAATAATCAGACTAATAAATTACAAAGTCCGCCTTGAATTCAGGCCGGACTTTGTAATCAACTATAACTATTTTTTTGTCACGCGGATATCAATACGGCGATTCTGTGCTTTTCCATCAGCGGTATCATTGCTGGCAATTGGATGTTCTGCACCATAACCTTCAGCCTCTAAACGCTTAGGATCTACACCCAATTTTACCAGTTCCTGCATCGCTGCATTAGCCCGTTCGTTAGCTATTTTCTTATTGATTGCTGCATCTCCAGTATTATCAGTATAACCACCTAATTTTAGATTAACCTCAGGATACGCCTTTAAAATTGCCACCATATTTTTTAATTGTTCCTGTGATTCTGCCTTTAACGTGCTTTTTCCAGTTTCGAAGTATAATCTGTCAAATGTAAACCAGGTAGTTTTATCAACTGGTTTGTTTTTATCCTCAATAAATGCAATTAACCTGCTTTCTACAGAGTTCTCACCAATATTGATGACTGTGCCATCAGGCAATTTCTTATCTGTTTTAGCACCAAGATCTCTAACGAAATCCCCTGCTTCATTTAGCTTCCCGGAAATGGTACTGCTTACTGCAGCAGCTCCCGCTTTCATTGCATTACTCGCAGAATCCATTTTAGAACCCATTGAATCGACCTTAGTTGATAAAGAATCAGTAGCACTGCCAACTGCAGACTTATTACAACCCGATCTGCCCATAATCCACCATGCACCAATAATAATGATCAATAAAGGAATCAGCCATTTCAGGAATCCACCACCAGATTTAGTGTCCTGAACTGTTCCATAATTAACAGGTGGTACTTTCGGTAAATCTACTTTAGGAACCTCAACCTGAGGGATTTCTACTTTAGGTAGCGCTACCTTAGGCAAACTAAGATTTGCTAAACCCAGTGAATCACTCAAACCCGGCGGCAATGCTGCGGTAATCTCCGGTTTACTTTCAAATATTTTACCTAGCAAGTCAGAAAAATTCCATCCTTTACTAGCCATAGTCTTTGTAATAAAGCCGATAACCAGTGGCGCAATCATGGCCATTAGTCCCGAAGATTTTTCGGCACTTAACCCCGTAGAAGTGGAAAGAGAACTAGTTACAGCACCAGCATCATTCCCAAATAAACCTCCTAACAATGATTTTCCTTTATCCAGTAAAGAATCTTCACTACCATTTAATAAATCTTCAGGATTACTTTCTGCAGTTGTACCAGCACCAGCCAGGCCTGGTAATATTTTACCCAGGAAGCCAGTGTCCGATCCAGTTCCATTTTTCAGGATTCCCCCTAAAACGGCGGGGATACCAGCAGCGAAACCAGTTTTTACCTGATCTTCGCTTACGCCAGCTTTCTGGCTCAGAGATGAGATTACATGAGCACTCACCTGACTTTTTAATAGCTCAATTAAATTCATGTTGATAGTTTTTAGGTTAGAAATTTTAGTGTTTTTATCGATCTTTTATAAAATAAAAGACGCATTAACTCATAATATTCAAACAATCCCTATACACCCCGCCTTTAATTTCAATTCAGTGTTTACAGAAAAAACACTTGCACATACCTAAATATAAGCTAATTAAACTATTTAATTGCTATTCACTTTGATTAAGATCCTGTAGTAAAATTTACATCTAAGTACTAATTGGTAAAAAAACAAAGAAACCTCATAATGCCAGATTTGAAGAGGCGAATGAGCTATAATCTTTTTAATTAAACAGTTATCAGCGAATATTTAAGATCCTGCAAAACCTTACCAGAAAGATTAGACGAGAAATAGTAAATAGTTATCTTAATATAATAATTTCGGCTTTTCATCGAATTTTATTTTTCCCGGTAGTTTATTTGTCATTTTAAAGTCTTATTTTAAATCAGTCTAAATAATAACTATTTAGTAATCAGATGATGTTGTAAGTTTGTTGCCTCAAACAACACACACCAATATTTATGCTTTTTTCTACAACAAAAGTCGCTGTAACCGCATTTTTTCTTTTGCTGGTTACTTCAGTTTCCTTCGCTCAAACAGGAGGAATTAAAGGAATTATAAAAACATCAGATGGGGTACCAGTAGAACTGGCCATGGTTGCAATTAAGGGCGTTGCCAATACTGCAACTGATAAAGAAGGTCAGTACCTGCTAAAGAATATTCCAGCCGGGACTTACACTATAGCTGCACGCCTGGTAGGATTAAATTCAGTATCCCAAAATGTGACTGTAAACAAAGGAGAAACGATAATTGTGGACCTCACTTTTACTGCTTCCAGTCAGCAATTAAAAGAGGTCATTGTGAGTGGTGGAAAAACCAATAAATTCGCAGTGAAAGAAAGTAATTTTGTTGCAAAAATGCCTTTGAAGAATCTCGAAAATCCACAGGTTTATTCTGTTGTTTCTAAAGAATTGATGGCAGAGCAGCAGATCACTAACTATGATGATGCATTGAAAAATGTTCCTGGAATTGATAAGTTATGGTCTTCTACAGGACGTAGCGGAGACGGAGCAGGTTATTTTTCTCTCAGAGGCTTTGCTGTGCAGCCTACACTGGTAAACGGTTTACCAGGATTAACCAATGGAAGTCTGGATGTTTCTAATGTAGAGCGTATTGAAGTGCTTAAAGGCCCATCAGGAACTTTATTCGGGAGCAGTTTGATTTCTTACGGTGGATTAATTAATACAGTAACCAAACAACCATTTGATGGTACTGCAACAGACGTTACTTATACCGCAGGAAGTTATGGATTGAATAGAATAACTGCTGACTTCAATACCGCACTTGATAAAGACCATAAAGTACTTTTCCGGGTGAATGCAGCTTACCATGATGAAAACAGTTTTCAGGATGCAGGATTTAAGAAAACAAGATTTATCGCGCCATCTCTATCCTATAAAGTAAATGACAGGTTATCCTTCTTATTGAATACTCAATTTTTGAGCGCAGAAGGTACAAATCCGACGATGCTGTTTTTCGACAGAAGTACCGCGCTAAAAGTGAATACGCTGGCTGGTTTAAACTATGATCCTAAACAATCATTTACAAATAATAACCTGAGCATTAAGACTCCGGTTGCCAGTATGCAGGCACAGATGAATTATAAGATATCAGATCAGTGGAATTCGCAAACGGTAGTTTCCAGAGGTACAGCAAAATCTGATGGTTATTACTCTTACCTGTATGAATCCTCTAAATCTGTTGCCGGGTCTTCTAAATTTGACCGGTACATCAGTGACCAGAATTCTACTACAGAAACAACTGACATTCAACAGAACTTTACAGGCGACTTTCACATTGGTGGTATGCGCAATAGAATTGTTGCCGGTCTTGACTATTTCAACAGAACATTTATAGACAATAGCTCAGCTTATGCAGGCTTAGGTTTGGTAACTCTGGGAGGAACTGATACGGGGGTACTAACCAAACAAAACGCAGATGCTGCGATAGCTGCAGCAAACAGTTACAATAACAGCAATACAAATCAACAAGTTTACAGCGCCTATGTATCAGATGTTTTAAACTTCACCCCAGCGCTTTCAGGAATGTTCAGTTTGCGCGTAGACAGATTTCAAAATGGAGGGCAAACTGCTGCGGCTGCAGACAGGTATTCACAGACCGCATTGTCCCCTAAATTCGGGTTAGTATACCAGGTATTAAAAGATAAACTTTCTGTTTTCGGAAATTACATGAACGGTTTTACCAATGTTCCACCAGCAAATGTGTCTATAGACGGGATCTCTTCTACAAAAACTTTCAAACCAGAACATGCTAATCAATGGGAAACGGGAGTAAAGACAGATCTATTTGAAGGTAAATTGACTGCTTCATTAAGCTATTATGATATTCGTGTAGCTAATGTGATCTTGAATAGCGGTCAGAATGATGTTTCACAAGGCGGTAAGAACTTCAGTAAAGGATTTGAAGTAGAAATACAAGCTAACCCTTTCCCAGGTTTTAATATCAATGCAGGCTATAGTAAAAATACAAGTAAACTAACAGGAGCAAGTGCAGATTACGAAGGCAGAAGACCTGAAAGTGCAGGGCCGGAAGATCTTGTAAATGCCTGGTTTAGCTATAAAATTATGAATGGAAGCGCAAAGGGGCTGGGTTTTGGCTTCGGCGGAAATTATGCTGGCAAGAATTTGATCTTGAACAGAGCAACAACTGGCGTATTTACACTTCCTTCTTATACAATACTGAGCGCTTCGGTTTCTTATGGGATAAAGGCTTTTACATTTGCATTTAAAATGGACAATCTTACCAATAAAGAATATTATAAAGGTTGGAGTACAATTGAACCAATGAGACCAAGAACAGCATCAGGAACCATTAGTTATCACTTTTAATAAAAAAAAGCGCTAAAAAAGTCCTTATCTGCTATATGCAGGCAAGGGCTTTTTTTGTTTTTGATCATTTTGCGTTCGTTTTAATGATTTTTAGGTTTGAATAAGTTTTTTTTTTGAAGTAAGTATTGCTAATTCTATTGTTTTTCTCTTCTTGTCTTGTTTTGATGGTTATTTGTTGTGTTTTTTAGCTATTTTACTGGTTTTCGTATTGTTTTTAATGGTTAATCTGCGATTTTCGTAGTTGTCTTTGTGTTTTTATTCAAAGATTATTGTTTTTTCTGAGTCATTTTGCGACTGTATGTTTTAAAATTTTATTAGTCTGGTTATTGTATTGTATCGGAATTGTTATATTAAGGCAGCCACAATTAACTAAAAACTAAACTAAATTTTATGAAGAAAATTCTAACGATCTTTTTCGTGATGATGCTATTTGCAAATTTTGCAATAGCTCAGGAACGAACTATTACCGGCACAATCACAGCTAAAGAGGATGACCTTCCTCTGCCAGGCGTAACTATTCGTTTTAAAGGCGCCAAGGGCGGAACTCAGACAAAAGCAGATGGAAAGTTCGCTGTCAAAGTACCTGCAACAGTAACTACGCTTGAAATTTCCTCTCTAGGCTTTATTACCCAGGAGAAGGTAATTGGCAGATCATCCGTATGGAACATTGTGATGGAAAACAGTGCTCAAACCCTTAGCGATGTTGTTGTTGTCGGTTATGGCACACAAAAAAGAGGGGAAATTACTGGAAGCAGTTCATCCGTAACTGGAGCGGCGATTGCGCAAAAACCAATTCAAAGTCTGGAAGCTGGTTTAGCAGGACGCGCTTCTGGTGTGCAAATTACTGTTCCTTCCGGCGTTCTGAATTCACCACCCGTATTCAGAATTCGCGGAACAAATTCAATCTCATTGAGTTCTCAGCCCTTATTTGTTATTGATGGTATAGTTGCGACCTCGGGCGATGCCTCAAATGTTGCTTCACTAACCGCTGCGGCAACTAATCCTTTGGCAAGTATCAATCCAAATGATATTGAGAGTATAGACATCGCAAAAGACGCAGCATCCACTGCTATATACGGGAGCAGGGCAGCGAATGGAGTTGTATTTGTGACCACAAAAAAAGGTAAAACAGGAGTTCCCAGAATAAACTATGACAATTGGGTTGGATGGTCAAGCCCTTACCGTTTGCCAAAATTATTAGATGCATTTCAGTATACAGATTATAAAAATGAAGCTGTAGCAAATGCGAATTCAATTCGGGCAGGTAGCGTAAATATTAATGTGAACGGAGTTTCGCAATTGCCGAAATTTGCGCTTACTAATGGGCCTGATGGGCAACCAATTAATACCAGGTGGTACGATTACGCCTATCATACAGGTTTTTCTCAAAATCATAATGCGAATATCTCTGGTGGTACTGAAAATACAAAGTATTACATGGGTGCCGGTTATTCCGATCAGCAAGGTATTTACATCAAGAATAGCTTTAAAAGATTAAATGCACTGTTTAATATAGATAGTAAAATTAATGATTACCTGTCTATTGGAGGTAAATTAGCTTATTCAAATGAAAAGAATCTTGCAGGTATCAATTCAGGATCTAACTATGGTGATGCCTATGGCACTTCTGGCGTAGCAAGAACAGCATTAGTTAATGCACCTAATGTTTCTCCTTACAATAACGATGGGAGCTTTAACCTGGGCGCTACCTTTGTAGGGCCGATGAACAACGTGGTAAGTGGTAATCAGGTTGGCTTCTATAACTTTGCACAAGTGCTTTCTAAGAACAGAGAGAACAATGAAACAGATCATATCCAATCTAACGCTTATATACAGATCAATCCTTTTAAATGGTTATCACTGAGGTCTGTTTATGGGATTGATAACATCAATGCTGACAACGATATTTTTTACAATCCTGTACACGGACCAGGGCAGGGGCTAAACGGTCAGGCCTTTGGGATCTTCAGAAAAAGAAAAAACTGGGTCTGGACTAACACTGCACAGGCAAATTTGACCACTGGCAAGCATAACTTTAATGCATTACTTGGTCAGGAGCAGCAAAGAAATACTGTTACTGGTTATGGTATAGACCGTCAGGGATTAGCAGATCCGAATTATGATGTTGTACAAGCAGGTTTTACATTAAATAATGCTTCAGCAATGATTTATGGTGAAAACTATCTGTTATCTTATTTTGGACGTTTGAACTATAACTTTGACGGAAAATATTTCCTGAGCGGTAACTTGAGACAAGATGAATACTCGGCATTAGGGCAAAAGAAAGGAACTTTCTGGGGAGTTTCTGCAGGATGGGAAATCACTAAAGAAGAGTTTTGGAAAAACAGCAGCTTAGAAAATATCTTCAGTAGTTTTAAACTAAGAGGTAGCTACGGTAAAGTTGGTAATATTGGCGGTATTGACGATTACGCGACCTTAACAACTTTCACCTCTGGATTATATGGCGGCGCTGCTACTTCTATCTATAATGCTGCTGGTAACACCCAATTGAAGTGGGAGACCAGTAAAAAAACGGATATAGGTTTCAATTTTGGAATTCTAAAGAACAGGTTAACTGCTGAAGTTGCTTATTATAAAAATAATATCGACGGGCTGATTATTAATGTTCCACAAGCCCCATCTACAGGTGTGCCAACCAGTATCTTACTGAACGCAGGTACCATGTATAATAAAGGATTTGAATTTTCACTGAATGCAACCCCAGTACAGACCGCAGCATTCAGCTGGACAAGTAATTTCAATATCTCATTCAACAAAAACGAGATCACCTCTCTTGCTCCAGGACTGAAAGAAATCATCTTTGCTACCGGAAGTACCTCAACAGGAGAGAACGTAAACAGAACTGCACCTGGTTACTCCATCGGATATCTCTATGTAGTTAAAACCGCAGGTGTAGATCAGGCAACAGGTAACCGGATATTTTTAAACGCTGCCGGCAGGAAAGTTACCTATCAGCACATTGTCCCTACAGGACAATCCAACTGGAAATACCTTGATGATGGAACAGCAGCACCAGCAATCACACAAAGTGCTGACGCAGTAATGTATAAAAACTCTTCCCCAAAAGTTTATGGTGGATTTGACAATACTTTCCGTTACAAAGGATTTGATTTAAACGTGATGCTTACCTATCAATTGGGCTTTTATGTTTCTTACGGAACCAACGCAGGTTTGCACGATCAGCGCTACTGGAATAACGCAGTCGATGTGCTGAACCGCTGGCAAAAACCAGGAGATATAACTGATTTTCCAAGAGCGGTTTATGGTGATAATGTTTCTTATGGTAATACTATTCCATTGGACATCAATGTGTTTAAAGCTGATTTCGTTAAATTAAAGAATCTGTCTTTCGGTTATACTTTTCCTAAATCGATTTTAGGAAAAGCAAAGCTCAATAACCTTAGAGTTTTTGTAGCCGGCCAGAACCTTGCGATTATCACAAAATACCCAGGTCCTGATCCCGAAGTTGCTTCCAATGGTTTAAACCCGGGTGGACAAGGATCAGATAGAAACTCCGGTCCAAATTCAAGAACCTATACCATGGGACTTAGTGTAAGCTTTTAATTGATCAAAACAGAAAATCATGAATAAAAAATATATACTTATAACGGCAATATATAGCTTTATGCTAGTATCAAGTGCCTGCAAGAAGGAACTCCTTAACCCGATATCTCAAACTACTGTTGCTAGTGATAATGCATTTGATACACCACTGCGTATCGAAAATCAGGCATTGTCTCTGTATGGATCTTTAAAACATGGAAATTTCTATGGTGGCAGGTATGTGGTTTACGGAAATTTAAGAGGAGAAGACTTTATCAATGAAACCAGTAACCTGGTTACCGCATCAGATGTATGGAGTATGAATGTTGCGAACAGTGCAACTTCCGTAAAAACACTATGGTCACAAGGTTACCTGACGATCAACAGATGTAATGTCTTCATTGACGGCATGACAGAAAAGGGGACAGCAGTAGTAGGTGCTCCTTCGACCGCCAAATATATTGCTGAAGCCAGGTTAATCAGAGCCTTATCTTATTACAGCTTATTACAGGTTTTTGCAAGACCTTACTTAGATGGAAATGGGAATAAACCTGGATTGCCGCTTAGATTAACAGGGATTACAGCTCAAGGATCTTCCGATCTGGCCAGGAGTACTGTAGCGCAGATATACGATCAGATTATTGCAGATTTAAATTTCGCAGAGACAAACTTGTCTTTAACAAATACGACTTCAAATGTAACAAGAGCACATCGTAATACCGCCATTGCGCTAAAAACCCGCGTATATCTGAGCATGGGCAAATATGCAGAAGTAATCACTGAAGCCAATAAAATAGTTCCTGCTGTTGCACCTTTCAAAGCAACAAGTGGTGTCCCTAATGAAATGCAGGCTGACCTTGCTTCCGTATTTAAAACCTATACAACTACCGAATCTGTATTTTCATTGCCAATGACTTCTTCCGCAATTCCCCTGGATAATCCTGGTACTCAAAACTCCTTAGCTTCTTATTTTTATATGACAGCAAGTGTGCCCGGAACAACAGAATATTCTTTGAATTCAACTGGAATTCTGGCTAATACAGGGTGGAAAGCAACTGACCTGAGAAGGAACCTCATCTTTAACAAAGCGGATGGTAAGAAATATATTGCTAAGTTCACAGCGCCAAGCCCTTATACAGACTGGGTACCTGTAATCAGATGGTCTGAAGTGTTGCTAAACCTTGCAGAAGCCCGGGTACGCAGTTCAAATTCAATTGATTCACAAGCGCTATTGTTAATTAATGCAGTACGTCAGCGCTCAGATGCAACTACAGTGATTGCTCCCGCATCTGTTGCTGCATTTACTGATGCTTTAATATTGGAAAGAAGAATAGAGTTTTTGGGTGAAGGCTTAAGAGGCCCTGATCTAACAAGGTTACTGCTTACTATTCCAGCCAAAGGAAGCGCACCATCTAAAGCTCCTGCCGAAAATGGATATATCTGGCCAATTTCTTCGGATGAACTTTCTTTGAATAAATTAATGACAGATAATTAATGGAAACTAATTAATTCTAAACAGAAGACCTCTGAATACTATTCAGAGGTCTTCTTATAACCTATATGATCTATTTCCTTATCTGACCCATCGCATTATCTGATCCATCGCCTTATCTGTAAAACGATCTCCGCTATAAAAACTATTGTAGAAATCCAGTCGATTTCTTGAATAATTAAGCTCATCACTTACCGGGACACCAATTCCTTCGTAAGTTTTTCCATTACTATCGGTATAAATTTCATTCGATAAACTAAACTCCCACCCATTGGGAAGCTCCTTCCATAAAAGCTCTGAGAAGATACCAGCAGTTCTTGTACCCATTGTTTTAATATTCGGATAGTGCTGAGCAGCTAAGGCGAAAATTTCTGCCGCACTCGCTGTCTGACCACTTAAAAGTAAGCAGACTTTACCTTGATAGGCAGAATTTGCTGGCTGCAAAATATATTTTTGTTTCGCCGTATTACCCTGAACAGTTTTAGCTTCCACAGAAAGAACGTGTTTACTTTCAACAATAAAATAACTCAGAAGCCTCAAAGCTACCGTCTCCAGTCCACCACCATTAAAACGAAGATCAATAACTATTGAATCAGACTGCCCAATATCAGACATGATCTTTTTCATGACCTGATCGACACCGTTGAGCTCATCTTCAAATTGCATCAGAGGTAACCTGGAATCTTTAACCTGATCATATTTCTTTGTAAAATCGGGCTGATGCTGCTCAACAGAAGAAACATAAGCTGAAAAGTCATTCATATCCTTAATCATGAGATAGCCGATCCTTGTACCTTTCAACTTTCCCCAACTGATCACCCCATTATTATAAGCGTGCTTATCGACTAAGTAATTGTCTTGTATGGCCTTAATGATGTCATCCTTTTTTCGCCTGATTACTGGAGTTCCTACAGCTGCTTTTGTTTTCAGTTCATCCGGAATTTCTAATCTGATATGGCCATCGCCTATCTTTTTAACGATTTCTAATAAGATATCAGCTAGTTCCTTTTGAGAATTTATTTTCTTTACCCTTGGCAGGTAATCTTCATAAACCTGTTTCCAATTTATATTTCGTTCCCTGAAAAATGCATAATTATCATTGAAGGTCTCCCAGAAAACTTTGAAGTTTTCCTCATAAGAAGCCGTAGCGCTGTCTACGTGAGTACACATCTGAGGCAATGAATCAGCCCGTTTAAAAGTATAATTTACAATTCCACCAGGGTTAAGGACGAGCGCATCCTTATTCAATGACAGAATTGTAAATCTTCCATTTATCTTACCTTCCGCCAGCGCTTTACAGCTCATGCTATTCATATTGTAGTAAGTATAGGTAGAATCCTCAATCTTTAAGCATCTGCCATAACCCTGTTGAACCCAGGACGTGTTTTTTAATTGCTTTTCAGGATCTTGCTGTGCACTGACACCCAAGGCCATAAGCAGTACGCAAATAGTGAAATTGAAATTTATCATATTTTTAAAATCTTATTCCTGCTTTAAATATTTGGACAGATTAGCTTGATTCGCCTTGAATATATGCCATGACACACTAATTAAAGTCGTGGAAATTAAAGCGATGACTGCTAATCCAATAGGTAAAAATGAAAATTCAGAATTGGTGGATAGTTGATTGAACATGCTGTCTGTCAGGAAAAAAGAAAGTGGTATGCCCACCATAATTGCCGTGGTCAAAGCAAATAAAAACTCTTTGTATATCAGGTAAATAATATGAATGATATCGGCGCCTAAAACTTTACGGACACTAATTTCTTTCATCCTTTTTCCTAAAATAATAAGCGCCAGGCCGAAAACCCCAGAGATTGATATCACTGTCATGAGCAGGGAAGTCACCGCTAACACAGCTGAAATTGTGGAAAAGCCATTGAAGTATTCATTGAACACCTGATCCTGGTAATAAAAATCGAATGGAAGGTTGGGGTATAACTTCTGCCAGGTGCTTTTGATTTCTTCATGCGCATTTGAAAATAGATTGGATGAACTCTTAACATAAACGAACTTCACATCTTTAGGGTTGGCGCTCATGAATACCATAGGTGCAACCTTATATTCAAAACTTTCATAATGAAAATCATTTACCTGTCCAATAACTGAGTAATTATGATGATTATAGAGAATGTTTTTTCCAATAGATTTCGGCCAGTTCATCATTTTTAAAAAGGCCCGATTTACAATTACAGCATCTTTTTGATCAGTCAACTTTTTTTCGCTGAAATCTCTGCCTTCAGTAACTGTCATTCCTAACTGATTTATAAAACCTGGTAATATACTGATGCTTTTAACCTGTTCAGTTTTTCCTTCGTTTTTAATCAAAATCTCTTTAGCATAATTACCAACAGGCTGAGCGGCTCCTGTAACAGCTATTATACTTTTACTCCGTTTCAGTTCTTCTTTAAGAGTTTGGTAAGAAGACCCATTATCCAGGCTGACTACAACAGTGCTTTCGGGCTGATAGCCCCATGGTTTATGTTTGATCTGTTTGGTCTCCTGTATAAATGCAATAGCAATAGAGATGGAGATAAAAGTAAGGAAGAATTGAATACCGAGCAGCGCCTTCCTGAAACGATTATTGCTGCCCATTTTGGTATTTCCCTTCATCATACTTACCGTATCCAATGCGGATATATAGAATGAAGGATACAAAGCTCCACTTAAAGCTGAAACAAAGATCAGAAGCAACGCTGCTATCCAGGTGCGGAAGTTTAAGAAGAACCCCGGACCAAGTTCAAATCCTGAAATTGAACTAAACCATGGAAAAAAGAAGATTTCAGCCAAAAATAACCCAAGAAATACCGCAATCGTACAAATTATAATGTTTTCAATGATAAATTGAAAAATAATTTGTTTTCTGCTGCTGCCCATCACCTTTCTGACACTGATCTCTTTTAAGCGGCTGGAAGCTGATGCTATAGTGATATTTATATAATTGAAATAGACCATTAATAAAATAGAGACACCAATTACAACAAGCATAATCAAGCCGATTGGTTCCATTGTACTGAAGTAATTTCTGGCTACCTTATAAGAATGAAAGTTCATTGTTTTTAGCGCCTGATAATGAAAAGAAGTGAGCTGATCATCGGGATGTGCTGCGTTATAAAGCTTAAGATATTTTTTGTCCTCAGACCTGATGGATGACAACGTCATTACATCAGCAGTTTCTATAAAAGTGATATTTGCAGCTTGACTCCAATCACCGGTTTTGTCTATTCCTAAAGAAACCATTCTGGAATGCGGTATAAGCGCAGAAAAACTGAATGATGCATTAGCAGGATATTTACTGAAAACACCCTTAACTATAAAGTTCTCTGCTATTGTCCGGCCGTCCACATTAAAAGTAATCACCAATGAATTTCCAACAGCATTACTATGGCCGAACAGCTTTTCCGATAACTCTGAAGTCAGGACAATACCATCTTTATCTGTAAAATGTTGTTTGTCACCCCATTTTACCGGATAGTCAAACATTTTATAAAAATCATCATCAACAAAAGTAATCTTGTCCCTGAATACGTTATCTTTCTGCTTGATGATTACACTACTATAACTTAGACGGGCCACATTTTTAACCTGAGGGAAGTCATTTTTAAGTGCAGGGCCCAGGGGAGACGGGGCATCACCATGATATTGCTGTTTCCCATTTTTTTCAGTTACTCTTTCAATAACAAACAGATGGTCTATTTTGGAATTGAAAGCATCCTGGTGCATGGCCCAGTAAGAATACTCGAAAACCATTAAGCAACATCCTACAGCTAATGCAAGCCCTGAAATATTGATAAATGAAGATGCCTTGTGTTTGATCAGATTACGAAAGCCAAGCTTCAGGTAGTTTTTAAGCATAATGTATTTTTAGTCTGGTATCAATTTACCTGGACAAGCCAATCAACATGCCAAAGTAAAGACAGTTCTTACAGCGCTTATAGAGGCAGTAATTGAGTACTAAGATACATTAAGGTGTTCATTATCGAACTTTGGTGAACGAAACTGTACAGCTATAATTTGTTTACAACATCTAAGACAATTACTAATTTACTGTGGGTTCTTTGATCAACATCTTTCAGATGATTTAAGATATTCATCTTCTCTGCTCTTCGGATATAAAAATTTAAAGGGGTCTTTGAATTAGAAGTTAGATTTTCTTTATCATACACAATATAGCCTTTGATAAAGAGCAAATTCTTTTCTTTCATTTGAACTTTTGAATTCACAAGCTGATCAGAATTATTGCAGTTGACGTAATCAGTTAGCGTATTGACAGTGAAAAGTGAGAACTTATGATTTTGCGCAGCGAGACCAAAAAATCTTTTAAGTGTTGTCGTACTAATATTTCTATGCAAACAATTGAATATTTCTCTTGAAATATTTTTGCAGTCTGAGGGTTTGATAATCTCTATGCAAGATTTGATTAACAACTGGCGTTTAAGTTCAGGTAAATGAGAGTAATCTTGCATAAGCTTTGTTTTTATAGTTAGATAGGCGAGGAGCCTAACATTCCAAACAAAGTGAAAATGTTTCGTAATCAATAATACCAGTAGTCAATTGGGCCTTATCAGAACAAAAAGGATAGAATGCGAACATCTAAATCCTCTTAATCAGATTTTTTAGACGAGATAGCCAGTTGTGTTTTATTGAATTTCTGCAGATACAAAGTTGGGCTCATTCCTATTTTCTTCTTAAAAGCTAAAAAAAATGTTGTTCTTGAAGAGAAACCCGCTTCATGTGCTAAACCTTCTAAAGTTAGTTCCTTCCATTCCTGACTATGGAGCCTTTCAATAATATAGCAGATTCTGTATTCATTAATGTAATTATTAAAATGCATAGCATAGACATTTGTTAAAAGAAATGAGAAGGCATGTTTAGGGACTCTGCAATACTTAGCCAGTTGATGAAATGTTAGGCCCTTTTGTTTAAATAGATAATTGTCTCTTAATTGGAATTCAATACAATTTTGATAAACTAACAGCGCTTCATCTGAAAAAACAGGATAGATAGTCTTTGAAACTTCAGGACTAAAATCATCAATTGCCGGCTTTTTTATTTTTGGCGTATACCCACATGTCAACGATGGATGTGTATATACATAGCTACATAAGAAAATAAAAGAAACACACATAGACATTCCCGGAAGATAAATCGCAAGCTTGCTGATTCCGTTGTTATCAATATTCATAAAAGTGATTATGGTGTGGCATGTTAAAGACAAATACATGGCAATTTCTGAAAATACCAGTACTAAAACCCATTGATAATAGTCCTTATACCTGGTATCATTTAGTTTGTATTTTTCATCATCTTTCATTTTTTGCAGATGAATCGTCAAATAGCAAATATATATTACCCCTTGCGCTGGCCTTAATACAGAATGAATCCATACAGGATATAAATTATGTGCGGTTTCAAATACTTTGGCAGGATCTTTTAAAATTGAATTAACGATTTGATATCTTTCATTGCCGCCAATGACGATCCATGGTACAATATCTAATAGCATGAGGGCGGCAGGAAGGAAATGCCACCAAAAAAAACGTGGTTTATCAGGTGAACTAATTAATATAATATATAAATATATGCAAGGAGGAATTAAATAATAAAATGGTTTTGCAATTCTGTAGTAGATCGGGACATATACAATTAAACCAGTTATAAAAAGAAAATGATTTAATGCATAACTGACAATTGAAAGGAATGCGGTAGCGAGTAAGATATTAGCTACTTTGTATTTAGATTTTTTACAGAAAAGGAGTCTGAGAATTATTGGAAAAGAAAAAAATATTCCTAAAAAAATTAAAATAGTTAAAGAGCTATCCATAAGTTGGATTAATAGTATTTGGTTAAATTAAAATTAATGCTGAGACGTGTTATTAAAGGCGAATGATATTGACTAACTTATAAATGGCTAATATGACGATTAAATCTAATAGATAAGTTTCGTTCGTTCGGTAGAATTATTTCTAATTGCTAGTAGAAATAATTCTACAGCAGTAAAGTACTAATAAATATTTGCGGAGACTGCAAAAACTATTAAAATACCCTAAACTAATTGAAATATTTAATTTTTACTGAAGCATGTTACCTCATAAAAAACGCCCCCAAATAGTATCTGACTTTTTGGGGGCAGTCTAATCATGGAGGCATTTTTATAAAGATATTTTTTCTATTTGAATGCAGCTTTCAATTGTTCAGCTGCATAAGCCTGTGCTTGTTTGGCTTCTGGAACTATAATTGCCATTCCAAAGAACTCATGCGTAACGCCTTCATAATTTTTGCTATTTACTTTTACTCCCGCAGCAGAAAGTTTATTTGCCAGCATAATTCCATCACTGTTTAGTGGATCAATTTCTGCAGTAATAATTGTGGTTGGCGGCAGCCCCTTTAAATTCGCGTTAACCAGTGATATTTTTGGGTTTTTGGCTTCGGCCATTGTTGGTAAATACTTTCCGGTGAACCAAGCCATCATTGCTTTATTTAAAGGTTTTGCATTCGCGTACATTTTGTACGATTCTGTTTCCATATTGGCTTGCGCAATTGGATAAACCAAAACTTCATGCACAGGTATCATCATGTGTTTATCCCTTGCCATAATAGAGACATTTGCCGCCAGGTTTCCACCTGCACTTTCACCTACAACGGCTATTTTAGTTGGATCAGCCTTTAAGCTGGAAGCATTTTTGACGGCCCATTCATAAGCAGTAAATGCATCATTATGTGCAGTAGGAAATTTATTTTCCGGTGCTAATCTATAAGCCACAGCTACAACAACTGCCCCAACTTGTTCTGCCAAACCTTGTGCCGATGCATTGTAAACATCCAGGTTTGCGATAACAAAACCACCACCGTGATAATAAACAATTAACGGGAATGGCCCTTTACCAGATTTCGGTGTATAAACGCGTAAGTGAATTTTTCCACCACTAACATCAATGTCCTTTCCGGCAGTGTCAACCATCGCCTCTGGTACTTTAATGTTGTTTTCTTTTACTAAATCCATTACAGCGTCAGTTGGAGTATGGTTTTTACGGGCCTCAACTGCGCTTAGTGATTCTATAGGTTTGTCACCATAACTGGCTAGTTTTTCAATTACTGCCTGCATTTCTGGTTTAATTGTTTTACCCCATTCCGGGGCCGGGCCCATTGGTTTGATACCTGTAACTTTTGTAGAATCCGTGACAGTTGAATCTGTTGTAGTTTTGGTAGTTTTTGTTCCGCTGGTACAAGCCGATATCGTTATCGCTAAAATGCAAATAGCAGCAGGGGTTTTTAATAGATTGATTCTCATAAGATTGTTTTATTATAAAATTTCTGCTAGAACATCAATAAGTTAACAAGTGTTTTACCCTGTTTACAACTTTCAGGAATCCAATAATCTGAAACTTAAGCTCTAAGCTGCTGTTATATTTGAAAATTTAATCATCAAAATAAGTGAATTAGCTGATGGATAAGCAATCAATGAAAACCATAGAGACCGATACTTTACAAATTGCCTACCTTGAACATGGCCCGGATAACGGCTGGCCTGTGCTGCTGTCACATGGATTCCCTTATGATGCTCATGCTTTCAATGAAGTTGCGTTAATCCTTAGCAAAGCAGGAGCAAGGGTCATCGCCCCATTTACACGCGGGTTCGGAGAAACCCATTTCATTTCAGCAGATACTATGCGTAGCGGACAGCAAGCCGCTCGTGGTGCTGATATCATTGAACTTTCCGATGCTTTGGGCTTGAATCGACCTATAATCGGGGGTTTTGATTGGGGTGGTAATTCATCCTGTACAGCTGCGGCACTGTGGCCACAGCAAATTGGCGGCCTTGTGTCCTATGCGGGCTATGACATCGTAGATGTGAGCGGGCAAAGGCATGCAGCTACACCATCACTCGAGCGCGTCTGTTGGTATCAGCATCTTTTTAAATCAGAACGCGGACGTGAATGTCTCACTGAAAATCGTTACGAATTGTCCAGGATGCTTTGGAACGAATGGTCACCAAACTGGCGATTCGATGAAGAGACATTTGCGCGGACTTCAAAAGCATTTGAAAATCCTGATTTCGTTGATGTTGTTATACATACTTACCGCTGGATGCATGGCCTTAAAGCGGGTGATCCAGCATTACAGCCACTAGAAGACATCCTGGCACAAAAGCCTAAAGTGAGAGTGCCGAGTATAACGATCGACGGCAAGGCTGATCCGCTCAAACCAGGTGGAACATCCGGACATGCTAAAATGTTTATTGGGCTGCATGAGCATATCGTTGCAGATGCAGGCCATAATGTACCACAAGAGGAACCACAAGTATTTGCAGATGCAGTTTTGAAAGTACACAATTGGTTAAAATAAACCAGATGTAATCATTTCTTAAATTACTTTTTCTCCTCTGCTAATAACTTCTGCAACTTCTCTTTAGTTTCAGGGATTGCCTTCAACGTTAAAGCTTTTTTGAAATTTTCGATAGCTTTAGTTTTATCCTTGGTTTCAAGATAAAAATCACCAATTGAATCATAACAATTGCCACTATTGGGATTATTAGTAATATTGAGCTTGAATAAAGTTTCTGCCTTTGCGAATTGTTTAGTACCCATCATTTTGTATCCAAGGTTATTAATCTGGCTTTCATCCGGCTTAATATTATAACCCATTTTTTCAGAGACGTTCTTATAATGTGAGACTAACAATGAATCTAATTTGAAATCAGGATTGCTTAATTCGCTTTCATAAATTTTAAGCTTGTAAAAGTCGAAGATAAATCGGAGCGCATCATATTCTCCGATCAATCTTACAGAAGGATGATTGTCATCTTCATAATACTTGTATTTGAAATGTAATTGGTTTTTTTTGTTTTTAGAAAGGTCTTTAATGAGTTCTAAATTGCTGCGAATAAGTGCTGTAGCCCCGCTTGTGTCTTTTCGAACGCTTAACGTATCTACTCCTCTTTCCATACGATTGGCCATAGCCATAAATAATGTTTTGCCTTTATAATTCTGATCTGGTAAAATCGTTTTTGCTTCTTTCACAATTTTTTGATTGTCCCACCATAATGATCCATCGAGAGAAACATAAGAATTGAATAAATCCGGTTGATGCAGGAAAGTGTTCATGACTGTTAAACCACCAAGGGAATGACCAATAAATGTTTTATAAGTTGTGGTCGGATAAGTTGCATCGATATAGGGAATGAGTTCTTTCTCGATAAAGGACATGAATTTTTCGCCCTTTCCAACAATTCCGGGTAATTCCTTATCAGTACCAATTGTTAAATCGCTCACTCTGTTTGAAGGCAGGATTCCAACTACAATCATTGGCGGACAAAGGCTTGATTCACTCATATGCTCTGTAATACTAACAACGGTATTGAAATTTTCACTTCCATCCAATAAATAAATTACAGGATAATGTCCTTTGTCTTTGATTTTATTTCCTCCGTTACTATTGGGAATATGGATCCAAACTTTACGTTCTTGTCCCATGATCTTTGAGGGGAGAGTTTCCTCGAATCCAGTATTAAAGGGGCTGGTTTCTTGCGCATGGATATAAAAAGAAAACAATAGAAAGAGAACTGAAAAGGAAAAAGATTTCATAGCGTTTTTTTATTTTTTAATAGACACCAATTTTTTGACTACGTTACAAATATTTCACATTTATTTTTCCTGGTATATTGATAAAGGGTGTTACAAGCTTTGTTGTTATCTTTATCAAAAATTTTTCAATCAGTATTTGTCCTGACTTAACCTGTCACTACTACTATACTTTATTGTAAAATGATTTTATATAAGTATTATGATAGATTTATCTTACGCTGAGAATCAGATTCATTGCGTTACGAATTTTCAGGATCTTGTGTCTACGCCATTTAGTGGGGAAATGAATGCGATTTGCTGGACTCGCGAACTAAAAGGTGATTTTTCTGAAATTGTTAAAAAGATAGCGCTGAACGAAAATATAACCACAGTTGAAGAAGAGGAACTTCGTGCGCTTCAGTTGAGTGAACAAGGGCAACTTGCCCGCGAAATTCTCCTCAATGATTTGAAGGTATTGGAAGCTCATGGTGCATCGCCAATACTCAATGTGATCAGCTACTATGATCGGGATGATACCTACCCGTTTTTTCCAACCGATGTTTATTCTTTTCATGTAGATCGCTCTCCCATACCAACCGATACCTTTTTATGCACTTACCATGGCGAGTCAAGTGAAATATTGCCAAACTCACAAGGCACAAAGAAAATACTTATTCCAGAAATACGTGTTGAACTCGAAAAAATATATGATGGAGCAGAGGAAGATTTTGAATCATTCTTAAGTGAACATTTCTTTGATCTGCACTATCAAGCTAAACCTGATGCACACCCAATAAGCTTAGGCCTTGGTCACCTATGGAGATTGGCAGTTGATCATCCTGAAAGTCAGGTTCCTCCTTGTCTTCACCGTGCACCACAAGAGAAATCCGGACAGAAGAGGTTGCTGCTAATCTGTTGAACATAAATTCATCAAGGTGATAAATTCGATTTATTGTATCTTTCTAAAAAAAAGATATGAAGAAAATCAAACTACTAATTCTAACCCTGTTTATTGCCAATTTTAGTTACGCACAAACCACATTAATGGATAGTTTAATTCAAAAGAACTACTCCACCTTTAAAAAAAACAATAACAACGCTTTCGAAGGCAAAGGATGGATTACCCTACTGGATGAAATCAGCAAAAACAATTCTGTGTTATTAGGCGAGTCACATTTCTCCAATGAGGTCCCTTACTTCACAAATGCGATGATCAATAATATTAAGTTCGACAACTATATTCTGGAAATTGATCCATATACAATCAACACAATATCAACAAAAATTAAATCTTTGTCACCTGCTGAACTTGACAAATTCCGTAATGAATCAGGCTCAGCTTTATCTTTTTTACAAGGTGAAGCTGAATTTGATTTATTCAAAAACATAATTCAGCAGAATATCAAACTATATGGAGCTGATCAAATTAGTTTATTTTCAGACCGGTTACTGCTTACCGAATTAAGTAAACAATCCAAAAATGCTAAGGCAAAAGAAATTTATAAGCAGATGATCGCTAATTCCGCTGCTTATGACACAAAAAAGAACACCACATTCTATTTGTTCTCTGACGATTTTCTGGCAAAAATGAACGCATTGAGTGCTTTGAATTTATCAGCCAACGAGAAAGAGCAGCTTGAAGCACTAAAATTGAGCAGGGAACTATATTTAAATCGAATTCATCGTTTAAGAATTCAATACATGAAACACCTGGTTTTTGAAAAATACCCTGAATGGAAAGACAAGAAGAATCTTTTCAAATTTGGTGCTAATCACCTGCCTAAAGGAGAGAGTTTAATGGAAGTATTCGATATTGGCAATCTGGTTTCCAATATTGAAGAGGCAAATTACCGGAAGTCATTACACATTATGCTCATCGGAAAGGAAGAAGGTGAAACATTGGCTGATTTAGATCAATATAAATCTTTCTTAACCGTCGTAAAAGATGACAATTGGTATGCCTATGATTTAAGGCCCTTGAAACAAGCAATCTCTAAAAAGAAGCTTAAAGTAGAGGATTTGGAGCTGGAAAGAATTATAAAAGGTTACGACTATTTTGTTTTCATCCCAAACCTAACTAAAACCCCAAAAAGAGGTAAACAAGACCATTAAATCTGCTCAAGAGCCGGCTGCTTTATAGCGCAGACGGTTGTGTAAGATCTGATCAGATATGGACTCAGACCAGTCTGCGATTGGTCTGAGTCTTTGTCAGACAAAGGATAAAGTTATGGATCAAGTCATAAACTTGTGGAGGATGCTCTTTTTTAAGCATATTTTTTGACACGCTAAACAGGAAGTCTTTGCGATCAAGGATGCGCTTATGCCTCTGGAAGTTGCGCTGAAAGCTTTCAATTTGCATGGGAATGACTCAGGCGAAACAAGGCCGGGCTGTTAGTAAATAAATTCAAAAT